>CAYSHY010000132.1:0-1514 GCA_964430955.1 uncultured Puniceicoccaceae bacterium | reverse complement strand
TGGTGCGGGCGGAGGGAATCGAACCCTCGCCAGTAGCTTGGAAGGCTACGGTTCTACCATTAAACTACGCCCGCGGTAGTCAGGAAGGGGCCATATATTCAGGGCGCGGACCGTCGAGTCAAGCGTTGGATATGATATATCTCAGAAAGTGTGGGAAGACGGGGGAAAATTGCCCTGTGCAATCGAATGCATTTCCTTTAGTCATCTACCAAATGCATGAATCTCGGGCACAGGCGCCGCGCGAGACGCTGGAAGTCATAGAAGGAGTCGTTGAGCGAATTCTCTACGCAAACGAGCAAACCAGCTTTACTGTTGCTGAGTTACAAGGAGATGGCTTCGGTACTGTGATCATTCAGGGGCGCTTGCCGAACGTCCAATGTGGAGAAACTCTGAGAGCCCGAGGACGGTGGGTAACACACAAAACCTATGGCAGGCAGTTTTCTGTAGACGGTTTCGAGGTTCGTCTTCCTGCAACCTTGCATGGTATCAGGAAGTTTCTGGGAAGTGGGTTGGTTCCGGGAATTGGCAAGACCTACGCTGAGAGGATCGTTGATCGCTTTGGCGTGGAAACGCTTCGGGTGCTTGATGAGGACTCCGGGCGCTTGCGTGAAGTCTCTGGCATCGGAGCGCAGCGTGCTACGAGAATCAAGACGGCATGGGATGAGCAGAAATCATTGCGCGAGGTTATGATGTTTCTGCAGACCTACGGGATTGGGATCCGCCAGTGTATGCGTATCGTTCGCCAATACGGATCAGAGGCGATTGGGCTCCTGAAAAGTGATCCCTACCGTCTGGCGCGTGAGATCGATGGCATCGGGTTCAAGACCGCAGATCAAATTGCCTTGAACCTGGGATTGGCCAGTGACGGCGCACGAAGAATCGATGCTGGGCTCATGTATGTAATGCAGAGCCTTGAGGTCGCTGGCAATACTGCCGCTTCCACCGACGATCTCTTGAGAGAGGCTGAGCAGCTGTTGCAGGTGTCCAGGGGTGCTGCGCAAGAGCGCCTCGATAAGCTCATTTCCGACCGGGCGTTTGTCGGTCCACCATCAAATCTGCAGTTGCCCTATGCCGCCAGGGCGGAGCAGGCAATTGCAGACTCAATTATGAGAATCCAGCATGCCAACTCGGGTCTCCCAAAGATCCGAGTTGATGCCGCTGTTAGTTGGGCGCAGGAGAGGGCAGGCTTTGCCTTTTCAGCAGAACAAGCCCGCGCTGTTGAGACAGCTCTCAAACAGAAGTTCACCGTTTTGACTGGGGGACCGGGAACGGGGAAAACATCAATTCTTAAGGCCGTCACGGATATTCTACGGGCCAAGAAGGCACGGATACTCCTTGCATCTCCAACCGGTCGCGCCGCTCAGAGGCTTTCGGGCAGCACAGGAATGGTTGCAAGCACCGTGCATCGCTTGCTGAAATTCGATCCACAGGATGGGGGATTTCTCTCTGACGAATCCAGCCCCCTGGAGTGTGACATGCTTGTCGTTGATGAAGCCAGCATGCTCGATGTACGT
>CAYSHY010000131.1:0-1803 GCA_964430955.1 uncultured Puniceicoccaceae bacterium | reverse complement strand
TGGTCCAAACCCGCAGCAAGTAACTCCTTCAGAAACGGTTGCTTGATATATCGCGTGCGCAGCCCACTGAAGTGCGGAGAAAGCTCACGGGCCAACATACGGGCGGCCCGTTTCAAGCACTGGCTGGATACTCTTGCGCGAGGCGCACCCCCAAAGGTGGCTGCTTTCGGAGATCCCACGTCATCGCGATTGAGACAGGAGACCGGGAATGATTGGAGAATATGCAGTTCAATATGCTTCATTTGATGATCGATGATTAAAGTTTATTGAATGGGTAAGAGGCATAACATGCCCAAGCCGAAGGCCTTTGCCGGCCCGATCCCTTCGAAGATTGCGCGGGTAAAAGCATCTTTTTCTGTCACCCGCAGAATGCCCGCAAATTCAACCACAGAGTGTGTCCCGAGAGATCCTGACTTGTTGAATATCTGCCGGGGACGTTGAACTATCCGCAAAAGTCGTTCGTCTGGCTCAAATCCATGCTGCTGCCCCTTTCTTTGGAACCAGTCGACCTGCTGCTCACGGGTTGCCAATGGAACGCGGCGACTATTCTTGAGGAGTTTGCCATCCTTTGCTGAACGAACCTTCCTCGTTGGATTCACAAGGACTGAGAACTCATATGACTTGTATTGCAGAAAGGACTCTGGAATGGCCTTGGAAAACCAGCTCTTCTCGGGACACCAAATGGGCCGAACTGGCTGTCTTGGCGATAGGATCAAAAACCTGAATCCACCTTCAATCTCGTCCAACCGCGTCAGGAAGTCACGACGCTCTCCATCCCGGCCCGGAAAAGCTTCCCAGGACCGTTGATGCCATGCGTAGGAGTCGATCAACCGGCTTTTGTAAGCAAGCTCATAATCGATCTCTATCTTGGTAAGAAAATGCGTCGTCGGGTTTTGCTTCGGGCGCCTGCCAAAAATCTCTGGCCCACGTTAGCTTTACCTCGTTTGCGCTTCGCAGCCATTTGCGCAAATCCCACAGAAGGCGAGTATAGTCCAGAGGAAGTGGCTTCTTTGACCGCGCCAGTCGGATAATTAGTCGTCGCAGTTGGGTGGAGACATCCTCCAGTGAGTCCTCGTCAGAGGCTATAAGGCGACGAAAATGGCGTTCTCCTGCATTAAAGGCATCGGCCTTGTCACTGCCTCCTGCTATTAAGAGCGCCGCGGCGCCGATCCGAAGACCTTTTTGACTATGGGGGTTCTCTCCTCCACTCATTACCGCGTGCTCGGCAAACAGAGCTGCGGTTACCGCATCTGGCAGCCTCTCGCGCCCCAGTACCTTGAGTCGTCCCAAAACGGGATATGCATAGGACCGTGTTCCCGGACTCCAATATCGTCTGAGTTGGGCGAGGCTTCCCCCATCCTTCAATAGATTCTGAAGTGAGTTGAGAAGAGGATATTCGGATACGGATTGGCTATCGAAGTTCATGCTGCGTTTCTCTTGGATTGTTCAGATTTCCTGGTGCGCGCGAGAACGCGAAAACCAGACGCAAAAGCTTTTAGTTGACGGGGTGTCTGGGTGGGGCAGACAAATGCATAAGCATCGCGAGCAGCCCGTTGGACAATGCTCTTCCACTCGTCCAATCCCACATCGGCTTCTCCAGTTCCGGCCGCTCTAACTGCCTGAAGCAGTACCTCCAAGCGTTGCTCTACAGCAGTCCAATAATGAGCCATCGCCTTATCTGTAGGCGGAGAGTCAGATTTTAGCTCCTTGTAGTAGGTTGAAACAGCATTCCATAAGCGAACCCTCGTCTCCTCAGCGGTATTGATGCCTTTCTGGTAGCGATTACGCCCCAAAGACGTGAAC
>CAYSHY010000130.1:2030-2298 GCA_964430955.1 uncultured Puniceicoccaceae bacterium | reverse complement strand
CAGCGCCGGCCGGCTCAGGATCGGTTGCATCGCGCACCGGTCATTTGAATTCGGATCATTTGAATTCGGAATTCAGTATGCAGAAGAATGCCGCGCCCGACAACCGGCGGCGATGCGGCGGGACGATATCCCTGCCCGACGGAGAAGGCCCAAGAGAGCGACGATCGAGCCCGAGCATCAACGATTCGGTCAGAGATCCACAATCAGCGCCGCGCAACCAATCAGTAACCCGTTACCATGCCGCATGGCGCTTCGTGTCGCCACCGTG
>CAYSHY010000130.1:0-2020 GCA_964430955.1 uncultured Puniceicoccaceae bacterium | reverse complement strand
GATGAAGCCGCGAGGCGCTCGCCATACGCTGCTCGACCGAGCACTACGTGCCCTCGACGCGCCCCTGTGCGGCTTCCGGAATTCCACTATCCTTTCGACGACGAAGCGGACACCATGACCGTATGCGGGCGCATCGGCCAACCAACGGAAGATCAACCGCAGGCGGGACTCGCCGGCCAAACAGTCAGCATCAAGCGGGCCGACGACCATCTCTGGCTCGTCAGCTTCATGCACTACGATCTCGGCTACTTCGAGGACGAAGTATGCAGGTTTAAGCCGGTTGAGAACCCACTCGGCCCGAAACGGTGACCCATGTCCCCGGGATAGGCCGTCATCTATGTGTCCGGTACGGGCAGGTAGGAATTGGCGCGCCCGGCAGAACTCGAACCTGTGACCCCAGGCTTAGAAGTGCCTTGCTGCACTTCTAAGTGCATGCAATTCCATGCATGTTAATTGGCCAAATCGGCTAGAATACGCTGGCTTTCACCTAGGATCCCAACCCAAGTACCAAACAATCTGAGGCGTAGGCAGCGGCGAGTTATTGCATCTGGACCATTGCCTACATTGTCTATATCCAACACTTAAGCAAGGACCTGCCGCAATAGCGGCGAGCGGATCCCATGCACGCTGAAACATCAGCCTAGAGTTGTACCGTTTGATCCAATAAAATTGCTATGGGACTAACACGTGGGGGAAGCGCTATGACCGCCAAAATCGAGTTCTCATTTGGTACGCTTACATTTTCCGGCGAGGGACAGGAAGATTGGGTGGGAAAACAGCTCGACAAGATTCTAGAGGCCGCTCCTAAGTTAAGTGAACTACACGCCCCGAGCCTTAATGGTAACAATGCAGCGGCATCAGCGGCTGGCAGCGGCACTTCTGATTCAGCAGATTTCACTGAACCGCTCGCGAGTCACATTAGAACCAAAGGGGGCGAGTCCAACCAAACGCAAAGGTTCCTCGCCACGGCAGATTGGCTCCGACGGCGCGGCGTACAGACTTTGACGACTGCTGCCGTCAGCAAGGCGCTTTCTGACAATCAACAAAAGCGACTCGGAAACCCAGCCGATTGTCTAAATAAGAACGTGGCTAAGGGCTATTGTGAGAAAACCAAAGACGGCTTTTTCATCACGCCGCATGGCTTAAAGGCGCTTGGATACGACAAATGAATGCTGCAAGCGCCCTCTCGGCCGTCCCAAGCGGCCTTCGTACTCCCCTGCTTAACGAATATCGTGAAATAGCAAAAAACTATGCTGAACATAGGTGGGCTCCCTCTGAACTAAGCGGAGGGCGCTTCTGTGAAATTGTTTACACAATACTCGATGGTTTCGGCAAAGGAACTTATGCAGACAAACCCAGAAAGCCACAGGACTTTGTCTCGGCATGTCGTAAGCTTGAGGGTAACAGCACGGTTCCGAGGAGCTTTCAAATCCTAATACCGCGGATGCTCCCTGCTCTTTATGAAGTCCGCAACAACCGTGGTGTAGGACACGTAGGTGGAGATGTCGACCCCAACCACATGGACGCGACTGTAGTCATGTCCATGTGTAATTGGATCATGGCCGAGCTAGTCCGCGTCTTTCATCAGCTCTCGACGGAAGAAGCTCAGGCAATCGTTGATAGCTTAGCCGAACGGCGCATACCGCTTATATGGCAGAATGGCCAAATGAAGCGCGTCTTGGATCCCAAAATTCCCTTAAGGGGGCAGATACTGTTACTCACAGCATCAAGCCCAGGGCCGGTTCGGGTAGATGACCTTCTGACTTGGTGCGATTACAAAAACAAACCGTATTTTCTCAAGATTCTTAAGAGGCTGCACGCGGAGCGAAAGATTGAACTATTCAAAGAAAGAGGCACCGTTGAGATCCTGCCCCCGGGAACTGAGGCAGCGTCGAACTACATCTCATCTCGGCAGAATGCCTGAGGGCAGCCGTTACCTTCCCAAGGAATAGGATCAGAAGAAGGTGGCGCGCCCGGCAGGATTCGAACCTGCGACCCCAAGCTTAGAAGGCTCGTGCTC
>CAYSHY010000129.1:0-2459 GCA_964430955.1 uncultured Puniceicoccaceae bacterium | reverse complement strand
GATTCACCCGAGGGCAACCCGGTCTGCCTTCCGTGTCTTGATCAGCTCGCCAATAAGGATCAGGATTCACGGTGGCGTCGTGAATGGACAAATTGGGACACAATCGCGCTCCATCTCGCGCTGATCCCGTTTATTGCGCCGTTTTTCTACTACTTCGTTCCCTTTTCGGCGCCTGCGGCCGCGATTCTCGCCATCTGGAAGTGGAACAATCCCCGGAAAAGGCTGATACCGCGAAGCCGGATAAGGATCTACGCAGCGCTGGGAATAGCGATGGTCGAGATGCTGGCAATAGGCGTCATGTTCTTTTTCCTTTTCACCGGAACGTTGAAAGATGTCTGAGGAGTATAGGAAGATTCTGGGTCCGTCCCTATTTTCCCGGAAGTATATTCATGCCGGAAAGGACCACCTGTTGATCATCTCCGGTATCTACTCGGAGCGATATCGACGCATCCGATACGCAGACATCCAGACCCTTGTCATGCGAGAGACTGAACGCGTGGTGGTAACTGCTATCTGCTTGCTCATCCTGTGCTTTATCGGGCTCCTGCTGCTGCTTACAGGCATTTACGAACCAGCGACCGGCCCCATCGTTTGGGGGATAATTCTCCTGACAATTTTTCTACCGCTCGCGATCTATGACATCGCAAGAGGAAAGACCTGCAAGGCAGCATTGGTCACGGCAGTGCAGCAAGTCTCCCTAGGTAACGTAAGCCGGGTTCGTCGCTTCCGGAAACTGCATCGGTTCCTGCAGGAAAAGATATACGAGGAGTTGGGGGAGAGAGCACCTACGGATGAGGAGGTCCGGGCCGCAGCAAAATCCGTGCGGTCGCCAACCTTGCCCCCGCCGCTTCCCCGAGAAGCGCCGGAGCCCCCTCCACTGCCCCGGATGTCGTCAACAATCGAGAGTGACTAGGAGCTATGGCGATCATTCGTCAGCAATGCCGAAATCACCCGGGAAGGGAAGCAGCTGCGCGTTGCGGATCTTGCGGTCGCGATTTCTGTCGAGAGTGCGTGATCCCTTACGAAGGTCGCCTTACATGCGGCGCCTGCATCGAAAAGCTCGGCGGGAAACCGACAAAACATGGTGGCTTGGCGATTATTGACGGGGCAAGATTGGTGGTATGCGCCGGGTTCGGGTTCCTGGCGATGTGGACCGCCTTCTACGCACTGGGGCGACTGCTTCTGAAGACGCCTACCATCTTCTACAGCAACTGGCTGGGGTCATGAGCAAGAACCGCGGAGCGACAAGAATTGCAACCGATGCGCCTGCCATTGAATTGATTGAAGAGGGCGTGCACTTGCTCAAGGAAGCAGGCCCGGCGGCTCTATTTCTTCCGCTGCTCGGCGGCGGCCCCTTTGCGCTACTTTTTATTTACTTCTGGTTTGTGATGAGTCGCAGTCCGGTAGCCGGGCAACAGCTTGCTGTCATGGCCGGGGAGCTTACAGTCCTGTATTTCTGGATGCGCTACTGCCAGGCCCGACACTCCCTGGTGCTCTGGGAACTGGCAACGGGCCTGCCGCATGAACGGCAGCGCGTCGGGGAACGGATCGGAGCTATCGCCCGCATCATGTTCTGGCAGGGGCTCTATGTTCCAGTCCAACTTGTCTCGCTACTCGCAACTGTAACGCTTCCGTGGACAACAGCCTTTTTTCAGACTCAACTGGTAATGGCGCTTCATGGCGGAGAAGCAGGTAGCTTTGATCAGTTGCGCAAGGCCTCTAGGGAAGCCCCCGGCCAAATGGGCGGCATCCTTGCCTATCTCTGCATTGCGTGGTTCGTGCTGTCCGTAAATTTGCTCATTCTTCTTATGTTCCTGCCATCATTCCTCCAAGGAACATTCGGCGTTCAGAGCGAGTTTGCGCGGCTTGGCGACCGCCTGTTGAACGGAGACACGACAATCATTGCGTTTGTCGTTGCGTGGCTCCTCCTTTCGCCGCTAATCACTGCCGTAGCCGTCCTGCGAACATTCCAGAACAAGAGCCAGAAAAGCGGGGAAGATATCCTGGTAATGCTGCGGCGGTTCCGCGGCACGACTGCGCTACTGGCGATCGTCGGTCTTTGCCTGGCGACCGCAGCCCATCAAACAACCGCCAGCGAAAATCAGGCTTCTGCATCCCAAATAGACGAAGTCGAGTTACAGCATGCAATCGAGAAGGCTTTCGAGCGCCCAGAACTGTCGTGGAGGGAAGGCGATTCCGATTTGTACAAACTCAACGCAACTGCGGACTTTTTCAACCACGTCAATGAGTGGCTGAAAAAGCTGTTCGGAAAGTTCCTACCCAAGGGAGGGAAGAGAACCTCAAACGAAGTTGGCGGGCAATTCAATCTGGCGCCGCTTGGTTGGACGCTATTGGTGATTCTCGCTTTAGTCTGCGTGTTCTTGCTCGCACGAGCGCTCTTGAGCGGTCGTGGATCAGCGCCACAGGCACAAACAACACCACCGCGACCGCCAGATGTA
>CAYSHY010000128.1:0-2494 GCA_964430955.1 uncultured Puniceicoccaceae bacterium | reverse complement strand
ACCTCCTACCGCTGGGCCGGAGGATCTGATAGGATGTGGGGGTGGAGATCCAAGAGAGCACACTGATGGAGGATGATTCTCGCCGTGACACGCGTGGTCGGCGGCGGATTGGCCGTGTTGAGCGACAGCGGTACCTTGAGGAGTTTGATCGCAGCGGGCTGACGCAGCGGGCATTCGCGAAGCAAGAGGGCCTCAACTACTACACATTCATCAGTTGGCTCCACGGGCGTCGTAGGGAGCAAGTGGATGAGCCAACCTGCGGCGATGCGCTCTTCCAGGAAGTGCAGGTTGGCTTGCCTGGGAGTAGCTTTGCGCAGCGGCCGTCAACTGGCGCTCTTGAGGCGGTGCTGCCATCGGGGCTTGTCGTTCGAGGTGCGGATCCTCGCGATGTTGCCGAACTGGTGCGGCTGTTGGCGCGTTGAGCGCAGTAGCGATGCTAACCCTCTCTGCAAACACGCGCATCTTCCTTGCGACGCAACCGGTTGACATGCGAAAGCAGTTCAACGGGCTCTGGAGCGTAGCACAGCAGCAACTGGGCGAAGATCCCTTCAGCGGGGCCTTGTTTGTGTTCGCCAACAAGGACCGCAACCGCCTGAAGATCCTCTATTGGGATGGCAACGGAGTATGGGTTTTTGCCAAGCGCTTGGAGAAGGGCCGCTTCAGTTGGCCCCGCGGGACAACGGGCAACAAGGTGGTGCTATTGCCGGAGGCCCTCACGCTCCTGTTGAGCGGAATTGACCTGAAGAATGGGTGCAAAAAAGCATGGTACGAGCGATAAAAAGGCTTGTACAACACCGTTAGGCATGTCAGGATAAGAACATGCCGCCCCAAGAGGTGCTTTACCGGGAAAACCAACAGCTTCGCAGCGAGATTGCGGCGCTGAGGGCGCAGATAGAGTGGCTCAAGAAGCAGGTTTTTGGAGGGGGCAAGAGCGAGAAGCTTGATCGCGCTCAGGCGCTGCTTCAGCTCGAGGAGCTGACAAGGAAGGAAGAGGAGCAAACGCAGCAGATGGCTTATCAGCGGCGAGTTCCCAAACCCGCGGTAAAGCAGGTTCCGGCTGAACACTTTGCCCACTTACCTGTGGACGAAATCGTAACGGTGGAGCCCGAGGAAGTGCTGGCTGATCCCGGCGCCTACGAGCGTATCGGGCAGGAAGAGACTTTTGAGGTCGATGTCCACCCGCCGCGGATGTTCAAGCGCAGGATAGAGCGGCCCAAATACCGGCACCGCATCGATCGCGAGCGCCCTCCCGTGGTGGCGCCCGCTCCTAAGCGAGTGGTCGATGGCGGCTACGCCTCGGCGGGCCTGGTGGCATGGATTGTCTTGTCGAAGTACGTGGACCACCTGCCACTGCACCGCCAGGAGAAAATGAGCGAGCGCTGGGGAGCGCGTATCTCGCGCAAAACGATGTGCGATTGGGTGGAGGTGGCCTCGCAGTGGTTGGAGCCCATATACAAGCAGATGCGCAGGGGGCTCCTTGAAGGCGATTACCTCCAGGCTGATGAAACGCCGGTAAAGTGCCACGACCCGGATGCTAAAAAGGGCAAAACCAGTCAAGGCTGGCTATGGGTGATCGGGCGGCCCGGCAGCGACGTGGTGTTCGACTGGCGATTATCCCGAAGACACGGCGAACTGACCAGTCTGCTCGATGGCTTTGCCGGCATCCTTCAAAGCGATGCCTATGAAGCCTACTCAAGCTACGCACGCGCAAATCCGCAAATCGTGCCAGTAGGCTGCTGGGCCCATGCCCGGCGCGGCTTCTTTGAAGCATTGCACGAGGCCCCCGTGCAGGCTGGCTTTATCCTGCGCCTGATTGGCCACCTTTACCAAATGGAGCGGCAGTGGGATGAAGAAGCCATTGCCGATCCAGTCCAGCGCGCGCACTTGCGAACCCGGGATATGGGATGGACCTTGAGCCTGCTCAAGAAGGCAGTCATGAAGCTGCGCGAACGCTCCCTTCCCAGGTCCAACCTGGGGAAGGCCTGCAGTTACCTTCTTAACCTGTGGAGCCCATTGGTGACTCACTGCATGTTCGGGCAGACCCGCATCGACAACAACCTCATCGAGAACGCGATTCGCCCCTCAGCGCTGGGAAAGAAGAACTGGCTCTTCATCGGCGATCCAGACGCAGGCCAGCGCAGCGCCATCATCTACTCGATCGTCGTCAGCTGCCAGCGCCACAAAAAGGACCCGCACGCCTACCTCCGGGACGTCCTCGCCCGACTGCCTCAGATGAGTAACCAGGACGACCTCAGCGCCCTCACCCCCGCCAACTGGCAACCGACGCCGGTAACAGATGCCCCCAGCTAGTCACTAGCGAGGCTATGAGTATCCATCAGTTTGTACTATCGATAGTCACTAATGGAGACTGTCGATGAGGCACTGCACCGGACGCTTACGTATGATTACGGATGGCGGATGTACGACGCTCAGATGGGCCGCTTCATATCCAGGGATCCGCTCGGCGAAGCTGGGGGTATGAACCTCTACGCTG
>CAYSHY010000127.1:0-2502 GCA_964430955.1 uncultured Puniceicoccaceae bacterium | reverse complement strand
GCGCTCGGTGGCGAGATGGCAGTGAATACGGATGTCACGGCAATCCAGTTCCGCTTGTTGAACGAGTCGAAAGGCCCGGCTGTGCAGGCGCCGCGAGCGCAGGCTGACAAGAAGGCCTACCAGTTTCGCATGAAGCACGTGTTGGAGCTTCAGGCAAACCTGGACCTCTTTCAAGCCGTTGTCACAGGTTTGGTCTTTGAAAAAGGTCGCGTTGAAGGCGTAAGGACACAGCTCGGGGTAGAGTTTTTTGGAAAAACTGTCGTCGTGACAACAGGAACCTTTCTCCGCGCCTTAATGCACGTGGGCCGGAGCAAGAGTGAAGGCGGCCGTGCGGGCGACTTTAGTGCGCAGACTCTGTCGAACAGCTTTTTGGAGGCAGGAATTGAGCTTGAGCGATTGAAGACAGGGACGCCTTGCCGGTTGCTCGGCAGGAGCATCGATTTTTCATCGCTAGAGGAACAGCCGGGAGACCGGACTCCGACTTTGTTTGGATTCTATGATACGCGCGGGTTGAGTGATATGTTCCACGTGGAACACTCGCCGGATTATTCAGCAGCAGAACGCATGTTGTTCCACGTGGAACATGGCTTGCCGGAACGTAAGGCGGGCTGGATGCCCGGGGTGGAACAGGTGTCTTGCTGGATTACATATACAAGCGACGCAACGGCGGAGGTGGTCCGAACGAATCTCCATTGCTCTGCGCTTTATGGCGGTGAGATCACAGGCGTGGGCCCGCGCTACTGTCCCAGCATTGAGGATAAGTATGTAAAGTTCGCTGACAAAGAGCGTCATCGGTTGTTTTTAGAGCCTGAGGGGCGGAACACAGACGAATGGTACGTAAACGGCCTGTCTACGAGCCTTCCATTCGAAGTTCAGGTGGAAATGCTACGAACCATTCCTGGCTTGGAGAACGCTCGCATGCTTCGGCCAGCATATGCCGTCGAGTATGACTTCGCACAACCTACGCAGCTCTTTCCGTCGCTGGAGTCGCGAAAGGTAGAGAATCTTTTTTTTGCGGGACAGATCAATGGAACGAGCGGTTACGAAGAGGCAGCTGGACAAGGGTTGCTTGCTGGCGTTAATGCCGTTCTCAAGATCCGCGGCGAAGCCCCACTGGTGCTGGGGCGGCATGAAGCGTATCTCGGGGTGCTCATTGATGACCTTGTTACCAAGGGAACGAATGAGCCGTATAGAATGTTCACCAGCCGTGCCGAGTATCGGTTGTCTTTGAATCACGCCAGCGCCGAGCTTCGGCTTGGTCAACATGCCGAGCGACTGGGTTTGATGCCGTCAGACCGGATTGAGCGGGTGAAGCGAAAGATCGCGGAAGTAAATGATTGGGTAATTCGCCTGGAGAAGCTGAAGGCCTCAGGCGGTGCGGTAGGTGATCTATTGCGAAAGGGTGGGGGAGAGGATCTCTTGCCTGCAGATTTTATGAGCCTCTCAAAAGCGATCAAGGACGAGGTGTTATACAGGATTCGCTACCGCGGCTATCTGGAGCGTGAAGGGAAACAAGTGGCCAAGATGGCTCATATTGAGAAGATCAAGATCCCGGCCGACTTCAGTTTCGATGCCGTGCGAGGACTCAGGAAGGAAAGTGCGCAGAAACTTAACGAACTGCGACCATTGACGCTTGGACAGGCCTCTCGCATAAGTGGTGTTAATCCAGCAGATATCAGCTTGTTGATGGTAAGTCTTGCTGCGCAACGGGCCTGATCACCAATTTGGTAAAGCTTTTGCCGTTGCTCCATATTGGTTTAGCGGCTTTATTGACGGAAGCTTCCAAGTAAAGTTCATGTCAAAATCACAGCGAAGAAAGGTTCTGGTCGTTGACGATGAAGCGGACGTAACAGAGTTGGTGACGCATCGCCTGCGCAGGGAAGGCTATGATGTGCAGGCAATCAATGATCCGCTGCTTATCATGGGCGTCGCTCACGAGTTCGATCCAGATCTCTTTATCCTGGATATCATGATGAATGATCTGGATGGGCTGCAAATTTGTCGCATGATTCGGGCGGACAAACGCTTAGGAGATCGGCCAATCATGTTCCTGACTGCGAGGGGGGAAGCAACGGACAGGATACAGGGACTTGAAATCGGTGCGGATGACTATCTTCCGAAGCCATTTGATATCAAAGAGTTGATCCTGCGTGCGGGTTTGCTTTTGAAGCGTCGCGGGACGGCCGGAGAGAAGAATGGGGACGCGACCCTCATTGTGGTGGGTGGGATTCGTCTCGCTCCGGAACTTCATAGGGTGGAAGTTGATGGACAGCCTGTTGATCTGACTCCGACGGAGTTCAAGTTACTCAGGTTGCTGATGGAGCGAAGGGGGCGGGTGCAGACGCGGGATAATCTGCTGGTGAATGTCTGGAACTACGACACTGATACCACCACCCGGACAATTGACACTCACGTAAGGAGGCTGCGGGAGAAGCTCGGTCCATATGCTGCGCTGATCGAGACAGTCAGAGGCGTAGGTTATCGGATGAAGGACGCATGAGC
>CAYSHY010000126.1:0-2533 GCA_964430955.1 uncultured Puniceicoccaceae bacterium | reverse complement strand
TCATAGCCGTGGGCCCACTCGAAGTTGTCCAGCAGGCTCCAGACGAAGTAGCCCTTGAGCGGCCATTCTTCTGTGACAGCCCGCTGCGCCTGGATGAAGTGGTTGCGCAGGTACATGATGCGGTCCGTGTCGTAGATTTCTCCATCGGTCACGGAAGGACGGTCGTCGGCGGCGCACCCGTTCTCGGTGATATAGACGTCGTCCACGTTCCAGATTTCCTTGAGCAGGCGCGGCCCCCAGTAGGTAATGCGGGGCTCCATGTGTAGCCACGGCATTGTCAGGGTGGGGTGGGAGTTGGATTTGGGTATGGTCCGGAAGCCATGGGGCGCGCTTGAGTCCGACACGACATATTGCCCGGAATACATGTTGAGGCCGACGAAATCCAGTTTGGAGCCGATGGACTTCATCTCCTCTGCGTCATATTCCGGCATGAACTCCCCTTCCTGCTTAACATAGGTCTCGGGGTAGGCGCCCTCCATCACTGTCGTCAGGAACTGTTGGTTAACAATCCGGAATGCGGTTCTGGCCGCCTTCACGTTCTCTTCGGTCTCAATCAGGGGAACCGTGACGCTGGCGTTCTCCGCAAGGCCCACTGAGACGGCTTGCCGAGCATTTGCGCGTATGGCCTGAACGCCCAGACCGTGTGCGTAGAGGGCGTTGTGCCGCACCTGGTTTAGTTCCTTGCGGGGTAGCTTCAGTCCCGGCGCAAAGGCGTCGAAAACTTCACCGCGGCCATAGCCAAGATCCGTGAAACAAACGAACTCGTTGATCGTGAAGAAATGCTTCACTCTATCCGACAGCCGCGCGGTCATCGCGCCTACGTAATCAGCGAATCGCTTCGACGTCTCCTTTGAGCGCCAGCCGCCATATTTCTCCTCCAGGGCCTGCGGCAGATCCCAATGGAAGAATGTCATCCAAGGCTCTATGTCATTAGCCAAAAGCTCATCCACCAGTCGATCGTAGTAAGCGGCGCCGCGCTCATTTAGCGTCCCTTCTCCGTCGGGAAAAACACGCGGCCAGGAACACGAGAAGCGATACATGTGCAGCCCTAGTTCCTTCATCAGGGCCACGTCTTCGGGATACCGATGGTATTGATCGACAGCTACGTCGCCCGTGTGATCGCTCAAAACCCTCCCTGGCTGTCGGCAAAAGACATCCCAAATGCTGTCGCCGCGTCCGTCTTCAGAGGCTGCGCCTTCAACCTGGAAAGAGGCTGTCGCACAGCCCCACTTGAAATCCCCGGGGAAAGGATAGGCTATTTTCATGATCAGCTTGTTGTGACCTCGCCTAACACAGCAGGAAAGGTCTGCCAAGTAATCCCGAGGGTTTACGATAAAACATGTCCCATCAGAAACTCGATAATGTTGCTCCGCCGGATGCGGTCCTGGTTGTCAGGGCCGAGAGTCCCCCCAACGCATTTCAATGATAATTTGATGACAGGCCTGTTGATCGCGGATTGGCCGTCATCTCGCCCACGACCCCGATTTGCCGGGGGGTCACAACCAGGTCTTCGGCGCTCTTCTCAATGCCCATATGAGGATTTGGAATGGTTTCGAAATAGGAGTGCTGAAGCTTGCTTCAGCTTTATGAGACGTGCGCCTGGCAGTTCAATGGCTCTCCTTTTTAGGGTGACGAGCCGTGGCATGGGATCAGAGGCGGGTCGGAGGCTGAATTGTGACGTCTGCTGTGGTTTCCTTTGGCGACACCACCCGCAGGGTCATCAAGTCCTCAACAATCAGTGCCCTCCGGATGCCAAAATTACCCGCCAAACGTGTCCATCCGCCTCAATCACTATCATTCTCTCGAGGCGGCGGAACCGAGAGCGGCGTTCCCGCAGGGCCGACATAGAACACCACGATCACTGCAGGTTCATCCCCGGGATTCACGCCGTAGTGATACTTGTCCACAAGCTCCACCAACGCCTCGCCTGCTTTGAGATGGAGCTCTGGCCCTTCCTGCGAGTGCACATCAAGCTCACCCGATACCAGATACCCCGCGTTGATTAATGGGTGCTTGTGCAAGGGTAGGGTAGCCTTCGGCGCAATCGTGATTCTGAGAACGGTGACCTCTGTTTCCTCATCCGTGAAATCGGGTAACGATGTGCCGTCCCACATCGCTTCCGACTTCACCAACGTTTCCACCTGAATAGTGGCGGCGGCGGTTCCAGGATGGGCAACCCCCAGCAAAAGCGCCAATGGCGCCACCAGAAGCCTCAGTTTCTGACTCATCATAAACGCTTTGCCTGCACGCACGCCAAGGGCTGCCCGGCGCAGTCAGAACTAGGTTCTCAGCTGCTAATGAGCAAGCGGTTTCGAGTGTGGGGCGCTTCCCTCACTCCAAGGTATTCCAACTCACGCAGTCATAAGTGAGCTCAGCGGAGACTCCCAATCAACTGTCTCCGCCTAACTCATTAACTATGATTAATTGTTATGATCCAGGGCTTGAAAATGTATGTGTTTGGCGTCAAAGTAAGGCATGCTCTCCTTACGCTGCCCACGTATTCTCACCCTTGTCTCCTGTGTAAGCCTCGGCG
>CAYSHY010000125.1:0-2595 GCA_964430955.1 uncultured Puniceicoccaceae bacterium | reverse complement strand
CGCACCGAGAGCTACATTCTGGAGCGCGAATACCCACTCATCCCCGAGGGCGGCAAGATCATCTACTTCAAGGCTCACGACGAGCACGATCCAGAGGAAACCGTGACCGTGCGCCTGCACCCGGACTGTCGCGCCCGCAAGAAGGAGATCCCCTTCGATATCGGCTCACTTATGATCAAAGGCCGTGGCTCAAAGGGCAACCGCGTGGCGCCCCACCCCGTCTCCACCAGAGCGCCAATCAAGAAGGCCCCGATCAAGAAAACTGACGAACCCACCCTCATAGGCGATTGAGGACGGAGGGCAATGTAGATCGCTTTCAAAAGGCCTGCTACACGTGTAGCGGGCCTTTTTGCGCCCACTGCTTGTCGCCTACTCCCCTACTGCGTTCAGAGCATCAATGTTTGCCGATTCATGAAGGCGCCGGATCTCATCGTCACTCAACGCCCTGTTGAAAACGGCGAGGCCACCGAAGCGGCCAATTGTTGCTTCCTTGAGCATCGAACCAACAGCGTAACGCGCGCCGACAGTAAAGTCTGAGCCGCCGTCGGGCTTCGACTCAGCATGTTTTTCGGCATCGTAGCAGAAAATGCCCCGCCCATGGTAGTAGGGGTTCATTCCACGGTCGCCCCCATCCGGACCTTCCTGCGTGTAGTACGGATCGTCCCGCCGGTCCTTCACTGGATCCAGTTTTCGTTCCTCAAAACGACCATTGATATAGGCTTTTATGTATTCGCCGTCGTAGGTGAATGCGAGCGTGCACCATTCTTCTTCAGGGACTTCCTCAGTGGTTGCCGCATAATCCCCACACCACGGCAGCTTACTGCCATCGGCCCTGACGGTCACGCCCCCTTCGCTGGATATGTGGGGCGTCAGTTGCCGGTTTCCGCCGTAGGTGGGCATGTGCATCAACAGGGCGTATTGGCGCGAGCCCGTGTCGTCGTGGCGCCCCTTACCCTCGCTCCACATGCCAGCGATCGTCCGGCTCTTATTCAGATTCACGATCCGAACCACAGCAAACATGCTCACCTGGGCCTTGGGTCCACAAATATTGAGATCGCCTGTCTCTGCATATGGAATGCGCAGATATTGCGATCCGTCGAGTTCGGCAGAGTAACCGGAATAGGGCCCCTCGCTGGCCCTCGCAATTGGCCCATTCACTTCCTCGAGCGAATGCGCTTGGGCGCCGCCCCTGGACTCGCGATTACTTCCAGGGGGTTCCTTGAAGTCCCAGAAAGCAACCAGGCCGGACATACCCGTCACAACCTCTGGGTTACCGGTGGGCTCTCCCGCCCGAAGCATGGCAGTTAACAAAAAAGAAAGAAGGAGTAGGCCGATGCGCATCCTCTAACACTATGTGATCTAACGGCCTCCGCAAGCCGCGAACGAGCGATCGGATTTCTCGTTCTGTCGTGGCTCCCGCGATGTCAGTGAGGTCCTCGAAGGTGTCGAATCTGGGGGTCATTGGCGGTGCGGGCGGATTGGCGGTGCGGGATTTTGTTAAAAAAATCCAAAAGCGGGTCTTTAGCGGCGCAAAAGAATTCCGAAAAAAAGGCTCCAATTATCGAAATATGCTAAAAGCTATCACTCGCATAGCCGCTTCTGCCTCACTGGTCTTCGCCAGTTTGGCTCAGGGGCAAAACATTAACTACGTCGAAGCCGACGAATTTGTCGAAGCCATGCAGTTGCAGAACCTGACCTTCACTGCAACCGCCAGTTACTCAGCCAGTTCGGTGCAGCTCCGTGTGTACGATCTCTATCCCCTGGATACTTCTTTCTCGGGAGTAAGCTATGATCCCATTGGATTTACCCTCACCGTCGACGACACCAGTTATAACCTGTCAGGGTTCGGCCAAACGGTTTCAGACAACTTGGAGTATGGTGCGCTTTACGACACAATCTTCTGGATCGACTTTCCCACTGCGATTTCAATTAACCCCGGGAGCTCGATCACATTGTCTGGATCTGGTAACGTCGTGGGGCCAATTGGCAGCCACCTGAAGGTCCCATTCATCGGAACATATTCCGCAACCTTGGTGAGCTCGTCCTTTGGATCGGATCTGACAGACTCGATCCTGATCAACACGACAGTCGTTCCAGAGCCGTCTACCTATGCCCTCGGTCTCGGGTTTGGAGCGCTCGCCCTTGCAGGCATCCGCCGGCGCAAGCGCAAGTAATCCCTCAGGATCTAAAATTTGCATATGCCGCCAGCGCTTGAGCCCTGGCGGCATTTTTATGTACGCCTCCCCTGCGAGCGGTGATCGAGTTTGTGCGGCTCGCGGGATGTGGGGGACGCCTTGTGGAAAGTAATTCCCTGCGTCTGTCCTTTAGTTGAACAGCTGTGTCATGTTTTCATTCTCCAGCATTTCCTCCATCTCACATTCGCTGGGACGGGTGTGAAACCGGCTTGCGGCATCGAGCACCTTTGGAAGGAGAGTCAGGTCGCCACATGTGTTTAGGAAAACATCGGGTAAGCCCATCACCCAGTGAATCGCGCGATCGATATCGTCCTGTTCCGTCAGCGGCTCATACCAGACGGAGTACGTGCGCTTCTTTGAGCCCCATGGTCCTCGCATGATCGATTTGATTGTCTGCACC
>CAYSHY010000124.1:0-2667 GCA_964430955.1 uncultured Puniceicoccaceae bacterium | reverse complement strand
GGAGTCATGCCCTGCAGCTCGGCCAAGCGGCGTTCGGCCTCAAGCCTGCGCTGCTCCAGCTCCTCCAGCTTCTGCTGGCGAGCAAGAGCGGCGGCGCGTTCAGCCTCCAGCTGACGCACTCGCGCCTCGGCCTCCTTCGCGGCTTGCTCTGCTTCAAAAACCTCGCGATCTGAAACACTCATGCCACTGGCGATGCGACGCTGGCGGTCTGCTTCTGCCTGTGCTGCAGCGCGCTCCCGCTCAATTCTCGCAAGCTCTATACGTTGCTGCTGCTCAGCAGCCATACGCTCGCTCTTGGCCTGCTGGTTACTGCCAACAACGCCGCCGAGCAAACCGCCGACAACCGCGCCCAATGCCGCGCCTGCGCCGGTTTCGCCACTTTGGTGTCCAATGATACCGCCAAGCGCCGCACCAGTGGCAGCGCCTGTAGCAACACCTTGTTCCGTTTGATTCATGGACGTGCATCCGGACACAAAGATTACCGGCACGGCCAGCAGGGAGAGAGCCTGACGTTTCATAACACCTTTCATTCTTTGGCTATAAGAGCCATTAAGGGGCATCCTAATTCCAGATTCTGTTAATAACAAAACCTCGGACAACATCAATAAAGCTCCGTTCCCACGTGGTTGCAGTACTTCACAACACGTTCTGCTTCAGCCGAATTCTCCCGAGTCGATATACCGCAGTGGCGCACCATGGATATTCCCCGGCTAACACGCAATCAGATCGCCGAGTATAACTCCTTTGACGCCTTTGCAGTAAGCCGCTCAGAAGCAGCTGCCACTGCGGGCGGCAACCGGTCGCGTCCATTTATCACAAGCTCGGCCCAACAAAGCCTCGGTCTTCTCAAGAACCTCACAAAGAATCTGGAAACGCTGCGAGGCAACCTGCAGCTCATGCACAACTTCGCCCAGCAAGGGATGAAGGCTGCGCGACTTACAGATGAACGCCGCGATGAAATCTTCGGGCAGCTTCGATCCCTTGCCGCCGGGATCGACATCATTGTGAGAGACTTCCAGCTCGATGGCCGCCCCTTGCTCGATGGCCGCCGCTTCGAGCTCAGCACTGGCGTCAGCAAGCTGCGCATGTCGTTGGACAATCTCTCGACTGTGGGCGAGGACTCGCTCGGTCTTACCCGCAGACGGGAGGGGGCCTGGGCAGACGTAAGCTACGACATGATGTCCATCATGCGTAATACCACCAGCGGCCTGACTGGACTGGACATCAGCCATGCGCGGGCAATCAGTCCTGCAAAAGGAAAGGCGGAGCTCGATGACGGCGAGTATCGCGTCAAGGTTTCCTACGCGGGCGCAGATTCAATCGTGGAACTGCAACGCATGGATGGCACTGTCATCCAAAAGAAGGAAGGCGTTGACCTCTCCGGGACCGGAAAGGAGCTGGTGGACATGGGCGTAGGGGTGCAACTTGCCTTTGAGAAGACTCTTTTCCGAACGCCCTTGGGGGGAGACAAATATGACCACGAACTGCTGGGCCCGACTACGCTTTACGCCGTCCTCAAATACGAGCGCAACTATGAGCAGGAGCTAATTGGCGATGAACGGGCTATTCCCCAACGCCAAAGCACCGTTGAAATAGCCCGTGGCGGAACCATCAAAGGGTCAACCGGGAAGCTGAATGTCGGCGCCAGCATCGCAGGGGTTGGTGAAGGCGTCATGCCAATGAAGACAGGTCTCTACGATCTGAAGGTCAAGTATGACGGTGAGCGCTCATCCTTGTGGCTCTACGATCCGAGAGGGACCTTGGTTTCAATCAAACGCGGAATCGACCTTACCAAGGAAGGCAAGCAGAGTATCGACACTGGCGTAGGAATAAAGATTGAGCTCAACGGCGAGGACTTTACCTCAAACAAGCGCGACTACAGCGTTTACCTAAACTACGTTGCGCAGGATAAGCCAAGCGAGACATTCGACTACAGGGCATTCTCAAAGCGACTCGAGCAATCGCTGAAAACGATTGATGATCAGATTGCAACCGTCCAGATGGCGCAGGACGAGATTATAGCCCGGCACCAGATTGTACAGCAGGCGCAGCAGATTGGTAATGCCGCCAGTGCCGCCACCCTGGCGCAGTCTGTTTCCAGCTTGATCGCTTCGGCCATGGACGGCGCTTCGCCCATAGATACCTTCGCGGACGCACAAAATCAGTTCCTCTTCACTGCTCAGAGCCTGTTCAATACGATTGGCGGTTCGCTCCAGGCCCAGGGCGACATCAGCCCGACTGTGCTGTCCACCTTCTAATACGAAAATGGGCAACATCCAGCAGCACATACTCCGGCACTACCGGATCAATCAGCTCAGCGCGATGTCGCGCATCGAGCGGTTGCTGCTCACGTACGATATTGCCGTGACTGCCGCCAACGAGGGCGACGCCCCACGGCTGATGAAGGCTCTTGCAGTCCTGAGGGGCGCCCTTTGTTTTGACCAGAATCCGGATATCGCAATGGGCCTGATGCGTCTCTTCCGCTTTTGCGAGAACGCGGTCGAGGAACGGCAGGCTTTCCATGAGGCCGCCCAGATTCTCTTTGCGCTCAGGGAAGCCTGGGCAATGGCGACCGATGGGGTGGAGATCCCGAATTAAACCCACTACACCCGGTTGGCACGAGTTGCGCCTGCAGGCGTTAACCGGTTGCTACAGCGTCAATTGCCC
>CAYSHY010000123.1:0-2802 GCA_964430955.1 uncultured Puniceicoccaceae bacterium | reverse complement strand
AATCACAATTAAAGGTTGAGGGGGGGGTAATGCAGCACTTGACAACCATGTGGTGCGATTAAAAATGGCCGGGATCCCGGATGATATATAATCAAAAAACTTGTTCGGTGAATTATCGTAATAAGCAGGCTCGTTTATGAAGGTTACCATTCCAATATCTGCCGCCGCTAAGTAAGGAGGAACAGATTGCTTATCTATCTTGCCAAGAAGTTGAACATTGTTGATCGAATTGGCTCTTATGTGCTCTTTTAAAAGGTGAAATCGATTTCCTTCTCCGATAAATAAAAAGTGTATGCCAGAAGAATTTTTTAATTCCAGTAAGACCTTGCAAATAAAGTCGATGTCATTGGCTAAATTTATCGCGCCACTATATACTACGATGAATTTGTCATTAGGAAGGCCTAGAGAATTTCGAAGTGCTTTCTTGTCTGCAAATGGACGGAATAGATCAAGATCGCATGAGTTTGGTATCATCGCAATTTTCCGATCATTAACTCCTTTGCTAACGATTCTTGCTTTCATGCCGTCAGATAATGCGATGATCTGTGCGGACTGCTTATATGCGGTACGCTCCAATAGCTGAGCGACTTTAATAAGAATCGGATTTCTCAGGAGCCCGGCATCAATGGCGGCATCGGGCCAAACATCACGTACCTCGAAGATAAATGGCTTGCGCGAAAAGAGTTTCCAAACGAGAGCTGGAAGTGCTATTGAAAGAGGGGTGCTTGTGGCGATACAAATATCGTATTGTCGTCGATACTTTATTGTCTTTACACACGCGAAGAGCGAAAATAAGATAAAAGACAATAGACGCCTATAAAAGCCCATTGTGGGAGCATATTGGCCACCCAATATTTCAACATCAATGCCATCGATAGGACGATCGGCACGATCTTTAAGAGTAGAGTCGAAGGCCATGGAGCAGATCACTTTCACAGAGTGATCTTTCTCCACCCACCTTTTGGCGAAGGCATAACTACGAATTCCTCCGCTGCCTTGAGGTGTGGTAAAGTACTGATGAAGATAAAGAATTCGCATAAAAAGTGAGGTTCGACTAAAAGATGAGGCAAAGGGTGCTTCATCACTTCCTAGCACTCCGTAGAATGACTAGTGGGCTAAGTACTAGCACCCCAAACACCGGAATCAAAACCGGTCCGAAGAACAGGAAATCAACCCAAGCGTGAGAGGCCACGACGATCAGGCCCAATAGCAGGGCGATCATCCCGAAATCCAGCCGGCGGATGTTTCGCAGAACCTGGACGAGCAGGTATAGCAGGCCGAGCACGATGGGGGCGACGCCCAGAAGGCCGAGCTCGGCGGGGTATTGCAGGTAGTCGTTGTGTGCGTAGATCCAGGGACGTTCCGTCCCTCTACGGGTTTGCAGCATTAGCTCGGGGTAGTGTTGCTGGAAGGTGGGTATGTAGTAGCGGTAGGAGCCGGCGCCCCAGCCGTAGAGCAGGCGCTCGCGGATCATATCCATCGTTGCCCGGTTGAGCACGACGCGCATGTCGACATCGTCAGAATTGAAGACCTGGCGAAGGCTTTCGACCTCGCGCTGCAGCTGAGGGACGTTGATGGAGGCTCGGAAGGCCAGACCGGCAATCGTGGCCATGATAAAGAGGGCGCCTGCGCCTACGTAAACGCCGTGGCCGCCGCGCTGGGCGATCTTTATGAGCTGTAAGAAGCCGAGGACGACCAGGATGAGCAGGATGACGGCGCAGAGGGCCATGCCAGCGCGGGAGGCGATTTGCAGCTGCGCCATGGCCATCACAGGGACCATGGGGAGAAGGATGAGGTGGGGGCCGCCTTTGAGGAAGTTGTGCGAGTTGCGTCCGTTGAGGTGCAGGAAGAGCCCGATCTGCGCAGCCATGCACATATTGATGAAGGCTGCGGCGTGGTTGGGGTTCAGCATGGTGCCGAAGAGCTGGTAGTAGCCGGGCAGGTGAAAGAAGCCCAGCATCATCTCCCTGCCGGCGAGCACGCGGAGCAGCATGCCGGTAACGGTCCACACAAACCCATTGAGCGCGAAGAACCAGAGTAGGGGGCGCATGGCCCGCCGTCGGGGCAGCCCTGCCCAGACCGTGCAGCCCAGGAGCCATGCAGGAAAGAGGAGCAGCACCATGCGCCACGGGTTCATGCGGTCCATCGAGGCCATGATGCTGGTGGGCAGCCACTCGATATATGGGAGCTGCTCGAGTACGTAGCCCTTGCCCACGTTGTGGATATAGAAACGGGCGTTGAAGGCCTGCAGGGCAATATAGCCAAAAAAGAACAGCCCGAGCCAGAAGATAGGGAAGCGCAGCAGGCGCCGCCAGTTGCCGTGCGCGCTGCCGCGAAAGGCCTCGCTGCGACCCATCGGCACAAACATCAGCAGGAACGTCAGCACCGACAACCCGGCAGTGACATACTGCAGCGATACCTTGATCCCACCCAGACCCCACACGGCCCAGAAGAGAGTGGTAATCACACCCGCAAGCACTACCTTTTCCCGAAGAGCAAGCGGTCTGGAAGTTGTCTCAGCACTAGTCACCGCGCGTAATCAAAAGAGTTCACGCATCCCACGCAAAGCGGAAATCCCGGAACCCAGAATTCCCAGAAGGTGTTTCTCACAGAGGCACTGGGAGCACGGAGGGAAGAAAACTAGAATAGTGCCCAGAGATCCAGACATCCCAGAACCCAGAATTCCCAGAGCCCAGAATGTCTCTCACGGAGGCACGGAGAACACGGAGGGAAGAAAAGTGGAATAGTGCCCAGAATTTAAGACACCCAGAAATCCAGAGCTAAGAATGCCTCTCACGGAGA
>CAYSHY010000122.1:0-2831 GCA_964430955.1 uncultured Puniceicoccaceae bacterium | reverse complement strand
CAATCCTCTTTCTCCTCACCTTGTCCGACTACGCCACGCGCGGCGGCTGAACATCAGCAGCGTTGCAACTTGCGTACGAAGCTGGATAATTAAGGGAAGATCATAATAATGGTCGACAACCGGTCGAGTCACTCGGCGCTTGCCTCAAGAAGGCATCAACAGCATACCGGTCGCAAATGGAAGTTGAATCGACTCCGGTCTCTACCGCCAAAGCAGGATCTGCCCCAAGCACCCAGAGGATACGACCAAAGCTTGTGCGCCCGTTCCTTTGGATAACGGGAGTCTTCCTTCTTTCTCGCGTCCTTTTGCTGATGGTTGGGTACATCTCTCACGAGCAGATGCTTGATCGGATGAGTGAGGACGCATTTCCATGGTCTCACGTTGATTCCCCGGTTCTAGACATGTGGGGCCCCTGGGATGCGGGCTGGTATATTGGCATAGCGCAGTGGGGCTACATGAATGAACCACCCTTCGATGAGAATGGAGAGCTGGTTACTCGCAACTATGCGTTCTTTCCAGCCTTTCCCATGATGGTGCGGTGGATATTCAAGCCTTTCTTCGGCAATAATCTGTATGTTCCCGGCCTGGTGCTGGCCAATGCTCTGGCGATTTTGGCCTTTTGGATGATCTACCTTATCTGTCAGCGGCTATTGGAGAACACGGAGGTTGCGCGAGGCACGGTCCTGCTTGGATGTTTTTTTCCAAACTCTTTCATATATTCCAGTTTCTATACGGAGTCTCTCTTTCTCTTCTTGATCGCAGGCGTTTTGCTGGCCTCGCTGAATCGACGCTGGATCATCGCGGGACTATTTGGGGCCGTGCTTTCAGCGACTCGCATCAATGGTCTTACCGCCGCAATTCCCGTATTCTTCCTGATCCTGCAGGCCTACCCAGAACTATTGAAGGGCCGTATTAGCCGGGAGTCGCTCGTGGCGCTTGCTAGCCTCGCCATTTACCCGCTGGGGTTGCTTGCCTTTATGCTTCATCTGAACTACGTAGTGGGCGACCCGCTGGCCTTTATGACCGTGGCTGGGGCCTGGGGCCGGGAAATGGGCTTTTACCTGCACGAGCTCGTCATAGGCCCGTTCCATGGAGGGATCCACACCCGCTATCTCGCTCTCTACTCTTTACTGGGGCTCTCGGTGATCCATGTTTTGTTGCTGAAGAAGCAATACCTGCTTTACATCACCTCGATGGTTCTGGTCCTACCGGCGCTTGTGAACGGTCACCCCCACAACCCATTCTACTCGATGCCGCGCTTTCTTCTGGTTGTCTTTCCTCTTTATATTTCGATTGCCATGATACTTCGCGGCAAACCGACTGCTTTCGCGATTACCTTGGCGAGCCTTGCACTTATCAACGGTTTCCTGATGGTTTATTGGGCAACAGGAATGCCCCTCGTCATCTAGACTTCAAATCATCCAGCCTTGTCCAGCCATCCAGAGCATATGCCATTTGCTGCAGAGACCCCTCCGCGATCCGACCTTGACTCAGCAGATCGAGGCGCCGCTTCTTCCCCTAATACAAATACCGGCTCAGCACCCCGGCAAACTAGAGTGTCCCGTCTTAAAGAGATTGCGATTGTCGTTCCCACTTATCGTGAGGCAGAGAACCTCCCTCTCCTCCTCAAGCGGATTGAAAGCACACTAAGTGCGCACCCATGGCGCTACGAAGTCGTCATTGTTGATGACAACAGTCAAGATGGCACAGTGGAAGCGGTGGAGGCGATGGCTGCCGCCGGGAGAAAGGTACGGTTGATTGTCCGCAAGAATGAACGTGGCCTGAGCTCTGCAGTTGTTCACGGATTTCGGGATGTCGCCCAACGCGTTGACACCTTGGTATGCATGGACGCAGACCTGAGCCACGAGCCCGAGTCTCTTCCCGCCCTGTTGAAGGAGCTGGAAGAAAACGATGCGGATTTCGTCATCGGAAGTCGTTATGTGCCGGGCGCGACCATGCATGAAGAGTGGAATCTCTTTCGGTTCCTGAATAGCCGCATCGCCACCCTCCTCGCGCTGCCATTCACCAGCGCACGCGACCCGATGTCGGGCTTCTTTGCGTTGCGATCCTCTACGTTCCTCCAGGCAACGGATCTCAATCCCTGCGGTTACAAGATCGGGCTGGAGCTTATCGTTAAGTGTAACTGTCGCAATGTGAGAGAGACCCCGATCAACTTTTCCACTCGCAAGTTCGGTGAAAGTAAACTCACCGCGAAGGAACAGCTGAACTATCTTCGCCATGTGAGACGTCTGCTATGTCATAAGCATCCCACAACGGGGCAACTACTCAACTTCCTTGCAGTGGGACTGACGGGCGTCTTCATCGACCTTCCCACATACTTAGTGTTACTCTCGGTGGGAACACCCGTTGCGCCTGCCCGCGGTGTCGCCATCTTTGGGGCGATGACGTGGAACTGGTGGCTCAACCGCTGCCTGACATTTGGTCATTCACGAGCCAGCTCAAAGCCCCTCCCCCAATATGGGCGCTATTTGCTCACTAACTCAATCGGAGCTTTGATATCGTGGTCAGTTTCCGTAGGGCTGACACATCTTTCTGGCGACATGGGGAAGGGGCTGTTGGCCAAGGCGGGGATAGCCATGCTTGGTATAGCATGCGGCACAGCCTTTAACTTCACCATGTCGAAGCTCTGGGTATTTCGCAGCCGGTCCTCCTGAGTCCCTCCGCGCTAACCCGTAGCTCATCTCGAGCGCACGGCGTTATTCATACCAAGAGTAGACTCGCCGACATTAGCCGGCGAGTCACTCAAATCACCGATATGAAAGGCTCGCTAGGCGATTTTGCGGCGGCGTGTAGCCGCAATACCCATGACG
>CAYSHY010000121.1:0-2940 GCA_964430955.1 uncultured Puniceicoccaceae bacterium | reverse complement strand
TTGATAATGAACAAGACAAGCAAGGTGACTGCGGAGCGGATACGTGGACATTTCCGGTCCCGGTTTGATCCGATACGGAATCTGACGCCGGAGCGTCTGGCCCGCCAGCTGGATGCGTTTCATGCAGGGCGCCTGCGCGAGGCAGCGTTGACATGGGAGGCGATCGAACAGCGCGACGATGTTATCCAGTCGGTTGCGTCGAAACGGAAAATGAGCGCTGCCCGCAATGGCTGGGATGTGCTGTGTCGGGAAGACTGCAGGGAGTCACAGCAGCAGCGAGTTGCCTTGGAGTACTTCATGAACAACCTGAGCGCCACCAATGCACTGGATGAAAACGTGCGAGGCGGATGGCCGTTACTGCTGCGGCAGATGATGGACGCCGTTGGCAAGCGTTACGCAGTGCACGAGATTGTATGGGCGCCACAGGGCAAGAAACAAATGTCAGCTCAGTTTCGATTCTGCCCACTGTGGTTCTTCGAAAACACGAGCGGACGGCTCCGGTTTCTTCCTGCGGAGCACGCGAACGAGGGGGAAGACCTGGAGGAGAACGCATGGCTGGTTACTAGCGGGCCGGGAATAATGGAGGCGTGCTCGGTGGCTTTCGTTTACAAGCATGTGCCGCTTCGCGACTGGTTGATCTACTGCGAGCGCAACGGAATGCCTGGCGTTCGTGGGGTAACAGACGCGTTGCCTGGAACCGAAGAATGGAATGACGCCCTGGAAGCCGTGGAGGCATTTGGGGCAGAGTTCAAGGCGCTCATGACCCGTGGAACGGATATCGAGGCAATCGATCTCGGGGCGCGCGGCGAACTGCCCTACCCTGCTCTGGTCGAGCGCATGGATCGTGGGATTGCTGTGCTTTGGCGCGGCTCCGATCTTTCCACAATTTCCCGGGAAGGCGGCGTTGGAGCAAGTCTGCAACTTGAGGAGCCAGACCTTCTTGCGGAGTCCGACGCCATGCTCCTCAGCGACACGCTGAATCAACAGGTTGTCCGACCGCTGATGGAGCACTTGTTTGGGGAGGAGCCCCGCGTACGCCTGCAGATCCGTCCGGGACGTCATCGGAGCCTGGAACGCGATCTTCAGATTGTCCGCGCCGCGCACGATCTCGGTTTTAAAATCAATGAGAGAGATTTTCGGGAGCGGTTCGGCTTGGCGGAGGTGGAAGGACGAGAATTCGAGGAGCGCAGGCTACGCCGGGAAAACTCCGAAAAAGTGAAATGACGGCAGACTCTAGGCACTGCCGCAGAGTGCACTCTTTTAACCTGAAATAGATCTACTCACAATGAATGATAACTGGATACGTATTGTTGAATATGGCGATCACCCGCACTCGAAGGGGTTACAGCGAGTAACGCAGGATGCGGCGCAGGGATTGGCAAGGGGGTTCAACTCCCTGAGATCGAAGCTAGCCCGCCGGTTTGGTGGATTGCCCATCTACGTGGGCCATCCAGACGATCCGTCGTTTGCCGGCGCCCCAGGGCATGCCGATACCCGCGCACATGACTGGGTGCAGGCTCTGGACGCGCGTAGCGACGGCTTGTATGGCCAGGTGAAGTGGGGCGAAACAGGGAGGAAGCTTCTAGCCAACGCCCACTATAAGTTCCTCTCGCCCAGATGGGCTATGCGGGCTCTTGGACAGGGAGTATTCGAGCCTGTGCGCCTGCTCTCGATTGGCCTTACGAACTCACCAAACATCGCAGGCGACGCGATTGCCAATGCGGAAACTCCTGAATCAGAGACACTTGTCTTCGACGGCGTTTCAGAGAGTCTGCCCGAGGAGTCGGAAGTCGAGACGGCTAATGAGATCGAGCGTTTGCAGGCAATCGTAGAGGCAGCCAATCAAGAGTTGGATCAGGCGCGCCGCCGCGCCGATGAGCTTGAAGAAGCTCTGTGCAGCCGCCAACAAGCTCACGCAGGGACGATCCTCGCCAATGCCGTAAAGGAGGCTCTGATCGCCACTCATGAGCGGGAGGCCTGGGAACAAAAGTTTGCAAATAATTTCGATGCAGCCCTGGAGGACCTGCAGGCGCAGCGGCCATTGCTCAACACCCGCGCCCGCACCGCAGCCGTGGGCCGCAGAAGGGAAGTTTTCGCCCGGCGCACGGCGATTGTCGAGGCTGTCAACGCACGCATGGACGCAAGCGGAGAACCTTACTCCGTGGCCTGGTCGCACATTAAGCAATCCCGCCCGGATCTGTTTCAGAACGACTAGGCATATTTTTTTAACCCAAGACAAGTGAACATATGATCATTCCTCACCTCAATCGTGGAATCCTGTTGGCAGGAATCCGGAAACTGAATCAGACAATTACACGGCAGGGTGCAACCTTGCCGGTATTCGCAAACAGCGTGGGAGTGCACGCCGGCAGCCTGACCTACCTTGCCGACGAAGCAATCGGGCGGCGATTCCTCATCGGAGCCTTGGGCAGCGACTCGCGGCACATCGCGTTGTGCGACCCATCCGATATGCCCCTAGGCGTCATTACCGATGAAGCCGGTGCAGCAGAAGAACCCGTTGCGGTTAGCCTGCTGGGCAGCGCATCCACCACCTTGAAGATGGTGGCTTCTGGTGCGATCGAAGCCGGCTCACTCGTCTACGTTGATACTGGCGGGAAGGTAGCTGAACCGCCTTCATCGCCCGGCGAGTATTACTGCGTCGGTCGATCGCTGACCTCGGCAAGTGGAGACGGCGACCTGGTGGAAGTTGATCCATGCCTGCCACGCGAACTCACCATTGAACTCTAATGACTCACAACAACGCCGTCTCTAAATGAATACACTACTCAAGATCGACGATGGGCTGCAAATGCCTGGAACCGTATGCGCGGCCAACGAAAGCCGATTCAATGCCGCTCACCTCAGCGAGCCGTTGACTGCCTTCACGATTGGCTGGCGCGACCCAGAGAACCTGCGGTCACTGCTGAACTTCATCGCCCC
>CAYSHY010000120.1:0-2969 GCA_964430955.1 uncultured Puniceicoccaceae bacterium | reverse complement strand
TAATTGGTAGAATAAAAAATTATCTTGGGATTATATTTATAGTACTATCATCTCTATTTTTCTACGCGTGGTGGGACATTAGGTTTCTACCACTTCTTCTGGCGTCGGTTATAACGAACTATACAGCTGGCCGTCTGATTGATCGATCCCTATCTTCCGCCAACGCGCGACTTGCGGACATACTGCTCTCGGTGGCTGTCGCTCTGAATCTTTGCTTCATTAGCGCGTTTAAGTACAGCGCATTCTTTATAGAAAACATAAATACGCTATTTGGAACCAAATTTTTTATTTGGGATGTCATACTTCCTCTTGGAATATCATTTTTTACATTTGAGCAGATCGCATATCTCGTCGACATCCGTCGCAATCGGAGTGTGGATGCAGGTTTGCTGCGGTATTTCCTCTTCGTCGCCTTCTTCCCGCGTTTAGTCGCCGGCCCGATCCTGCGCTACAACGAAATCGAACCGCAGATTCCAGACGGCAAACCAGCCTTGCTGTGGGAGAACGTCGCCGTTGGGCTGACGATCTTTATGTTCGGCCTGACAAAGAAAACCCTCCTTGCTGACGGGATCGCCCCCTATGCTTCTCCGATCTTCGCATTGGCCGACTCCGGCGATCCGGTTGACTTCTTCACCGCATGGGGAGGCGCCTTAGCCTATACATTGCAGCTTTACTTCGACTTCTCTGGATATTCCGATATGGCGATTGGCGCCGCCCGCTGCTTCGGCATTCGGTTTCCGCTGAACTTCTTTTCGCCCTACAAGGCAACCAGCATCATTGACTTCTGGCACCGCTGGCACATCACGCTATCTCGGTTTCTGAGGGACTACCTGTACATACCGCTTGGGGGAAACCGCAGAGGGCAGTCTCGTCGCTACGCCAATCTGATGATCACCATGCTGCTTGGCGGCCTGTGGCATGGCGCGAGTTGGACGTTCGTCGTATGGGGCGGTCTACATGGACTCTATCTTGCCTGCAACCATGCCTGGATCGCTCTCCGCCGTCGTGTGTGGTGGCTGGACCGACTGCACGCTTACAAGGTGGTCACCGCGCTCTGCTGGTTGGTGACATTCTTGGCCGTCGTGGTGGGATGGGTCTTCTTCCGAGCGCCGAGTTTCGACGCAGCGCTGACCATACTGCGCGGAATGATCGGTTTAAATGGCGTCGCGATTCCTTCCGGCCTCGCCTTCGTGTTCGGCTCGCATACGATGTGGCTGACGGAGTTCGGGATCACGTTGTCGAACCGATCAGGGGCGGCTTTCGTTGAAACCTATCTCTGGGTCAGTGCCCTGCTCGGCATTGCGCTCTTCATGCCCAACGTCCAGGAGCTGATGTCGAAGTGGAAACCGACGATTGAGTGGCCCGATGCGACCGCGAGCCCCAAACTTTCACATGCGCCAGAGCCGCGGCTTCTCTGGAGCCCGTTGCCGCGATGGGCCGTTGTCAGCGCGGCTGTTACGATTGCCGGCGTACTGTCAATCACGCGCGGCAGCGAATTTCTTTACTGGCAGTTTTAGGCCATGCAGATACGGATGCGTCGGTATCTCTTGTGCTATGGTGCCGCGCTGCTTGCTCTCGGCGTCGCAATCGTTATTTTCACCGTCGCTGTCGACCCGTACCGGATGTACGGGACGCCGCCAATCATCGGCCTCACGGAGATCAAGCCCCGCATTTACGAGCAGGCCGCGATGGCAAAGACCTATCAACTGGAACGCACAACGGTCGCGACTATCGTTCTGGGGAACTCCCGCGCCGAAATCGGTCTTGATCCGGACAGCTCCCAGTGGCCGGAAGACGCAAGGCCCGTGTTCAACGCGGCCCTTGCCGGACGCGGGCTATTCACTTCGGTCAGAATGCTACAGCATGCGCTCGCCATTCATCCGCTGAAACTCGTCGTTATCGGCCTGGATTTTCCTGATTTCCTGGTTCCCCAGTCCAACGGACCATCGCCAGAGATCGGTCCGGACGAGCTTCGCTTGTTGGTTGACCGGAGTGGTGGTCCCAATGGCGAGCGGGCGCGGCAGCTATGGCGCGATCGGTTCAACACCACCCTGACGCTCGACGCGGTCCTCGACAGTTTGGCTACGGTCATCGGTCAAAACCCCTCGACTGGGATCACGATGACGCTTGCTGGTTTCAACCCGCTCAACAATTATCGGTTGGAAGTTCGGCGGAACGGCCACTTCCAACTATTCTCGCAAAAGGACCGAACCTACCGCGAACAGCTTACCAATTTGCCGAAACCCGATTTCACGAATCTGGACCATAATGCCGGCTTCCGGTCTCTCAAGTCTCTACTGAGGATTACAGCCGAAAACGACATCCAAACAATTCTGTTTATACACCCATATCACGCACGGTACTTGGAAATAATACATGAGTCCGGGCTCTGGGAAACCTTCGAGGCATGGAAACGCGCCATCGTGTGCCTTATCGCCTCCGAGGCAGATCGGCGCTCCACTCCGATTCAGCTGTTTGACTTCAGCGGATACAGCGACTTCACGACAGAACCCGTACCGCTGCCGAACGACACACGGACACAGATGCAATGGTACTGGGAATCGGGACACTACAAGAGCACTCTCGGTGAGCGCATGCTTGCGCGAATTTTCCATGATACAGTCGCTTTCGGCAGAACGCTCGACGAGACCAACATTGAAGAAGCGCTCATGGAAATGCGCATTGCTCGAGCCGCTTTCCTGAAAAAGGAAAGTGTTACGGAACTCACAAATTAGTTCTGCCATCGATGAAGAGGGTTCCGTTTCGCCCTTGTCTCACGTTGATGCTCCTGCTTCCCACGAAAATTCCGGGCTAGAGAGAGCCAATGCGTATCCTGCACGTCCTCGACCACTCCATCCCGATCCGAACGGGCTACACCATGCGCACACTGCAGATTCTGCGGCATCAGCGCGCACTCGGCTGGGAAACCTTCCACCTCACGGGCCCGAAACATTCCCCCGGCTCACCAC
>CAYSHY010000119.1:0-2989 GCA_964430955.1 uncultured Puniceicoccaceae bacterium | reverse complement strand
ATCGCCCGACAGCCAAAAGTATGGCGATCGCTGGGTGAGAGAACAACGCTCTGCGGTCCTCTCAGTGCCCAGCGTGATCATCCCACAGGAGCGAAACTACATTCTGAACCCTGCGCATCCAGAGTTCTCCAAAATCAAGATCCTGCGGGATCAGGCGCGGCGGTTTCAGATTGATAAGCGTCTCTTGCAATTTCACTGACGCAAGCTGTAGGCCCAAACGCCGCCTGTCGTTGCTTCCCCAGTCATGTAGAGCCAGCCAACTTGCGGGTGGTAGGTCCATGGATAGTAGGCGTCATTGACCCAGCCAATCCAGCCGGATGCATTGACCCATCGACCGCCGATAGCGCGATAGGGCAAGAGAACCCCCATGCCCCACTGCGACTCATAGGCGAGGTCCTCATTGGAGCCGTGGGTGAGCCGGGACCACAAAAGAAAATGCGAGTCTGCCCCCACGTTCTTCCGCCAGCCGTTTTCCACCATTTCCTTGAAGGTGGGCAGGTATGCCACATTCCAGCGGTTGATGTAGTGATTATAGGGCACCTCGTAATTGTCGAACCGGCGATACTCGCCCTGGTAATCGTATGCCCACCCGGCGCCGCACGGAGTCTCTGCATTACCGAGCATCAGGTTTGAGAAGTATTCCAGAATGATGGCCAGGCGTGGCGTGGATTGCCCGTCAAACGTGGCCCCGTAAAGCTCGTCGTAACCCAGGTTGAGAGCCAGCTCCGCAGAATCCGTCCAGGAAACGACGCTGTACTGGGGGTGCCATGTATCGCGGCAGACCTCCTCGATTTCGCCGTCGGGCTGGCTGAGCTGGTCAAGCTTGGCCAGCTGGTTGTTCAGACCGAGCTCAAAGATGGCTCGATCGTCAATCCATGCCCCGTATGCCATGACCGCCAAGGATGCCGAAACCGCCCAATTATTACCGCGATCCATCGCGCGCACAGCTTCGTTGTAAAGGACCTCCATGAAGTGATGAAAGGCGGCCATGTCTGCGGGGTCCCAGTTGGCGGCGCCGTTGTCATAATAGCGCATGATGTCGGCGGCGCTAAGCCATACAGGCAGCGCCCAGGCGCTTTCGAGCTGCGTTTGCGCGGGGGATGTTTCAGAAATAATGCTCCTGAAGGCGCCCCCCCAGTCGTTCATGATGGCCAGCGCCTTGTCCCTGTGCGCCGGATCACCGGTTACGACCCACTGCAAGGCATGTGCGCGGGCCGCAGTTGCATCGGCGCGAAAGTCGTCTTCGCTTTCACTTGAGCCCGATCCTACCACGCGCACTGTCTCGTGGGCCTTGTGGGCATAGTTCAATGCTGCATAGCCGGTGGCGCGGAGGTGATCCCAGCCCGCCCTGGCTATTGATGCAGGCTGATACAGAACCCAGTCGCGCATTGCGTCCAGTTGCTCCTGCGTATTGATGACCGACGGATGCGGCAATTCCTGCGCACGGGAAAAGTCAAAAGGCATCACGGAAACTGACCCGCTTGCAAGCACGCCGCCTGAGGCATCCTTGAGCGTAAGCGTGAGGGTGGCGTATTGGCGGTGACCTTGGTTGACGACGGCCTCAAAACTGCCACCGGCGCCTGCAACGCCGGAAGCGCCAGAGGGAAAGCTCACGTCGCCGTCGCCGCTCAGTTCGTAGGTGGCGCCTTCAGGCAATGTGCTGTCGATGCTGTAGTTTACAGTGAATGAAGAGCCGACCACGACGCCCAAGGCTTCGGGTGCGAGACTTACAGGAGAGTTTCCTCCCGGCAGGAGCACGCCCTCGGCGACCTGCACATTGTCTGCAAAAAACTCGGGCAGGCTGGCGTCTCCTGCACTGAGGCCGGCGTAAGCAGGATCGCCCTGCGATTTTGCTTCCATCACGCGCACGAAGGCGCCTCTGGACGTCAGCAGCCACACTTCAAAACTGTAAGGCGCGAGGTCCTCGCCGCCGAAGTAGTCGATCACTGTCTCGGGGGTGTCATTCAGGACAATATAGAGGTTGTGTGGCTGGCCGAGGTCGTAGCCCGTCAAGCCCGTGTCGGTTGCGGAAACCCCGGCAGCGGGACGGATGCGCCCATCGGAAAGCTCCACTGCGGCAACGGCGCCGTCATGCAACGACAACTGCTCGCCAAAGCCAATCCTGAGCGCGCCGCTCGCCGACCCGGATTGCAGGAATGAGAGGGAAAGCGTGCTGATTGTGTCCGCTAGCGCACCCTCGAGGTCCTTGATCAAGCTGGCGCCCGCGCCGGAGAAGCGGGCCGCCTTGTTTGGCGCTCCAAACGCGTCCACGACCGCCTCGTCGACAATCGTCGCACCTGCGCCAGACGCATCCCACGAGACGGATTGCCCAGCGCTGTAGCCCTCGAAATCATCTGCAAAGGCCGGACTGAGGATGCGAACGCCCGAGGCATAGGAGGCGTTGTCGATATAAAAGATGGAGTCATTAGCCGCCCATGTGCGAAAGCCCATGTAGTTGAGGTTGCGTGCGATCGTCGCCTGAAAGACCTTGACTGGATTGCCATTCCAGGGTCGCAGCCACACCTCGTAGCTGTGTGCTGGAAGGTTCTCCGCGCCCTCATAGCCCAGCAGCTCGGCGTCGGTATCGTTAACCACAATAAAGAGCCTGTAAGGCTGGCCCTTCACGTAACTTGTCACGCCGGTTTCGGTCCGCTGGGACATCCCGGAGATCGTTGCATGGGAGATCACGCCATCCAGCAGTTGCACCCGGATGGAGGCGTTTGCGTTATTAAGATCTGCCCCTTCGCCAAAGCCAACGACCACGCCGTTTGAACCGCCGGGCTCGGAAAACTCCACGAAGTCAAACGCGAATGTAGATACTGCGCCAATGGCGGAGCTACTGGTATTCTTGAAGAGGCTTATGCTGGGGGCGGCCATTGAAACCGCGATGTTGGAGCTGCCAAACGCGTTGACCGTCGAAGCATCTACTGCTTGTGCGCCATTGCCTGAATCCCAGCGCACCGTTGCCCCAACGCTGAACGACTCGAAG
>CAYSHY010000118.1:0-3223 GCA_964430955.1 uncultured Puniceicoccaceae bacterium | reverse complement strand
ATGAGTTGTGGTCGTCCCGTCTTGGCTTCCGATCAAGGCGGTATGGCAGAGATGCTCACGGGAGGCGACATGGGTTTTGTCGCGCCGGGACCAAGCCGAAAGCAATTGGTGAGCGAGCTGGAAAAGGGCCTGGATTTTTTTGCCGCCCAGCAGCTCGATGTTCTCGATGCGATGGGTGAAGCAGCTCGTCGACGGATCCTTGCGTTATGTGATGACAACACTATCGCCCAGCGCCATATTCAATACTACCAGGACTGCCAGGCGGCGGTAGAAGCACGGGAATCAATTCTCGGTGTAAAGCCGTTGTCGATGGGGGTGCTCTTTGTCGCTGGAGAAAATGCCTCGCTTGAAAGCCTGGCTTCGGTCTCCAGCCAGGAAGTAGAACCTGCAAGGCGAGTGCTGCTTGCTCATGAAGAATCGCTGCCAGGAGCTCTGCGTGAGGAACTTTCCAAGTGGATCGTGATGGCTGCCCTTCCTGATGAAGGGCTTCCCCAGCGCTTGCTCAATGCGTTCTCCTCGGCCGTTGATGTGATTTTCATCGGCGATGCGGGCGATGTCCTTCATCCCACTGCCTTCCTCAAGGCGCAGCGTTTCTTCGTGAATCACCCAGAGGCAGCCTACTGCTCCTCATGGATCGAGAGAGATGGCGCCTATAGCGCCGCGGTTCGTGACGAGCCAGACCACCTCCTTTCCCCAGCCGTGTTCCCTGAGCGTTGGTTTTTCCGCATGAGCGCCGTTCTCGAGGCAGGCGGGATCTTTGCCAACGGCTACTACCTCTCAGACTTGCTCCGCGACCTCGTCCTGCGCCTAATCTACAAAGGCTGGCGCGGCTCGGTAATTCCTGAACCGCTAGTAAGGGTAGGGGGGGAATCCTCAGAGCCAGTGATCCGCCCCTTCGCCTTCCACGAGCGGCGCGATTCCTTGAGAGACGTGGCGCTTGCGCATCTGGGTGCTATCCGGCTACCGCACATACATCTCTCAGAACTCTGTGCCTCACCTGCCGAGTAGATGCGGTTGAGGGCCTATCGCTTTACGGCCGCGTAATGGTGACTCTTGATCGTATCTCCAGCGGCGTCATTCTCTCCCACGGCGAGAACCTTCATACCAGAGGATTCAAGCAACTGGACTACCTCGTCAGGGTTTGTGCCGTACATCTCCATGCGCGGCTCGCCAAACAGATCCGGCTTTTCTAGGTCTTGCCCCTCAATGAATGCCGGCAACTGGAAGACTAGGCCCCCCTCAGGGCGAAGGATACGAGCGAATTCTCTTAGGTAAGCTTGGTGCAAGTCAGGCTCCATGTGTTGAAGAACGATCAGTGTGAACACCAAGTCAAAGGATCCTGAAGCAAACATTCCCAAATCTTCTCGCTGATTCAGAAGAAAGATCTGCTTTTCCTGCTGCTTCAAAGCGTTTGCTCGCTCCACCATTGTGGACGATATATCTACCCCGATGCATATCTCGAAGTGTTGTGAGAGCGGTCGCGTCAGGCGACCAACCCCACATCCGAAATCCAAGGCCACCCCTCTTTTCAGGTTCGGGTGACCGCTCAGGAAAAAACTTTCAAAGTAACGGTGTATGTCGCCCACGCCAGTTTGGAAGAACTTCTCCTGGTCCCACCGTCCGCCCTTTGCCTCTTCCCAGGTCATAATGGCGTGAAGCGCATCCTGCTTCGCAAGCCCTTCCCAGTGGTGATTAAGCGCCTCTATCTTCTTCTTCGAATCAGCTGTAGAGTCTTCTGTCATGCTAGATCGAGATGGGGAGAGAGCTAATGCGAAAAACCAGTTGCTGACGTTGAGTCGCTAGACACCACCTTGCAACTTTTAAAACCAAATTCGGTGACTTAGCCTTCGGGGGAACTTTGGCCTGATACCGTGCCTCTCTGCTTGCAAAGTGGCTAGCCAAGTCGAGCTCCTGGTCCTTGAGATGACTACTTCTGAGTGCTGGAAGAAGACTGCTGCTCTTGATCGCGCAGCGACGAAGACTGGAGCGGCTCAATCCACCGCAAGTAAGGGTAGGGGAGGATCCAATGGAGTCGGAAATGTTCCTTCGGGTCTTATGAGCGGCGGGATTCGTGGCAGGCAGTGGCGCTTGCGCACCTGGAGGAGCTGGCGCTAACGCCAGCAAAAATCTGCCTTCCCCAGCCGTCACGGCCTCTTGGTCAACCAGAACGAACTTCCGTAACGCTGAATCCCCTCAAAGCCTTCACGATTCCACAACCGTTCGAATTCGCTCTGATAATCCATGTGAATGGAGACATAGGCAGCCGGAAACAATACTTCAAATTTCTCGGGGGCGTAAAGCAGCATGGCTCCTAGCGGATACTGCTCGCTGTACATCCGTTGAGCCATGTCGTCCCCATAGTCGTGCGGCCAATAAATGTCGTGGATATGGATCAAGACACCGGGCTTGAGTAGCGGTATCACCTCAAAGAAAATGACTTGGGTATCTGAGTCCTGCAGAATCCTATGGGACCCGTCGAAGAATAGGATATCTCCCGGCTCCAAGGTTTCAACGATGCCCAGATCCGCATCCTGCAGAGGTTTTCGTATCGTCTCGTCACAAATGGCGTCAATCTCAGCGCGCGGGGTCGGGTCGATCGAAATGATGCGGGTGGGTAAGTTGTTCTGTTTGCGCGCCAGGTTGGTTACCTTGGTCGAATTGCCGGATCCAACTTCGAGATATGTTCGCGGAGCTTTCGTCGCAACTATCGTGTAAAGCGCCGCTATATCCAGAAACGGAAAAAAGCCATTGTCCCAATAGGGCTCGTTATTTCCAGCATCACGATATTGGAGGGTCTGGAAGACGTCTAGGTGCTCGTTTGCCTGCCTCAGTAGATTCTTGTACCGGACCTCTCCAGAAGAGAGCAGCTCAAAGATGAACGGGTGCGGCGGCAATCGGCCTCCGTAACGCTTTCGGAGTGGGTGGGGGTAGTAATCCTCGATCTCTATCGTGGGCATCGCTTTTAAATAAATTGTATTCGGAACCTTTTTCGACGAAAGATAATTTGATCATTAAGTGGCAGTAATCAGAAAAATGATTGTGCCGAACGAGGGAGGTGTCTCCACGGATCCCCCTTGATGATGCTCATTGATGCGATGCTTGTTCGGATCGTTTCTCTAATTAAGGATTAGACACCTTTGCCTGGCTCCAAAGCTTCCGTCGACTCCTCGTCCGCCACGAACATCGCCTTGACGCATATCGCGCCTTCTTCCATCTCGCCTGT
>CAYSHY010000117.1:0-3269 GCA_964430955.1 uncultured Puniceicoccaceae bacterium | reverse complement strand
CACCGTCGGAACGTGCTCAGTAAACCACTTACCGATCGAAGTCTCTCGCAAACGATCGGGGTTGGCCGCCAAGGTAAGGAATGGGAAAATGGAGGTTACTCCAATGACCTGGAAAAGTCCCTGCGCCAGAATAAAGAAGAACACAAAACAAAACCGCTTTAAGCCAAACGGACGCACAAGCGTATAGGTCTTCTTGATCAGATCCAGGAGCGATCGTAGCATCCGGCGCAGTCAAGCAACCAATCGTTTGAATGACAAGGCGCGACTTTTATGGACCGAGAACAGAGAGCAGCACCGGCAGAAAAAGGAGTGGGATTCCTTTTGAATTCTCGGTTGACTCTCACCAAGTTCCAATATGGCTGAACAATCCGCAATTCCCCAGCTACCCTTGCAGCAAACCTATCATAGCCTTACGCCATGGCTCGCCTTCAAGCGGCGCACCGTTGTTCGAGCCATTCGCTGGGGCCTTAAGCGTCAGCCATGGGCGCAGTCACAACGGGACCTTGCGATTGATTTGTTCACTCCCCTGGTCCCGAAGGATATTGACGTTTTTCGATATAGCGCAGCATACGCCAGGAAATACGTTCGACACCCGATCCGGAAGCACTTCGTTGTTGGACCAGAAAGCCGCGACCTGTTGGATCTATGCAAAGAGCTCGGCTGCGATTTTGTTCCCGAGGCTGAGCTGCTTGGTTTTGACCTGGAAGGCCTGATTGAGCGTTGTAACGATGGCCAACCCTTTGAGCGGGCGGGCTGGCTCTACCAACAGTTGCTAAAGCTGTCCGTCAACCAGTTGTCGGACAGAGAGGCATGCCTGATTTTGGATGGAGACACGGTTTTTGTTTCACCGGTCGCCTTTGAAGAGAATGGTCGCTTTATCCTTAATATCACGGATGGCTATGCCGCAGAGTATGATCCGTCCACAAGCAAGCTCTTGGGCTCTAAACGCCTGAGCTCCTTTTCATTTGTCGCTCATCACATGCTTTTTCGCATGAATTTGCTGCGAGGGCTGCATGAGCACCTGGAGCAGCGGTTCAAGTTGCCATGGATTGATGCCATTCTGCAGAACCTGGACCTGAAAAGCTTCTTCCCGCTTTCAGAATACGAGCTTTACGCCAACTGGGCGTTGATGCAGGACAGGAAGCATCACAAGGTGGAATATTGGCACAACGAGGCTGTCCAGTTGCCGATGGACCGGGAAAGAATCGAGTCGTTGCTACAACCGTTAGAAGGCAAGAAAAAGACAGTGTCATTGCACCACTATAACCGGGAACGCCCTGCCTCTGCTGTCTCAGCTAGCCTTCAAAAGTTCCCGAATCGGACTTAGGCCCTGCTGACCAAGGCGGCCGTTAGAATTAGAGAGGTCGGGTGTATCGATAAGATATCAGCCTCAAAGTGAATTAAAGTATCACGGGTAATATACCAGGGCCTAAGGACACTTTCTGATACCAATGAAGCATTGCGAAAAATGAGAACTCTGCTCTATATCACACCTCTCGTAAACTCTCTGCAACTACATGACCTTCACCATTCGGCCTGCACGGCTTCTTGCATTTCTCTTGTTAACGAGTATCGCACTGGTGGCGATTGGAGTTATCAGTTTGGCAAACTGGCATCTGGAAGGCGTGCGAAACGATTATACCATCCTCTTTGCCAGTTTCTTTGATTTAAGCACCGATACGAGTATTCCGACGTGGTATTCAGCAGCCATACTTTTTCTGGCTGCTGTATTTGCGGGGCTTATCACCGTTGATGCCTTCAGAGAATCCCGAAAATATTGCTACCACTGGCTGGGGCTCGCATTATTGTTCGCCCTATTCTCGGTCGATGAGGTAGCCAGGATACACGAACGCTTCGGCGACCGGTTGGGTTCCAGACTCGTGGACGATAATACCGGGCTGTTTTACTATTCCTGGGTGGCGGCAGGGCTGGTTTTCGTAATTCTGTTCGCCCTGGCTTACCTTCCCTTTCTGCTGAGTCTCCCACGTCGCACAGCAGGCCTATTAATCCTGTCTGGACTGTTATTTGTCGGTGGAGCTCTGGGCGTAGAAATGTGGAATGGCTCGTACAGTGAGACACACGGCGCCTGGAATATGGCTTACGCTTTGGGAACAGCCGTAGAGGAGTTTATGGAGATGGCTGGAGTCTCTATTTTCATTTACGCATTGGCGGAGCACCTTTGCTCCATGTATGGAGGCGTCGCCAGAATTCAGTTGTTTGTCGCCACGACGCCGACACGTCAGCAAACAAGCGTTCAAAGCTGCTCGACCCATCCTAAATCAAGACCCTCGACAGTTATCTGATACCTTCCTAACTTTCCATACGATCTCGGACCGTCGTATCATGTCGCTGCCAAAGGTTAGTATTCTGATTCCCTGCTATAACGCTGAGCGTTGGATAGGTTCAGCCATCCAGAGCGCACTGGATCAGACCTACTCAGATGTTGAGGTGATCATCGTCGACGATGGATCGAAGGATAAGAGCGTAGAAGCGATTAGGAAGTTCGATGGCGAGGTCCGCTGGGAGACAGGACCCAATCGCGGGGGCAACCCAACGCGTAACCGCTTGCTTGAGTTGGCAACCGGAGAGTTTCTTCAATACCTGGACGCCGACGACTATCTGCTGCCCGACAAAGTTGAGAAGCAGGTAAAGTGGATGCAGGCGCATGCGCCCGCTGCTGATGTGCTTTACTCGCCCACCCTCATCCGCTGGGAAGACAGCGGAAAGGTGGAGTTGCGGGAAATCCCTGAGCCACATGACCCGTGGGCCGAACTCGCATTATGGACGCTGCCCCAGACCGGGGGTCCGCTTTGGCGCAGACAAGCCTTATTAGATGTCGGCGGATGGAAGCCTGACCAACCCTGTTGCCAAGAGCACGAGTTATATTTTCGTCTTCTCAAGGCCGGAAAGGAGTTCGTTTTCTGTCCTGAGACTGGTGCGGTTTACCGGCAGTGGAGCGACGATACTGTCTGTAAAAAGGATGTCTCTCTTGTGATAAACAAGAGGCTGGAGATCCTGCAAGCCGCTGAGATACATCTGCGAGAACTGAGCAACCTGACAGAGCGCCGTAAGACTGCAATCAATCAGGCCAGATTCGACACAGCGCGCTCATTTTGGCAATTTGACAAGGATCGGGCACGTGAACTCCATCGGCAGATACCATAGTCGTTTGAACCAAGTGGACCTTCTGCTCCGAGGTCATTCAGGCTTGCGCGGCGCTTCTTTGGATTCGCCATTGCAGAGCGAATGGCAGAACTGAAACGAAGAAT
>CAYSHY010000116.1:0-3459 GCA_964430955.1 uncultured Puniceicoccaceae bacterium | reverse complement strand
GGGCCTCGCTTGTTGGCGGCAGGTCGAGAGGCTGACGCCCGTCGGAGAAAAAGATTCGCTCGTGTCGCTTGGCCAAACCGATCAACGGCGGTGGTTCCAGGTCATTCTCAAGAAACGCCCGCATGGCCGCGCCAACCTGCCCCAAACCACCGTCGATGACCACGAGGTCAGGAAACGGCTTGTTCTCCTGATGCAGGCGCACATAGCGGCGGCCAACCACCTCCTCCATGGCGCGGAAGTCGTCATTGCCCACAAAGCTTTTGATCCGGAAGCGGCGGTACTGCTTCTTGTTGGGGACACCATCGGTAAAGTGCACCATGCTGGCCACACAGTAGGTTCCACTGATGTGCGAGATGTCGAAGCACTCGATACGCAAGGGCAGGGTGCGCAGGCCCAAGGCTTCCTTCAGTTCCCGCAGGATTATTCTGCTGTTTTCCGGAGTCAGCGGATCGCGCACGAACTTTCGCGTGCGCAACAACGTCTTCTCCATTGCGAAGATCATGTCGCGCAGCTCCGCAGCCTTCTCGTAGCGACGGTCGGCAGCGGCCCTAGCCATCTCCGTGCGCAGTTCCTCCAGCCACTCCCGGCTCTTTCCCTCCAGAAAGTCGCAGGCTGCTTCCACACGCTCCCTGTATGCTTCTGAACTGATGATGTTCTCGTGCCCGTACAGTTCGGCGCGCACGTCGTCGTAGAGCTTCCATCGACCGTCGGGCAAGCGCAGCGGCTGTGAATCCCCCAAGAGAATTCCAAACTTCCGTCGCAACTCACTCAGCGTCTTGCGCAACTGCGCCGCATGGGCAAACGGACCAAAGTAGCGGCTATTTTCATCGCTGCGCACGCGCACCAGCCGGAACCGCGGCATCTCGTTACCCAGATCCACCCGCACCAGCAAGAATCGCTTATCGTCTGTGAAATCGGTGTTATACTTTGGCTTCCACTCCTTGATAAGCCTTCCTTCCAACAAGAGGGCCTCTGCTTCGCTCTTAACCTCGATCGTCTCGAAATCGTATATCAGATCGAGCATCGCCGCTACCTTTGGCTGCTGCAGCTGAGCCTTCCGCGACGGCTGAAAGTAGGTGCTCACTCGCTTCTTGAGACTCTTTGCCTTGCCCACGTAAAGGATACCCCCTAGACGGTCCTTCATCAGGTACACGCCTGGTCGATCGGGCAGTTGCCGCACTTTTTCCTTTATCGCGCTAATATCTCGGCCATGCATTTTGAGTCGGGCGTTGGAAAATTTCGTCCAGTGACTATAGTTTCTGTCCAGCTGGCAAAGGTTTCATCTCCTGCTGCAATACCCAATCCAATCATGCCTGTTAAGAAGCGACTTGAAATCATCAGTCTCGGGGACGAGCTACTCATGGGCTTGCGCGACAACGCGCACCTCACGTATCTCGGCCGCGAACTGGCGCGCAAGGGCCTCTCGATCGCCCGCGACCAGGAAATCAGGGATAACTCCGAGGAAATCAAGGAGCACTTTCTGGAAACTTGGCGAAGGGCGGATATTATCATCACGACGGGCGGGCTTGGACCCACGGCGGATGATATCACAAAGGAGGCTGTCGCCGAGGCTTTGGATGTAGAGCTCGTCCACAGCGAGGAAGCAGAGGAGAATGTGCGCACGCGCCTGGAAAAACTGGGGCGCGTCGCTACGGCGAATCACCTGCGCCAGGCACGTATTCTCAAAGGTGCGGAAGTCCTGCCGAATCCCAACGGCACCGCTCCCGGACTCTGGTTTGAGAAAGAAGGCAAAATCCTGATCATGATGCCCGGGCCCGGCAGCGAGATGCGGCCCATGTTCATCGACCAGGTTCTCCCGCGCCTGGAAAAGCGGGACATCGCCCTGATCAATGAGGCCTATCTGCAGATTCGCACCAGCGGTCTGGGCGAAAGCGATGTGGAGGCCCTACTTACGCCTGTGTTCGAGCCCTACGGCAAGAGTCTCTACGTCGCCTACACAGCCTCCCGCGGAATGGTTGACGTCCGTATTGGCGCTGCAGACGAGATTCTCACCTGGAAGGATATCGAGTACATTGGCGATATTTGTCGCGAGGTGCTCGGGGCAGACTTTGTCGGGTACGGCGAGGCCAACCTGGCGGAAATCATCGTGCGCCAACTCCGCGTTCTTAACCGCACCATCGCGGTGGCGGAGTCTATCACAGGCGGCCTCATCGGTAGCGCCTTTACTGAGATACCGGGCGTGTCAAAAGTCTTCCGGGGCGGGGTCATCTGCTACAACAACGATATTAAGGAGAGCATGCTCGACGTGCCTGACTCGCTGTTGCAGCAACACGGCGCCGTCAGCGCAGAGTGCGCCGTGGCAATGGCTACAGGCGCCCAGGAAAGGCTCGATGCTGACTACGCCATATCCATAACAGGATACGCAGGCCCCACCGGCAGTAGTTCGCGTGCAAATGGCTCGGCGCCGGGCGGTTCTCCAGTAGGCACCATTTACATGGGCTATGCCTCGCCGCAAGGCGTTTGGTCGCGAAAGATCACCGTCATCGGCGACCGCAACGACGTGCGTCAACGCGCCGTTATTGACGCGTTGGACTGGGTGCGCCGCAAGCTCAAGCGATTCGAGGTTCACGACGTCCTCGAGCAAATGGGGAAGTAGGGGAGGGCGGAACCCGTGTCATTTCATGTATCTCCCTCCTCCGGAATAAGTGAACATTATTACAGTTTCTACTTGCATGTCCCCACTCCCTTGCGCAGGATTTTCAGGCAGGCCCGCGTAGTCGCCCGGCCCTTCCATTCATTCGACGCAACCGCAAGTCATCAGACCTATGGCACGTACTACAAACACCCGTAACAGACTTTCCCCAGATGGGGGCGACCGCGAACTCGACCTCGCCTTGGCTGCAATCAACAAGCAGTTTGGCGACGGCGCGATCATGCGGATGGGCGAAGCGAGCCATAAGAATATCGACGTTATCTCCACAGGCTCCGTTGCAATCGACCTGGCGCTTGGCGTGGGCGGTCTGCCCAAAGGTCGCATCGCCGAGATCTACGGTCCAGAGTCCAGCGGTAAGACCACCCTTTGCTTGTCCTTGATTGCACAGGCCCAGAAGGCTGGCGGCAGAGCTGTATTTATCGACGTTGAGCACGCGCTCGATCCGCGCTATGCCCGCATCCTTGGCGTCGACATTGATAATTTGCTCGTCTCGCAACCCGAGAGCGGTGAAGACGCGCTCAACATCGCCGAAACGCTTATCCGCTCCGGCGCCATCGATGTAATCGTCGTCGATTCCGTGGCCGCACTGGTGTCCAAGAACGAGCTCGACGGCCAGTTTGGCGATAGCACCGTAGGCCTTCAGGCCCGCATGATGAGCCAAGCCATGCGCCGGCTTACTGCGGCCATTCACCGCACGCAGTGCGTCTGTCTCTTCACCAACCAGATTCGTGAAAAGATCGGTGTGATGTTCGGCAACCCGGAGACCACCCCCGGCGGACGTGCGC
>CAYSHY010000115.1:0-3513 GCA_964430955.1 uncultured Puniceicoccaceae bacterium | reverse complement strand
GTGTCATGGTCAGCGGGTGTTTGCCTCCCCTGAACAGGGGAGATGCTAAGAAAAGTCTTGTTTCTATAGAAGTAATAATGTTTTATAATAAACTCCATTTCTGATCACTTTGGCTGAAGGGTAGATTGCAAATAGGTGCTTATCCTAAATTTTATCCGTGATCGAGACCATGTTGTAAATAATGACACCCTTAAAATCGATGTTATGAATTCTGTGAAGTTTCTCTCTGTCATTTGCGTCCTGTATTCTCTTCTTAGTCCGATGGCTGCTCAAGAATGGGAGGATCTTACGGGCAACGTTTTGGGTGATTTATCTGAAGACAATATCAAGCCTTTGGCGTCCGACGGTGAGCGTCTCTTTGCCTTGGGGAAGAATGGTGTGTTCATGTCGTCGGATAACGGCGAGTCCTTCAATCCAATCAACGATATTGAGGGAGGAACAAGTCTCTCCACCCAGACGCTACGTTTTATCAAGTATGAAGGTGGCAGCGTCTGGACTGGTGGCGCCGTTGCACCGCGAATGTACCGCCTCTCCCCTGGAGAGTCAGTGTGGAAGCCCAGCGAAAGTGGAATTCCCATCTCCGACGGCAATCCAGAAGATATCACCTATGATCCTGGTACAGGTCATTTCTTCACTAGTTTCTCTACTGGCGCTGTGCGGATCTCGACCGACGGCGGTGATAACTGGTCTGCCTGGACTGCAGGCTTAAGCGGGATTGGAAGTCCAGCCAATCTTGCAGCCCACGATGACTATATTTTTGCGTCCCGTCCAACTCGTATCTTACGGACACGCGCTAGCGAAAATGACTGGGAATCTGTGTTGGATTTGGGATTCAGTAATACGGGCAACATGATTCTGCATGAGGGGCGAATCATTTTCTCAGTCTCCAGAGACCTTCATTATAGCGATGATAGCGGAGACTCCTGGAATGAGATATCAGACTTCTCTCAGGGCGCGGCTACGTTGCATACCAACGGAAGCCTCATTTTCGCCTTGGCTATGATTGGTCTCGTCCCGGACCAGATCGTTTATTCCGCTGACCAAGGCATGAACTGGACAGCGCTCAGCAACGAGGGCTTGCCCGGAGATGGCTACTCCGCAATGAACATTTTTGCTCATGGAGAATACTTGTACCTGATCGGCAAGAAGATGAACAATATGGGCCAGTGGCAGTCCAGTCATCTTCATCGACTCAACATCTCAGCCATCGCTCCGCAGGTTGAGCTCTGGCTTGGCACATGGGAGCAGCAGCCTGACGGTTGGATTGACGCCGCCGGCTGGCTCGGCTGGATCTGGAAGGGTGAAACCCCGTGGGTTTATCACCCGGATCTCTCAGGATACCTGTTTATAGACGAAGATACATTTGGCGAAGAGGGTGGTTGGTTGTTTGTCCCGATCGATTGATCCGGTTCAGCGGTTTCCTTCACGGATCACCACCTTTCCCGGAGGTTGTGGGGAAATGCCTGTATTAGGGAGATGCGGAATGGTGAGGTCGATGTTCTGGCCTCCTTGCAGCGGGTCTTCCCTACATGCGGGAGCTTGAATTCGTGAAGACAACGATCAACCTGAGAGACGATGTGGCGCGACGGCTAACTGTGCTCCGTGGTCAGTCTTCGTCAAAGTTCATCGAGGACAGTCTGGAGCAATTGGTTCAGAAGTCCGATAGTATCGTCTGATACTATCAGTGTGCCAAAGTCGAACGGCTGTGGATCGGGCACTGCCCTGCTAAAATAATTACAAGGGCTCCCGTCGCCGCGGTGAGCAACCGGTTAAGGATTATACTGCCTTGAAACCGCCGCCCGTGGAGGATACCCATCCAACGCACATTTCGCACCCGTCGAGCAATAACCCGTTCTTTTTAAGCACCTTACTTAATGCTCGGCGGTTGGTATCTCATGCTGGGGTTGGTGTAGATCCATGGTCCAAGTTCCAGGGCTTGCAGATAGGCCATGATTGCGGGTGACGGGGGTTTATGAAGGCGTCGCTGGCCGGCGATTTTCATGACCTGCACGTTTTTGAGGTAGAGGAACATGACGTGGATTGTGGGTCGGCGTGTGGGTTGGCGGTTGTTTCCCGGAAGCGGCTGGTCGTGATCCTTCACCCATCGCCTGAGTTTGAGCTGCATGGCGTTCCAGATTAACAACGCCAGCAGCAGGACGAACATCAGCGCTTCTATGCGTTCGGGCTTCTCTAGGAAGATGCTGTTGGTGATCCGGTCGTCCTTGAGGAAGGAGAAGTTTCGCTCGATGCCGTGCTGCTCTTTGTAGCAGCAGAGCGCATCCTTGCTGGTTTTTTCCTTGGGTATCCGGGCGATCAGCACGAAGCATCCGGCCCGTAAGCGCGCCTGCTTCACGGCCTGTTCATCGAGCTCGAGCTCCACCATGAGTTTCGGCTCAAAGCATTCCACATTGCGGCGGCCGTCCTTTTTGGGCCTCCCGGGGGCGTATCGTGGTTCGACTCCCACAATGCCCTTGAGATTGTAAAAACAACTGGAGTCCACTTGCTTTCGGAGCCTCTCCAGGGCGCTCCTGGCATCGTCGCTGCAGGCGTAGGCGACCTTGGACTCCTTCTTGACCAGCTTGTTTAGCGCAGTGCGTTCTTTCTCGATCGCGTTCTCGACTGCCTTGAGCTTGCGCTTGTCGTGCTTTTCGGAGTGGATAACAAACGCTCGCAGGTCCCTCTCATACAGCCGCACGGGCAGCTCCTTGGCCAGATAAGAAGCATGCGGGCGTCTCGGGCTGTCCTTCTCCTGGGCGAGCTGCCCGATCTTGGTCCAGTTATCCATGCCCTTTTCCAGAGCCTGGTCGATCAACTCGTCGTGCTTGCCATAGGAAGCGGGCAGGCGAGTGACAAAGTTCATTCCGTCCAGATCATGGATGTTATCCTCGCACACCATCGCGCAGTCGGCCACGTAGGTAAAGTCGTTGCGGTCAATCCCGTGCTCCTTGAGCAGTTTGCTTAGCGCCGTAAGCTCTTGATTGTTAATCTTCCTGTCACTCTTATTGCCGTCATCCGCTCCGCCCAGGATCGGAATGTTGCCACCCACGCACAGCATGCGGCCAATGACCTGCTTCAAATCCGGCCGCTTGTCCTTGCTATACCCATAGGTGACCTTCAGCGCATCCGGATCCAAGGAACAGTAGTCATCCCCGTAAACGTTGATCGAAGTTGTATCAAAGTGCCCGCATCTAATCGGGATCTGCATCTGACGACAGACCTGCATGGCGACAGCAGAGAAAAGGCTTCCCACTCCAGCGGCCTGTAGGCGGTCAAGGGCGCGCCCAAGTGCATCGTCATTGAACTGCTGCGCCGATACCGGTCTTCCGAAAAGCAGCTCCGTATCAACATCTTCAAACGTGCACTCCACCTGCTGAAGGGGACTGCGCCCGCTCAGGCAGTCTAGGACCATCGCAAGAACATGCGTCCCCACTCCGACCTCCATCTCCGACGGAACCGCCCGATCAATAAGCTCCACTATCCCGAAGCTACGAAAAAACGCAGCGGCGACGGGCA
>CAYSHY010000114.1:0-3621 GCA_964430955.1 uncultured Puniceicoccaceae bacterium | reverse complement strand
CGTTCGTCTGGAACGCGAGTTCTAGTCCGACGATTAACAGCTGGAACGTAATTATTTGGCGCGGGCCTCCTCGAGGGAGCCCGCGCCTTTCTTTTTTGCAAAGCGGGTGTCTCTGAACTTGTCACGACACCGCGATTATCAAAAGGTAATGGATCATGTTGAAGCGGTTCGTCATGACCTGTTGGGCATTAGTGATACCGGTGCTGGCGTCGATTGGCGCCGAGGAACTGATTCCGGTGGATACGCTGTTCAAGGACGCGCTTGTAGATGACCTGAAGATCTCTCCCGACGGCAAGACAATCGCACTCAGGGCTCCGTTTAAGGGCTACTACAACATAGCTGTCTATGATGTGGAGAAGAAGACGCTGCAGCCCCTGACACAGGAGCGGGATGATGTTTACGGAATCCGATGGGTGAACAATGACCGGATTATCTACCGCGTTGGGGGTGGTGGGGCGATGGATCTTAGCGCGGCGCGTTATCTCAATGGCTTATATGCTGTAAACAAGGATGGCAGTGACTTTCGGGTGCTTGTGGAACCGGCTCGACCGGAGCTTTTTTCAATGGGAGTTTCCCCGAGCAAAGGGAATCAAAAACAATCCAAAGGCCTCACAAATTTCCTGCATCGCTACGATAAGGACCCAAACCAGATCATCGTTTCGAACAATGGCAGGGTCCGTAATCGTCCTGATTTGTATCTGCTCAACGTCTATTCAGGCGTAATGAAGCTCTTCCTTCGCAATCCTGGAATGCTGACCGGTTTTTTCCTGGACTCAGGAGGAGAGCCCGTCCTTGGATTTGAGCAAACGCCTGAAGGCAAGTCCCGAATTCACCAACTCAAGGATGGCGAGTGGAGAGTCATCTCTGAGTCCGACAATTTCGAGTTTGAATGGGCCCCCTTCTATCTTGAGCAGGGAAGCAATACTCTCTATGTGACGACCAACCGCCTTGACGAGGAGAATGCCGTCAAGGCGCTTTACACGTTCGATCTGGAGACGCTGACCTTCAACCCAGAGCCTGTTCTCAGGGATCCAGTGTATGACGTCGATGGCATCGCTCTTGAAGGCGTCAAATCAGACCGATTGGTGGGAATCTATTACCAGCGGGACAAGCCCACAATCCATTACCTCGACGAGCAGCATCGCAGGCTACAGGCGATGCTTGATGAAGCGCTTCCAGGCACGTTTAACCTGATTGCAAGCGTCGACGACGAAGGTCATCGGGCCGTGGTCGAGTCCTATAGCGACGTTCAGTTCCCGACCTACTACATGCTCGACCTAAAGAATCTGGGTCTATCGGAGTTGGTGAAGTCGCGGCCGTGGATTACGCCCGACATGATGCAGCCCAAGCGGCCAATCAGCTTCAAGGCGCGGGACGGCCGCACAATACACGGTTACCTGACGCTGCCTCGCAACTACAGGGAGAGTAACCCCGTTCCCTTGATCGTGAATCCTCATGGAGGGCCTTGGGCTCGCGATGAGTGGGGTATGACTTGGCACTTTGACGCCGAGCCTCAGTTTTACGCCAACCGTGGGTTCGCAGTACTCCAAGTGAACTTTCGTGGCTCCACAGGCTATGGCTGGGAGCACTACGCAGACTCATTCAAGAAGGTTCCAGATATGATGACGGACCTTATCGACGGCATTGATTGGGCTGTAGAGCAGGGCTACGTCGATCCGAACAATATAGGGCTTTCTGGCGCCAGTTGGGGCGGCTACTCGACAATGTACTGTCTCACGAAGTGGCCGGAGAAGTTCAGGTTCGGCGTTAACATGATGGGCGTCGTCGACGTCATTGAACAGATCGAGACCTACGACGACTCGAAAACGGAATTCGGCGAAATAGCGAAGAACTGGTGGCGCAACCGCATCGGCGATCCACGTAATCGTGAGGAGCGTGCTTTGCTAAGGGAATGGAGCCCAATTAACCACATCGACCGTCTGGACGACCCAGTATTCATTTACCACGGAACCAGGGATATGAATGTGGATATCGAGCAGGCCCGGATCCTTGAATCAGCATTGCGCAAGAGGAGGAAACCCTATCAGAAACTCATCCTGACGGATGAGCATCATTCCGCCAGCGGAGAAGAGAATCGCCTGAAGCTCTATAATATGATAGACGAGTTCATTCGCCCCTTTAGACCCAAGCTTGACACCGACGCTGCTCGGGCATCCGTTAAGAAAGAGTAATTCAATGGTCAGACCCCACCTCCTGCCTTTTCTCGCTTTGTTACTTCCCGCAGTCCTGTTCGGCCAGGATCGACCAGCGCAGGATATACGGGATTTGATGACCGAGCAGGAGTTTCGAAGCGCAGGTCTGGAGAAACTATCGCCAGAAGAGCTCGAAAGTCTCAATATTTGGCTCTACGGCAAGATAGAAGCAGAGCGGGAAGCAGCGGCAGAGGAGGCGCGCACCGAAACGCTCTCACAGGTTGTTGAGGAGCCAGATCCGATCGAATCTTTTGGTCGCGACTCCATTCGTCAATCCTCTGCGGAGCGCGAAGTTGAGAAGCAGCGCAACCCCGACCGCATCGAGTCGCGTATTGTAGGCTCCTTCGATGGATGGTCTGGCGCAACCGTGTTTCACCTCGAGAACGGCCAGATTTGGCGTCAGGTCCAGGACGAGCGCTTTGTGGTCCCTGACATGGAGAACCCAGCCGTCACCATCGAGAAAGGCCTCTTCGGCGCCTACTTCCTCAAAGTCGAAGGCTACGGCTCCCGGGTCAAGGTGCGGCGCATCAAGTAGGCTCGAGGTAGGGAGCGCTGCAGTCTGTACTGTTTCAAGGATAATGACTCCAGCACTACCCGCGTTGCTGAGTGGGAATACCATCTCTACGGGCAGATCATCCGCGAAAACAACGTAGGCGCGGCGACGGACTACAAGTCGATGATGCCCTTCCTCTACCAGACAAAATGGCGCCTGGAGTATGGGCTGGATACCTACCACTACATCCGCCTCGATTTCTACGACTACGGCCTGCGCTTCTACTGCCCAACCCAAGGCCGCTTTATCAACCGAGACCCAGTCGGCGAAGCCGGCGGCAGCAATCTTTATGCCTTTGTTGGAAATGATCCTGTGAATGGGATGGATTTGCTTGGGATGGGGAAGATTCAGCGAGAGGTGCTTCCGGACGGGTCTTTTGGCAAGATGTCGAGGGCTTATTTTCAGGAGATGCTGGAGCGAGATAGACGCCGTAATCGAGCCCTCGTTGCTCCATTATCACCGGATATCTGGTTTCCGAATGTGCGGTACCTAGGGGATATGGCTCAGGCAACGCCTTATGAAAGAGGGCGAAGGAACTATGAGCGTTATGGCAGAGGTTTTGGAGACTACGGTGAGCCTAGCTATTCGGACTTACTGAAGTATTACGGGTATGTAGGAAATGGAGGGGGCGAAGTTATTACCCTAGAGCCTTTCGTGGTAACGGCGGGTCGTTTAGGACCGTCACTTAACGTCGGTGGGAGGGGGTCATCATTGGGGTTTTCTCCTGGGTTTTCGGGGTTTGATCCCGGGACCTCACTGTACCACAATTTGCTTTTCTATACAGGTATTGCTCCGGGTGAGCCTAGAACTGGTTTCAAAAGTCTAGTTTTGCAAATAAAAGGCTTGTACTTTGCG
>CAYSHY010000113.1:0-4179 GCA_964430955.1 uncultured Puniceicoccaceae bacterium | reverse complement strand
ATCTTTTTCTCCGACGGGCGTCAGCCTCTCGACCTGCCGCCAACAAGCGAGGCCCGCAAGCTCCTGCAACGCGTCCGCGATGAAGCGCACCGCTTCGCAAATACCTATAACGCAGATCTTCGCAGCAAACGTATCAAGGAGACGATTCTGGATGACTTTCAGGGGCTGGGTCCGGTGCGTCGCAAGGCGCTCTTTGCCCACTTCCGCACCCTGGATCGCATGAAGGCCGCTACACCCGAGCAACTTTCGCAGGTCGAAGGCATCGGCCCACAGATGGCGGAGCGACTGGCCGAGTTTCTGTCAAAGCACTAAAGAACGCGGTTGCTGACTTCTCCACCGCCAAACGGAGCTTAGCGGATATGGGCCGGCGAATTTGATCGACGAGGACGTGGGACGGTCCGAGTGACGTTGCGAAGGTTCGCCAGCAGAGTGGATGTGGCGTATCAGCGCTTTTGGGGCAAGGCAGCGATGGAGCGAGAACGTCTGGGAGGCTGGATAGCCTCAATTTAACTGGATAAGCTGACGATTAGTATGAAACAACGGGGGAAAAGTGGAATGGTTAAACTGGGCATAAGAAATTGTTCTTAGCCATTTAACCCGAAGTCGCCCGCTCTGCCGCGACAGCAGATGGGGCGCATGTTTCAAAACTCATGAAGACCCCGATACCACGATTATTAACGACCTTGGCGGCGCTGTCTGTCGGCGGGTTGGCGCCATTTTGTGCGACGGCCCAGACCACCATTGGAGAGCTATTTAGCGACAACGCACGCAGTATATTTGGAGATCCGGCTGGGACGCTCGATACGGACGTGAAACGCAGCGGAACTGCGAGTTTCCGGGTAGAGTATACGTCGGACTTTTCGACTCATGGAATTGAGTTTACTGAGTCAACGTTGACCGCGGGCGAGATTACCCAGTATGCCGGCGAGGGCTGGTTTGAGCTATACTACCGCTCTACAAAGGCAGGGACGATTCGATTCATTGCGCTGGATGCAGGCCATCAGTTCATGATGGAGGAAGTTGACGTTGCCATCCAACAGACAGATGAGTGGACCTTGCTGAAGATTCCGTTTGCTGGTTGGACATCCAATCCATCGGACTCGACAGTTTTGCGCAACTTCACCGTCCGGGCATGGGGCAACCTTGCTGGCGCTGTTGTACACTACGATGACGTTCGCTTCGTGGCGCCAGATTCAGGTGACCCTGACCCTGATCCAGACCCGGATCCAGACCCGGATCCTGATCCAGATCCAGATCCAGTTGGGCAGGTGACGATCGCCGAGATTTTCGGTGATACTGCGCGTAGCTTGTTTGGCGATCCTCCCGGCGCTATCGACACCAACTTGAAACGGACTGGAACCGCATCTCTCCGGCTTGAATACACCTCAGACTATGCAACAAAGGGGGTGGAATTCAGCGGATCCAACGTGTTTGCAAAGTCGCTGTCGCCCTACGCTGATGTGGGCTGGTTCGAAATGTATTATCAGTCGACCAAGGCGGGAATTATGCGCTTCTTTGCGATCGATGGCGGGCATCAGCCCATGATGGAGCCCGTAGATGTTGCCATCCAACAAACAGATGAATGGACCCTGCTAAAGATTCCATTTGCTGGTTGGACAACGGATCCATCGGACTCGGTGCTCCTGAGGAACTTTATGATCAGGGGTTGGGGTAGCCTCGGCGGTGCAGTCGTGCACATTGACGACCTGAGTTTCGTTATCCCACAACCGGACGGCGAGGCTGCGATTGGTTATGCGGCGACTCCCATCGTGATTGATGGCGTGATTGAAGAGGGATACGGCATCGGAAACAATCTCATCCTCACCCCCGCGCCGGAAGCGGAACTGCCGGAACCAACGGACCTGTCCGCCAGTTGGAGGGCAGCCTTTGACGCAGACAACTTGTATCTGGCGATTGAGGTCGCGGACGATGTGCTGGTGAATGATAATTCCAGCAGCTGGAACAACGACAGCGTTGAGCTGTTTCTGGATGGTAATAACAGCAAGGGCGCCGGCTCGGACAATGACGACATCAAGCTCGTGTTTGTCCCGAAGCAAGGCGGCGCTGTGCAGATTATAACGACCGGGTTCCCGCCAAACCCGATCGGGCTTGATTATTCCGGCGTGCAGGCCGCGTACCGACTCAGGGGTTCAGGAGCCTATGAAGGATATGTGCTGGAGGCCAAGGTTCCCTTCTCACTGCTCGGTATCACAGCAGAGGAAGGCTGGGAGTTGGGCATCGATTTTCAGATCAATGACGGTGACACCTCCGGTGGTGACCGCGCACACTATCTGACCTGGTATGGCTCCGACCTGAATTCCAATGTGGCCGGGTACGGCACAGCGACTCTCGGGGAACTGCCCGATTTGATTCCTGTAACAGGAGTCACACTCACGCCGCAGGAGATAAACATTGCCACCGGGGCGAGCGGTCAGCTCACTGCCACCGTTTCGCCGTCCAACGCGACGAGCGCAGGTGTGAGCTGGACTAGCAGCGACGAGACCGTGGTCACAGTTGGGCCAAACGGCGCTGTCACCGGAATTGGCGCAGGCGTTGCGACGATCACGGTTACGACGGACGATGGCGCCTTTACGGACACGGCCGAAGTGACGGTCGTAACGGCAGAGTCGTTCAGCAGTGTCGTGGGCGCCACAGAAGCCGAGGCTGAAGGGTGGTGGCTATCGGAATGGTTTGGGCTGTTCTACAGCGTACCAGAATTTGATGGCTGGATCTGGCACGAAGGCCTTGGTTGGAGCTACGTCGGCGATATCTACGGTAGCGACGACATGTGGATGTGGGTCATGGACCTGAATAATTGGGTCTACACGACCGAGGACCTCTTCGCCTACATGTATCTGCACCAGGAGGGGTGGGTCTATTACACTCTTTCTGGAGAAACTGCCTACCAATACGACTTCGGCCTGGAGTCCTGGTACCGGATTGCGCCGCCAGCACATCCCTACCTCTATTTTACCGCCGACGACATTCCGGCAATCAAGGAGCGGATGGACCATCCAGCCTTCCTCTTCCGGAAAAATCGCTTCTTCTCGAGGGTGGACCGATTGTTGAACACGAATCCAAGTTCAGACTCGCGTACCAGCCAAGGAGATTCCGCTTTGCTGGCCTTCGCATACGTTCTCACCGGTGAAGAAAAGTATGCCAAGCGGGCGATCAAGGAAGTCCTTGCTTCTGCCGCACTAAACAGCTGGATCGCGAATCACTCCTTCAACCGGGGCGCCGACTTGCAGTCTTCCGAGCGCACGGTGGGCGCGGCGCTCGTCTATGACTGGTGCTATGATGTGATGACGGAGGAAGAACGCACAACGATCCGCGAGGCCATGATTGGCAAGGGACTAGTGCCCTACCTCTCAACGATAGATCCGAGCCTGAGCGAGAACTGGTGGACTTACCACCCAATCAATAACTGGCGCGGCGTGGGCCATGGCGGCAATGCCGTGGGTGCTCTGGCTCTGTATCACGAGTCGCCGCTAGCCCGGCAAGCTGCCCGGGCTGCAAACGGGCACGTGGCGCTGGCGCTGCAGGACCATCTCCTCATAGATAGCGGTGGTCACGAGGGCAGGGGATACAACAACTATGGTGTGGAATATTCCCTCTTGGGTATCACCGCGCTGCACCGCTTTTTTGGCGGCCATGAGGAGCTGATGCGCGAGCTTGCCGATGATCGCCTGGGCAGTTATTGGGACATTTACCTGCATGCGCCAGACCGCCGCGTCGTCAACTTTGGGCGGCACCCGGATTGGGGCGCCGGTTTGTATGGCGACACGGGCGAGATCGAGGGAGGTCCCGCCAGCCTACGCGCAGGCCTGTTTGACTCACTCGTTCCTGGAGGCGACCAGCTCCTGCGTTGGGCTGGAGACAACGGTGGGCAGCGCTTCTACTGGGATGCGGCCAGCCCGTTCCTGTTTCTGTGGCGTCGCGACGCTCCCTCGTTGTTTGGCAGCGACCAGCCCGAGCTACAGGATGCCGTCCTCTTCCGTGGCGCCGGTCATGCAGTATGGCAGTCTCCAGACCTATACTTCGCTATCAACGGAGGCGGTGCAGCCCACAACCGTGGCGACCTCGGCGCCTTTGTTCTTGTAGCGGGAACGGAGCGGTTGATTGCCTTGGAACCAACGCTGAATTTCCTGGGCAGCGAGTACCAGTCAACGATCCTCGTAA
>CAYSHY010000112.1:1695-4208 GCA_964430955.1 uncultured Puniceicoccaceae bacterium | reverse complement strand
ATCGAGTGGGAGTAGGCTATGCAACGCTTCGATTACGGGCAGAAGGGACTTTTCGAAGATCTGGCGGCGTTTGCCACCCGCAGCGCTGGCCAGGATCGAGAGAAGCTGAGGCGCAGTGTCGCCGCCATCCTTGAGGATGTCCGCAGTCATGGCGATGAAGCGGTTGCGAGTCACACAGCCCGTATCGATGGCGTTGAGCTGAAACCCAGCCAGTTCCGTCTCCCTCAAAGTGCGCTTGCAGAGGCCGCAGCAGCGCTCGATAGCGAAACCCGGGCGGCGATCAAGGGAGCGAAGGCAAGCGTAAGATCATTCCACGAGCGAGGATTGCCCACAAACTGGACAGGTGAGAATCCTCATGGAGCGACTGTAGGTGAGCGCTTTTACCCGCTTTCCCGCATCGGGTTGTGGATTCCCGGAGGCCAGGTCCCTCTGGTTTCCACAGTGGTGATGACTGCTGTTCCGGCGAAACTTGCCGAGGTGCCGTCAATCGCGGCTTTCACGCCTCCGGGTAAGGATGGGCAGTTACCTGATAAGCACGTCCTGGCGGCATTGCATCTTTGCGGTGTTGAAGAGGTTTATGCGATCGGCGGCGTGACGGCGATTGGGGCCATGGCATACGGCACGAAGACCATTCCGTCCGTGGCCAAGATCTTTGGCCCCGGGAATGCATATGTGGCAGAAGCCAAGCGGCAGGTTATTGGCGAAGTCGGCATTGATCTCGTCGCTGGCCCCAGCGAGGTTCTGATTATCACAGACTTCACGGCCCGCGCAGATTATGTCGCCGCAGATCTTATTGCCCAGGCAGAGCACGGAAGCGGCGCAGAAAAGGTTTATCTCGTGCACATTGGCGACGCTGGCTTCCTCGATCAGGTCGACGCCGAACTACAGCGCCAGACGCCTCAGCGACGGTTGCGGGACGCCATTAATAAGGTGCTCGATAAGGGCTACGCCGCCATCACGTGCAGCAATGTCGCCCAGGCCGTGGAAATTACCAATTTCCTGGCCCCCGAGCACTTGGAGCTACACGTCGAGTCAGACGAGTCCATGAGCCTGCTTATCGAGCAGATCACCACGGCCGGCGCTATCTTCTGCGGTAAGGAAACCCCCACAGTCCTCGGCGACTTCGCAGCGGGACCAAACCACACCCTGCCCACATCGCGCACAGGGAGATACTATAGCGGCCTGCAAGTCATCGACTTCATGCGCCGCAGCAGCATCACCCAATACACGCACGCCGCACTGGAGAAAGCCGCCCCAATCGTCCGCGCTTTTTCCCGTATGGAACAGCTCGACGGCCACGGCGAAAGCCTTGATATCCGCCTACGATAGAGGGGGCGGGGGCCGCAATGAAATCAAAGAACGTCCGTAAGGTCGGTTGAGAGTCTCTGCGCGGTAAACCAATTCGTATGTGAGGGCGAGGGTAGGGAGGCTGGCCCTCCAGCCTCCCTACATCGGCAAGGCTCCCGCGCCGTTCTGGCGTTACTAAACCGGATCACACCCGCAATGGAGCCAAGTAACGTCCGAACGACCACCCACAACATCCGTTTTCAACTCGGACGCCGAATCGGACGCCCAACTCGCAAAAACACTCGCTTGTCTTGATAATGTATGATATTGAGCATTATTGCGGTGATGCCACTACGGGAACGAAAGACATTATATCATGAGGTTCCTGGTTGGGTTTCTGATGGCGCCCGCATGTATATTACGATCTGTTGCACTCCTAGAGGAGCCAATCAATTGGCCAAGCCGCAGACCGCTGCAGCTGTTATCGATAGTCTAAAGCACTACATGCTGTTGAAGAAATGGTGGGTGGAAGTTGCTCTGCTCATGCCTGACCACCTGCACGCCTTTATCTCCTTTGCGCCTGACCAACGGATGAAGGAGGTCGTCAAAGCATGGAAGAGATATTTGGCTCGCACGCAGAAGATCAACTGGCAGGACGGGTTCTTTGATCACCGCTTGCGTACCGACAAAAGCGCAAACGAGAAATGGCATTACATCCTGAACAATCCCATGGTTGATGGCTTGGTGTCCGATCCCAAAGACTGGCCGTATATTTATCGTATTGGGGACAGTCCCCAAGGTCCCGATCTTAGTCTGTGATCCCTATCCCGTCGGCTGTCGTTCCAGAAGGTAGGAGATTAACCTACCTAATCTGACCACTTCAGAATTCGGCCATCCGCTTACTCCGGCTCCACCTCATACGCTCGAACGCCTTACGCTCCGCATCGGTAGCCGCGGGTTTCGGGCGTTCACAACACCGCGACAGCGAACATCATCGTTCAGCCTGCAACAAATGCTCCTTGCGCCGCGTGCGACACCGTTCCTGCGGGCGGGTAGGGAGGCTGGTCCTCCAGCCTCCGTACATCCGCAGCCCTTCCGCGCCGCCGTGGGGTCATTAAACCCAATCACCCCCGCAACGGAATCAAAGGACATCCGAACAGCCATTCGCTTTCTCCGGCTCCACCTCATACGCTCGAACGCCTTACGCTCCGCATCGGTAGCCGCGG
>CAYSHY010000112.1:0-1595 GCA_964430955.1 uncultured Puniceicoccaceae bacterium | reverse complement strand
GACACCGTTCCTGCGGGCGGGTAGGGAGGCTGGTCCTCCAGCCTCCGTACATCCGGAGCCGTCCCACGCCGCCGCGACGCCATTAAACCCAATCACTCCCGCAACGGAATCAAAGGACATGCGAACAGCCATGCGCTTCTCGAGGCAAGATGTTGAAGGTGTCACTAAGCGGAGACCATTTAAGACGATAATTGCCTTGGATGATGCGTCTTATTAGTGATATCAACATCAGAGTCTTCGTACCCTTGGTTCTACAGGTCAAGTGACGGAAAGCACTACGCTTACCACCTCGACAGCAGTGAGCCTCGTCTCTGGTGGAGTGCCGATGCGCAGACGTTCCTGTCAGACTACAATTTCTAGTAAAAGAGAAACATGAAACAGCTTATCAAAGCTCCATTGCGATGCCTGCTGGTGGCACTGCCACTCGTTGTGCAAAACGTACACGCTCTCGATTACGGACGAGTGAAAATCGTGGACGAGTACGTGAGGTACATAAATGATAACCTAGCGCAAAAGATTAGCATCCTTGAGCTCCCGCAGGAGGAAGAGTTGGATCGAGTTTTGCTTCGGCAGGAGATACTTCCTTCGGTCGGGTCGTCTGATGTCAATGAGGGCTACGGATGGTGTGATGCGCATGCTGTGGGCTTTCTTCCGTCTCCATTGGTGAAGAGAGAAGAGATTGTTGCCTACCTGACGGACCTAGGTCTTGAATATCATTGGCCTGAAGTATGGTCTTCGCCACTTGTTCAAATTCCAGAGCCTGATTCTGCAAAGTCTGCAGCGGAAACCCTGGACACGTTGAATCAGAGGCGGGATTTGTTCTGGGCGATCGGTTACAACGGCTATCTGATCTTTCCAGAGCCGGAGCCGCCAGAATTGAGCCCGTTTTGGCGCTACACGATGTTTGAGGGCGATTGGCGCAAGACATGGATGGGCAAGGTGCGCGACCTGCAGATGCCCTGGATTCAGGTCGAAGACATTGGCTGGATCTATGTCAGTTACTTCGTGATGGAGTACGGCTATCGCATCATCTTTTACGACCCACAGACAGACGACTATTACGACGTCAGGCAGCAGTCGTGGCCTTACCTCTACCGCTACAGCGACGGGAACTGGCTATATTATGAGAAAGGTTCCCGCTCTGGCGGCAGCCCCGGAAGAGCCTATGATTCCACGACAGGCGAGTGGATTGACTGGTAACGCCGGCGCAGGCCGGATCCCTGATAGATTCCTTAACCACTGAGTCACCTGAGACTCGCTTATGAAAAAATCCCGCGCCGTCTCGAAGACGGAAGCGGGATTTTTTGAAAGGATCAGTTTGGTCTGGAGCGCTACGAGTAGATCTTCAGCAGCGCGTCTGCGATTTCACTTGGCGTGGGCGCTACCGAAATCCCAGCGTCCTTCAGCGCGGCTATCTTGGCGTCAGCGCCGCCCGAGCCGCCGCTCACGATTGCGCCCGCGTGGCCCATCCGCCGTCCTGGAGGCGCTGTTACCCCCGCGATGAACGCTGCAACAGGCTTCTTGACGTGCTCCTTGATGTAGGCGGCTGCCTTCTCTTCGGCGTCGCCGCCGATTTCACCGATCATGATGATCGC
>CAYSHY010000111.1:0-4481 GCA_964430955.1 uncultured Puniceicoccaceae bacterium | reverse complement strand
AGCCTGGAGACGAATACTGTCGTCGGTTCGCGCGGTACGGCTCGCTCCAGCGGCGAGCTTTGTGAAGCCAGCTCCGTCTCACTTTGGACAGATCGGGGCTCCTGCGAAGTCATGCTGGAGGGAGCGTGGATGCCCGACGGCATGCGCGGAACCATGGGCGAGCTGCTTTGCGCAATTGAAGAAGACCGCGAACCCGAAAACAGCGCCCGCCAAAACCTCCGCAGCCTCGAGCTCGTCTTCGCTGCAATCCATAGCGCCAATATCGGTCAACCGGTCACTCCCGGCTCAGTTCTGAGACTGGAGTGAGTGCTTCCCGTAGGCCCCCCCCTTGCCACTTCTAAGCTTCTGCGCTCACCACCTTTGACTGTTGAAGGATCCACTTCGCGATGGCCTCGGTATCGTTCTCAAGGCGCCACACCGCGCTGAGAAGATCCGCCGGGTGAATATCATGCTCACGCAGGAAGCGTCGGTCGCCTCCGCAACCGTACATAATGTTGGGGTGAAGTTCGCCGCGGAGTTTTGCGTGAGCCTTCACGATGATCCGGGGCATCCAGACTACGCCATAAAGCTCGTCCTGCTTTGAGGGAAGCGTGTCGGGATCCAGCTGGTTCTGGCTTTTTCCGCCGTGTTGCACCTGCAGGAAGTAGGCGCGTCGCACGTAAGCAACTGCGGCCACATCTCCAAAGCCGGGTTCACTGCCGCTGGCGTAGTCCTCGCAGTAGTCAAACATCTCCTGCGTAGTTTGGCCAATTGAAGCCAGGAACTGCTCTTGGTGATCGTCAAACATCGAGTCGGCGCTCTTTGCGCCTTCCCTGTAAGCCTTCACGCCGTGTTCCCATACCTTCTGCAGTTTGATCTGGTAGTCGTAGTTTACCATGATCCTCTAAGATACATCACCGCAGCCTATAATTCCATACCAGCTTCGGACGTCATGTGTTCAAGGATACCCACTGGAGGGTAGGGAGATGGTCCCACAGCTTCGGCGCATCCGGGGATCAGCCCCGCACGTCCTCAACCGTCCGCGTCGTCAGATGACCGGCTTTGAGCAGTTTACTCCCCCGCGAACTGTCTCGTACCCACGAAGATTGTAATAACCCTCTCTACCCCCTTGGAGATTCACGGAGGGTGCGACAGGCGTCCCGTATCATGTGACACACGTGTGACATTGTGGCAGGCCAAAGGTAAGTCCATCTACTGTCCCTCGGTGGGGTATTATTGTTATCTAACTGATTAGCAATGTCTAATGATATGAACTAGCGATGGGCATAGCGCCTGCAGCGAAGGTCGACACTCTATGAGCAAAATTTTGGGAATAGACCTGGGAACGACGAACTCCTGCATGGCAGTCATGGAGGGTGGCGAGTCTGTCGTGATCCCCAACAGCGAAGGGGCGCGTACGACGCCATCGATTGTCGCGTTCACCAAGGACGGCGAGCGCCTTGTCGGCCAAGCCGCCAAGCGGCAGGCTGTCACGAATCCCTCCAATACCATTTTTTCCGCCAAGCGGCTGATCGGCCGTAAGTTCAGCGAAGTTCAGGAAGAAGCCAAGAACCTGCCCTACTCGGTTGTTGAGGGCAAGAATGGCGACGCCTGGATCGAGTGTAAGGTTGGCGACAAGACGGAGCGGTTCGCGCCTGAGCAAATCCAATCGATGGTGCTGGCAAAGCTGAAGGCGGATGCGGAGGCCTACCTTGGAGAGAAGATCACCAAGGCGGTCATCACGGTGCCTGCCTATTTTAACGACGCTCAACGCCAGGCAACGAAGGACGCGGGCACGATCGCGGGCCTTGAGGTAATGCGCATTATCAATGAGCCCACCGCCGCGTCACTGGCTTATGGTCTGGACCGGAAGAGTGACGAGATCATTGCTGTCTACGACCTTGGCGGCGGCACGTTCGATATCTCTATTCTTGAAATTGGAGACGGCGTTTTCGAAGTAAAGGCGACCAACGGCGACACCCACCTGGGTGGCGACAACTGGGACAGCGCCATCATCGACTGGCTCGTAGCTGAGTTCAAGAAGGAGAACGGGATCGACCTGAAGCAGGACAAGATGGCCCTGCAGCGCCTTAAGGAAGAGGCTGAAAAGGCAAAGATCGCCCTCTCCAGCGCACAGAGCACAGACATCAACCTGCCGTTTATCACCGCTGACGCCAGCGGGCCGAAACACCTCAATGTAACCCTTTCGCGCTCCAAGTTGGAGCAGATCACCGATCACCTGGCGCAGCGCACGCTTCAGCCGTTCAAGAACTGTTTGAGCGATGCAGGGGTAAGCGCCGGCGACATCAAGGAGCTGGTTTTGGTCGGCGGGATGACCCGTATGCCCAAAATTGTGGAGGTCGCCCGCGAACTTGCAGGGAAGGAGCCGCACAAGGGTGTCAACCCGGACGAGGTCGTAGCGATTGGCGCGGCGATCCAGGGTGGCGTGCTGCAGGGCGACGTGAAGGACGTTCTCCTGCTCGACGTTACACCACTTACGCTTTCCATCGAGACTGCGGGTGGCGTGGCTACGCCCATGATCGAGCGCAACACCACGATCCCCACCAAGAAGAGCAACGTATTTTCCACCTATAGCGACAACCAGCCAAGCGTGGAGATCCGCGTGTTGCAGGGTGAGCGGCCCATGGCTCGCGACAACAAGCTGTTGGGCAATTTCCGCCTGGATGATATTCCACCCGCGCCGCGCGGTGTTCCTCAGATCGAGGTCACCTTCGATATCGACGCCAATGGCATTCTTCATGTCACTGCCAAGGACAAGGGCACGGGCAAGGAGCAGAAGATTACGATCACCGGCGCAAGCGGTCTGGATAAGGACGAAGTCGAGCGCCTGAAGAAGGAAGCCGAACTGCACGCCGAATCAGATAAGAAGGCGCGCGAAACGGCCGAAAAGCGCAACTTGCTCGACACCCTTACCTATCAGACCGAGAAGCTCGTCAACGAGAACGGCGACAAGCTGGGCGACAAGAAGGACCTGATTCAGAAGCTCGTGCAGGAGGGCAAGGACGCCTTGGCCTCCAACGATGGGGACCGCATCGCCAAGGCGTTGGATAACCTGCAGAACAACAAAGAGATGCAGGAAGCCGTCGCCCGTATGTATCAGGATGCACAGGCGCAGGGTGGCGCTCAGCCGCAGCCAGATCAGCCTGCCGGTGGTAGCGCATCTTCAAGTCACAATGACGACAACGTTGTCGACGCCGAAGTAGAAGAGGTCGACGACGACAAACGATAGAATCTTCCAAAAGGGGCCGCGCAGCGATAAACGCTGCCTGCGCGGCTCTTTCTTTTTCCGTATCTCAACAATCCAATCCGAAAAAATGGCTAACGAAGTGAACATTAAACCTCTGGGCGACCGCGTGCTGGTTCAGGCCGTGGAGGAAAGCGAACAGGTGAAGGGTGGCATCATCATTCCCGATACGGCCAAGGAAAAGCCTCAAGAGGCTCAGGTTGTAGCTTTGGGCACCGGCAAGAAGGATGACTCCGGCAAGGTCCAGGAGTTTAACGTGAAGGTGGGCGACCGCGTTATCATCAGCAAGTATGGCGGCACCCAGGTCCGCTACGGTGACAAGGAATACACCATTCTGCGTGAGGACGACATCCTTGCGGTCGTTGGCTAATCCACCCCAAGAAACCGACAACCTCTTAGTATCTTAAGAAATGGCTAAACAAATTCTATTTGATGATGCAGCACGCCGCAAGGTGCTTGCCGGCGTGGAAACACTGGCAAAGGCTGTCAAGGTCACCCTCGGTCCCAAGGGCCGGAATGTAGTGATCGATAAGAAGTTCGGCTCTCCAACGATCACCAAGGACGGTGTGACCGTCGCCAAGGAGATCGACATCAAGGACCCATACGAAAACATGGGCGCCCAGATGGTTAAGGAAGTGGCCACCAAGACCAGCGACAACGCTGGCGACGGCACAACCACCGCCACCGTTCTGGCAGAGGCCATTTACCGTGAAGGTCTCAAGAACGTAACCGCCGGCGCAAACCCGGTTTACCTGAAGCGTGGCATCGACAAGGCTGTCGCCGCTGCCGTGGCTGAGCTGGCAAAGATCTCAACGCCGGTTGATAACCGCGACCAGGTCAAGAGCGTCGCCACCGTTTCCGCCAACTGGGACGAGACCATCGGCAACATCATCGCCGAGGCCATGGACAAGGTTGGCAAGGACGGCACCATCACGGTTGAAGAAGCCAAGGGCATCGAGACCACCCTCGACGTCGTCGAAGGGATGCAGTTCGACAAGGGCTACCTCTCCCCTTACTTCGCCACCGACACCGAGGCCATGGAAGCTGTCCTTGAGGATCCTTACATCCTCATCCACGAGAAGAAGATCAGCAACCTGCAGGACCTCCTGCCGCTGCTTCAGAACGTGGCCAAGAGCGGCAAGCCGTTCCTCATCATCTCGGAAGACGTCGAAGGCGAAGCCCTGGCGACCCTCGTGGTCAACAAGCTGCGTGGCATCCTCAACGTCTGTGCCGTGAA
>CAYSHY010000110.1:0-4485 GCA_964430955.1 uncultured Puniceicoccaceae bacterium | reverse complement strand
TGCCGCCCTCGGGGATGAGTGGGTATTCGCGCTCCAGAATGTAGCTCTCGGTGCGGAACTTCTTGGCGTAGGGGATCCCGTCCGCGTCTGCATAGATAAGCGAGAAGACCCGCTTCTCGTCGTTCTTCACGCAGATGCCGTAGTAGACCAGATCCTTGCCAATGAACACCTTTTCGCCAACGCGATAGACCTTGAAGACGCCATGTTCGCTGATGGTGGCGATGTCGTCGAGCGGGGAGCACTTGCCGATGTCTACGCCGTCGCGTCGCATGATGGCGCCAAAGCCTGCGAAGCCGTCGGCCTCATTCACATAGAGCGTCTCATTGGCCAAGATGACCTTGGCGGCGCGTACCCGCTGGATCTCGGTAAGCTCTGTGGTGCGCTTGTAGTCTGCGCCATACTTCTTCTTGAGATGCTCGAACCAGTTGATTGTGTGCTCGGTCAGATGGGCGAGCTTGTGGCGGGTTTCCTCCAGCTCGGCGTCGATCCGGGCCAACTGGTCATCGGTGCGCTTGGAACTGTAGCGGGAAATACGAATGATCGGGATCTCGGTAAGGCGCACGATGTCCTCGCGAACGATCTCGCGGCGCAGCATGGCCTTGTAGGGCTCGAAGCCTTTGTCGATCGTTGCGATGATCGCCTCATACTCCGACTCTTTGCGCATGCGCATGTAGATCTCTTTCTCGATGTAGATCTTCTCCAGGCTGCAGCGGTGCCAGTCGTCCTCGAGCTCGCCCAGGCGGATCTCCAGCTCCTGGCGCAGCAGTTCCCGCGTGTGATCGGTGGACTTGCGCAGGATGTCCGACACTCCCATGAACTGCGGCTGCCCATCGAGAATCACGCATGCGTTGGTAGAGAGCGTAACCTGGCAGTTTGTAAACGCATAGAGCGCGTGCAGGGCGGTGTCGGCGTCCATGTCGCTGGACAGGTTGACCGCCACGTCTGGTGATTCGGCAGTGTAGTCCTGGATGGACTGAATCTTTATCTGCCCCTTTTCGGCCGCTTGCTGGATAGAGGCCTTGATAGCCTCGGTGGTGACGCCATAGGGGACTTCCTTGATGCGAAGCTGGCGCTTGGCCGCGCGTTCGATTCGGGCGCGCACAATGACCCGGCCGCCCCGCTGCCCATCGTTATATGCAGAAACATCTGCGATGCCGCCGGTGGGGAAGTTTGGATAAAGGATAAAGTCCTCGCCCTTCAGGTGAGCGATGGAGGCATCAATGAGCTCGTTGAACTCGTGGGGCAGGATGCTCGTGGAGAGGCCCACGGCGATGCCTTCCGCGCCCATGGCGAGCACCAGCGGGAACTTCATCGGCAGCGTGACTGGCTCCTTCGCGCGTCCGTCGTAGCTATCTAGCCACTGGGTGATTTTGGGGTTAAATGCGATTTCGCGGGCGAGGGGCGTCAAGCGAGCCTCTATGTATCGTGAGGCTGCGGCGCCGTCGCCGGTGATGATGTTGCCGAAGTTTCCCTGGCCGTCGATCAGCAGCTTCTTCTGCGCTATCTGCACGAGCGCGGCCGAGATGCTCGTATCGCCGTGCGGGTGCAGGGCCATGGTAGCGCCCACCAAGTTGGCCACCTTGGTATAGCGGCCATCGTCTTTCTCCCGCATCGTGTGCAGGATGCGCCGCTGCACCGGCTTGAGCCCGTCCTTTAGGTGTGGGATGGCGCGGTCCAGGATGACATAGCTGGCATACTGGTTAAAGTAGTCCGAGAACGTATCGGTGAGCGGATCGCCCTTTCGCCTCACGATACTCTCTGCCGTCGGCGAAGAGTCCTTCACCTTTGGCTTGGCCGCTTCCGAACTCAGCTCAGTCTCAGCTTCCTCATCGTTTTCTTCCGAAGCTTCCGAGCCGGATTCTTCCGTTTCGGACAATGCGTCTTCGCCTTCATCTTCATTTTGCGGCGCATCATCGGCTTCCGATTCGGCCATCTCTGGTTCGGCCGCCGGGGACTCGGGATCTGGCGCCTGCTCGCTGTCAGAGAGTGTCTCGTTCTCTTCGGAGGAATCTTCCGGTTGCAGCAGGTCTTTGAGTCGGTTTGTCGGCTCCTGCTGCTTTGCTTCCTCTGGTTGATGGGTCTTCTCAGGCTCGGGATCCGGCTTCTTGCCGTTGCCCGAGGGCTTGCCGTTGTTGGACGGCTTGTCGCCGCCGTCGAAGAAGGATGAGAAAAGGTCTTGCTGGTCCACTTGCGGAAGAAGTTAGGCTGCTGGCGTATCGAGGAGGGTAGGGAGCGCTGCAATGATGTCCTGCTGACGCTCCGGCGTGTTGTCTCCCATGTAGTATCTGAGCAATAGCGAGATGGGGGTGTCCTTGTGCAGGACCACTGGTTTCAGCCGCATCGCGGGGCCAATAAACTGGCGAAACTCGTCTGGAGTGACTTCGCCCAGGCCCTTGAATCGCGTCAGCTCGCTCTTCGCCCCCAGCTTGCCCAGCGCCTTGTCTCGCTCGTCGTCGCTGTAGCAGTAGATGGTCTCCTTCTTGTTGCGCACGCGGTAGAGCGGCGTTTCGAGGAAATACAGGTGGCCCTTGCGCACCATCTCCGGGAAGAACTGCAGGAAATATGTGCAGCAAAGCAGACGGATATGGTAGCCGTCGCTGTCCGCATCAGATGCGATTACGACCCGGTTGTAACGCAGGTTCTCGATCCCTTCCTCGATGCCCAGGGCGTCCTGCAGCATGTAGAACTCCTCGTTTTCGTAAAGGGCCTTCTTGGTGAGGCCAAAGCAGTTTCGCGGCTTGCCTCGCAACGAGAAGACGGCCTGCGTCTCGGGGTCTCGCGCAGTTGTGATCGAGCCAGACGCAGAGTCGCCCTCGGTGATGAAAATGGTGGACTCCAGACGCCGGTCGCCCCTTTTGTCCGTGAGGTGGAAGTGGCAGTCGCGCAGCTTCTTGTTAAGGATCTTCGTCTGCCGTTCACGCTTCTTCGCTACCTTTTTAAGGCCCTGCAGCTCCTCGCGCTCGGTCTGGGCGGCTAGGATCCGCTCCAGGATGATCTGCTCCGTCTCCTTGTTGATGTGCAGGTAATCGTCCAGCTGTTTCGCCAGGAACTCCTGCGCAAACGACAAGAGCGATTGCCCACCCGGCGAGACCGCATCCGAGCCCAGCTTGGTCTTGGTCTGCGACTCAAAGACCGGGTCCTGAATGCGCACCGCAAAACAGCAGGTGACGCCCGCCACGATATCCTTGGGGTCAAACTGCTTTCCGTAGTGCTCCCGGATCGCGCGAATATACGTCGTGCGGAACGCTGCCTCGTGTGTGCCGCCGTCGCGCGTGTACTGCCCATTGACGAAGCTGTAGATCTCCACGCCGCTCTGGTTCGTCACCGTGAATGCTATCTCTGCATCGCCTGTCTTAAAATGAATGGGCTGGCATAGGGGCTCGTTGTTCAGCTTCTCGCTCAGCAAGTCCAGCAAGCCATTTTCACTGCGTATCTTCTCGCCGTTGAAGACCAGGGTCAGCCCGGTATTGAGATAGGCGTAGTTCCACAGCAGCTGTTTGACGAACTCTTCCTGATACCTGTAGTTGGGGAAGAGCTCAGAGTCCGGGCGAAAGGTGATCAGCGTGCCATTACGCTCCTCGGTTGGTTGGTCGGAGAAGTCTTCGCCGATGCACTCCCCTTTGGAAAACTCGTAGGCGCGGGTCCTTCCATCGCGAAACGCTGCAATCTTCATATAGGAAGAAAGCGCATTAACCGCCTTTAAACCCACCCCGTTTAGCCCCACTGAGCGCTGGAACGCCTCGGAGTCATACTTGCCCCCGGTGTTGATCGTCGCGGCGCAGTCCTTGATCTTGTCCAACGGAATGCCCCGCCCGTAGTCGCGTACCGTTACCTGCCCGTCGACGATGTCCACGATGATGCGCTTGCCGAAGCCCATCAGGTGCTCGTCGATCGAGTTGTCCGTAGCCTCCTTCAGCAACACGTAGATACCGTCATCGGGCTCCGCGCCGCTTCCGAGCTTGCCGATATACATGCCCGGCCGCTTGCGGATGTGCTCGTTCCACTGAAGAGTCTTGATGGCGTTGGAGTCGTACGTGTGAAGGGCTTCAGCCATTGCAGGTCAGGTAAATCGTCGTTGTGGTGTTTCGCCGTGTTTGTGGCTTGCTCTGTTGAGTCTAGCTCAACGAATCCCGGTCGGGGAAGCACTTACATGCCACGTAGGAGGGAAAGGAATTGCTGGCCCCTTGAAAAGGGAAAACCGGCGCCGCTTCCGCAAGTCCCCGTCCATAGGGCAATTCCAATCACGCCGAGCGGGAATAGGCGACGGAGAGTGCAAGACTGAATGACGGAATGGCGGAAGACTGGAATAGTGGAATAGAGACATTTGGGATGATGGATGGAGCCCCAACCCAGAAAGGTGAAGCTGTGATGCGCCGAACGCCCCGAGCCTTGTTGAGGCGACGTAGAAAGAATGGGATCTTTGGAAAGACCAAACCCTTAAATGTGCTCCCCAGCCTCGAAGAGGCGAATTATACCAGCCTGGGT
>CAYSHY010000109.1:0-4863 GCA_964430955.1 uncultured Puniceicoccaceae bacterium | reverse complement strand
CAGCAATCAGCATTGGAACGGCATGCACAACTCATTGTCGAAACCGGGCGGCAGCACATTCAACAGCCATTCGACCTCGAGTCCATCGAGCTCGCGTTCAAGGAGGCCGTGGAAGCAATTGCTCCGGAAGAAGACGCGCCTACCTAAGCCCACTCCGGCCGTTCCGCTTCGAAGCTCACGGGCGCCTTGCTGATTGGGTGGGTGAGGGTCATCTGCTGGCAGTGCAGGCGCATTTGAACATCTTCTGGCGAGAGCGTCATCGAGTTCCCGAGCTTGCCGTCTGGAAGGTACATTGGGTCCCCGAGGACTGGATAGCCGAGATGCCAGAGGTGTACGCGGATCTGGTTTGTGCGCCCTGTAAGAGGACGAACCTCCAGCAGCGTCGTGTCACCGTCACGCGATAGCACCCGAAACTCGGTTCGGGCTGGCAGGCCGTTTTCCTCATCAATGCAGCGTGAACCAGCTGCGCCAGGGGCACGGCTGATTGGGGCGTCGCAGGCAAATGTATCTTCTTTCGGCGACCCTGCGACCCGAGCGAGGTAAACTTTCTCTACCCGATTGTGTTCGAACTGCGGCTGGACAAGGCTCGCCAAGTGCGCGTTGCGGGCAAACAGGACCAACCCTGATGTGTTTGCATCCAGACGGTGGATCGCTCGGATTGGCTTTGGCGCATATGCTTTCTGAAGCATATACTGCAGGGTGTTGCGGTTGAACCGGCCACACGGGTGCATGGGCAGCGGGGCGGGCTTGTGGATCGCAACCAAGGCGTCGTCCTCCGCCAGCACATGAATGTCTGCGCTTACGTCAGGCTCAACCTCGTCTGGGTACAGGTGCAGCAGTCGCTCCCGGGCCTTCACCCTGTAATCTGCGCAAAGCCGCTGGCGGTCGTTGGTCATCAGCAGCCCCTGCTCGCAACGTTCCGCCCATTCTTGTCTGCCATAAGTGCGGAGCACGTTGCTCAGGCAGTCCAGCAACGTCTGGCCTTCCTGCTCTGCAGGTACGATGAAAGGCCTGTAGTTGTCCTGCGGGATAGATCCCGGCCTCTCCTTCGCAAACCCGGCAAGGACCGCATTCCTCTTCAGAATCTCTTCCACCCGTTCCGCTTCCTTTGGCTTGAAGCAGTAGGGGCATGACAATGGCGGATCGTATCGGGGATCGGCCTGTTCTTCTTCCGTCAGTGGAGTCTGGCAGTTCAGGCAGAGGGCGCTGTGGGTCTCCGTCAGAGCCGGATCCACGCCCACACGTTGGTCAAATACGAAACACTCTCCCTCGTAATGGTCGCCGCCGCAGCGCTCAAAGTAGTTCAGGATGCCTCCGTCCAGCTGGAACACGTGCTTGTAGCCTTCGCGTTCCATGAATGGACCTGCTTTCTCACAACGAATTCCGCCCGTGCAAAACATCACCACTGGCGCCTCCTTCAGTTCCTCTGGCAGCTGTTTCACTACCTCTGGAAACTGACGAAAGCTGCGGATCTTCGGGTCGATCGCACCTTTGAAGGTGCCCAGCTTCACTTCGTAGTCGTTTCGCGTATCCAGAAGCGTTACGGGCCGACCCTCGTCCAGCCATCGTTTCAACTCCTCCGGTGAAAGCTTTGGCGATGGGTTCCGGGCCGGATCGATTCCCTCGACGCCAAAAGAAATGATCTCCCGCTTCAGCTTCACGAGCATCCGGCGAAATGGTTGGTGATCGCTCTCGCTATACTTGGCCTTCAGGTCTTCCAGGTGCGGTAAAGAGCGCAGTTCCTGTAGCAGTGTCTCCACATTGTCCCGGAGCCCCGCGATAAACAGATTGATGCCTTCAGTGCTGAGAAGGATCGTTCCCTTCAACTCAAGCACCCTGCAGCGCTGCTGCAGTCGGGCCCGCAGATCCTTAAGGTTCTCAAGCGGGGCAAACTTGTATGCGGCAATGTTGGTATAGACGGCCATTGAATCTCATGTTGCAGCTAGAACGCTGCGTGTTTTGATCTTGCTGAAAAGACTGGCTCTTGAGCATGCGGTTCCGCGACGCACGGCTAGGCGTCACTTGCCCGCAGGTTCAAAATGAACAGCGGGCGCTTATCACTGTCTGCTTCTCTTTGCCTTTCCATCTTTAAATTTTTGAAGCGGTGTCCTCTTCTCCAGAATTTATTCGTTTACGCGGCGTCCGGCAGAACAATCTGAAGGACTTCGACCTGGATTTGCCCTTGGGCAAGCTGATTGTGGTTACCGGTCTCAGCGGTTCCGGCAAGTCATCTTTGGTCTTTGATACCCTTCACGCAGAGGGGCAGCGGCGCTATGTCGAGACGTTTAGCTCGTACACCCGGCAGTTCATGGACAGGCTCGACCGGCCGAAAATGGAGGAGATCGAGAATGTCCGCCCCTCCATCGCCATCGAGCAGAGTAACACAGTAAAGACCTCCCGATCAACCGTGGGCACCATGACCGAACTCACGGACTTTTTCAAAGTCTGGTTTCTGCGGCGCGCCCAACTTTTTGATCCAGACACGGGGCGACTCGTGGAAGACGACACGCCGCAGAGCATTTGCCGAAAGATCAGCGACGCATACGAGGGTAAGACTATAGTTCTGGCTTTCCAGGTGAAGCGTCCCGAGAAGATGTCGTGGAGAGAGATTTTAGATTCTCTCCGCGGTCAAGGTTTTACCCGCCTTTGGCTCGATCGTGATGGTGGCGCATTCGTCCGGTTGGAAGATGTTCCAGATCTTCTTGGGACCAGCGATCACACGCTCCATGTGGTCCAGGACCGTGTTGCCATAGAGGCGGGCTCAGCAGACCGCTTGCAGGATGGAGTATCCAGTGCGCTCCACTTTGGGCAGGGAGAACTGGTCGTGCTCTCTTCGGAAGGCAAGGTGCTTGATCGCTACTGCGAAGGTTTGCGCTCCCCTCATACGGGACGTCAGTTTCGCCGGCCCACGGCTGGCATGTTCTCGTTCAACTCTCCAATTGGGGCCTGTCCCAAGTGTCGCGGATTTGGCCGGGTGATTGAGATCGATTATCGCCTCGTGATTCCAGATCAGACGCTGAGCATCGAGGAGGGTGTAATCAAGGCTTTCACTGGGCAGGTTTATAGCGAGAGCCAGAAAGATCTCATCCGCGCGTGCCGCAAGCATCGCATCCCGACGAATATTCCTTGGCGGGAAATGCCAGAGGAACACCGCAGGTTCGTCATCGACGGCGACCCGCACTACAACGAGGGGGGGCACGAGTATCCGAAATCGTGGTACGGCGTACGTCGCTTTTTTGAATGGCTGGAAAGCACCACCTACAAGATGCATGTACGCGTCTTCCTGGCCCGCTTCCGCTCATATGTCACCTGCGGCGACTGCGGTGGTTCGCGATTGAAGCCGGAGTCGCTTTACTGGAAGTGGCGGGGCCGCCCGCTCCCGGAGCTCTTCCAGATGCCAATTGCGGATCTCCTGGCGTTGCTTCGACAGGACGAGCCGACAAGCGCCGATGGCGCCCCAGATCTCGCACACCAAAGCATTCTGACTCGCCTCGGTTTCCTTGAGCAGGTGGGGCTGGGTTATCTCACGCTTGATCGCGCCTCCCGCACCCTTTCTGGCGGCGAAGTGGAGCGTGTAAACCTCACATCATGTCTCGGCGCAGGGCTTACAGATGCGCTCTTCGTGCTCGACGAGCCTAGCGTTGGCTTACATGCCCGGGACATAGACCGTCTGGTGGGCATCCTGCGTCGCTTGGCGGATCAGGGCAACACTGTGGTTGTCGTGGAGCACGATGAGACGATCATGCGCGCCGCAGACTGGATAGTGGAGATTGGGCCCAGACCGGGCAAGGAAGGCGGCCAGTTGGTTTACTCCGGCCCCGCAAGCGGCATCCTGACAAATGGCGACTCGATTACTGGCGCTTACCTTTCCGGCCGTCAGTCGATTCCAATGCCATCGAGCCGTCGTCCTGTGGATAAGGATACCCCGTTCCTCGTCTTTACTGGGGCGTCCCGGCATAACATTTCAAACCTGAACCTACGTCTGCCGCTGAATCGATTTGTGGCTGTCAGCGGTGTGTCCGGCTCTGGCAAGAGCACGCTTCTCAACAATGTAATCTACCAAGGGCTACTCGCTCAGACCGGCAGATCTGTCGAGGATCCCGCAGATATCGCGCGGATCGATGCCCCACAGGACCTGCGAGAGGTTGTGCTCGTCGACCAAAGTCCAATCAGCCGCACGCCGCGCTCAAACGCCGCCCTGTTCAGTGAGACTTGGGATCCCATTCGCACACTCTACGCCTCCACCGACGAAGCGCGGGCTTCCGGCCTCACAACTTCTGCCTTTTCCTTTAACAGTGGCGATGGCCGCTGCCCGCATTGCGAAGGTCTGGGTTATGAACGCATCGAGATGCAGTTCATGGCCGACATCTACTCGGAGTGCCCCATCTGTGAGGGACGTCGCTTTCGTCCGGAAACGCTGGCCATCCAATGGCGAGGCAAGTCCTTGGACCAGGTGCTGGCAATGACAGTCAGCGAGGCTCTCGAGTTCTTTAAGGGCAAGCGAAAGATAACCAGCCGCCTGCAGGCCCTCGACGATGTGGGTCTGGGATACCTTCCCCTCGGACAGCCGCTAAACACTCTTTCCGGGGGAGAGTCTCAGCGTCTGAAACTCGTGCGTTACCTCTCCCAGCTCAACGATAGCGAGCACGGTGGGGCGCTCTTGCTCCTCGACGAGCCTACCACGGGTCTCCACAGACACGACGTGCGCCGCCTGCTCCATGTCCTTCAAACACTCGTCGAGGCCGGTCACTCCGTGGTGGTTGTGGAGCACCACCAGGATGTCCTCAAGAGCGCTGACTGGCTCATCGAGATGGGCCCCGACGCGGGTGTTAACGGAGGCAGGCTGGTTTTTGAAGGGCCGCC
>CAYSHY010000108.1:0-4879 GCA_964430955.1 uncultured Puniceicoccaceae bacterium | reverse complement strand
TCCTTGACCTCGATCACAACAATTCCGACGTCAACATTTAGAAGGACGAAGTCGGGGCAGTTCCCATTCAGCGGCGGTTGAACGAAAATTTCCCACTCAGCAGGAAGATGTCTGTTCAGGAACTGAAGCAACTCAAGTTCACCCGCTTGCAGCTTTTGACGCAGGTGCGGGATTTCATTCAATGGCGGGGAGATAAATCGGGGCACGAGACTTCGTGTTTAGACCAAACCCGGGAGAAGATCAAGCTTTCCCAATATCTCCACTAACTCGACAATAGGTCCACTAGCTAGCCACTGTTCTTGCAATGGATAGCTCAACAGCCAAAAGAAGATCGATCGTTTCCTCACTCTCAGCCGGTCTTTTTTTCGAGTAGTAGGCCATCGACGTTTGCAGCGAGAAGAAGGCTTCCCAGGGGGATTTTGGATATCTTTGGATACCCAATCGGACGGAGACCCGCATAGATACCAGTTTTTAGATGAGGTTGCCATGCTGGGTGTCGAGAGTGTCAGGATTCTCGCTTTGCTCGTGAACGAGGCTTTTCGTCCGCTCTTTGATTTCTTAGTCCGGACTTTCGATAGCACTTGGGGCCAGTGCCAAGGGGTGGGGACATCTGTACTGCTATGCCGCATCACAATGCCGGGTTGGGGGGCTTCGTTGGACTAGATGGTATTGTGGCGCCCGGACTTCTTGGGCGTCTTGGGGGCGTTAGCGGACGGTTAGGGGGTAGTCGCGGTAGTCCTGATTGACCTGCCAGCGGATGAGGTAGTCGCCTGAGGGAACGTCGGCGGGCCAGCTGAGGAGGTGGAGGCAGCCGTCTGCGTCGGTCTGGTCGACGTCGCTCTCTGCGAGGGTGTAGATGACTTCGCCACTCGCTGCAGAGAGAAGGAATACCTGCAAGTGTCCCGGTATGCGCAGTTTTGAGCCGAGGGTCACTTCCTGGCCGTGGTCGACGATGGATGGCATGGCGAACACCATGGAGAGCATCCGCGAGGATGCATGCGGGAAGTTGAACTCTTTGACGGGCTGTTGCACGCTCCGGCGCTGAATGGCGTGGTTGTCCGCCTTGAGTCCTGTGAGGCGGGCGATTGGTTCGCTGAACTCGGCGAGGGCGCGCCATGCGATGCCGGCTGGTCCTCCATATGCCGGGCTTGGAGGCGGTTCTACGTACTCGGGATTGACCGCCTTGTTCACGGCATAGTTGGAGTTTACAAAGTCCGGATCGTCGAAGCTGCCGTTCCACATCATCAGGTTTGTGGTTACGAAGCGCCTTATGTCGTCCTGTGTGAAGGTTACGCCGGTGTGAAAGGCTTCGACGATGTCCTCCAGTTCGCCTTCCTGGTAATCGCGGTGCGCATGGGTGGCCACCCAGTGGGTGAGGCGCGGCGGGTTGATGGAGAGAACGTCGCCGGGATAGACGGGCTCCCAGTAGTTCCAGGTGTAGCTGTCCTTGAAGAGGTCGAGGCGGCTCTTGAATGTGTTGAAGATGATCTCGGCCCGGTCGAGGTATTCGGCGCTACCGGTGATGCGGTATAGGCGCAGCAGAACGAGGCCGAGCTTCATGTTCTTGTTAAACGGCGTTCCATATCCGGCGTAGTTGACATCAGGCCTGTGCTCCCAGCAGCCCGTCTCGGGCGAGTAAAAGTGGTCCCAGTAGTGAAAGCCGCCAAATCGTCCATCATCCCACCAGCTGCCGCGAGCAAGCCATTTTTCGACCACGTGCTTCTCGGCGTATCGCACGAGGCGCCATGCGTCTTCCGAGTGTCTCATCCGGATCTCTTCAGGCGCCTCCTTCAGTATGTACTCGGCGAGGCCGAGCATGGGACTTACGAGGATGGCGTCTGCGATGTGGTGGTCGGCGATGTAGTTCTTGTCGTAAATATAGGTGCCCACCCAGCCGCGGTAGCCGTCGGGAGCTTCAAAGGTCTTGTCCAGGAGCGCGTTGAAGTAGGTCAGGCCACCCTCCACATATCCCTCGTCGCCCGTCTGGCGAGCCAGTCTGGGAAACCGCTCCATGCCCCAAGCCGCATGCCAGGCCATGAGCTCGCCAGTCATCTTACCCTCACTCTGCGTGAGCATGGGCGTCTTCATATAGTAGTCCAGCAGCTCGCCGGGCGGCAGGGCAGGCTGCGCCAGCAGGGACGAGGAAACCAGGATCATCGAAACAAGGGCAACAATGGGGCGGTTCATACCGTGATCTTTTACTCTTTGAGTTCGTTCAGATCAAGTGACATTAGTCTGTAATTTCAGTACGATTTTAGCTATATCGTGAGGCATGACCCCTAAATGTGCTAGGGATACCCTTCGACTGTGTGTTGCAACAGTATGGTGCATTTGTGCCGCTACCCCGGCCGCCCAAGCCGCCGCTTCCGCCCCTAATGTCGCTCCGTCAGACCATGCCGGGCTCGTGGAGGCTATCCAAGAGGACTTCAATGACGGCTCGGCCGACGACTGGGAGGAGGTCTGGCGTACTTGGGAAGTCATTGATGGAGAATATCGCACATTCCGGGAGCACAGCCTGGCTCGAACGGTTGTGGGAGACGCCGCATGGACGGACTACGCGGTGGAGGTCCGCCTGAAGATTGATCGCTTTGACCCGCGCGTGGACTACGGCGCGATCGGCCTACTGGCGATGTACCAGGACAATGATCACTACTATGTATTCGGGTTCGACCGGGCCGCGGAGTCGCCGGACGCCCCCCTGGAGCTGCGAATCAAGCGGAAGTGGCACAACCCGCAAACAGGGCAGGTTGAGAACACGACGCTCGCTAGCGCGCCATATGATTTCAAGCAGGGACGCTGGTACACGCTCACTGCCAGCATTCTGGACGGAGAACTCTCCCTGTCAGTGGATGGAAAGTCGATGTTGCAAGTCCAGAACGCGGACCTGAAGCATGGTCAGCCGGGCTTCCTGTCGGTCTATGCAGACTGTGCGTTTGATGATTTTCGGCTTCTGATGCGGACAAAGCCCGAAGCCTGTTCGCCCAAGCCGCCCGTAGCGTCAGTCCCGTTCGATGGGACGCTTGTAGCGATGTACGATTTCGAATCTGGAGACCGAGCCGGGTATCGAATGATCAACGGCGCCTTGAAAGTCTCGCCAGATAATCACGGAAACCCAGTGCTGCGCGGAAGCTTGCATCACAACCTGTCGCGTGCGGTGTTCGATGCGCCTGCACTGGCGGACTCCAAGATCGAGGCCACGGGCCGGGTCGTGCACTGGAATTTGGAGAACCACGGGTTTCGCTGGTTTGGCCTGCTGGCCCGTTATGTGGACCCCAACAACTACTATGAATTTATCTACGACGACGTTCGCCGGGAGCTGTTGATCCGCAAGACGATCGACGGCGTTGCGGAAGTCCTGGCAAGCGCACCGTTTGAAGTGGCGCTCAAGGAGAAGTATCGGCTGGCGGCTGTCCTTGAAGGAACGAGCCTCCGGTTCTTTGTTGACGGCGTGGAGCGCGTCTCTGCGCACGACGCCGCATTGACCGCCGGCCAGGCAGGCGTGATCGATGTGTTTGGCGATGTGCGCGTCGATGACGTGCTGGTATTTCGGAAGGACCCGGCGCAGGTTGCGGAGAGCGGCGGACTGCAGCCGGGAGATGTTTTCCGCGACTACAAGTGGACCGGGCCATTCTACAACGATGACCACTACCTGCGCGTGAACAATCCCGAGAGCCGGCTGGGCTTTGCCCTGCACTACATGATACCCGTCACCGACCCAGCCGATCCGTCGAAGATCGTTGGTTACAGAAACCCGATCAACGAGATCGAGATCGGCGACCTGGACCAGGCGACCCACGTGGAGCTGGTGCTGGAAGCCTGGGGCGGTCACACAGGAACCATTGGCAAGATGGTGCGTGTAAACGGTAACGACTGGATATCGATCGAGACGCCCAACACTGTGGGCGCAGGCGAATATATCAAAGAGGCGTACGACCACTTCTACTACCCTACCGTGAGGATTCCCCTGGAGCACCTCCGCGAGGGTGTGAACACTTTCGAGTTCAAATCCGGGCCGCAGGCGGCGCTGAGTTTCGGTTGGGGGCAGTGGGGCGTGTTTGGCGCAATCTTCCGGGTGCACTACAGCGATGACAAGCCACATGTGCGGGGGCAAATCGCATTGGGGGGATCCTCCATTACAGACGACGCGGAGCTTGGGGTCCGGATTGCGAACGACGCCAATCGGGTGCGCCGCGTGGACTACATTGCCTGTTACGAGGACTTCGACAACGATGGAGACGGCATCTACCGCGAGTGGCAGTACTACTACCACCGGGGCGAGCTTGCGGGACACGCCGCCAGCACGACAGAGGCGCCGTTCTCGGCGACGTGGGATACTCGCTGGACGCCGGACCAGCAGCATCCGATAAAGATCATGGCTCTGATCACGGACCAGGATGGCGTGACCTACGTTACACCGGCAGCAGAGGGACTGGAATTGGCCCGCACGAACTACTCCGTGAAGCTCTACAAACCATTCGACGTTCCTGCGGGATGGCAGACGCGCGGCAACACAGCGCTCTCCAACGCAGTGATTGTGAACGATGATCTTTCAATTGCCGCCGAGGCGCAGCTGCTCATCCGCCACTACAACGGAATGGAAGGGACGGAGGTCGGCATCAACGGGCGGCCTGTGGCAGGTCAACTCGGATACTTGGGCGGGTTCAAGTTCGATACAATCCCCGTCCCCACCGACTATATCCAATATGGCGAAAACCGCCTCTACACGCTCGCCCGCACCGCCGATCACGGTATCGGCGTCATGTGGCCCGGCATGGCTTTGAAGGTTAGATACGAGATGGAATGATGGGTGAGACGTTGGAAAGTGGGCCGGGGGGGGCGCTGCGCGGCCGGAAATCCGAAACCGGAGGAGGGGCGTGTG
>CAYSHY010000107.1:0-4923 GCA_964430955.1 uncultured Puniceicoccaceae bacterium | reverse complement strand
TGTAGATGAGAAGCTACAACAAGAGCATCGTCCTACGGACTTTCCGACAGACGTGATTCACCCCATGTACTGGGAGCGAGAGAAGTGGGCACGGGTGTCGTTCTCGAAGAAAATCTACTACAAGGTGAAGGCTTTGTTGCGACGATAGACCTTATTCCGCGAGACCAAAAAGCTTTCGCGTATCGTCGTTCACAGGTTTTCCCAAGATTTGGAATTTCGCGAAATGCTTCCAACCTCTTCCTGCTGCGCGTATCCCCATGCGAGCGGCCTGATTTTGCCCGTGATTCAAAGTGTAAAGTAGAGCGGGGAACGGTAAGGGTTCCAGGTTTTTGTTTATTTCACGAGACATGGTCAAGAACGTGGAGTGGCCATTGTGAACATAATGCCGATCCACGTTTTCCTGTTCGGGAGGTGAGCCGAAGAAGCTCTTGCAGTTAAAGATAAATGTTGAACCACAGATGCTGTGAAGCTGGGTTCGCTTGTACAGACGCTGAGTTGGGTAGTCGTACTCGTAGCCTTCGTCCACGTAGAAGCCGTCTTTGTCGGGATTCGCCAAGACATGTGCAACTACATTGATGTTAAGAAAGTCGTCGGCATCAAAAGTCATAACGTGAGTGGCGCCGTGACTCATTGCTGTCAGCGCCCCGCACCGGTTTTTCATTCGCTGATCACGAGTGGTTAATTTATAGACATATGCTTCCGGAGGGGGACGATCTGCCTCGATAATATGGAGCCGTGAATCTGTGTCTGTTGCTATGTCTGGCTTGTCATGACAAACAACAATAATCTCAAAGCGATCGTCAGTCTGCCTGTATAGAGCCTGAATCACGCGGGAGAGCATCGTACATGCGCGATTCCAGTCACGGCAGTACTGTTTGGAGATAAGCGGGATGACAAATGCGAGCATAGAGTTGCGCAATGAACGTAGGATCTCAAGGTATCAACCGACCGAGCTGCTGCTCAAGCATATTGAGTTTGAGTCGTTCTTACTCGCGCCTTGTCAACCATTGGTTGGCTTGGTTGACTCGGGGCAATGTATCGCTCCCTGGTGGATCTAGTTCGGAAGTCTTACACGCTTGTGCGGCCGTTTGGATTGAAACGGCTTTGTTTCGTGTTCTTCTTCATTCTCGCGCAGGGGCTTTTCCAGGTCATTGGGGTGACCTCCATTTTCCCATTCCTTACCTTGGCGGCCAACCCCGATCGTATGCGGGAGACTTCGATCGGTGATTGGTTTACTGAGCATTTTCCGACTGTAACCGACCAGCAGCTTTTGATTTGGACGGGCATTGTTGTCGTTGTTGCGGTGCTCCTCGCGAGTGTGATGAACCTTGTCAGCGAAGTGGTTCGCACTGTGTATGTCGCTCGGTTCAGCCACTGGTTACGGATGCGCCTTCTTTGGCGATACCTCGAACGTCCCTACGGCTTCTTTCTTCAAAATCACTCTGGGATTATGCTGAAGAAGGTGTCCGCAGACGTGAATGGATTCACATCGGGAGTACTCTTGCCGCTGTTGGATTCGTGTGCCCGTGCGATGACAGCGTTCCTGCTATTTGTGACACTTTTTATCGTATCGTGGAAGATTGCATTAGCCGCAACGCTGGGGCTTGGAATTTACTATACATCGGTTTTTACCTACTTACGAGGTAGGAGACAGCAGTTGTCGGATGGGATGAAGCAAGCTGGTCGTGGCGGTTGGATCTCCCTTCAGCATCTCTTTGGAGGCATTAAACCCGTCATGGTGCATGGCGTGCAGGCAAACTTTGCTGGGGCGTATGAGCGCTTTTCGAAAAGGATAGTGCAGTTGGCCCCCAAGATGCCTATTTATACAAACGTCCCCCGCTATCTTATAGAGCCGCTTGTTTTTGGTGGGATGGTAGTTTTCGTTCTCGTCCTTATCGCTCAGGGAAGAAGTATTGAGAGTGTCCTGCCCCAGCTCGGAGTGCTTGGCTTGGCTGGATACCGCCTATTGCCTGCAGCTCAGCTCTTATACGGGCAAGTTTCTGGCATCGAAGGCATGGGTCACACCGTTGATGAGGTCTTTGATGAGTTCCGGGAGGTAGAGAGCTTCGCAGAGAGCAGGAAAGATCAAACCCACACCGAGTCCGCCAAAGCTAGACCTCTCTCTTTGACTACAGGTTTCAGGATAGATCGGGTCAGCTTTTCATATGTGGATGCGATACGACCTGCCGTACGCGACATAACGCTTTCTGTTTCCAAAGGCTCCAGTGTTGCCTTCGTTGGCCCAAGTGGATCGGGGAAGTCAACTTTGGTTGACCTGATCATTGGACTACATACACCCCAAACGGGCAAGATATGGGTAGATGAAGCAGAGCTAACGCGACAGCTAGTGCCTTCGTGGCGGAAAACCCTGGGATATGTGCCACAAGATATATTTCTGCTCGATGCTTCACTGACAGAAAATATTGCCTTTGGCGTCCCGGTAAATGAGATCGACCTGGAACGAGTTCGCAGTGTTGCTGAGCAAGCCCAGATTCTGGATTTCATTGAGACGCAGTTGCCTGAAAAGTTTGATACCCGGGTAGGGGAGCGTGGGGTGCGACTTAGCGGGGGGCAACGTCAGCGCATTGGATTGGCTCGTGCATTATATCACAATCCCGAGGTTCTTATTCTGGATGAGGCGACTAGTGCGCTGGATAGCCGAACAGAAGCCGCCTTTATGGAGTCAATTGAGACGCTTCGCGGAAAGCTTACCATTGTTATGATAGCGCACCGGCTCTCTACGGTGGAGAAGTGTGATACAATCTTCTTTATGGAGAACGGCAGACTGGTGGATTCAGGTAGCTATCACTCCCTTGTAAGAACTTGCCCGGCTTTCGCCCAACTGGCTTTGCAGTCTCAGACAGGAAATCTGGCGGGCCATCATTGATGCTTATTATAAGACACGGCCCCAAGGTGAGATCTTGCTGTTGTTTCTTTGGAGCTGATTGGAGATGCGGTGCTCGACTGCTGCAAATACATAGATCAATATGGTTCGCATTCAACCGCACTGCTCCATGTACCATGATTCCAAGTTCGCTGCCTGCTGGGACCAGCAAAATTGCTTCGCATGAGCTCTACATTTGTCTGGGCTTGTTTGAAGCTCTGCCTTCTTGAAATTAGCGAGTGCAGTGGCAATAACCGACACTTCCGGTGAATCTATAAACCAACCGCTCACCCCTTCAGACACTGCGTCGGTCGTACCCCCATTTCGACATGCCAGCACCGGAATTCCGAAAACGTTAGCCTCAAGGTAGACAATGCCAAATCCTTCTACATTGCCCGGTTCCAGTCGACTTGTTAACAGGAAGAGATCAGCCTCTGAATAGAGCTTGTAGAGCTCGTGATTGCTCACGCGGCCATGAAACCGGACCTGCTTCTCTACGCCCAGATCTTGAGCCAAGCGCTCCAATCCGGGGCGCAGTTCACCGTCACCGGCAATATCATAACAAAACCCTCCATGCGGTAATTCTGCAATTGCACGAATGACTTGATCTACGGATTTGCGCGATTCATTGAGCCGTGAAACTGTGAGTAAGCGTACAGGCCCATTGGGAGCGCGAAGCGCCTTTACTGGCAACGATAGGTCAAAGAGCCCGTCTGGTATGCCTGGGTTGAGGACCCGTGTGCGGCCTTCTTGCTCGGGCAGCGTATCCAATACAAGTTTTCGTGTGAAACGGCTGTTGGGGAGAATGAGACAGGCAGCCCGAAGTCCTTTGACCATGGAGCGACGAGTTGTGAAGCAGTCAATCCAGTAAGAAAGAGAATCTCCCTTGGGGAGCCCAAAGAGTTCTTTCAAGCGTAGTCCCGCAACGGGCCCAGGTGAAAGGAAGTCTTTTCCGTGAACAGTAACTACCACCCGTGGATGTTCCAGAGCAACATAGGCATAATTCGCAACCATCACATGCACGATGTCGGACTCGCTCAGAAAGGGCCTGATCTTCCTGAGATCCCGACGCCGACAGTCGCATAGAATGGGGTGGGTCTTGAAAAGTCCTTCTTCTTCATAACGTCCGTTGCCGGTCCGGGTGAGAATCGTTAGCTGATGTCCCTTTCGAGCGAGCTCCAGGCAGATGTGGTAGGCGTAGTTCTCAATGCCTCCAACAGCTGGTGGAAACTCCGGCGCAACGACGCAGATCCTGAGCTTCCGTCCGTTCATTGCTTCACGAGCAGTTTCAGGCGAGACATCCCTTCGCGATACATGAGGTGGCGAACCTCTCCCACATAGTGACGCACAGGAGAAGCTAAGGGAGTCTTTTCTTCCAGGTTCACATCATACTCGGACGGAAGAAACTCAAACCCAGCCTCGGCGCAGCAGAGTGCGATCAGCGTCTGTTCGGTCCTATGCTTGTGGCTAAAGATGTTCTCGAAACCCAGGTAGTATTCCACCTTCTGAAGCGTAACCACCCCTTTGTGAATCAAGCCAAGACCTGAATTTATCAGTTCCGGAAACGGGAATGGCAGCTCCTTCACTTCTTTCTGGTCCATCTGAACGCTATAGCCGTAGCGCCAGTCTTTGTTCAGGGAATTGAGCTTGTAGTTCTGGTCCCGGTGCCGATCCAGCAACGCCTTTGGGTTGCTAAAGAACAGGATATCGCTATCCAGCAGGAAGAGGCGTGGAGCTGCCAGATAGTGGGCGAAGTCCACAACTTTTAGCGCCAATGGATTCCAGTCACGCCATTTCTTTGTTTGTGGGAAATCGTCTAAAACTCGGCTTAGAGATCGATCTGCTTCTGGGCGGCGAACGATCCGGGCCTGTGGGAAAATCCGACGCAGATGTCCGACTTGTTCGTCATTCAAGCTACCATCTTCATGAATGACCAAGGGGAAGCGACAGTCGGTTAGCGTGAACAGGCTCTTTAGCGTCCAGATCAAATTCAGCCAATCGTACTGGCATGTGAGAACATGAATCTCTGAACCAGCTTC
>CAYSHY010000106.1:0-5293 GCA_964430955.1 uncultured Puniceicoccaceae bacterium | reverse complement strand
GTACGGCTGTCTCAAGCCCGCCTACCCGCAACTGAGGTGGAAGCTCATAAAAAGCGATCTTCATTACACAGAAACAGGAGTAGGGGAGGAACTACCGCTTATGGTGCGGTAGATCTTTAGGTGACGGGCGGCCATCTGTTCCCTTGAGTATGAGTCGCGCACCTTCTGAACAGCACGATCAGAAATCTTACGACGTTCTTCGGGGTCAACTACTCGACTTGTCCAAGTGTCGCCATCCGCAACCCATAGACAGTCTCCATTGCTAAAGCCAAGCTCTTGGGCCAGCTCGGGCTGTATTACACACGGAAGTCCCCATGCCAAGGCCTCGAGAAGCGCAAACGGCAACCCCTCAAATGCGGCCGGATGAAGAAACACATCGGCTGCTGCAAGATACGGCATCACGTTATCCTGCCATCCCAGGCACTTCACACAGTCATTCAGTCCGAGTCGCTCAACTTCGGCGTCCCAGTCTGGACGTAACCGTCCATCACCGATCCAATAGAACATGGCTCGTGGTTCTCGCTCACGAAGTGCTCTTGCCATCTGCAAGAACAGCAAGGGACGCTTTTGGGCCTCCAATCTTCCCACTGCTACGGCACAAAGAACGTTGGATCCGGCAGTTGTTCCTAGCAGCACTTTCCGCCCCTTCTCCCTGAGATCCGCCTTTTCGGATTCACTGGGGATGGCAACTCCATTATCTACATGGCGCACAGGCGTCCAATTGCCAACAAATGCCTGCAGTTCCTTGGCTCGACGAGGGGAGATGGCGATATAAGTCCCCTTGTATGACTGTAGTACGCGGCGGGATACCCAATCGCGCAATGGTGCGCCCACCGCCTTAAGCTCGCGTGCGGTCTGCGTGATATGAATGGTTGCGCAGTGGGGCGTGTTTAGACTGTTGGCCGCCTGTAGCAGATCCAGGCCATCTTCCAGTGCCTGCTTATTAATGTGTATAACATCAGGTCGCAAGGCTTCCCACTCTCTGCGCAGACGTTCACTGTAGGAGGGGGGGATGACATACGAAAGGCTTCTGAACGGCTTCCGATATGTATTCACGTAGTTGCTGCGATGGACTTTCCCAACTGTTTCAAACTGTGTCGCCAGTTTGTCTAACGACGGGTGGTTCGAGCACCACAACAGCGTCTCGCAGCCTTGCGCTCGCAGTTCTTGCGCTAAGTATAGCAGGTAAAGCTCCCCGCCGCCTTCCGATCCCGAACTGGCGCTGACAAAGAGTATTCGCATCTTCCTATTGTTTCGTCACGGATTGTAGAACCTGAACCCATTTCCGGGCGCCTGCAGCTGGAGTGATGTCCTCCGCGAGTCGTAGTGAATGATCTCGCTCAGTGATTATTCGCTCGGGATCCGTCAGATAGTAGCGAAGGGCGTCTGCCAATGCATCGACATCCCCCGGGGGCACGACCCTTCCGTTGACGCCATCTTGCACAAGATCCACTGCTGCGCCTACCGCCTCTGTAGAAATCACTGGAAGTCCAGCGCCAAGCGCTTGGTTCACAACGACTCCCCATCCATCATAACGACTTGGAAGGACGAACACATCAGCATCGCCAAAGACTTCCGGAAGTTCTTCCGGCGCCTTGAATCCGTCGTAATGCACGCGCGCTCTTGTTTCAGGGGAAAGCTTGGCCAGCAGATCCGGTAAATCCGCCTCTCTCCCCACCAGACGGAGCTCTCCTTCAAGCCCTTCCGACACAATTTGCTCGAACGCATCCAGAAGCACATCGATTCCCTTGCGGTGAATCATCTGACCGCAGAAGAGCAGCGTCGGCGGAGATGACGGGCGGAGGGCCGAGGGCAGGGGGCAGGAAGAAGATGGTTCAGCTGGACCAGAAGTGTCTCGCGCAGAGTCCAGAGATACCACAGAGTTGATATGAGCCTTGTCCTGCGATTCGCCGACCCGCCGATTCACCAATTCGTCTCCTTGTCTATTAGTGGCTTCGCCGCTCCACTCGGCCCCCGGCCGTCGGCCCGCGACTCTGCTAAACTCGCTCAGCTCGCACATGTAGGGTATATTGAAAACTGGTTTGCCCGGAAACCGCTCGGAGTAAGCAACTCTGGCTCGCTTTCCTATTGCCACAAGGGCGTCGAGGTTCTTGAGCGGAGCCTGCATGACTCGCCGGAAAAGCGTGCGTAGTCCTTTCGCAGGCGGGTGCATTTGTTCTGCCCAGAAGATCAGTTTCGCCCTGCGGTGTCTCCGCAAGATCCACTGGGAGATCAGGGACATATAACCATTCAGGATGATCACATCGTAATCATCCAGGCTTCCGGCTCCCCAGACAAAGTGGAATCGAGAACCAAAGATTGTTATGGGACGCCCTTTCAACAGCCGCTCAAAGGGACGAAAAGCCTTTTCAGGCCACGGCGAGTCTGGCGCCGCGCGTTCCCAATAGTAAACAGTCAGATCCACCTCCGGTTGCCGGGACAATGCTTCAAACATGTCCCGCTGGTACGGCGACGGCACAATTGAAAAGCAAGCGACTTTCAGTGGGCGACTCATCTTTGACCTGGGATAACACGACGCGCCCATGGGAAGTGTGGCGCGACAAATTTGGCGAAAACAATCAATGCAAGCGCGGGTAGCATAGCGGTTGTAGTGAACATCACACTACGCATCGAAATTAAGGCGACGTAAAATCCTGCAGAGTAGGTGAGCATACTGTAAATGGAACCGCCTTGGCCCCCAAGCCGGTTCCACCAAGCGCATCCTGCTCCAAGTATTGCCCCAAAGAGGACGATCATCAGACGACCACCGGTAATGTAGGCTTCGCCGACAAAGGTGCAGGAAAGCGTCATTCCGTGGGCGCCCAGCGCCTCCTCTATCCCACTATCAAGCTCTTCGGGCTTACTTTTCCAAAGCGCCCTTGGGACTGGTTTCGTAAGAGCGACAAACGGCAAATTAGAACCAAGGTAGGGATTGGGGGTAGGAAACACCTGACTTAGCTGGATGATGGTCAGTAGGTTGTAATCGACAAAAAAGCCTCCATCGAAGACGCCTGCCTCTTCTGGATCAACCAAGTCTTCGTCCGACTGCTTGATCTTATAGTGCTCATACTGGATGTAGTTACGAAGGCCCATGTTGCGGAACGCCAGCATATGATCGCTTACCAGAAAGAAAAAGAGGCCAGCTGCTCCTGCCATTATCGCAATCTCCTTCACTTTCAGTTTGGGACGGTTGAGCAGGAATCCGCCAATGAAGCCTGCGACATAGACAGCGAGCACATTTCGTGTGCCTCCAGCAATTGCGATAAAGATTTGCCAGGCAGTAATAGCCGTGCCCAACAGAACGAGAGACATACTGATCTGCCTCCTCTTTGCCCAGAGAATCCCGCAGAGCGGGGGGACCACATAAGTTAGCAAGTAAAGCTCATTCAAGAGGGTAAACCAGCTTCCATACTTTCCCCTCTGCCAAACTTGAGTGAATCGCGGATCGATCAACTCGTTGAACCAAGTGACCGGGTTAAAGCCTACCGCCAGCAACATGAAGAAGTCGCCGATCAGAAAGGCAGCCACCAAAAACCAGAAATAAACGTTCGGTGTGAAGTGCAGATTCTGCACAAAATCCAAGCCCTTGCCGCTCGGCTTTACGAGATGGCGCCCTAGCGTCAACCCAAGAAATCCAAGCAATACGAGGACCACGCCTTCTTCGGCGATCACAGTCGTCGTAAGATTGTCGAAACCAGGCTGGGGAAACAAAAACTCAAAGAAAGTTAGAAAGTAGAGCGCCACCAGCGCCAAGAGGTCCACGCGAACCAGGTTTCTCAGGCCAAAACGTAGATCACACCAAGCACTGCCGCCAATTCCCAGGAGGACGATGATCGCCGCTCGTTGCGCTACTTGCGATGGCGTGCCACCGAACTCCATCGCCGCGACAGCATACGATAGCATCAGTATCACAGTGCCTCCCTTTGTCGGACGTAAGACAGACTTCCTGTTTTGCATCCGCTCTCGGGCAACAGCTGCAAGACGTCCGGCTATTGTTTGCGCTGGTTGCTTCTCAGGCTTTGGAGGTTCTACTGTCTGGGAAGGATGCTGCACCGTCCCCTGTAAACAGTATCAGTAACAGGTTGACAATACCGAGCTTTGTCGAGGGGAGCGCCTGCGCCCCCAATCCGCGAAGGGGCGGATCGGCAAAGCGCGCTTGCGCGCGGTAAAGCGGAGTTGGTGGTTCCTTGGGTTGAAACCAGGAGTTTGGGTGCATGGAGCTTTCAGCACGTCAAGACAGATGTCCGGGGCTTCGCGCGCAGCGCGGTGTTGCTTTTGGGGGGGTGAGTGTGCAAGCTGGCTGCGTTGCTGTCTGAATGAAAAATCGCCTTCGTATCGCCTTCTCTGCCACAAATCCGTGTCACATGTTTGATATGGTGGCAGCCCTTGCCAGAACTGGCGATGTCGACGCCACGTATTACAGCGGGTATCCCGAGTGGAAGCTCAAACCTCCCCCACAACTGGTGGTGCGTTCATTCCCTCTGCGCACACTCATCACCTACGGACTGCTCCGCGTAAATGAGCGATTCCGGCCATCAAACAATAGGTTGTTTGCCTGGCAGGATGAACATTTTGACCGTGCGGTTGCGCGAAACCTGGGAAATCATGATCTGATATCTGCGCTCCCCGGCCAGTGCCTTCACACGTTTCGAACAGCCAAGAAGAAGGGCATCAGGACCATTCTGAATCATGCCAGCGGACCGGTGCGCCAGCAGATCCGCATGGTGCAGCCGGAGTATGAGCGTGCAGGGATCCGAATGAGGGCTCTTGACGACCGCTTTAATGATGCCTATTTCGCGCGGGAGGCGGAGGAGTATGCACTGGCCGACTATCATTGCGCCGCCTCCACGATTGTTCGCGATCAGTTGATAGCCGAAGGCGTTCCCGCTGAAAAGATCTGGGTGACGCCCTATGGAGCCGACCCGGATCGTTTCCCTAAGAGCCTCATTCCTTACACTGATGGCTTTCGAATTATCTTTGCCGGACAACTTGGTCTGCGAAAGGGTCTGATTTACCTGCTGAAGGCACTAGAAATCGTCGGCGATCGCCCCGGTTGGCGCCTGGACTGTTATGGACCCTCCAGTCGCGAAACCGAACAGGATTTTCACAACTACAAAGGTAGCATACCAGTTAACCGCCAAGGGGCGATCTCACAAGAGCAGCTCGCACAGGAATTCCAAAACGCTTCCGTCCTGGTATTGCCAAGCGTAGAGGAAGCCTTCGGTCTCGTAGTTGTCCAAGCCCTCCAGTGCGGGCTTCCCTGCATTGTGAGCAGTGCTGTTGGCGCCAAGGA
>CAYSHY010000105.1:0-5379 GCA_964430955.1 uncultured Puniceicoccaceae bacterium | reverse complement strand
CGTTACGTTCGCCGACTTCGCCATCTCTGAGAATGTCTTTGCCGAGCTGCGTCGATCCTTCCCGGACGATGACTTCTGCTCGGAGGAAGGCAGCCCGCTGGACGAGGTCCTGCCGCTTCGCTCTAAATTTGCGTGGATGCTGGACCCGATCGACGGCACAAATAACTACGCGCTTGGCATCCCCATCTGTGGTATCTCGCTTGCCCTCCTTCGACTGGGGGAGCCTATTTATGGCTTCCTCTATGATATGAGCCGGGACCAGTTGCTCGAGGGAGGGCCCGGACTGGGGCTTTTTCAGGATAACGAGCGCGTTGCCCCGAAGGAGCGGCCCTTCGATAAGCAGAGCCTTGTCGGACTCAGCTTTCCCCTCCCGCCCGGAATTTACGAGAGGCTTGAGCCGTTGCTCACAAACTCCCGTATTCGAAGTACCGGGAGCGGGGCGCTTAACTTGGCCTACTCCACACTTGGCATTCTCGAGGGAAGTATTGATTTCAAAACCAAAGCCTGGGATATTGCTGCTGGCTATGCGTTCGCCAAGGCAGTTGGCCACGAGTTCCACTTCCTGGAGAAGGAGATCTTCCCAATGCAGGAGTTCCATGTCTCGCAGCCGCGGTGCCCATACATTACTGGAAGCAAAGCCTTCACAACTGCCGTTCGCGAGTGGTTGGCATAGAGCACGGGAAACTTGCCCTCACTGCGCATTTTCGTTCGTTGATCCTTTCATCAATCAAAGGAGGTCGTGAAGGCGCCTGAAAACGAATATGTTGAACCACGCAGTTCAAAGATCCATGGGCAGGGTCTCTTCGCAAAGAAGGTGATCCCTCGTGGAACTCTGATAATCCAATACCTCGGAGAACAGATTTCCAAGGAGGAGAGTAACCGACGGGGTGTTGAACGCATGGAGATGTCAGGAAAGACTGGCGAAGGCACCGTTTACATCTTCGAGCTGGACGAAGAGACCGACTTGGACGGCGCGTTTGAATGGAATATTGCACGCCTGGCCAATCACTCCTGCCAGCCAAATTGCGAGGCTCAGAATATTGATGGAGAGATCTGGCTGGTGGCTTCGCGGAAGATACTGCCCGGGCAAGAGCTCACGTTTGACTACGGGTATGATGTTAGCTTCTACAAAGACCATCCTTGTAGATGCGGCAGCCCGCGCTGCGTGGGGTACATAGTACGACGCAGCCAGCGGAAGAAGCTCCAAAAGCTCTTGGAGATCGAATAGCCGAAGCGAAGGTATGGGAGCTTAATCCCTGCCTCGACGCCAGCGGGTCTGGTAGAGCTCCAGCTGCTCCGGCGTCAATATTGCCTGTAGCTTTTGTAGCTCAGACTCCTGGAATTGCCGCCACGCCTGCCGTCTTTCCTCACTGGGCAATTCGCGAAGCCCGCTTGGGGGTTCCTGAAGATAAAACACTTCCAGCAGAGCATCTTTCTGTTCCTCACTGAGAACCAGCGACCGGGCGAGCTCGCCCAGTTGCTCGTATGCCCTGGCTTCACGCCTGTTATGGTCTAGTTGTGCCTCGTAATCTTCAAACTCAGCAAGCTGCTCTCCTGTAAGCACGGTCCGCAGGGCGTCTTCGTAGGCTACCGAACCTGCTTCCAGCTCTCTGATCTGGCGCTGCGCATCTTCTCGCGTGATCTGTCCGTCGCGCAGCTGTTGCATGAGTTCTTGCCTCGACTGCATCAGCTCTCCCTGAGCCCTGACCCACTCATTTAGCCGGCTTTCTTGGTAAGGGGTAAGATTAAAGAACTCACGGTCATATGCGATACGCGCCTGATGTTGGGCCTCCACGCGCTGCTCGAATAGACTGCGCATGCGTGTGGCGTTTTGCCGCCACTGATTGCGACTGGCCTCTGCTTCAGCTTGCTCCTCCTGTAGTGCTTTCAATTGGCTCGTCAGCGCTTCATTTTCTCGCCGGAGTATTTCCAGTTCAGCCTCCAGTTGAGGTTGGGGGCTCGCTATGGTTGTCCGGTTTGGTAGCTTGGCTGTGTTGATAGAGGAAGTGATTCCAGGAGGTGTTACCTCGCTTTCCCCTACTGTGTCCATTGGCGATCTGACAAAGATCATGGCGAGGCCGCCGGTAGCCAGACCGGCGAAGAAGGAGAGGAGGGCGATGGTGGGGCCTTTCATTAACTTATTAGATCCCATGGAAGCTCTTGATGTTCATCATATCGACTCCTTCTGGCAAGATTTCGGACATCCATTCAAGGACAGAGCGTCGAGTTCATGCGCCGTCTTCTCTCTGTTTGTAAGATCCTGTAATCCACCGGGCATTCGTGTCAATGAGCCGACCTGACCAGTTCCGCATAAGGCGCCTCTTGGCAATCGGCTCGTTTAGTCAGAGTCCAACAGCTTCTTTAGCCGCTGTAGGGCTCTGTCCCATCCCGCAGAAATTCCATCCAGCGCCTCCCGGGCTTGCTGCACGGCATCAGGCTCGAGAGTGTAGAGTCGCTCACGGCCGCGCTTGCGTGCCGAGACCAATCCCGACTCCTCTAATACGCGAAGATGCTTGGCCACGGCCTGCCGCGTTACGGGTAAATCTTCCCCTAACTGCGTTGCGGACAGGGGAGCCTTATCAACCAAGCGGCTCAGGAGTCGAAGTCTTGTTGAATCGCCCAGAGCAGAGAAGACCTCCACGACGCGATCTTCATCTATATGCTTCATAACAGGTCTCAGCTCTTATCAACCTCTGTCAAGTGCTTCGCAATATTATTCAATTGGCTGCTCCAACCTTCGGAATTCATGAGGAAGGCACGCCTGCGACGTCCAAGCGGCACCTTGTCGAAGCCAGTCTCTGTAACCTTTAGCAGTGTGCCTTCGCCTTCATCAGATAACACGAATTCCACCAGTGTTTTCGGCTCCGTCTCTGGATCGATTCCGGCATCGATCCCATATGGTATCCAGTGAAAAGCGAAACGACACTCTGGCTCGATCGCCTCCACAATGCAGAACACTTCAGGCAATTTCTCAGCGATGGGGCTAGGCTCCAGCCCCATCTCAACCAACCACTCATCGATCATCCCCTGATCGAACTTGTGATTGAAGTGTCCTCGCATCGGCTGACCCACCTTCCATGGACCCTCTATTTGAACACCAAACCAACGGCCAAACTCCTGACTATCCGCTATGGCTCTCCATACCCGCCTACGCGGCGCATTTAGTCTGATAGTCTTTACTATTCGATCTGTAATTTCTTTCATAGGCAACCAATCGGTTGCCTAAAGCAGAGTGAGTTCGAGGTGAAAGGCAACTGAAAAGTTGCGTGTTCAATCAAGATGATTCAGCGCCGCCACCAAATCAAGGCGCGACCCAAGGAAACTTCATTTCAATCTTCGTCATTCCTCCTCCCTTGACCCGTAAGCTCCCGCGTCTATCAATGAATCTGGGTGGCGCTATCAGCCCAACTTTTACCCTCAACCCCAAACTTTCAAATGGCTACTACTACCGAAGAACTTCAATCGGTCCTGAAAGAGGACCGTTCTTTTGCCCCTTCAGAAGAGTTTGCTAAACGTGCGCACGTGTCGGGCATGAATGCCTACCGCGAGCGCTATGAACAGTCGATCCGGGACCCCGAGAGTTTCTGGGCTGGGGTCGCTGGCGAGTTACATTGGTTCAAGAAGTGGGACAAAGTCCTTGATGAGTCCGACAAGCCCTTCTTCAAGTGGTTCGTCGGCGGCAAGACAAACCTGTGCTACAATAGTGTCGACCGCCATTTGAACGGGCCGCGTGCAAATAAGGCTGCCATTATTTGGGAGGGCGAGCCGGGGGACGAGCGGGTTCTTACCTATCGTGATCTCCATCGCGAGGTGTGTCGGTTTGCAAACACGCTGAAGCGTCTTGGGATCGGGAAGGGCGATAGTGTCGCCATCTACCTGCCAATGACTCCCGAGCTGGCGATTGCCATTCTTGCCTGTGCTCGCATTGGCGCAGTTCACAGCGTCATTTTTGCTGGATTCAGCGCCGAGTCGATACGTGACCGGGTTGTCGATGCATCCTCAAAGCTCATTATTACAGGAGATATCGGCTTTCGTAGAGGTAAGCCGTTACCCCTGAAGAGCGTCGTCGATGAGGCTGTGGCCGAATGCCCAAGCGTCAAGAACGTGCTGGTCGTCGAGCGATTCCGTGATCGCCGATCCTCGGATGTTCAGATCACCGAAGGGCGGGATATCTGGTACTGGGACATTGCCAGGAACGAGAGCATTCACTGCCCCTGCGAAGAGCTGGACAGTGAGGATATGGCCTTCCTGCTCTACACAAGTGGATCCACCGGCAAGCCAAAGGGCGTCATGCACACAGTCGGCGGGTATATGGTCTTTACCTACCTGACCAGCCGCTACGTCTTCGACTTGAAGGATGAGGATGTTTACTGGTGCACCGCAGACATTGGCTGGATCACCGGTCACAGCTACATCGTTTATGGCCCAATGCAAAACGGCGCCACTTGCCTGATGTATGAAGGCGCGCCCAACTGGCCGGATCCGGGCCGTTTCTGGGAGATCATTGAAAAGTACAGGGTATCCATCTTTTACACGGCGCCCACCGCGATCCGCGCATTTATGAAGTGGGGCGACGAGTGGCCGGAGAAATACGACCTGTCTAGCCTACGCCTGCTTGGAAGCGTTGGTGAGCCGATCAATCCCGAAGCTTGGATGTGGTACCACCGTACGATTGGGAAAGAAAAGTGCCCGATCGTGGACACTTGGTGGCAGACGGAAACAGGCGGTATTCTCATTTCACCTTTGCCGGGCGTTACGCCTACCAAGCCCGGCAGCGCGACGCTTCCTTTCTTCGGCGTCGATGTTGCTGTTCTCGACTCTGAGGGCAATGAGGCTGAAGCCGGGTATCTGGCAATACGCAAGCCTTGGCCTGCTATCCTTCGCGGCGTCTGGGGCGACCCGGAGCGCTATAAGGACACATACTGGAGCCGTTGGGGTGGGGAATACTACTTCCCCGGCGATGGAGCCCGCAGGGACAAGGATGGTTATATTTGGGTGGTCGGGCGCGTGGACGACGTTGTGAACGTCTCAGGCCATCGGATTGGCACCGCTGAGTTGGAAAGCATTTTTGTCGAGCACCCCAAGGTTGCCGAGAGCGCCGTTATCGGCGTGCCTCATGACATAAAAGGGCAGGGACTCGTAGCGTTTGTCTTGCTTCGCGGTACTGATACTGAAGGAAGCGACGAGCTGCGGAACGAACTCATACAACTTGTCGTAAAGAAGATTGGGAAGTTTGCTGTGCCGGAAAAAATCATCTTCAGCGCAGATCTGCCCAAGACCCGCTCCGGCAAAATTATGCGCCGCCTCCTTCGGGATATTGCCACTGGCAGCGCATTGGGCAACGTCACCACCCTCGCTGATCCGTCTGTAATCGAATCG
>CAYSHY010000104.1:0-5857 GCA_964430955.1 uncultured Puniceicoccaceae bacterium | reverse complement strand
AGCCGGCGCCACGGCAGATCTGGAAATGGCTTACACACTTGCCGATGGGCTGGAATACCTGCGCACGGGTGTAAAGGCGGGAATCGATATAGATGCTTTTGCTCCTCGCTTATCCTTCTTCTGGGCGCAGGGGAAGAACTACTTCATGGAAGTGGCCAAGATGCGGGCGGCGCGCCTAATCTGGGCGCAGCTCGTAAAGAGCTTCAACCCGAGGAACGAAAAGTCCATGGCGCTGCGCACACACTCGCAGACCAGCGGTTGGAGCCTTACTGAGCAGGATCCATTTAACAACGTGGCCCGCACCTGCATCGAGGCCATGGCGGCAGCCCTGGGCCACACGCAGTCGCTTCACACAAATGCGCTGGACGAGGCGATAGCTCTTCCCACGGACTTTTCCGCGCGAATAGCCCGTAACACACAGCTCTACCTGCAGGACGAAACCTACATCACCAAGGTCATCGACCCATGGGCCGGCAGCTACTATGTAGAGGCGCTCACGCATGCGCTCTACGAGAAGGCTTGGGCTCATATTGAAGAGGTTGAGTCCATGGGCGGTATGACCAAGGCTATTGAGGAGGGCTTACCAAAGCTCCGCATCGAGGAAGCCGCTGCTCGTCGCCAGGCCCGCATTGACAGCGGCCAGGAGACCATCGTTGGCCTCAACAAGTATCGTCTGGAAAAGGAAGACCCGCTCGACATCCTCGATATCGACAACACAGCAGTGCGCGAGGCTCAGATCCGTCGGCTCAAGAAGCTCAAGGCAGAGCGTGATAATGTCGCCTGCCGCCAGGCCCTGGAAGCGATCACGAAAGTCGCCGCGGGCGAGGCCGAGGGCAACCTGCTCGACCTCTCGATCAAAGCCGCTCAGGCTCGCGCGAGCTTGGGTGAGATCTCCGAGGCGATGGAGAAGGTGTTTGGCCGCTATAAGGCAAACATTCGCTCCATCAGCGGTGTCTATGCCCGCGAATTCGGAAAGGACAGCAAGGTGGAAGACGTTAGGGAACGCATCAGGAAGTTTGAGGAAGGCGAAGGACGCCGGCCGCGCATCCTCATCGCCAAAATGGGGCAGGACGGACACGATCGCGGCGCCAAGGTTGTCGCCACCGCCTATGCGGACCTCGGGTTCGATGTCGACATCGGCCCGCTGTTCCAGACTCCCGAGGAAACCGCACGGCAGGCTGTGGAGAACGACGTGCACGTCGTCGCCATGAGCTCTCTGGCTGCGGGTCACAAGACATTGCTTCCCAAGCTTGTCGAGGAGCTCAGGAACCTGGGTCGCGAGGATATCATGGTCGTCTGCGGCGGCGTTATTCCCGCCCAGGACTACGACTTCCTCTACGAGCACGGAGCGAGCGCCATCTTCGGCCCGGGAGCTGTCATCCCAGACACCGCCCGTCAAATTCTCGATCTTCTCCTGGACGAGTAGGCAGGAACATCAACCAGGTTCAGGATCAGTATCCAAGGGGCCCGGACACCACGTCCGGGCCCTGTTTGTCCTGAAGGACTGCACAACATAGCCCAGGGTTTGAGAGCGGCAGGCGAGTTCCACGAGCCGGAGCACTCGTAACCTGGGTCTTCAAAGCCCCCACTCCCCTCAGACTTCGAATCGCTTACATAGCCCACGCGCCATTGCACTCGCACACGCAGTTCCCATCGCCGCACCAGTTCTTTCATTCACTCTTCTCTCTTCTCCATTCACTATTCCTTGGTTCCTGTGATTTTGGCATCATTAAGCGCACAGTTTAGTATCGCCCATCGCCCTCTTCCCCCCACCAATTACTCCATCACTCCTCGGCGCAACCGCATCTCGCGGGCGTGCCCGGATCAGGCCCCGCCGGATAAACGTTCGAGCTCTGTGGCGTCGAGAACGGCAAAACGCACACGCTGAGATTTTCGGCTGATAGCGCAGGACTCCCATTTTAGCTGAAGCTCTCTTAGCACCTCCTCACGAGACTTGGATTTCAGGCGCTTCCACTTTACCTCCGCGACGAGTAGCCCTTCGGGATCCAGCGGATCAGGGCCAACAATATCAAACTCAGTCGTACGCTCCCAGTAACGTCTTGCGCCCGGGATCAGGGAGCGAAGGTATTCCTTGAATATGACACTCGCATGCCCATGAATCCACCGGAGACGTTCTTCCCGCGAAGCATGCCTCCATCGACTGCGATGCGGCGAATAGACGCCAAACCAGAACTTCAATGCCGGGTCCACTATCCTGTAGCTCGTCTTCTTGGTCGTTCGCGCGCTCTCACCGAAAGGAATCTCTCGATCAAGAACCGCGGCGTCGATTAGTTGTTGAAAGACCCGGGAAAGGCTCGTTTGCCTGGTTTCAAGCCTCCCGGCGATGCCGCTGGGCTTCGATTCTCCCCGGCCCACAGCTTCAAGCACTGAAAGAGCCTTCACACCACCCACGCCCTCATCCCGAAGAGATCGCTGCGGCTCCTCCTGCATGAATGCAGACTCGGCAAAGTACAGTGACTCACACAGGCTGATGGTATCCTTTCCCTGCTCAACGTATTCCCAATACTTGGGGATGCCCCCCACGCACGAGAACTTCTCGAACGAGTCCATTTCCGCAACAGGCAATGAGCACGCTTCACAGAAGGAGTGGTAACTCATTGGGGCAATGGGCATGAGTCTCCAGGCTCTTCCATAGAGCGGCGCCTGCCTGTTCAGGAAGATGTCGTTCATCATCCGTGTGCTCGACCCCGCTAAAACCAGCAGGCATCCGTCCGGCAGATCGTGGTCGATCCACCTCTGTAAACGGCTCGGCAGAGAGGGATCGGAAGCGACCAGGTAAGGCAACTCATCCAGAACAAAAGCCCACTTTCCTTTCTTGAGCCGTAGTAGATCCAGCAGTTCCGTCCAATCCTTCGGAACGACCCGCGTGTCCAAATGCTCACGGATATCACGATACACCTGCTCTACCTGAAGTGAGCTCTCCGCCTCAATCGCTTGACTGTAGAAGCCTTCGCGGGACGCCAGCCACCTTCGCAAAAGGCGCGTCTTTCCGACCCTGCGGCGTCCATACACCACGACCAAACCTCCCTTCCTCCAGGCCTCGTCGAGCCGGCCAATTTCACTAGTCCTGTTTACGAAATCGAGTGCCATTCTGACATTATGCTCATGGTTAATAATGTCTTCAAGGCATAATGTTGGCGGAGCGATGTCTGGGACTAGGTTGAACTGGATCTAAGCTGGACAGTTACCGGCCGTTCCCGCCCAAGCTTGTTCGGAATCTGGAGCAATGGTTCATCGCAGGCCACAGTAGAGCTCACCTAAAGCAACGAAGGGCATCCATACTTCCTGAGCCCCATTGAAGTAAGCCGCAGCGGCTTCACCCCCCCCCTGAAAGAGGCTGATAACTGCGCTATATAGCTGTCGCTACCAACCTTCTTGTCCCGAATCGATACGTTCACTGCTCTCGTTGATTGCGCGCTCGAGGCGGTCTGCTTCTTCCTGCGTCAAGCACCCGGCCAAGTCGTCAAAGCGGCCCTTGGTGGAATCAGTCAAAGAATCGATGAAATTTGAGACCGCCATCATCTTGTCCTCCGGCTAAACCTTCAGTTTTTCGATGGCTTCTTCAAGGACGCTCATACTCGGATTATCGGCGACGACGGACAGTTTCGCAAGTTTTTCACATGACCCCCCACGGCTCTTGCCCATGCCCATGCCCTCTTCCTTCCCACCCAATACTCCACCACTCCAGCATTCCATCACTCCGCGGCGCAGCCGCCTCCCCCCCTCGGCCCCCGGCCCTCGGCCCTCGGCCCCCGGCCCCCGGCCCCCACCACTCCACCACTCCGTCACTCCGCGGCGCACCCGCATACCCCTCGGCACCCGGGACCGCACGCGACCCTCTCTTTTTCACTCTTCACTCCTCACTATTCACTCCCCTCCCACCTCAATCACCGCACGCCGGTACCCATACAACCCCGGTTCGCCCGCATCTTTCACCTGCAGGATCACGTGGACGGCGCCCGTGCGTTTAGATTCGGCGGGCAGGCTGACCACTGTTTGGGGTCCGCTATCATGAGAGAGGCTGGCGCCCTTTACTCTTCCGGCGTCGTGGTAGATCCACCAGGTGATCTCGAAATCGTCGCCGTCGGGATCCTCTGTACCTTCGGCTGAGAGGGTGATTTTGTCACCCGCGCCCGCTTTGAGGTGGATGACCTTGAGCGACTTGTCGCCGTTGAGGACCGGCCGGGGGTTGTGGTTGGCATCGGCGTATTCCTCGGCCACGCACCAATCCATCCTCGCTGCAAAGTCGTTCTGGAAATGTTCTCTCCATCGCCAGATCGTGGCCGCGTTGGTCGTCTCGGTGGCGCCGTTGTCGGCAGTAACGGTGTCGCGGCTATAGCCAATGTTGGTCCAGATCGGCTGCGCCTCGCCCACCAGGTGGTAGCGCGAGTAACGGCCTCCCCAGCCGCCATAGCCCGGGCTCGTGGACCAGCCCAATCCATTGTTGATTAGGCCAAGGTAAGACGGGGTGTCGCCTTCCATTATATACTTCACCTTTGGGTACAACGCACCCAGTGGCCCGTGGCCCTTGATGATGTTCTCCTCCAGCCAAGGATTGTCCACCATGTGGAAGACATGCCCCGGCCCGTTTTTGTATAACCGGTCGCCCCCGATCCCCGACCAGGTGGCAGAGTCATACTGCGCCGCATCCGGCCGCGAGGGCGAGACCACGTAGAACAGGCCTTGGAACTCCTTCCGCATCCATGGGCCCGCGTCATCCTGGTCGGAGATGCTATATACGCGCAGCTTCGAAACAAAGGCGGCGACTTCTTCCTCTGTCCGGCTCGCCCGAACATCCCAGAGCGCCTGCGCCAAGGTGTTTGCCCCGCCCCAGATCGTCACCCATACCGGCCGCTCATCCTCGCGATCCACGACTTCAATGATGCGCCGGGAGCCTGCCGTCGACTTGCCCTCGCCAACCGCGTCCATGCCATACTCCGGCTGTCCGGTAAACGTCACCGCCCGCAGGTGTTCCGGTTCCGGAAACCCCGGCGCCTGCTTCAACAAGTTTGGCCGCACCTGCTCATATGCATCGATCTGGCGGCGGATCAGGTCCTCCCGCGTGCCCTTTCGCAGCCAGGTGGAAGTGGTGGCTATCAACCCCTCCACCTCAAATTCATTGGAATACACCAGAAACCGCACAAGCGACTGCTCGTCATCCGGCTCATTGGAAATATCCGTCAGCACCACCACCCGCGGCGCCACTTCCTCCGATGGCGGGCTAGCCCGCAGCCCAGCAAACACAAGAACCGGAACAACCAAAAGGAGCAGCCTTCGCATGCCTCCTTCTTATATCAGGAAGGTTTCCTCGCAAGGTCGTTCACGGGTATGATTAAAACTGCAGATGGAGTAGGAGCTCCCCATTCTGGGGCCAATGGCGCTCGTTTAAGGCGCCGCATCTGGGTTGGGCTGGGGTCGGGGGGTGAATTTTGGCGTCTGCTGTGATTTTCTACTCGCGAGACCACTCGCAGGCTCGGCAAGTCCTCCACAATCAACAGCCTCGTGATGCCAAAATTACAGAACCCGACATCTCGAGCGACCCCCGCAAGGCTGTAAACTAACCCACCTCGCCATTGATGGCCTCTAGATTGATTCCGGCGCCACCAGACATCGCTGAGTATCCTTTGGGTCGGGCTCCACCCGCTGGCAAGGCGCGTTCTTCAATAATTGTCCGAGTGCCATTGGATCCAGAGGGCATACCTATGTTACCCCTGAACCGAGCGCCACCCCTGCTGGGGCATTACCGACTGATCTTCCATCACAAGGCGTCAAAAGGTAGAGCTAACCCGGATGTTGCACGAACGCATTATCACTCGCCATGATGATAGGCTTGGCG
>CAYSHY010000103.1:0-6005 GCA_964430955.1 uncultured Puniceicoccaceae bacterium | reverse complement strand
GGAGCCGAGAATGTTAAGCCTGTTCGGGCGAAGTCAACTCCCGCTGGACCCCTTACCGCCGCGGCATGGAGCGTGGTTAGCAACAAACCTGCTGGATGGGAACAGTTCCTATGGAGGAGACATACAGAGCATAGAGGACCTTGCCGGTACGCCGCTTTTCGAACCGACAACGTTCCTTGTCCGCACAACGCCAGCCGGGCCACTCGGCGAGCCGCTTCTCATCAAGGGCGCTGGCAACGATAATATTGAGGCTGCCTTGGCTCGCTACATTCAGACCAGGATTGCCCCAAGGCTTCCTCCGGGATACTTTCAAGTAACTATTGGTCCCTGATCAAATGGCGGGCGATACGGCTAGGCCTCCATTCCTTCGTAACCATACTCCTCGAGCATCAGCGTCACGATCTCGCTCAGGGGTCTCCCCGGCTCGCTCACGGAGCAGCAGTGAATGTAACCCAGCTTGTGCTCGAGGTTAGTGCGCCGGGGATTCCGGCCAAGCCATTGATGGAGCACATCCAGCGCCTTGACCCAATCTCTCAGGCTGTAAACGGAGTCGTCAATAGCCGCCATCAGACACTGGTAACCGGCTTGGCCGCCATCAAGCCCCATCGAAAGCCGCATCGCTTCCTGGGGGCTGCTACACTGTGCGGCCAGCAGTTCAACCTGTTCCAGAGTGATTCCTGTTGAAAGAAGTTTCTGGAGGGCGTGCTGCCATGCCTGTTTCAGAGCCATAGAGCCTTCTGCCCGCTTTTCAGCAAGAGCAGCTACGCCTGTCAGAGTTTCGTTCATCAATTGAATGTGTTTAGCGCCTGGATGCTCACCACGGCTACCCATGCGAGGAAACCGCACAGACCGATGACACCCACATACACCACCTTGCGCAGCAGTTTTCTGTGGGGACGCTGGTTGTTATTGGTCGTTTCCCAGAAGCGAGACTTGTTCAGAGATGCAAAGAAGCCCGGCTGGAAAATGCCTTCGTAGTGGCGTCTATCCAGCTTGTAGCGCGGTCGACGCATCCGCCGATTCGCCAGCCATACTCTGATCTGCCGCAATACCATCTCTCCTAGGCCCGGTCTTATAAGGCGCCGTTCGGAGGGATGCAACTTTCCAGCGGCCGTCATACGTCGTCCTTATGCCTTTGTGGTCTTACTGTCGTTCTCGTCCAGCAAGTCTAGCTGCGGCTTCACCACATCGTTGAAGCAACTGGGGCAAACACTGTGGCTGAAAGCGGTCCCAAGGTGCCGGCCGATATAGGTTTCAACTTGCTGCCAGTAGTTTTCGTCCTCTCTCACCCGCTTGCAGTAGGAGCAGATTGGCAGCATCGACTCCAACTGCGTGATTTGACGCGTGAAGTTCAGGATTCGCTCTGCAACCCGCAATCGCATCCAGATCTGGTCCCGGTCGAGTGGTTTGGGCAGGAAATCGTCGATACCCGCATCCATCGCCTCTTTGTGGGCTGTCTTTCCTTGGATATTCGCGGTTAGTAGAATGAAATAGGTGTATTCCTGCTGTCGGTTCTGCCGCACTTTCCGACAAAATTGCAGGCCATCGAGCTCTGGCATCAGCCAATCGCTCACGATGATACGAAATGGCGACTCCTTGTGCGCCTCCCAAGCTTCCATCCCGTTGTCAAAGGCAACCACATCATGCCCGAACTGCTTAAGCGTTGTTAGAAGCAGCTTCCGCGAGATGTAATCGTCCTCGGCAATCAGTATCTTCATGTGGGATCACCTTAAGACCTACGCTTCGCCATTGCTACGAATTTACGGGTCAAATTGCTCAATAATCGGTCTCTCTTGCTTGTACACGTAGTGTGGGCGGGGCAGGTTTAGGATGCTTGGCTATCTATTGTATCGTCAGCATTCTAAAATGCTAAAGTCTTGCCGCCGAATCTGGGCTCATGCAGTTGCATTGGTCGCGATGTGGGTGCTATCCTTCCCTCACCCCCAAGGATGAATGTTATCGAGATTGGAAAGAGCTCCCTTATCGTACCCCGTCTTTGCTTGGGCTGTTGGGCCTTTGCAGGTGGCGCAGAGTGGGGTGAGCAGGAGGAAAGTCAGTCACGGCAGACGATTCATGCCGCACTGGATGTCGGGCTAAATTTCTTCGACACCGCCCCGGGCTATGGAGACGGCCGCTCGGAAGAAATTCTGGGAAGGGCTTTGAAAGGTCATCGAGATGAAGCGGTTATCGCCACCAAGATCCCCGCCGACAAGATGGATGCCCAGAGTGTCGTTCGGTCCTGCGAAGACAGCCTGCGTCGGTTACAAACGGACCGCGTAGACCTGCTGCAGATTCACTGGCCAAGCCGTGAGATATCGATTTCAGAAACCGTTCAGGCCATGCAACTGCTGGTGAAGCAAGGCAAGGCGGTGCATCTTGGAGTGTCTAATTTTGGGCTGCGCGATCTTCAGGAAGTCGTTTCAACGGGGGTGAAAATCATCTCGAATCAGCTTCCATACTCGTTGCTGAGCCGCCAGATCGAGTTTGAAGTGCTACCCATCTGCCGCGAACTTGGTGTCGCTGTTCTTCCATACAGTCCACTCATGCAGGGCCTCCTCACCGGCAAATACAGCGCTCCCGATGAAGTTCCGGAAGGCCGGTCCCGCACGCGCCACTTCTCCTCAAACAGACCGCTGGCCCGACATGGGGAGTCAGGCTGCGAGCCTGAAACATTCCAGGCCATAGCCCGCATTCGTTCAATCTCCCGTAGCCTTGGCGCTCCCATGGCCGAGGTTGCCTTGGCGTGGTTATTGGCACAGGAAGGGGTGACCAGCGTGGTTGTTGGCGCCCGCTCGCCGGAACAGATTCGCCAGAACATCTGCGCCTTCGATCTTCAGCTTACGCAAAGTGATCTCGATGCCCTCGCTCACGCCACGCAGGTCGTCAAGGAGCGTCTAGGCGCCAACCCGGATCTCTGGTCGCCGGAATCCCGCTTCAGATGAAGACGCTGGTTCTACAGAGGCCGGGCGTGATAGAGTTCGTCGACAGCCCGGAACCACCGTCGCCGGGACCGGGCGAAGTGCGATTGCGCGTGAAGCATGCTGGTCTTTGCGGAACTGATATTCACGCATATCGGGGGCGGCAGGCCTTTTTTGATTATCCACGCATTCTTGGGCACGAGCTGGGAGTGGAGATCGTGGATGTTGGCCCGGGCGTGGATCGACTGCAACCGGGCATGCAGTGCGCGGTGGAGCCTTATCTCGCCCATCCCGGCGACAGGGCCTTTGCGCGCGGAAAGACCAATTGTAGCGCCAGCACCCTTTGTCTTGGCGTTCATATTGATGGCGGCATGCGCGAGCAAATTGTCATGCCCGCAGATAAGGTACATCCGTCATCCAAGCTTGATACCCGACTGCTCGCGCTAGTGGAGACACTTGGCATCGGGCATCATGCAGTAGAGCGGGCGGTTCTTAATGCGGATGAGATTGTGGCCGTTGTAGGCGCCGGGCCCATTGGGCTCTCCGTTATTCAGTTCTGCATTTTGGCAGGCGTTTCCGTCACAGCGGTGGATGTCTCCCGTGTTCGACTCATGCAGGTCCAGAAGTTGTTTCCAGATGTTTCCATTCTTCAGTTGGATCCGGATGGACCTCCCTTGCCAGACGCATGGGAGGCTTTCGGAGAGCGTCCTGAAGCTGTGTTCGACGCCACCGGCGCCAAGGCTTCCATGGAGGCGTCCATTCAACTTCCCTGCAACGGTGGGCGTGTTGTGCTCGTTGGCATCTACAACGGTAACCTTTCTTTCAGCAACCCTGACTTTCACCGTCGCGAGCTCTCCATCATTGGCAGTCGCAATTCAACGGCCAGGAACTTCCGTGAGATCATTCATCTCATGGAAGAGGGGAGAGTGAGGCCGCAGGACTGGATAACGCATGAATGTTCCGCAAACGCCTTTCCGACAATGATTGAGGCTTGGCTGAAACCCGATTCAGGTCTTTTAAAGGGTGTTATAGATTTCTCAAAATGAATAAGATTACTCGTCTGTTCTCTCTGGAAGGAAAAATCGCTCTCGTCACAGGTGGTTATCGGGGCCTGGGCTTGGGTATTTCACGCGGCTTGGCCGAGGCCGGCGCAACTGTCGTCATCAGTGGCCGATCCCAGGAGGGCGTCGACGAGTCTGTCGAGAAGCTCCGTGGTGAGGGCCTTAAAGCTCATGGTATCGTGTTCGACATCGGAGACGAACAGGCGGTAGATCAGGCTGTCAGCCGTCTTGAGCAGGAGGTTGGCCCGGTCGATATCCTGGTCAATAATGCGGGCATCATGCGTCGGAGTCCGCTCCTGGATATGTCGCTGGAGGATTTCGAGGTCGTTCTCAAGACCGACCTCACAGCTGTCTTCATCGTCTCCAAGCGCATTGCCAAGGGGATGATCGATCGCGGTGGCGGCAAGATCATCAACATTTGTTCGCTCATGAGTAGCCTTGCTCGCGCTACTACTGGTAACTACGCAGCGGCTAAGGGCGGTCTCGCCATGCTCACACGCGCGATGACTGCAGAGTGGGCGTCAAAGAACATCCACATAAACGGCATTGCCCCCGGCTATTTCGCCACTGAAATGACTCGCCCGCTTAAAGAGAATCTGGACTTCGACAGGTGGCTCACGTCCCGCACCCCTTCCGCCCGCTGGGGAGATCCGGATGAGCTACAAGGGCTGGCCATTTTCCTTGCATCCCCTGCTTCCGACTACATCAACGGCCAGATCATCTACATCGACGGCGGCCTTACCGCCATCCTCTAGATCGGTTCATCGTCATCAATAGGGATTCACGTCCTCAGCTGGCCTCGCCTGATAAGGGCGGCGCTCCGGAACCGATGACAAAAAGCCCCTGCCTCTACGAAAGGCAGGGGCTCAAAGCATACCGATTTGCTTGAGTGACTATCGGTTGGCCTTACGTCGACGTATCACCGCAAAGATCATGACGCCGATTCCCCCGAGGAGCGCATAGGTGGACGGCTCGGGAACTGGCGTAACCGAGGCCCACGTATCTCCAAAGCGAAGTTCGTCAAAATAGAAGCTGCCGGGAATCGCGGTTGAAGATGTCGGCTGCGGCTTTATGTGAAACCGGTCAACGGCGCGCGCCTGGGCAGACGTCAGGCTAAACTCATAATCCGCATCTGGCGCTATCAGGCTGCCAAGATCGATCGGATCGGGATTCAACCAGAAGCTTACTTTGCTGCTGCTCCCAGCGCGTGTGTAGGAGCCTACAATCAGCAAAGTCTCCCCTACGCTGAAGAGGTCATCCGTCTTCACGGAGTCAGCATGGTTATATCCGCGGTGCCCTCTGTGAAAAGAAAGCTTGTAGCCATCCTCGCCGCTAGGTCTGCCGAAACCAATACCGGCAACGACCTCACTGTCAGAAGAAGTTGCCGTGCGAAGGGAAATGACTGAGGAGGTTCCAACTGTAAGGGGCCCTAAGTCGGCGACTTGAAGGAGGAACGAAAAGAAGATCGTCTCGTTCGTAGCAACAGGATCGCCAAACACTGTTGTAGCGTTCCCCAAAGGGGTGGCAGGCGCGCCTGAGCCAGTGGCGGAGTTCACTCCTAGGACCCATTTGTTGCCCGTGGTAAGCAAATTGGGATAGGTCAGCGATCCAGCGCTGATTCCATGGCCCAAGGTGTAAAAGCCATCTGTTTCATTTCCGTTCTCAGTGTCCGTCCATCCGCTTGGAGTGCCTGGACCAGGAGCGTCATCGAAACCTGCATAATACAGTAAATCTGCGTGCAGGTTAGTGACGGCGATTGAGAGAAAGGCGAGACAGCCAACGGTAAGCCGTCGCCGAGACAGTGCGATTTTCATAAGGGTGGGGGTTATTTGTGAATCCTCCCAGCCAGGAGGGTGTTTTCGGATTGTTTGGGAGAGCTTGCATGGTCCGCCCGATAAGCGGAGTAGTACCACACTAAGGTAATGATAGATCCCACGTCAAGCGACCTTACCCGGAAATTTCATAAAAAAAATCGCGGTCAGGCTCAAGATGCTGATAATCAGCAGGTAAGCAAAACCAAATGAGC
>CAYSHY010000102.1:0-7055 GCA_964430955.1 uncultured Puniceicoccaceae bacterium | reverse complement strand
TGACAGAGCGTCTGGAGGCGATGGGGTATGATCACGAGGCGGTATGCGAGACACCGGGCCAATATGCGCTTCGCGGAGGTTTGGTAGACATCTATCCACTGAATGCCACGGCGCCGGTGCGTGTGGATTTTTTTGGAGACGAGATTGATGGACTACGGCAGTTTGATCCCACGACGCAACTAACGATCGAAACGCTGAATGAGGTGGTGGTGAGTTCGTTTGGCGAGATGGGTGGAGAAGTTCGGGAACGGAACATTCTGGACTACCTGGGCAAGCGCACCGATTGGTTCTTTCATGAGCCGAGCGACCTGGGAAGGGTTGCTGAGGATCTGTTTTCGCAGTTTGAACGAGCAGGAAGCAGTCGGGCAACATTTCAGACCCTGTTTGATGACCGGGAACGAACTCCAGACCGCTGGTTTGGTATTCAGGAAGTGGAAACGGTGGACGACCTGTATGGGTCTGCAGGAGAGCGAGTGGAACTGATCGCCGAGCCGCTCGAGGAATTTCGGACGGTGGGCGCGGAACAGGCACTGGGAATTGACCGTGTCGCCGCTGAAGAAGCTTCCCGACGAAGTCTTCTGGAATGTCTGCAGTCGTGGAAGGACGAGGGATGGTCAATCGTTGCAGTATCTCAGAATGAGGGGGACCAAAGTCGCCTCCAGTCGGTGTTGCACGAGTATGCGATGGAGTCCATAAATCCCGCTTACCGAATCGGCCCGCTGCGGCGCGGTTTCCGGCTTGGGCGGAGTAAGGGCCGAAAGAAGAGAAAGGCAAACGGAACCGGTGGGGGCGGATTGGTCTTCGTTACCACCAATGACGTATTCGGGCGTTACCGGCCCCGGCCCGGAGGAATGCGCAGACGCCTCCTGCCACACCGCTCACAAGTTGACCACTTGCTTGATTTTTCGGAACTGGCGGAAGGGGATCCGTTGGTTCACCTGTCGCACGGGATCTGTCTTTACCGGGGGCTGAGCAAACTTGAGGGCAAAGACGGGAAGAAGAAGGAAGAAGTGATCTCGCTCGAGTTTGACGAGGGCATGATCCTGCACCTGCCCTTGCATGAGAGCCACCTGCTGACGCGCTATGTGGGCCTCACAAAACGACCGCCGAAGCTGGGCAAACTGGGCTCGGGCGCGTGGCAGAAGACACGCGCGGCCGCGGAGAAGGCTACGATAGATTTTGCCAGCCAATTGCTGCGACTACAAGCGGAGCGAGAGACCGGCGAAGGATATCCATTCCCAACGGACGGTGAGGAGCAATTGGCCTTCGAAGCCACTTTCCCATTTGAGGAGACTCGTGACCAGAAGACCGCTATTGCGACAACCAAAGCGGACATGGAGTTACCCAAGCCGATGGACCGGCTACTGTGCGGGGACGTTGGGTTCGGTAAGACAGAGGTGGCGCTGCGGGCTGCGTTCAAGGCTGTTATGGGAGGAAAGCAGGTGGCTTTGCTTGTGCCCACGACGGTACTTGCACAGCAACACTTCAACACCTTCAGAGAGCGCCTGGCGGAGTTTCCTGTCACGGTGGAAATGCTCAGCCGGTTTCGAACGAAGCAGCAGCAGACGGAGATCGTACGACAGCTCTCGACCGGGGCGATAGACATCATCGTTGGCACCCACCGGTTGCTAAGCAGCGATATCAAGATGCGCGACCTTGGACTGCTGATCATTGACGAAGAGCACCGATTTGGAGTGCGCCATAAGGAGCGGATCAAGGAGATGCGGGGAAACGTGGATGTGCTGGCAATGAGCGCAACCCCCATCCCGCGGACCTTGTATTTGGCGCTGATGGGGGCACGAGACCTCTCGGTCATCGAAACAGCGCCTGTGGACCGGCTGCCGATCCAGACGATTGTGAAGCCCTACTCCATCGACCTCGTAAAGCAGGCGATACGCTACGAACTGGACCGGGGCGGACAGGTTTTCTACCTGCACAACCGGGTGCAGACGATCGAGGCAGTGGCGGACCGATTACGGGAGGAACTTCCAGACGTAAAGATCGGCGTGGGGCATGGGCAGATGACCGAGCAGACCTTGGAACGCGTAATGACGCGCTATGTTGCCGGCGACTACGATGTGTTGGTTTGCACAACGATAATCGAAAGCGGTCTGGATATTCCCAACTGCAACACGATCATCATCGAGGGTGCTGACAGATTTGGCCTGTCCCAGCTCTACCAACTGCGAGGACGCGTGGGCCGATTCAAGCGGCAGGCATATGCCTATCTGTTGTTGCACCGGCATGCAAAGATTCTGGACCAGGCGCGAAAACGCCTCGGGGCCATGCGGCAATACAATCAGCTCGGCGCGGGCTTCCGGATTGCGATGCGCGACCTCGAGCTGCGAGGCGCCGGCAATCTGATAGGCGCCCAGCAGAGCGGGCACATCGCCGGTGTCGGCTTCGAATTATACTGCCAGTTGCTGCGACAAAGCATCGCGCGCCTAAAGGGCGAGAAGACAGCGTCGCTGATACGCGCGAGCGTGCGGCTGGACTTTGTTCTTGTTGGCGAAGGGTCCGACCGCAGCGGAGGCGACGCAGCGATCGGGTTTGAAACGCTAAAGAAACTTGAGCGCGAGGGCGGCCAAATTGAAACCATCACCGCCAGCTTACCAACGAACTATATCCGCGAGACGAAGCTCCGGATCGACACCTACCGGGATCTGGCAATGTGTGCGACGCCGGCACAAGTGCATGAAGTTGCAGCATCGATGCGGGACAGATTTGGGAAACCACCGCCAGAAGCGCAGGCGCTAATTGCAGTAACAGAGATCCGCACACTGGCGGAACAGGCCGGAATCGGGCTGGTCGAAAGCGAAGGAAGCATCCTTCGGTGCACGCGCGCCGGGCGGCGTCGGGACGATTACGTGAAGATCGGCAACCGGTTTCCCCGCTTGACCGCTCAAAAGCCGGCCCTAAGGTTGCAGGAAATTAAAAATTTTCTGAAGAGACACTCTCAAGAACGCACATGACGCGATTTTCCACTTTCCTGACTGCCCTACTCGCATTGACCGCTCCGCTGGCTGGCCAAACCGTGCACAACATCTGGCAGCCGCCGTTGAAGCAGGGAATCGCAGCGCAGGTTGAAGATCGAATCATCACTTTCGAAGAGCTGCGTCGCGAGATGGCCCCGCTTGTGCCGCGTATCCGTCAGGAGTCCCGCTCAGAGCAAGAGTTCAACCAGAAGATGGACGAGCTCTATCTGGAAATCCTGCAGTCGCTGATCGACCGGCACATAATTGTAAAGGCTTTCCAAAAGAAGGAGTATCAGATGCCGCAGACGTTCGTGGAGAACGAGTTTGATCGCATCCTGATCGAAGACTTCAACAACGACCGGGCCTCCTTCCTGCAGCATTTGCAGGCGCAGGGAAAGAATGTGCGCGAATTCCGCCGCGAGTTGCGGGAGCGGATCATCGTGTCCGCAATGCGCGGGGAAATGCGCAAGAGCGTGTCTGAAGTCAGCCCCGAGCGAATCAGCAAGTACTACGAGGAAAACAAGCTGTCTTTCTACGAGGACGAGGCTGTGAAACTCAGGCTGATCATGCTACGGCCGATTGGGGACGAAAGCCGCGACCTGATGCGACAGCAGGCCGAGAAGATTCTTGAGCGTTTGGACGACGGAGAACGGTTTGAAGACCTGGCGAGGGAACTGAGTCAGGACAACCGCCGCTCACGCGGGGGCGACTGGGGCTGGGTTACGAAGAAGGACCTGAGGGAAGAGCTCGCAAATGCCGCGTTTGGCCTGCTGCCCGGTGAGCATAGCGACCCAGTTTTCCTGGGAAATCAGGTATTTATCCTCTACGTAGAAGAACATCGCCCGGAAGGTGTGCAGCCACTATCCGAAGTGCGCGAGGAAATTGAAGAAATCCTCGCAGGGCAGCTCTCCCGCCAAGCCCAGCGGGCATGGCTGGAGCGCCTGCGCAAGGATGCTTTTGTGAGGTATATGTAAGAGGACGGGAAGGGCCGAGGGCTTGGGCCGAGTGAGAGAGTCTCGTGGATGTTTCAAAGTGGTCGGCAAGGGTGGACAATAACCAATAGCCGACAGCGTTTCGGAATGCAGCTGCTTGCTGCCGTTTTGGAATCGCAGGAGCGAAGGGGGCTCTTTGTGGGCCAAGCGCAGTGGGGACTCTTGGAAGAGAGCGCACCGAAATGGGAGACACTTTCGGTGGAGGATTCTCGGTGCGGTTGTGGATCATTGGCGCGGCGTTTTGAAAACGGCGACGAGTCGCCGCACTCCAATCAGCACCGCGAGCGTGGTTGGCGAACAACAGCCGAAGATGGACCATGGTGAGGAAGAGTTTAAAGGCGGCTTGCTAGTTTTTGGAGGGCGGGCAGTTTGTTTGGGGTATGGCGGCTGGTTTACGTGAGCCTCTTTTTGATTGGTTGAACGAGCGCGCGGCTGGAATGCTGCTGCACCCTTCCTCACTTCCCGGAAAGTACGGGATAGGGACAATTGGCAGAGAGGCTGCCCAACTGCTGGAAGTTCTGGCAGAAGCTGAGATGAAATACTGGCAGATTCTGCCATTGAATCCCACAGGATATGGAGATTCACCGTATGCCAGTTTTTCAGCGTTCGCCGGAAATCCATACCTCATTGACCTCGAGCCACTCATCGATCTGGGACTGTTGAAACCGGAAGACCTGGAGGGACTTACCGATCTTCCACAGGACCATGTAGACTTTGGCGGCTTATACCTAGCCAAGTGGCCAGTGCTACGGCACGCGTTCCGACGGTTTCAGGCGCGCAAGCAAGCATATTTGGCAAACTACGGTCTGTACGATCAGTTTAAACGCACACATGCAGGCTGGCTCGATCCTTTTGCCTACTTCATGGCTTTGAAGGCTCATTACAGTGGTAAGCCATGGCGGCAGTGGCCGAAAGAAGTGCGTACTTGGAAGGCGGCGCAGCAGCAGTCCCTGCCGGAGTCGGTTCAGGCGGATGCTGAGGCGCAACGCTTCTTTCAGTATCTCTTCTTCGGTCAATGGGGCTTGCTTCGCAAGAAGGCAAGGCAGTTGGGAATATCCATCATGGGCGACGTGCCGATCTTCGTATCGATGGATAGCGCGGATGTGTGGGCGTCGCCGGAGCTGTTCCAGTTGGACGAGAATCTGGATCCGAAGGCGGTCTCAGGGGTGCCGCCTGACTACTTCTCACTTGATGGGCAACTGTGGGGTAATCCGCTCTTTGACTGGTCTCGAATGAAACAGACTGGCTACGAATGGTGGTTACGTCGATTGGACCTGACTTTCCAGATGATCGACGTTGTTCGGCTCGACCACTTTCGAGGATTCTCAGCCTATTGGAGCGTTCCGGCTGCCGCCACAACGGCTCGCACAGGAACATGGGAGAAGGGGCCGGGCCTCGAATTCTTCAAGGCGGTCAAGAAGAAGTTCCCTGACTCGCGGATCGTTGCAGAAGATCTCGGGGAAATAGATGACGAGGTTCGCCAGCTCCTTATTCAGACCGGACTGCCCGGCATGGGCGTACTACACTTCGGATTCAGCCTGGACACGACAAACTTGCACCTGCCGTTTTACATGTGCGGCAATCAGGTGATCTATACCGGTACGCATGACAACGACACCACCCGTGGGTGGTATGAAAAGCTCGTTCCCGAAGTGCAGGATCAAGTTCGCAGGTTCCTGCGTGTGAGTGGAGAGGATATTTCATGGGACCTGATCCGCGAGGCTTACCGCGGTGCGCCTCGCCTGGCGATCATCCCTGCACAGGACTTTCTGATGCTGGGATCGGAGGCGCGAATGAACACGCCGGGCATTGCCGGAGGAAACTGGCAGTGGCGGATGTCACATGATCAGTTGGACCAACTACGCAGACACGCAGTTTATCTTAAGGAATTGGCGTGGCTAACCGGGCGGCATCGACAAAGCGTCTCTGAGCAGCTGAAGCCCGAAGGTTAAGACCTAGTCCTACGGTCTTCTGCTTTGGACATTTTCTCGTTATACAAATTTACTTGCAAAAACCCTTCGGGTTTGTAAGGTGTTTTACTGGCGTCGTGCAAGGTCATTCCTTTATGCACATTGACGCCAAAATGTCGCAAACAAAGTCGCTATGAAAATCATCCGCATACTGGCTGCCTTCGGTCTCATTCTGGGAGCCTCCTCCGTCACTCATGCCCAGACGATCGTCTTCGATCTCGACGGCTTGGGACTTTACAACAACGCACCGCTGGATCTCAGCCTGATCGTCCCCACGGACATCAACGGCAACCCACCGCCGGCCAACGTCTATGGTTTTGCCCAGCTCACGGTGGAAGCCACAACTATCGATCATCCTGCCGACTGGAGCCAAGAATACAGCTTCTTCGGCACCCTCGATGCTCAGATCAAGGTTTATGGAGGGCAGAACAATGAAGTCATACGTACATTCGACCTAACAACCTTTGGGCTCAATGATCCACAATCCCTTGGAGTGTACACCTACTCCGACGCGATGCTGAATCTTGCAGGGATCATTCACGTATTGTGGAACCTGAGCCAGCCAGCAGGATTTGATCTGGGGCACTCCACATTGATCTTCGACGACAATAACGAGCTCTGGAATCCACCCCACGTCGGCATTGCGCAACTCTTCACAACCGACGTTTCTGGACTGTTCGCTGATATTGAAGGCGAAACAGGAGTTAATCCCGGTGACTGGTTCACGCTGCCACTGGCCGTTGTAATCGAGGGACAGTTTACCCTTTACGGTCAGCCTGTACCAGAACCAGCCACCATCGGCCTTCTTGGTGTTGGCGGCTTGCTCGGCCTGGCAGTTGTGCGTCGCCGGATGAGCAAGAAGACAGCATAACCGTAACCCAATAGACGGAGTTATTTTCGAGCGCCTCAACAAGAGGCGCTCGTTTTTTTGGCCGACCAGAGTGCCTTCTTCCGGCATCCGTAAAGGAAGATTATTAGTCGAAAGGTTGGGGTTCGACTGAGAAAGATTCACAGAATCGCCTAGTCCACAACCTTCGATCCGTGCGCCCCCAAAATACTTGTTCAGGACCGACCGAACACCTCGCCACAGTCACGGGATTCAAGCTGTTCAACAACTT
>CAYSHY010000101.1:0-7237 GCA_964430955.1 uncultured Puniceicoccaceae bacterium | reverse complement strand
ATGGCCCATCCCCCAAACTTTGGTGTAGACCCAAAAACCCCTGATGATCAGGGGTTTAAAAGTGGTGGCCAGACCCAGATTTGAACTGGGGACACAAGGATTTTCAGTCCTCTGCTCTACCAACTGAGCTATCTGGCCGTCGGCCGGTTTGCCGTAACGAAGGCGCAGATTTAGGCGTAGCATCCGCTGCGCGTCAATACCCTTTCGAGAAAAATTGAAAAGAAATGCGAACTTTGAAAAGTATCTATGAGTATCACGGAGACGGCGCTGGCTTGGGCCTGCCTTAACATAGACCCTCGTGCACATAATCGAAATCAAGTTCCGTCAAATAAGGCGGAATCCAGGCGTCTATGTCTTTAGTTCAAAATCTGTCATTCGCTTGACGGTAGAAGAGTTGCAGTGAAAGGTTCGCCTCTGCCAACGAGCAACTACGCCTTATGGAAAACGCGCCAAATTATCTGAGTCAGGTTCTTGATGGAAAGCAACGTGAGTTGTTGGAACAATGGAAGGAGAACCTAAAGCGCGATGCTGGCAGGCAGACCGGTCTCATGAGTGAGGCAGAGCTCGACGAGCAGTGTAGCCGGTTCTTGAAGCTTCTAGCTCGTGCGGTAAGCGCCGGAGACCTTGCCAGTAGATCTGGCGATCAATGGGAGCGGCTGAAGGATTTACTAACTGAGATTTCCCGGACGCGCAGCACACAAGGGTACACCCCAACAGAAGTGGCGACCGTTGTCTTTAGCGCCAAGGACCCAATCTTTGCCATGATGCAGGAAGCTATGCAGGGCAAGGAGGATAGCGAGACGCAGATGAAGCTCATCTGGGAAACAGGCCGGGTCCTGGATTCCCTTGGGATGTATACTGCTGAGGTTTACATGCGTTCCCGTGAAGAAGTGATCAATCGCCAGCAACAGGATCTCTTGGAGCTGTCAACACCGGTTGTCTCCTTGTGGACTGGTATATTAGCATTACCTTTAATTGGCACGCTTGACAGCGAAAGAACGCAAGTGGTGATGGAATCGCTTCTCCAACGAATTGTGGAAACAGAAGCAGACGTCGCCATTATCGACATTACTGGGGTGCCAGCGGTGGATACATTGGTTGCGCAGCATTTGATCAAGACGGTTACTGCTGCTCGCTTGATGGGAGCTGATTGTATCATCAGCGGCATTCGACCGCAGATCGCGCAGACGATCGTTCATTTGGGGGTAGATCTGGGGAACGTCACAACCAAGTCATCTCTTGCCGCAGCATTTGCACTCGCGCTTTCACGTCGTCGTCTGAGAGTGACAAGCGTGAGTTAACATCCCTTTCGCCATCCTGCTTATGGAACGGATACCAATACTGCGAATGGGGGATGTCCTCATGGTCACAATCCAGGTGGACATGCATGACCGGATGGCGATGGCTCTACAGGACGACCTCACCAAGATGATCGAGCGCATCAATGCGCGTGGAGTGCTCATTGATATTTCCTCCTTGGATCTGGTGGATTCCTTCATCGGGAGGATGCTATCCATCATTTCCCAGATTGCCCGTGTCCAGGATGCCGAAACCGTGGTCGTTGGCATGCGACCAGCAGTGGCGATCACATTGGTAGAGCTAGGCCTTTCCCTGGATAACGTGCGGACGGCGTTGAATGTGGAAAAAGGCATGGCAATCCTGAAAGGTCGCCTTCAGGGCTAGATCCAAAATAAATGGATAAACCAGGCAACCTTGAGTGCCCTCTCCGTACTGAGTCAGATGTGGTGTCAGCGCGCCAGTCTGTTCGGCGGGTCGCTTCAGAAATGAAGTTTTCACTGGTTGATCAAACAAAACTGGTAACAGCCGCCAGCGAGATCGCACGAAACGCTGTCGTATACGCAGGCGGTGGGACGCTTCGGATTGAGCCAATAGAAGACAGGGGAAGGAGAGGCCTAAGGCTAGTCGTGGAAGATCAGGGACCCGGAATCGAAGACGTGGAACTAGCTTTGAGAGATGGCTATACTTCGGGCAAGGGCCTAGGTCTGGGATTGGGCGGTGCAAGACGACTTTCCAATGACTTTCATCTTGAGACGTGGCCCGGTAGAGGAACTCGAATCACTCTTACTCGTTGGAGATGATTATCGATTCAGGAGCGAATGAATGCATCAGGATTACTCACACGAGTGACGTTGGTGCGGTCCGCCGACTGGTAGGGAGGCGCTGTCGTGAGAGAGGATTTGACGACGCAGAAGTAGGCCGCGCAGAAATCGTGGTGCAAGAGGCGCTTCGAAACATGGTGAAGTATGGAGCCGAAGGTCTCGCTCTGGTGAGAATAAAGGGAGCGCCAGAGTCGCCGGTTCTCGAGTTTCTGGCGGTGGACTCCGGCTCTGGAATGGATACGCTGCAGGCGATGCAGGACGGTTATTCCACGGGTGGCAGCGCTGGTCAAGGAATGGGCAGTATGGCCCGGCAGGCAGATGAGTTCGACGTGTATTCCCAACCGGGGCGCGGCACGATTGTCTTGTGCCGAATACGCCGCCGAGGGGCGGGTGAGAGCGTAGGTCCTTTGCCATTGGAAATCGGCGCTGTGTGCACTCCCATGAGACTGGACGACTTGTCAGGTGATGACTTTGCTGTTAGCATCTCCCCCGAGGGAGTGACTGTCATGGTTGTTGATGGATTGGGGCATGGCCCCAACGCATTTGAAGCCGCTGCGCTTGCGATAGCGGAGTTCAGACGAGACGAGGGTAGGGAACTCCGCGAGATTCTTTTGCAGACCGACACGCGTATGCGACACAGTCGGGGAGGCGCCGTCAGCATCGCCCGCTATAATTCAAATTCCAATAAGTGGCACGCCGCTGGCATCGGGAATGTGTCTATGACAATGATAAGCCCAGAGGCGTCTCGCTCTGCGTTAGTTCAGAGCGGGATTGTTGGTGCGGGCATTGGGAGGATTTCCTGTCAAGATTATGACTGGCCCCTCGACTCCGTGTTTATCATATATAGCGACGGGATAAAGTCGCGCCTTGGCTTCGACGATTATCCCGGAATTCTTTCACATGATCCCTCGGTGATAGCTGCATTGATCCACCGGGACTTTAACCGGGGAAGGGATGATGCTTCGGTTGTCGTCGTAAAACGACTTGGCGCGAGAAGGAGGTGGGCGACGTCATGATGCTGAAGATTCAGTCGATTCCGCTTCGCAACGAGTATGATATTGTCGTAGCTCGCAAGGTGGCTCGTGATCTGGCGTCTGCAATCGGGTTCGATAAACAGGATCAAGCTCGTGTCGTTACAGGCGTTTCAGAACTGGCCCGTAATGTAGTACAGCATGCAATGAAGGGGCAGCTGACATTCATGTTGGAAGACACCCCTGTTCCTGGCGTGCTTGCAGTAGAGGTGGTTGATGAGGGACCTGGCATCCCTGATCCAGATGCGGCGATGGAGGGACTGAGCCGGGAAGGGCAACCAAAGATGGGCCTGCTTAGCGCCCGACGCGTACTCGATAGCGTCGAGATTGATTCAAATGAAGGAAGGGGCGCCCTTGTGTTAGCGCGCAAGCGGTTGCGCAGACCAATCCCACAGTTGTTCAACCAGCAGTTCATTCAGACCCTGCGCGAAGCGTCAAAGATCTCGGCCAGCGACCCTTTGACGGAGCTTCAACACCAGAATCAGGATCTTGCTGATGCTCTTGAAGAGCTTGAAGCCCGTAACCGGGAACTCGCCGAGCTTAACCGGGAGCTTGAAGAGACGAATCGGGGTGTCGTCGCTCTCTATGCTGAGTTAGATGAAAGAGCTGAAGCGCTTAGAAAAATCTCGGAGGTGAAGACCCGCTTCCTGTCCAACGTCACGCATGAGTTCCGTACGCCTGTGAATGGGATTTTGAGCATTGCACAGATGTTGCAGGCGAGGATGGATGGAGACCTGACTGAGGAGCAGGAACGCCAGGTTCGTCTAATACGTCAGTCTGCCGCGACGCTCAACGAGATGGTTGATGAACTCCTGGACTTGGCGAAGATTGAGTCGGGACGGGCAAGTGTGCACCTATCCAATGTCCACCCACAGGAGGTGATCAAGGGCATCAAAGGCATTATGCGCCACCTCATCAAAGACCAGGTGACCCTTGCGTTTGATGTTCCCGAAGATCTTCCAGTGCTGCTAACAGATGAATCGAAGCTGACGCAGATCCTACGCAACTTGGTTTCCAATGCGCTCAAATACACTCATAGAGGCGAAGTGAAGGTAAGCGTTGGACTTGTTGGCTCATCGCAGATCCGATTTGTCGTGCAGGACACTGGCATCGGTATCGCACCAGAGCATTTCGAAGTGGTTTTCGAGGAGTTTGGACAGGTTGAAGGGGATCATCAACGCGGCGTTCGTGGAACAGGACTAGGGCTGCCTTTGGCGAAGCGTCTGGCCGAGCTATTGGGCGGGTATATTGATATTGATAGTGAAATAGGGATTGGGTCGACCTTTACTCTGACAATCCCCATGGTATGTCCAACGACAGACTCCTCCAGCGCTGACTTTCACTACTCGAATGGCTCCCAAACCGGCCTGAATCTCGCCCGATGAAACGCCATATCCTTATCGTAGATGATAACGAAGCCAACCGATATGCAATGGCCCGTTATCTTCGTAATGAGGGATATACAGTTTTGGAGGCAGGATCCGGCGCGGAGGCTCTGGAGCTGGCCCAACAGCAGCCTTCTCTTATTATCCTGGATGTCAAACTTCCGGATATACTTGGCTTTGAAGTATGTCGGCGGCTGAAACAAGGGGAGAAGACGCGTCACATTCCGGTACTTCAAACCTCCGCCACGTTTGTACATTCTTCAGATCTTGTAGCTGGGGTTGAAAGCGGTGCGGACGCCTATTTACGCTCCCCATTCGAGCCTGCCGAACTCATAGCCGCAGCACGAAGCCTGATCCGGCTGAGCAAGGCGGAGAAGCAAGTTGAGCGTATTCAGGGAGAATGGCAGGCATCCATGAATGCGGTGCGCGATTGTTTCTGTCTCGTAGCCCCCACGGGCGCCATAGAGCTGAGTAATGCGGCGTTTGACGTTTTGTTCAGGGGAGGGGATGTATGGGAAACATCTTTTCCGCGCTTGTTGGGGCGACAGGGCTTGGAGGCAAGCGCATTCTTTCGGTCGTTGGAGACTGGCCAGAGCGAAATTAGCAGGCATATCACTGATGACTCCTGCTGGGTATTGAGCGCTCACCCATTGCTTTCAGGCGATCTGGAGCGCTCCATCGTATGCATTCTGGCGGATCACACAGATGAGTGGAAGGCAGAGAAGCAATTACTCGAAAGCGAGCGAAGATTCCGTAGACTGGCCGATGCGATTCCTCAGTTGGTTTGGGTGGTGGATGCCTCGGGGATCATCTCCCTTGCAAATTCTCGATGGGAAGAGTTTTTCAAGGATAGTGGCGACACCATCGAATCTTGGTTTGAGAAGGTTCATCCGGAGGATCTCGAGGAGACACGAAAGGAGTGGGAAGCGTGTGTATCCAACGGATTGCCGTTTGAGGTAGAGCACCGCTACCGAGACAGGGAGAACCGACTCTATGCATGGCATCTTACGAGGGGCGTCCCTGACAGTGAGACACAAGGAGTGAGGCAGTGGTTCTTCACGAGCACATTGATCGAAGATCAAAAGCGCGCTGAGCATTCAATGAAGGCGGCGAAGGAGGAGGCCGAAATCGCCAATCGGACGAAGTCAGCCTTTCTCGCCAACATGAGTCACGAAATTCGTACCCCGCTGACCTCGATCATCGGATTTGCAGAGGTGCTGCGAGAACGGAGTGACAGTGAAGACAAAGAGATCGTTGATACCATCTGGCAATCCGCACAACACCTGCTGGAGACTCTCAATTCAGTCCTTGATCTTGCACGGCTTGAAGGGCGCCAGCTGACCTTTCCGCGTACAGACGTGGACGTTAACGTCGTTGCCCGCTCTCTTGCGCCGCAGTTTCAGTTGTTAGCGAGAGAAGCCAAGATTGAGTTTGCTTTGGATCTGCAAGAGTCGGATTCCATGCTCATCCTCGGAGACAAAGCGGCATTGTCCAGGGTGCTTTCGAACCTGCTGTCGAATGCCATTAAGTTTACGGACTCAGGCTCGGTCACGCTGAAGACGCGGCGTGAGAGGGACAAGATCGTCGTAGAAGTGTCGGATACTGGTATCGGTATTAGTGATGAAATGAAGGCTCGTCTGTTTCAGCCTTTCAACCAGGAAACCGAAGGTATGGCTGGCAAAAGGCAGGGCATCGGACTTGGCCTTGCCATCACCAAAGAGCTGGTAACCCTGATGCACGGAGAGATTCTGGTCGAATCGACCCGGGAAGAGGGTACATCCTTCTACGTTTGTTTTGCGACATCCGAGAAGGAGCGAAGGATCGCTGAAAGTGCACAATTTGACGCTTCATTGGGGCCGGGTGCGGCCGTACGGACGGGGCGACTGCTGCTGGTGGAGGATAACGGGGCAATTATTCAGATCGTAAAAGCGCTTACCGAACACAAACATGAAGTAGTCGTTGCGCCGACACCGGAAGATGCGATGCACGCACTGGATCAGGATCGGTATTCCGCCATTCTGTTAGACTTCAATCTCGGCGCTGAAGAAAATGGTCAGGATATTCTGAACCAGATCCGCTTGCGGACTCATCTTGAGACAACTCCTGTCATTGCCTTCACCGCCTTTGCTCTTCCCGAAGACCGAAGTCGCTTTCTTTCCATGGGGTTTAGCGAGTATCTGAGTAAACCCTTCACCGCACAGGATCTGCGCGCTGTATTATCAAGAGTGGGGCTGGACACTGTTTAGCGGAACCGGCTGCGCCTTTAAAAGCTGGTGGGCCCGCGGGGATTCGAACCCCGAACCAACGGATTATGAGTCCGCTGCTCTAACCGTTGAGCTACAGGCCCATTAGCCTCAGACGTAAGGGGATGACGAAAACAGGGGAGACATTGCTTGGCAACTCCGAATGCACACATCCGTTCCTGAATAATCTGCCGTTTGCCGAGTGCCAAGGAATGTTGATTATCATTATTGCTCGATTGGTGTAGGGGGCTGGATGACTTAAACGCATCCACTCTCGGTTAAGTAATCAGAACAGGTATTTTTCCTTCTTTGCGCTTGCAGTTCGTTCCGAGGCACTGTTTTCTCTCGGGTTTTGGTAAGCGCCACCAGGACAAACGGAGAGATGGCTGAGTGGCCGAAAGCAACGGTTTGCTAAACCGTCGTAGTGGTTATACCGCTACCGCGGGTTCGAATCCCGC
>CAYSHY010000100.1:0-7390 GCA_964430955.1 uncultured Puniceicoccaceae bacterium | reverse complement strand
ATTTTGCGAGAATAAATACTGGCCTGCGTCTGTTTTCTGGTGTATCGCGTATTCATGACTGAAACCGGCGAGTTTTCGCCGTTTCAAGATCATGTTCCTGCCCCACCGTTAGCCATTGTCCCAGCGCCTCAGAGCCCGGGACGATGGCTTCGGTTTTTTAGAGGGAGTTCGACATACGGACCATTAGCCCTTCGCCACCGTCAGGCTGGTAGAGTTCTGGGTAGATATCCACTCAGCCGCCAAACCTGGAGTGGTTTGATTGGAGACCGTGTAGATAAACCCGGGCACAAAGCGATCTTGGTTGACGCAGCTCTGGCCGTGATCAGGTAGCGCCCCTCATTCCTCCTGCTGAGGTCTTTGCGTATGGTCAACGAGATATCCGTAATTCAGATAGACGCAGCTGCATACCATGATACTAGTAAGAGAATTTTCTTGTTTCGAAACCATGCGTGTTTCATTCCCAATCTTGATCGCCTTGATGGCGACTCTCATGGTCACACACGTTTTTGCTGAGATCAGCTTCGCGCCTGCCCCTGGGGCCGTGAACAGACAGTGGCAGGCATCCTGGATCGGACCTACCGAGAAGGTTGAAACGAGCTACGGGGTTTATCATTTTCGCAGAACCTTCAGTCTTGAGAACAAGCCTCAGCGATTTGTCGTACACGTGTCGGCAGACAATCGTTACCGCCTGTTTGTAAACGGAACCCCGGTCAATATTGGTCCCGCGCGTGGGGATACTGAGCATTGGCGGTTCGACACTTTGGATTTGGCCCCGTATCTGGAACAGGGACGTAACGTCATTGGCGCGCAAGTCTGGAATTTCGGGGAGCACGCTCCGATGGCTCAGGTGTCAGTTCAAACGGCTTTTATACTTCAAGGGGATGGCTCCGCCGAGTCGGCGGTCAACACGGGTGAAGGATGGGTTGTCATGAAGAATGACGCTTATCAGCCAATCACCGGTTTTAGACCGATCTTTCATGCGTACTATGTGGTGGGCCCCGGTGACGATGTTGATGGCGTCAAATATCCATGGGGTTGGGAACAGCCGGAATTTGATGATCGTTCCTGGACAGCCGCACAGGTGATAGATCTGCAATCTGGCGTGGTGGAGGCAGGCCATTGGCGTCTTACGCCACGGCAGATTCCGCTTATGGAGTCGCGGCAAATACGATTTCATTCGGTGCGTCGGTCCAATGGAATCAAAGCGCCTGAGGACTTTGTGAGAGGACAACCGCTCGAGATTCCTGAAAACAGTAAAGTGGAGCTACTTCTGGATCAGAAAGAACTTACGGTTGCGTATCCCGAGCTACTGGTTTCCAGAGGGAAGGGGAGCACGATAAAGCTCACGTATTCAGAGGCTCTGTTTGAGGCTACAGAGGGTCCCAATTACAAGGCCAAAGGGCATCGCGATGTCATTGAGGGCAAGCATATGCGCGGCAATTACGACGTATTCCGCCCAGATGGAGGCGCCAAGCGACTGTTCAGGCCGTTACGTTGGCGCACGTACCGTTACGTGCAGGTGGAGATTCAAACTGCCGACGAGCCGCTGGTCATTGATAGCCTTGCAGCTCAATTCACCGCTTATCCATTTGAAGAGCACGGATACTTTAAGAGTCCCAGCAACGAGCTCTCACAGATCTGGGACATTTCCTGGCGCACGCTCAGGGTCGGGACACATGAGATATTTACAGACTGCCCATACTACGAGCAGCTTTGCTATGTTGGGGACACTCGCATCCAGGCAATTGTAGCGCTTTATGTGAGTGGCGACGACCGGCTGGTCCGTAAAGTCATAGAGGCATTTGACACTAGTCGCCAGGAAAACGGTCTGACACGCTCTCGCTGGCCGGATCGAGAGCTGCAGATCATACCGCCATATTCGCTCTTTTGGGTGACTATGGTGCACGATTACTGGATGCTCCGCGATGATCCTTCGTTTGTTGAGGAACGTCTTGTCGGAATCCGCGAGGTGTTGCGTTACTTCAAGGAACATAGCGATCCGGAGTCGGGCTCTTACTTGGTCCGGGAGTGGTGGAACTTCGTGGACTGGATCCGCGAGTGGGGTAGGGATCCGATATCCAATCACGGAGGAGTTCCGCCTCGGGATGAAAATGGAGCCTCGGCGATTCTGGATCTACAGTTGGTCTATACACTGCAGCAGGCGGCACAGCTGTTTGAAGCTTTTGGCCATGCGCAAGAGGCCGTTGAATATGCCTCATGGGCAAAGAGCCTTCGAAAGCATGTCATCGCCAGCTGTTGGGATGCGGACCAAGGCTTGATTGCAGACACATCAGCGAAAGATTCTTTCAGCCAGCACGCACAAGCATTGTTAATACTGACAGCTGAAGACGAGGCCACTGAGTATGCAGGTCTTGCTCGCAAAATGATGAGCGATGTCTCCCTGGCCCAAACGACGATCTACTTTAGCTTTTATACACATAGGGCGATGGTCGCTGCAGGGTTGGGAAATGACTACCTGAAGCATTTGGGAATGTGGCGGAGTGCTCTCGAAATGGGCCTATCTACTCTGCCTGAAACTCCCTCGAACTCAACCCGGTCAGATGCGCACGCATGGGGCGCGCATCCGCTTATTGGCATGTTGGACATCGTCTGTGGGATTCAGCCTGCCGAGCCCGGATTCCGAACCGTCCTGATTCGACCACACTTGAACGATCTGCCTTTCGTAAGTGGTGCTGTGGCTCATCCCAAAGGAAAGATCGAGGTGGATTTCCGAAGGAGAGACGAGAATGGCATTTCTGCAACGATTACGCTTCCAGATGGAGTACCAGGAGTGTTCGAATGGCAAGGGAAACGGGTGGAGCTCGCACCCGGCGCACAAACCATCGAGCTTTGATCGCCTAACGTAGCGTTTGCCCGGTGGCTACGCCCATTATTCAGGCGCGAAGCTAACTGATCATCTGGGCCGGAGAGCCTTCGCGGCAATCAACGGTTCTTCCCGATTGGTCGGATTCAAAGCAGGCATCGAGCACGCGTTGTATCTTGGCGCCATCCCGAAAGCCCGGAGATGCATTCTTTCCTGTTCGAATGGATTCGATGAACTGGAAGTAGTTCGTTGGCGCCGGAGGTAGTTCTATAGACTTCCACTCAGGCTTTTCAATGTCCTGACCCATACACAGGCGGATTTCCCGGGGATTCTCCATCCAGCGTAGCTCCAGTGCGCCCTTTTCTCCGAAGACCCTAAGGTAAAGATCGTTGGCGTGGCCCGTTGCCCATCGCGTTGTGTGAACTGTACCAATCCCGCCTCCTGCAAGCTCCACGGTTATCACTGCGCTGTCATTGGCATCTAGTGTGTAGCCAGCTTGCTCCTCCCCCTTAATATTCGAGAAGGTCTTCAATCGGCAGTTCACGGCTATGATGTCCTCCGCTGCGCCGAAGCTTGCGAAGTCAAGAATGTGGACACCGACGTCTCCCAACGCTCCTTTGCTGCCGTGTGCGCTGGAAAGTCTCCATAGCCAGTGTGGGCTGGTGCGCCAGTCTCCCCATACTGTTGAGCTGAGCCATGATTGCAGGTATGAAGCCTCGATGTGGACGATCCTCCCCAGCTCGCCAGCTTTTGCGATACGATGAGCTTCCTGCAGCGCCGAGCTCTCACGATAGGAAAAGTTGACCATGTTGATTACGCCGGCCGCTTCAGCGGCGTCACGCATTCTGGCAGCGTCCTCGTAATTGGTAGCCAGCGGCTTCTCGCATAGCACGTGCATGCCACGGCCAATAGCCTCCAATGTAACCGCTGAGTGAAAGGCATCTGGCACGACGATGGATAGCGCGTCCAGTTCAACGGCGTCCATCATCTCGGCAGCAGTTGAAAAGACATTAGCTATGTCGTACTTTGCTGCTACTGCGCGCGCTCGTTCAAGGTCGACGTCGCAAATCGCCTTAATCAAGCAACCTGATACCTTGCTGAACTGGCGGATATGGTTTTCTCCCATGCCACCGGTTCCGACAATGCCTAGCCTCACCGAATTCACCAGTGCACAACAAGTGCAGTGCTCGTTACTGTCAAGCAGCCTGAAGGCTTCGCGGGTTTAGCTTGTGGCGCCACCAGAGAGGCCAAACACGTAGCCGCTGTCGCCTTCAAAAAAGGTGATTAGGTTGTCTTCTGCGTAGCCTCGGAAATTCCGCCCGGTATGACCATCTTCCCCGTCGAAGTTCTTTCCGGCTATCGTGAGTTCGATCTTTGCGTTCTCCAGAAAGTTCTGAAGAAGGTAGTGATTACCGTAGGCGCCTCCTGCGGCCTGTTCCTGGCCTGTCTCATCCCTCACGACGACCTCATTCTCTTTAACTTGTACGCGCAGCCGAAAGACCTTTCCGCTCGCAAAGTCGTGCACTTCTTCAAATTTGCCGCGAAGAATCAGTTCTCCGGCTAGGTATGCGACTAGAATGCGGGTCTGTAGCCCAATAGGGGCCTGGCGGCGAGTCCTGATAGTGAGATAACTCCACATGGATATACTGACGCCCAAGTGGCGTCGCGACACCCAGAGCAGGCAAATGGCGTCGGTCGCTTATCCTTGAGCAACTGACTTTGATTCCGTATCCGGTTGTGGAAGTAATAAACAAAGAAAGAGCGGTAAGACAAGGAAGGCGCCACCAATAAAATAAGCATTTCTAGAACCGAGCCACCAGTAAAGCACGGCGCCGACGAACGGACCGCATGCTCTTGCAAGTGATCCGGCAGAACGAAATGCACCCATGGCCGCACCTTGACGCGACTCGGGACTATAGAGTGAAACCAAGGTTGAGAGGATGGGGGAGGTTACGCCAATTCCGCAGGCCATAAGAAAGAGGCCGACGAAGAAGACAAAGTTCGCACTCGCGAGGCTCAGGACACCCAGTCCCAAAATTCCCAGTAACAAGCCAATTCCCGCCAATCGCTTCTCGCCCACGGATGGGGCATACCTGCGAACGAAGACACCTTGCACAAATATTAACACAATGCCGATGAAGACAAACATCCAGGCATTCTGAGCTGGTCCAAACCCGAGACGCTCCAACGCCAGAAATGTAAGGGTAAACTCCATGCCGCTAAACGACACGAGAAAGAAAAAGTTTACCTGCAGCACACGCGATGACGCAGTTCCGCTCGCTTCCTTTAGGCGGTTAAACGGATTTGCCAGGAGCTTTCTGGCAACACGCTTCTCGGACGGTAGTGTTTCGGGCAGTTTCCAGTAGATCCAGGCAAAGTTGAGCAGCGAGAGAAGCATTGCCAGGAATGCGGCCAAGCTAAAGGGATTTATCCCTGGTAAACGCACCCATTGCCTGAGATCGACAAGAGAGCTTAGGCCGCCGAGCGCGGGCCCGACAATAAAGCCTATGGCAAAGGCCACTCCAATGATTGCCATACCTTTGCTGCGATCCCGGGCGCCTGTAATGTCTGCTACAGCTGCAGAAGCTACACTGATATTCCCCGCCATGGCCCCTCCGAACAAACGTGCAAGGACTAACATCCAGAATTGTCCGCTGAACGCCCAAAGCAGGTAAGAGAGAGTTGTGCCGCCGACGGTTATCAACAGCACGTTTCGCCGGCCGTGATTGTCAGACAAACGCCCCCAAATTGGAGAGAACAGGAATTGGAGAATGCTGTAGAGCGACCCCAGGATACCTCCAAAAAGAGCATAGACGGCGATGGACTCTCCAATGGGGCCGCTCTCACCCGCCAGCGCCTGTAGCTGAGCCACGAGTTTGCTCAGAACCCCGTCTCCCCCTTCCAGAGGAAGGTAGTAATGCAGCATCGCCGGAAAGAGGGGGAAAATGATCGAGAATCCGGCCAGGTCGATGAAGACGATCAGAAAGATCGCTCCTAGGCTGGCGCGTGACTTACCGGGGACCGTATTTGAGGTTTTCAGCATGCGTTTCCCTTTTGAAGGCAGGTCCTACAGTTGACGCTCTAGCGGAGGAGGCGCAAGGCCTCAGATAATTGGCGCGTTTGTAAATACCCTCTCTGGCTTTTTAGTATCGTTTCCAGAGCGCTGGTCGTAGCAGTGCAAGAATAGCAAAAAACTCAACGCGCCCGGTGATCATGAGAAAGCTGAGAAACACTTTGGTATACCAGTGAAGATCAATATAGGTGGTGGACGGGCCTACTTCACCAAACCCGGGGCCGATGTTGAAGAGGTTTGCGAAGGTGGCGGAAATGATTCCCTGGAAGCTCATGTAAGGCTCAAACAACGCCACAACAAGTACGCCCAAGGCGGTCACCAAGATCACAACGACCAGAAAGATTATGATTTCGTCGCGCGCCTTCGTGCCCAGTGGATGCTTGTTCATGCGAAGGGGACGAATGACTCTTGAGCGAAATGCGAGCTCAACTTGTTGATGAACCGCCCTCAATCCAACGACGAATCTTACCACCTTGATACCGCCGGAGGTTGAAGCAGAACAACCGCCGACCACCATAAGTACCAGGAAGACGACATGAAGAACCGGCAGCCACTCCCCAAAGTCTCTGGTTGCATAGCCAGTTGTCGTCACAATGGATACGACGTGAAACAAACTGTGGCGGATTAGCTCGGAGGCTCCTTCCATTTCCTCTCGCCCGAAGTTGAACAAGGCTGCGACCAAAGCGCCTACGACTAACATTATGTAGTAGGCCTTGATTTCGGTGTTTTCGCGCAACATCTTGAAGTCTCCCTGTACCAGCCGAAGCTGAACGACAAAGCTCGTGCCTCCTATTGCCATGAAGACGATGCACAGCCACTCCAGCAGCTCGCTATCCCAAAATGCGAAGCTTTCAGTATGGGTGCTGAATCCGCCCGTAGCGATGGTTGTCATCGAATGATTGACGGCATCAAAGAGCGTCATGCCTGCCGCCCAATAGGCCAGGAAGCAGACGAACGTGAGTCCAAGGTAATATTCAAGAAGCCACAGAACGCCCGTTTGCACTCGCTCGGACTCCAAGTCTGCGGCCTGCGCGCTGGATTCGCGTGAGAATAGTATCTTTGCTCCAGCGCCCAGAAAGGAGAGTATTGCTACGAAGAAAACAATCACACCCAAGCCGCCAATCCATTGGCTGAGGGATCTCCAGAATAAGAGGCTGTTTGGCAAGTCCTCCACCTTCGCGAAAATAGAGGATCCTGTTGTTGTCAATCCGGAGGTGGATTCGAAGAAGGCGTCTGCGGGGTTTATTCCGGGAACAATCATCAGGTAGGGCAGGGCGCCGATCAGACTCGCCGTGACCCATCCTATGCCGACAGTGGCCAGCGCCTCTTTGCTGAAGATCCTTGGCGGCCCACGTCGACCTATAGTGTAGCATACAATCGCCAACACGCCGGCAGCGACGGTGCTTCCACAAAAGCCGTAAATAGCCTGAAGTTCTCGCGGATCCTCTGCCAGAAAATACCAAGCAAGTCCTCCACTTGCCAGAAAGGCGGCA
>CAYSHY010000099.1:385-7871 GCA_964430955.1 uncultured Puniceicoccaceae bacterium | reverse complement strand
CCATCGCTGTAAGGAGCACACCCCATGTTGCCAAACCTCCTGCTGGGAGCGCTACTGCCCGGAAATCCACGCGCTTCGTCATGAAACCGCCATGGAATAGGATGAAAACCAACGCCATGTTGGCTACTTGGTTCGCAATCAGGAAGTCGTCGAATGCCCAGAGGTTGAGGAAATCGCTTCCACAAATGATTCCTGCGCCTAACGCCACCAGGATGACCGGCACGCTCCAACGTTCCAGCCAGACAGACGCTACCACGACAGCGATCAAGAGTAAGGGGAAGATTATGTAGGCGATATCCATGTGGTCTAATGTCGTCGAAGTTACACCACACCGGCGCAGAACCAAGCAAGGTTAAGATAGTTTAATCGATGTGAATGAGAAAGTTGGCGCAAAAGCATTACTGACAGACCTTTACTTGAGGCATGCCTCTTCGTCGCCACGACCACACGTCTTGCCCAATGGACTCGCACCTGGTCTTTGCCCCTCAAGTATAAATGCTGGAGTCGGTTTGCATGCCCGGAGATTGGAAGGTACCTTCTCCTCTATTGTTTGATCGGCCCGTGGAATATACCGCACTTTCGGTGCTCTTTTAGTAGGACTGAACGTTTGCCGACGCAGGATTGTCGGTCGCAGGTTGTATTAGCTGTCCATCGGCTACTCAGCCTTGCCAATTGGAACTTTCTTTTGAAAGTAAGGAGCTCGGCCGGATAAATTTTGGTGCTTTGTTATGAAGGCTTTACGAATTGCGCTGATCGTCCTGATGTCCCTGGTTGGCTTGCTGGTGCTCATGCTCCTGCTGCTATTTCTGGTTCCAGCTGTGCCCACTTGGCTGGTCACAAAGGCGGTCTCCTCTCAACCCGGATCACAGGTTCGCATAGACAAGATTGATCTGGATTGGAACGGCCTTGCGCTCAGCGATGTGCATGTGCTCATGGAGAATGGACCATCTGTCAGTCTCCAGACCGCCGATCTGCGCGTGCAGTTTCTTCCACTTTTAAGGAAGGAGATTCGGGTTGATCAGGCTATCGTATCCGGTCTCGTGTTGGACTTGACTAGGATTGAGCCAAAGGAAGAAGAGGAAGATGAAGCGACTGAGCCATTTCATGGAGCTCTGACACCTCTGCGTGAGAGCGGACTTCGTCTGTTTGTAGATGGCATCGACGTAACGGGTAAGTTTTTCTTACCCCAGGATCGGTCCGGCGATTTTACGGTCACTGGCGGAGACATCGCTCCCGGTGCGACTGGCATCGTTACATCCAAAGCAACGATCCGGACGCCCTCTGAGACAACCGGGGAAATATCTGGATTGGTCTCGTCCCAACGCATTTCAGTCACTCAGGATGAAGAAGGCATTCAGAGCGTTGCTGTTGAAAGCCTCACCTTGGCCTCGGGTCCCGCTATTGCTGGTGAGGCTCGCATCTTTGCCACCGCACAAGCCGCGATAACGGAAGACGGAGAACGGTATCAACTTACGCTTCGATCCGCAGAAGGCGAACCGATAGCCGAAGTTGACGCCGCTTATACGGCTGAGACTAATGTGTTAAGCTTTTCATATCAGACAAGGGTCGGAGAGGCGACTGTGGCCGCGCTGGGCTTCGAGGGCGTCATTCCTCCATTTAGTTTGCGCGGGTCCGGAAAGGGTTCTTTCACATTGGTGGAACTGAACGGGAATGCTATGGGGGAACTGTCGGGTAGCGTTGCCTTGCAGAACGAGGAGTTCCCGTTGCCACCAATGGCTTTCACACTCGGGTATGATGTGAGCGGCGATTCCGAGACCGTCGCATTGCGGCAAATCCAGTTCGAAGGTTCTGTAGGTAATGAGCAGGCGTTACGTGTGAAGCTGGCGCCGGATTTGGTGATCAATCTCGCGGATCCAGTCGGCTCTCTACCCAACGCGCAGCTCGCTGAACTTTATATAAATCTGCCACTACAGCTTCTTAGCCCGGAGCAGGTGCGCGATGGGCGACTCCAGGGGCTGTTCCAGATCTCGAAATTACAACAGGCACTGTCTGTCCAATCAACACAACCGCTTCAACTATCCAGTTTGATGTTGGCGGTTGATGCCGCCCCCAGCGATCCTCTGTCACTTCGCCTGGCGCCTTCACTGACGTTCGACGGAAAGCAGTTGGATTTTGCTATTGGAGGCATCGTTGCAACCCTTGGAAGTCAGCAGGTGATGGATGGTTTGCTGCAGGGCAAGCTTGTGTTGTCGGAGCAGGCAAATGCGCCGCTGTCTGAGGCTTCCGTTCGTGGAAATCTCAATGTTGATCTGGATGCTGTCTTCCCTTTGCTGCAGCCGGAGGTGGCGGCACTTGCACAACAGGGAAAACTCGCCATGCGATTCTCCGCAGCTATGCCTAAAGATGCGCAATCGCTATCGGGGCAGTTCAACGCAAATCTGAGTAACGTTATTCCGCCAGAGGTTGAAGAGCCCCTCAATCTTCGTATGAGCGGAACATTTGAGGCGGATCTCGAAAAGCAAACGTTTTACGTCAATGCGCCAATATCGCTAGCAGGCCCTGTGGGTCGTACTGAGCTGACTGGAGAACTTCAGGTAACTGCGGCGCAGGAGTCCGTACAATTTGGCGCGGCTCTTACTGGCCCGGCTGTTTACGCTGACGACCTAATTACGCTTTCCACTGCATACGTCTTACCTGCCTCTGATGAGTCGGCCGAGCCTGTTGAGCCACAGCCGGAGCCGGAAGCACCAAGGGGGCCAGACAGCGAGGCGCTGTGGACAGGATTTGCTGGTGAGGCTTCGACATCGATTGATCGCATCGTCTTTGGAGCGAATGAGATCACTAACTTCCGAGCCCGGGTGTCCATCACCCCCGAGAAGATTGAGTTGAGCCACTTTCAGGCGGCGTTGGCCGGCGAGCCTGTCACAGCTGCATTCAGCTTGGCCTTCAACGGCCCGCCACAATCGCCTTACGTCTTGCACGCTCAATTCGATGTCACCGAATTCGACTTGGGCGCTGTGGACCAGGAGTTGCGGAAGGAGCAACCACCATTGGTCGAAGGACTTTTTACCGCCAATGGACGCTTCCAGGGTAGCGGCCCAGATTTGGAGTCCGCTGCAGAGTGGATCGAGGGCTCTCTTTCTGTTGAGGCGAAAAAGGCGACCTACTATCCATTGGGCAACTTCAAGGCGCCTGCAGTCTCTGGGATTGTCGGAGCCGCATCTCAGATTCTGCCCGGTCTATTAAAGGATAAGGGCCATCAAGGGTTCGCGGTGGCGTCACAGCAAATCTTTTCCCTGCTTCAGGGAGTAGAGACGGAACACCTCGTGATGGACATGAGCGTGGGTAAAGGGCTTAAACTCAACATTGGTCGTTTCGAATTGCTCAGTTCTCAGCTCTCTTTTGAGGGCAATGGCTCACTGGATGTTGAACTGACCGAGTCGCCCATGCGTTGGCCGTTCAATCTGCACCTTAAAATGGGGGCAAAGGGCAACGCGGCCCACCTGTTCAATGAAATTGGCGCGCTCAATCCGCAGCAGGACGCATTTGGTTACTACACAACCAAGATCGACTTCCCTATGGGGGGGCGCATTGGTTTACCGACAAGCGGTCTCGGCCAGTCTGTTCTAGGTATGGCTCAATCATTCATGAATCCGCAGCGCGTGGAATTGCCCGAGCCAGATATACGCGAATCTCCACGACAGGAAGCCCCGCCGACTGAGGATGGCCGGGAGGGATCCAACGAGCAAAAGGAGCCGGATCCGCTGAATCTCCTTTTTGACCTGCTAAACAAGCAAGGCAAGAAGCAGGAATCTCAGCCTCAAGGGCGACAGCCCTCCAGATAATTCAGCCTTTGCCGGCAGTTGACCGGTTCCGTGGCGCCAGCGATAATCGCGGGGTGATCCAGCCCCCTCTACGATCGTCGGCCGGTCGCGGCTTTCACGTGATGGTCAAACCGATTGGCCCTCGCTGTAATTTGTCCTGCAAGTACTGCTTCTATCTGGAGAAGGAGGCAATGTTTCCCCCGGACGAGCGTTTCCGGATGAGCGAACAGGTGCTCGAGCAGTTCACGCGGGCCTATATTCACTCACAGCCTCCGAGTGTGAAGGAGATTACATTTGCATGGCAGGGTGGGGAGCCAACTTTGATGGGAGTGGACTTCTTCCGGCGCGCTGTGGCGTTTCAGAAGAAGTTTTCGGATGGTCGGCGAATCAGGAATGCCTTTCAGACAAATGGAACTCGACTTGATCGTGAGTGGGCTGAGTTCTTCAAAGAGAACAACTTTCTTGTTGGCGTAAGTATCGATGGCCCTGAGCAGATCCATGACGCCTATCGGGTGAAGCGAGGTGGGGGAGGGTCCTTTCAGGATGTTATGAAGGGTATTGCTATCCTCCAGGAATGCGGGGTGGAGTGGAACTCGTTGACATGCGTCAATCGGATTAATGCCGCTAAAGGTGAGCAGGTGTATCGTTTCCTTAAGGGTATCGGGTCTCGATATATCCAGTTCATCCCAATCGTCGAGCGGAGACCAAATTCAACTGCGAGAGATGCAAAGCTGTGGCTGGCAGCTCCAAATCCTGGTGGAGAGGTGGATCAAGCCCCGGTTACCCCGTGGAGCGTGCGTTCGGTCGAGTTTGGTCGGTTCCTTGTGGATGTCTTCAATCGATGGGTGCGCCACGATGTCAGCAAATATTTCATCCAGGCTTTTGATGGCGCTCTCGCAAAATGGTTGGGGGCGTCCGGGGGCATTTGCGTCCATGCAGAGTCTTGTGGCGATGCGCTCGCCATGGAACACGACGGTTCAATCTATGCATGCGACCACTACGTTTATCCGGGATTTCGGCGTGGTTCTATTGATGCGTCCTGGCTGGCGGATATGGTCGATTCACCTGAGCAACGAAGCTTTGGCGCTGAGAAACGCACTCTGCTCCCGGAGAAATGTAAACAGTGTCCCTTCTTGTTCGCCTGTAATGGGGGCTGTCCCAAACACCGATTTGTAGAGACCGGAAGCGGTGGATTCCCTCTCAACTATCTGTGTGAGGGATATCGGCGCTTCTTCGGACATATTGATCCTTATATGCGTGTGATGGCGCATCTGTATTCAACCGGACGCGCCCCTGCCGATATTATGAAGCTTGTTCGAGGCGGAAGTCTGCCATTTGCTTCCAGGAACTGATGAAGTCGAGCCAACGACAATCGTGTTGCGCACCTGGCGCCCCCCGGCAAGAAGAGGGCTCCAGTCTGCTTCCTTTCCCGGTTTCAAAGATCGATACTTCTACAGAGGGAATGATCCACCTTGAGGGAGGGACTTTTCTAATGGGAAACGAGGATGAGGATGCGTGGCCGGAAGATGGCGAGGGACCGGTTAGGGAAGTCACCGTCTCTGCGTTCTGGATTAGCCCGACGACCGTCACCAATCAGGAATTCGCTGCGTTTATCGACGCCACCGGCTATCTTACCGATTCTGAAAGATTCGGGTGGAGCTTTGTCCATGCAAGCCAGCTGCCGCGTAGTCGGAGAAAGAAGCTTCAAGGAAGAAGCGTGCAGGGTCTTCAGTGGTGGTTTGGAGTTGAAGGAGCCTCATGGAGGAAGCCGGAGGGACCCGGTTCCAATATCAAGAAGCGGATGGACCATCCAGTTGTCCACGTTTCCTGGCGCGATGCAGCTGCCTACTCCCAGTGGGCTGGAAAGCGTTTGCCGACAGAGGCCGAATGGGAGTTTGCTGCGCGGGGAGGACTCGTGGGAAAGAAGTATCCATGGGGGGATGAGTTAACGCCCGGTGGAAAGCATCGCTGCAATATATGGCAGGGCCGTTTCCCGGAGGAAGATACCGGTGAGGATGGTTATAGAGGCACTGCGCCAGCGCGTTCCTTTCCTCCCAACGGTTTCGGCTTGTACAATGTTTCGGGGAATGTTTGGGAGTGGTGCGCGGACTGGTTCAGCGCCACGTGGCATGTCAATGGCCCACGTAAGGACCCAAAGGGACCCACCGTCGGCGAGGCCAAGGTAATGCGCGGCGGCTCTTATCTTTGCCATCACAGCTACTGTAATCGATACCGGGTCGGCGCCCGAACAGCAAACACGCCAGACTCAGCAACAGGCAATTGCGGCTTTCGCGTCGCGTTTTAGGCGTGGGCAATTCTTTGGTCTCTATCGAAGTCGCTCTGGCCGTTCGCGCTCGACCCCCGCACAATTTTCGCAGATACTTTGGCGCATTCGCTGTCCGGTATGAGAATCTGCGCACTCCTTTCTTCTCTCCTCTGCTGTATATCAGCCTCGGGACAAGTTCATCTCGTTGAGATATCTCCAGAGGGAGCAATTGTTCACCGAACTGCCGAAGCGTCTGTGCTCGAGGGGCGATTGATAATATCGAACCTCCCCTTGGCGCTCGACTCCGCGAGTATTCAGGTCAACGTTGTGTCGCCTTCAGAAGCGCAGGTGAGCAATTTTCGCTTTGTTCATCTGGATCAACGAGACAATCCGCGACACCAGGATGTAACGGCCAGCATTCAGGAGATTGCTCACTCGCTGGTCATCCTCAATGACGAGTTGAAGCTCATAGAAGCCCGCTCCAGGTATGAGCTGGAGCTCGCCGAATCAGTTCGCGAGTCCTTGAAAACCAATGCAGCGCCAGATGCGTTTGAGCTGGGAAAACGCGCTTGGGAAGAATACTCGCGATCGCGACATGAAGCGGGAACGCTAGTGACTGAGATTTCGACGAGAGTTGCAGAACTTGAGAGGAAGAAGCAGGATCTACAGGAGCAACTTCAGAAGATTCAGGAGCAGAGCGGTCAACTGCTCGTTAATGTGACAGGCGCTGACGACGGCGCTGAAGTCACTTTGGAGCTCTCCTATCATGTGCGGGGCGCAAGCTGGAGCCCCCTCTATGAGGTGCGGGCAAGTCCAGATCAAGGAACCGTCACTTGGGTCTGTAAGGCTCAGATTCGTCAGAATACTGGAGAAGACTGGGATCAGGTAAAGGTTAGGCTTTCCACGACCGCGCCACAGTTTGCCGGTATGCCGGAACTTCAGCCGCTGTACCTTGGCCAGATTTTTCCACGCGATTCCCGCGACTACGGGCATCTTTCGAAAGCTTTGCCGCTCTCTCAAGCGTCCAAGGAAGACGAAGTTCAACTCGAGCGAAGCACTACGAGTTTTCATGCCGTGCTCCTCGGGGCGCTCTCTCTTGAAAGCGGGCCGAACGAGGTTGTGCGCGAGATCTTCAACGGAATCACCAAGGCTTCCTTCTGGTCTGAAGCTGTGCCTGAGCTGAGTCCTGATGCCTGGCTCATGGCTGGAGGCGCACTCACTCTGGATTGGCCGGTCCTCGAATCACAGGCGCTGATCTTTATTGACGGTCATCTGGTGGCGAAGCGCTTCATTGAATCACTCAAGCCTGGTGAAGAGTTCAAACTCTCGCTTGGGAAGAACGAGAGCATTGCCATCAAACGCACCGAACGCCGTCGCAATGCCTCGGAAGGAGGCGTCTTTGATCGCACCCGTCGAGTGGAAGTCGCATACGAGA
>CAYSHY010000099.1:0-375 GCA_964430955.1 uncultured Puniceicoccaceae bacterium | reverse complement strand
GTCAGTAACTTTATGCCGACCGCACATCGGGTGATTCTGCAAGACAGGTTCCCTGTTCCACGTGAAAACAAAATTCAAGTGCGGCACGAGGAGCCGAAGAATGTGACGGCGGAGGAGGGAACCGGCATCTTTCGATGGGAACGGGAAATCCAGTCCGGTGCTAAAGCGACGATGATCACTCGCTACGTCGTTAGCTATCCTGCAGAGTGGACAATCAACGGAGATTTTTAGCTATATGGAAGGCTTTTGGGTCCTTCTCGGATTGTTGATCCTCGCTTGGCTCTTTGTCCTTCCCCTCATCCTGTTGGGAATGGTCATCTCTCTGCGCAAGAGGATGAACTTGCTCGAACACGATATTCTCAAGAGCAAGCCTCA
>CAYSHY010000098.1:0-8288 GCA_964430955.1 uncultured Puniceicoccaceae bacterium | reverse complement strand
AATCCGAAACCAGGCGAAGGGGTAAGTGGCGAGATGGGCGCCGGAGCGACATACGGCGCACCGGACTGGGAAATTGTGGAACACGACGTGGATGAAAAAGAAGAATGGAGGCCCCGCTACATCAGCTTCTGGCCAATCGGGTTCGCAGTAACCTACTCAGAAAACAACGGTGTTCTAACGCCGGCCAATACGCAGCCGTTTGAGGTTAACGGAAACTTACTGACGGCGCCATCCATGGACCCATGGGAGGAAGCGGAAGAGGTCTCATATTCATTGCACGGGAATCAACTCATCCTCGAATCCGGTTCGAGGAAACTGGTATTCAAGCACATTGGTAACGACCCCGGACGCTACATCCGGAAGGCGCGGGGGCAGCGTGATCCAGTGACAGGACTGCCAAAGCGGATCAAGGGGAAGCGGTAGTAATCCGCAGGTTCCAGTAGGGCTCTATCTGCCACGATTACTGAGTTGGGGCGGCGCCAGCCGCTCCTCAGTTGATAGAAAGAATGGAAACCAGATTCCACTGCGATCCGAATGGCAGTAATGGCCAGTTGGCGCTCGTGATTGAGCTTCACATGTAAGAAGTACATGCCAAGGGCGCTCATTGTGGTGAGCGCCCTTTGGGTGCTTAAGATGGTTTGGTTCTACTGACCTGCGGGGAGGTTGAGGTCGATGTAGAGCTCCTTAAGCTGCTTCGGGGTTGCGGGCGCTGGCGCCTGGACCATGAGATCCTGCCCCTTCTGCGTCTTTGGGAAGGCGATCACGTCGCGGATGCTGGTGCGACCGGTAAGGAGGGTCGCCAAGCGCTCAACGCCGAAGGCGATGCCTCCGTGTGGAGGAGCGCCGTATTGGAAGGCCTTGAGCATGTAGCCGAAGCGGCTTTCGACAATGTCCTGCGGTATCTTGAGAACATCTTCGAAGACCTTCTTTTGCAGGGCGGGTTGATGAATACGAATGCTTCCGCCAGCGATCTCCCAGCCGTTGAGCACGCAGTCGTAGTGTTGCCCACGGACCTTCTTCGGGTCGCTGTCGAGTAGCGGGATGTCTTCCTCAACAGGCGCGGTGAAGGGGTGGTGCGCGGCAACAAAGCGTCCTTCGTCTTCGTCAAACAGCATGAGGGGGAACTCAATAACCCACAGGAAGTTAAACTTGTCCTTGGGGATCTCGAGACGGCCCCGCTGCTCGAGAAGGCGCGCACTGTCGAGGCGCACGCGGCCGAGAATGGTGCAGGCGCGCTCCCATTCCGAAGCTGCAAAGAAGATCATGTCGCCATCCTCGATATCGAGCAGCTTCTGCAGCTCTGCCTTTTCCTCTTCGGAAAGGAACTTGAGGATTGGGCTCTTCCACTCCCCGCCCTGTACGCGGATGAAGGCAAGACCTTTGGCGCCAAGACTGCGCGCCGCTTCCTCGAGCGTCTTCATCTCGCCTTGGGTGGCGTCTGCGAGACCCTTTGCGTTGAACGCCTTGATCGCTCCCCCACTCTGCGCGACGCTCGCGAAAACCTTGAACTGAGAGTTGCGGAAGGTTTCGGTGAGGTCGACAAGCTCGAGGGCGAATCGCGTGTCAGGCTTGTCGACGCCGTAGCGGTTCATGGCGTCGTGGTATGACAGGCGTGGAAACGGCGTAGGGATGTCAACGTCGAGCACGTCCTTCCAGATACGCTTTAGCATCCCTTCGATCAGGGCGTACATGTCCTCGCGATCGATGAAGGACATCTCGATGTCGATCTGGGTAAACTCCGGCTGACGGTCGGCGCGCAGGTTCTCGTCGCGGAAACATCGCGCGATCTGATAGTAACGTTCAACGCCAGCCACCATGAGCATCTGCTTGAGCTGCTGAGGGCTCTGGGAGAGCGCATAGAACTCGCCCGGGTTGAAGCGACTGGGCACCAGGAACTCGCGAGCGCCTTCAGGAGTGCTCTTGAACAGGTATGGCGTCTCTACCTCAATGAACCCGTTATCGTTGAGATACTCGCGGGTTGCGCGCAGCGCGGTATGACGCGCCTTGAGGTTGTGATACATGCCCGGGCGGCGCAGGTCGAGGTAGCGGTACTGCAGCCGGAGGTCCTCGTTGACCTTCTCCGCCTTTGCGTCTTCAAGCGGGAATGGCGGCGTGAGGGAGACGTTGTGGATGATGATATCCGCCGCTGTAACCTCAATCTCGCCGGTCGCCATCTTCGCGTTTGCGTTTACCGGGTCGCGCTTGACGACCTCGCCGCGAACTTCGATGACGCTCTCAGGCTTGAGACTGGGTTGAAGCTCGTTGAAGCGAGGATTGTCGGGATGGAGAACAACCTGAGTGATGCCTTCGCGGTCCCGCAGGTCGATAAAGAGGATTCCACCATGGTCGCGCACAACGTCGATCCATCCAATGAGAGTGACGGACTGGTTGACGTGATCAGTGCGGAGTTCTGCGCAGTGGTGCGTTCGCTTCATACGTGCAGCTATTTGAAAACCGGCAACCTTTCTGGAAAATGCGACATGGGTCAAGGGAGGAGTGTTTACCGGCTACTCCACGACACCCGAAGCGATAATTTCAATTTCGACATTAATGAGACTCGACTGACGATAAAAGAAAAGCTTCCATCGCCAGCCATGCAAAAAGTGGTGATCGTCGGCTTTGGATTCATGGGCAGCATGCATGCGCAGGTTTACCACCGGCTGCCAAACGCCAGATTGGTCGGCGTCATCGACTACCCGGTGGATAAGGTCGAGAGTCGCCTCGCGGAGCTGGGGTTCGATGTGCCGGTGTTCGAGTCTTGGGAGGCTGCTGTGAGTAAGATTGAGTTCGACGTGGTCGACGTCTGCACGCCAACCGAGCTGCACCTGGAATATGCGAAGCGAGCGGCTGAGACGGGGAAGGCTCTTTTTTGCGAGAAACCACTTGCGATCGATGAAAAGACGGCGCAAGAGATCGTCTCGATTGCGAGCGAGGCAGGGATCATCGCACAAGTCGGCCACTGCATTCGCTACTGGCCGGAGTACGTGGCGTTGAGGAATTATATAAAGAGCGGAAAGGGAGGGAGGCTCCTCAGCCTCACATTGCAACGGCGAACCGGCGGCGTCTTGAAACCCGGCTCCTGGCTAAACGAGGAGGAACGTTCCGGCGGCGCAGCCATGGATCTGCATATTCACGACACTGACTACGTGTTGTCGCTCTTCGGTACGCCCACAGCAGTGGATTCGCGATGCACCTTCGATGCAGCCGGGCCGTCGCACATCTGGACGCGCTATATCTACCCCGACAACATTGTGGTAGAGGCCGAGGGAGGCTGGAACTACCCGGACAAGTGGGGCTTTCAGATGGCGTTCCAGGCAGTGTTTGAAAATGCCGCGATCGAGTATGATTCGAGCAAGCAGCCGACCTTTACAATCGTCGAAGGAAACGGTGAGCGGCAGGCGATGGAGATCGAGAAACCTCAAACCGGTGAATCGAAGTTGGAACTTGGAAATATCTCCGATCTCGGGGGCTACTATAACGAGCTGGCATCGTTTATCGACTGCGTGGAGACAGGGAAAGCGGTGACTCAGGCCACGTTGGAGCAAGGAGCAGAATCAGTCGCCGTGGTAAGGGCCGAGGTAAAATCGGCAAGGCTTGGCAAGCCAGTGGACATTCGAGGACTGGTTTCGGCGAGATAATCTGAAAGAAGCGCATTCAACATAGGGATTGAGGGCCGCGCAAGCCAACACGCCCCTCAACCCCACAGGGACCTGCAGAGCTGTTCACATTCACGGCACATCCGGCCGCAATGGAGACAATGCTCATGTTTGTCGGCGTGACTTTCACAATCTTCGGCACAGGTGCGGCATGCAAGCTCACAGACCCGTGTTAGCGCCTGCAGGAGCTGCTTGTTCGCCGCTGTCTGCATCGTCAATAGCTTTGCCAGCGTCTGGCATACTTCTGAGCACGCCAAATCCGTTGCAATGCAGTCCTGCAGCATTTCCACGTGATGTTCCGCTAAGCAGGCATCGGCGCATGCCTGGCAAGTTCGCGCGCACTCTGATAAAACAGCGATTGCTTCCTTAAGCCGATCTGCCCCAAAACTTGAAGGCGACGGATGACTTCCCAAGGTTTCCTTAAGGTGATGCATGGCGGCATCGCCGCAATATCCACGCCACTCAATCGTCGTTGTAGCGTTTATCAAACCTCCCAGCGCGTGAGCAAATGAAGCTCCCTCCGCGGGCTACGATCTCCTGGGCAGTCCGCAGGTCTGAACTACCTCTCTCCACTCACGACAATCCGTCCGGTTCTAGAAATCCAGCACCACCGAGTCGCCCTCTACAGGCACAGACACATCCCACTTGAAGCGTTCTTTGATCCTACCAGCCAGAGTGCTCGCCGCCTCAGGTTCACCGTGCACGAGGAAGATACGTTCCGGTTTCTGGTTAAAGCCCAGCAGCCATGCCAAGAGCTCGTTGTAGTCTGCGTGTCCTGAAAAACCTTCGATCCGCTCCACGTGAGCATTGACCGGAATCTCTTCCCCAAACATTCGCAACATGGGCTTACCTTCCTGGAGCGCTCTACCCCGCGTTCCCACCGCCTGATACCCCACCAGCAAGACGGTGTTCCGCTCGTCCGGCAACCGCTCCTTAAGGTGATGCAGCACCCGGCCTCCAGCCGCCATGCCGCTGGCAGAGATGATGATGCACGGCCCCTCGACCCGGTTAACGCGCTTCGAATCCTCCCGTTTCACACAGAGCGTTAGGTTCTGCGGTTGGAAGATAGGCGTCTCGTTTAGATATTTCTTGCGGGCGATAAGGTTCAGATCGGGGATGTGACGCCGGTGCACGCTCATTGCCTCAATCGCCATGGGCGAATCCAGAAACACAGGTAGCGTTGGAATCAGCCCCTTCTCTTCCAGTTCACGCAGCACATAGAGTAGCGTCTGCGAGCGTCCCACGGCAAATGCCGGAATAACAATGGCGCCGCCGCGCGCCACCCCTTCGTTGATTGCCCGCGCCAAGTCCGTGATCGTATCCAGTTCATCATGCAGGCGGTCGCCATAGGTTGACTCCATGATGAGGTAATCCACATTATAGGGTTGTCCCGGCGTGCGCAGGATTGGGTCAACAGGTCGGCCAATGTCGCCACTAAAGACAATCTTACGCTGTCGACGCGAGTGTACTGTCTTCAGGTCCAGGAAAGCAGCGCCGAGTATATGACCGGCATCCCCGTACTTGCCCCGAATACCCGGCGCCGGCTCAAAATGCGCCCCGTAAGGGAGGGGCTTCAACATGGGCAAGACGGCCTCAGCATCCTTACGCTCAAACAGCGGCAAGGCAGGGCGGTGCTTACTATACCCCCGCTTGTTTGCCCACCGGGCTTCTTCTTCCTGTAGATGCGCCGTATCCAGTAACAGGATGCGAGCCAGATCGGCGGTTGCATCGGTGCAATAGATTGGCCCCTTGAAGCCCATTCGCACCAGGCGCGGCAAGTAACCGATGTGGTCCACGTGCGCGTGGGTAAGCATCACCGCATCGATCGAAGATGGCTCCACCGGAAAAGGTTCCCAGTTCTTCAGGCGGTTCTCCTTCAAGCCCTGGAACATACCGCAGTCGATCAGCAAGCGCCGGTCGCGTGTTTCCAGCAAGTGCCGGGAACCTGTAACAGTTCCGGCCGCCCCAAGAAATGTAAGACGCGTCATCAGAGGTAGAAGAGTGAACCGAATCGGGGTAAAGCGCCCAGGGATTTGCAAAGCATTCCAAGGCTACGAATTGGATAATGCAGGCAAGCCGATCTGGCAAACCTGAATTCTACGTGACGTGATGACGGGGCCTCTAGACGGGACCCGAGGAGCCCCGGCCGAATTCAGCTGCGCCACCTACTCCACGAACTCTTTCAAACCCGTTTACCACCACCCTCGGCGCGCACGGCCGCGCGCCTCGACAGTGACAGGAATAGCATGAACGAACCCAAGGCCCCGACTGCCAACCCAACCTGGCCGAGCGCCATGGTCACGGTAGATCTCCACAGCAGTGGCGCGACTGCGCCGCTTACAATAACGTTTCCCATGCTTTGCAGGAAGCTCTGACAGGAGGAGGCCATGCCACGCCGCTCCGGAAACAGGTCCAGCGCAACGAGGGTGAGGCTGGGCATCGCCATTGAGGATCCAATTGTATAGATAAACAGCGGCACAACGCTCCATGGAAGCGCGGGACTGTGCAGGTAATGAAAGACAAGATTGCCGACAGCTGCGACCACGCAGATGGAGTAAGCCCGTAGGATCGTTTGGCGAGCGCTGTACTTCCCGGCCATACGGTTGGAAAGGAACACCCCCAACATCATACCCGCAGTCATGGGACCAAATAGCCAGAGGAATGCCGTCTCGGATACACCGATGTGCTGCATCAGAAACACTGGCGCTGATACGATGTACAGAAAGATGCCCGAAAAGCCGAATGCAAGGGCGAAGCCCAGAGCAAGAAACGGCCCGGAACGCAGGACATTGACAAAACCTGAAAACAGTTGTCCTGGCTTAAAGGGCTGACGCCTCTCTCGCGGCAGCGTCTCAGGCATGGCTCGCCATGCCCATGCCCAGATTCCGGCAGACAGAATTGCCAGAAAGATGAAGATGGATCGCCAACCGAACCAGACGTGCAACCAGCCACCGATGACTGGCGCCACTGCAGGAGCCAGGGCAAATGTAATCGCGACCATTCCCATGAGACGCTGGGCCTCGGCTCCTTCAAGGAGGTCTCTCACAACGGCCCGCCCTACCACCATTCCTGCGCCCGCTGTTATTCCCTGCAACGCACGGAAGAACAGCATGCTTTCGATGTTCCATGAGAACGCGCAGCACAACGTACCACCGGCAAACAGCGCCATCATGATCAGGATAATGTTCTTGCGGCCAAATGAGTCCGAAATGGCGCCGTGCCAGAGCGTCATCAGGGCGAATGGCAGGATGTAGGCCGTCAGTGTCTGCTGCACAACTGCAATCGAGACATCGAACTCTGTAGCGATCTCCTGCAGCGCCGGCAGATACGCATCGATCGCGAAAGGACCGATCGAGGGAAGGGCGGCCAGCAGGAATGCAAGAGCAAGATGTTGCCGAGCGCTCGCAGGCGCGGGCGCAGTTGGTGTCGTGGAAGTTGCCATCCGTCTGTCTTCGCTCCAGCCGCAATTACGCCTCTTTCATCGATCTATCAACTCAGTATGGTCGTTCAGGCCAAAAAGAGAGCCGCACCCTTTTCCCGGTGCGGCTCCTTGTAGAGAATGTTGTTATGATAAGCGTCTAAATGACCACTAGAAGCTCACACGCACGCCAGCGCCGTAAAGGTGGGCTTCGCCCTGGTCGAAGTCTTCAAACTGGTAAAGACCAAACACGCCGACCTGCTCGATGATCCAGTAGGTGGCGTCGAGGCCCACGCCCCAGCTGTGCTCCAGTTCTTCGCCATCGTTGAAGAAGATCGTGCCCTTGATTGAGAGATTCTCAACCGGGAGGAACTCGCCACCGACGCGGACCGAGTAAACCGGGTGGTTTTCGGACTCCGTCGCGCGGACCATACCAGCGCCCAGTTCAACGAACGGACGGAAGGTTTCGCCAACGGAGATGTAGTAGGCGCCGGTCAACAGGAAGGTTGTGGACTTTGCGCCGGGGATGTCGATGCGGCTGGCCTCGATGCCAAAGTCAATGCCGCTGTCATCGTTGGCGATGACAGGCAGGTTAATTTCGAACAAGTATGCGTCGGCGTACGCATTCGGACCATGCTTGGGGTCAAGCTTGGCTTCGCCATAGCCGGCGCCAATATAGGACTTGCCCAGTGTCTGTGCAGTTGCTGCGCCTGCGAAGCCAACGGAGGCAATCGCAAGAAGAGCCAAGAGTTTCGTCTTCATTCGGGATTTTTGTTAGCGTTAAGAAAGGCAACAGAGAATGCCCTCTTGGTTGGGTACGAGCGCAGACGATGCAACTAATTTCAACTCTGGTCAAGCCGATGTAATGGCGCTAACAGTAAGCGGCGCCGTGATATCCGGCCTCAGCTCCTGCCTGCATCGCGTTCGATCCTGGATTTTCAGCAAGGCTTGACCTCCCCCCTATCGGTTTCGATCTTGTTCTGTAATCAAGACTTGCCGAGGCATTCGCAATGGAAAAACCAGAGATACGACTGGCCGTGGTCGGCGCCGGTAGTTGGGCGCGACGCATCCATTACCCCACGCTTCAACACCTGCGTGAACGCCCCGGCAATGACTACACGCTTACGCTGCATGGAGTGTGCAGTCTGGATATCGAGGCCTCGCGGGAGCTAGCCTCGGAGTACGGATTTACGCGGGTGTATGCGAACCTGGGC
>CAYSHY010000097.1:0-8305 GCA_964430955.1 uncultured Puniceicoccaceae bacterium | reverse complement strand
ATTGCAGATTCTCGCCCGGCTGAATCCCGAACCGCGACGCCTCGTTGAGCAGCTGACGGAGATTTTGCAACGCGACTTTGGCGTGATTGTTCGGCGCGACGAGTGGCCGGAGGAAGACTTGCCCGCTCATCTACGCCCTCGCGTGCAGGTGGTCGACGATAATCAGGAAGTGATTGCCCATGGGCGAGATTGGCAGCGACTGAGGGAGGACTACAAACAGCGAGTGCGCGAGCGGCAAGAGCAGGCTCTGGGGCCGCAGGATGAATTGGGCATCTGGAAGCAGGCGCGCCAGCAGTGGGAGAAGCCGGCGCTTACGTCGTGGAACTTTGACGACCCGCCGGACAAGATAGAACTGGCGCGTGTAGCCGGCGTGCCGATGGAAGCCTGGCCGGGACTCATGGCTTCGAAGGAAGGAGACGTTTCGCTAAGGCTGTTCAAGAAACGATCCGAGGCCGAGATAGCTACCCGCAGAGGCTTGGCCATACTTGGCGAACGCGCGGTAGGCCGCGACATGGCATGGCTGGAAAAGGACATGCGTGGAGAGTTCGCGCGCGTCGCCCCTTACGCAGCCACGATGGGAGATGCCAGACAAATGCGCGACGAGGCCTTTCAGGCCATGCGTCGGCACCTTTTTCGAGTAGATCAAGCTCTACCACTCCAAAGAGCAAAGCTTGAGGCGATCGTGGAGCGCGCACGCAAGGAAATGCGGGGCCTGCCCCAGCGGTTTGTCGATTTACTGGAGGAGATTTTCACGCTGCGCAACCAGATCGTGCTGCACAAAGCCCCATTTGCGGGCATGCAGGCGGAGCTGGAAGCGCTTCTGCCGCCAGAGTTTCTACGCATCACCAGCTTGGAACAGTTGCAGGACTTTCCGCGTTATCTCAAGACGATGCTCTATCGGGCCGAGCGTGCAAGAAATGCGCCGCAGAAGCACGCACAACAAATCGCACGGGTACGTCCATACGCTGAAGCGCTGCAGAAGTTCTACTCCCAGCCGAAGCTCTCCACAACCCAACTATCGGAGCTGGAACGGTTGCACTGGATGGTTGAGGAGTTCAAGGTTTCCGTCTTTGCCCAGCATCTCGGCGCCAAACGCGCCATCAGCGAAAAGCGCCTGGATGAGCAGATTGAGAAGATTGAAGGAATGGCGTAATGGAGTGCTGGAAGACTGGGGTTTGGGGGATTGAATCTATAGATCAACTGGGGGGTGGTTGCGGCGTCCGCCGTCTTGGCGCCAGCGTAGCGCGCTCTCCGACCCTCTTCAAATTTAGGATTTAGGATTTGCGGCGCAACCGCCTCCTCACCTCGGCACGCGGCTCTCCCTCAGTGCTCGCTTTACCAGTAAACTCATTGAAATTCTGGTGAGTGTGTGAAAAAGGCGCTTTTGATTCTAGAATGAAGAAATCTTTTCTGTTCCTGGTTCTTGGAATCCTCGCGGTGGCGACGCCAGCAGTGGCTGGGGAGCGGCAGATTAGCAGGGAGCAATTGCGGGCGGCGATTGAGGGCTACTGGATAGGGCAGCTAGCTGGGAACTATGTGGGCTTTCCATTTGAAAACCTGTATCAGGAGGAGCCGATCCCGGTGCTTATTGACCGCTACTACACGTACAAGGATGCGGACTTGGGCCTGATGATGAATCTGGACGACAGGCGGGCGTTTGTCCCCATTCTGGCCGACGCCCTGGGAGGCGCATGGAGTGATGACGACAGCGACTTCGAGTTTGTTTACCTGCACGCTGTTGAGAAGCACGGACGCGTGGAGCTGACGTATGAGGAACTGGCGGATGCCTGGAAGAAACACATCAACCGCTTCATATGGGGAGCAAACCGTGAGGCGCGCAACTTGATGGAGGAGGGACTCCTGCCACCGGCCACGGGCAGCAAGGAACACAACCCATTCTGGTATCGCATCAGCACCCAGTTAACGAACGAGATCTGGGGCGTATTCCTGCCGGGTGAAAGTAAGCGCGCTGGCGAGATATCGCAGAAGGTAGCCCGTGTGGCGTGCGATGACTGGTCAACGCATCCAGACCTGTTCTTCGGCGTTATGTTTAGCGCAGCCTACTTTGAACACGATGTGGAGAAGCTCGTAGAGATGGGCCGTGCAGCACTGCCGGAAGGGAGCGAGTTTGGGCAGGGAATCGACGATGTGAAGGCGTGGCGGGACGAATACGCAGATTGGCGGGAAGCCCGGCAGCAGATGCATGCCAAATACTACGAGCAGGTGGGCGACTACAAAATTCCAGATCCCTTCGCCAGCGCGATGATCAATGGCCTGGCGGGCGTTATGGCTCTGCTCTACGGGGAAGGCGACTGGATGAAGACGGTGGCCATCGCAACCTCACTTGGCTACGACTGCGATAACCAGGCTGCCACCTGCGGCGCATTGCTGGGCATGATTCACGGCGTGGAGGCCATCCCGGAGCGGCTGACCCACGAAATGCCGAGCCGGGGCCGTTGGACAAAGCCTTTTAACGACACCTATATCAACTACTCCCGAGACGATCTGCCCGCCCACACCCGGATCAGCGAAATCGTTGAACGCATTCTGGCGATTGCAGAAAGATCTATCATCGATAACGGTGGTCGCCGCGTGGACGGGGAAGAAGAAGTAACGTTTACGGTGCGCACAGACTTCTAGCCATCCTTCATCCACGGGCGACTAGAATACGCCTTGGTTGGAGGCCCAGGCTCGGATCACAATCCCACCCGGGCTGGATGATCCCAGTTCTGTCCCGGGGCTAATGGTGGGATATGAACCAAGAGATCTAGTGCGGAACTCCGGACACTACGTTTCGCAATTCCATCATCTGTCTTGATGCCTCATTCCGCACACTTTTACAAGCCTTTCGTGATACAGTGTATCAATGTTTTAAAATATATCTAATTGTAGCAAAATAACAAAGCTTACTAACGTTAGTTACCAATTGCATGGCGGCTCGGAGTTGCGGATAAGGACGAGAAAAGCCATGAAACTCCATCACTACATATCTGGATTATCAGCGCTGCTGTGTCTTCTGACTAGCGGCGCTTTTTCTGCGGCTCCAACGGAGGGCCTGCTCGCTCACTGGACCTTTGACGATGCCGGATCTGACACAGCCGTCGACGTCACCGGAAACGGACACGATGCAAAGCTAATGGGCGGAGCCACGTTGTTTAATGGGGGGTTGAAATATGGCGCCCTGCGCACCTCGGGGAAAGGGCAAGGGGCAGTATTCACCTCGACGGACAGTGAACAAATCACGATTGCCTGCTGGGTTAAGAGAGTGCATCCGGAACGTACCGCCAATCCGAGAATCGTTGAGACAAACGGCTATCGAATGTTTGTGTCTTACGACGAATACAAAATGGACTTGGTATTTCAACAGGACTTCAAGCTACCTGATAATACGCAAAGTCACAGGAAAATGGAGGATTATCCTCCCGTATAGTTATAACGAAGACTGGGCGCACGTTGTCTTAAGTTACGATCGGACCAACAGTTCAAACGTTCCCAGGTTCTATGTTGACGGTGAATTGTATCCAGAGGTAATCGATCACATCAAACCTCCCCCGATGGCCCGCCCGATTAAGTACATGTTTAAGGCAGCCATCGCCAATCAGCCCCAATTCTCCGCGTGGTCGGAAGGGCTCTTCGATGAGCTGCGAATCTACGGCCGGATACTGCGAGAGGACGAAGTGCTCGCCCTTTACGAGGCCGAGTATCCGTTCTTTTTCTTCCCGGGTCTCATCGACATTGGCGGAGGTTGGCAACTGCTTCCCTGGTATGGAAGCATCAATATTGCCAGCTTCCCTTGGGTAGAGCACGAACAACATGGCTGGCTCTACTTCTACAACGTTACCAAGAAAGGCGATAATCAGATCTACACTGCTTACGATTCAGAGCTCAACTGGATTGTATTTAGCCGCGAAATCTATCCGCGCATTTACAGTTACAATCTGGACAAAACCCTCATCTACCAGCTCGGCTCAAACAATCCGCGCCGGTTTAGAGATCTACAAACAAACACCATGTTGTCTTTCCCATAGCGTTTCTGTTCGCGATTGAGGGCGTCACTCACCGGTCTCTGTGGGTGGCGCCCAGCTCTCGTCCCTTCGGCCTATCATCGCCCCTTCAAACGGGAGAGACAAAGTGTCTTCTCCCAGCCCGCTCAAACCCCTAACCAAACCACCCAAACAAAGAGAACAATTATAGGCAGGGCTCGACAGTGCCCCCTGAGAAATCGTTCTCTCCCTCCCCGGCCCTAGCGCTTGCTACTGGGCCCTTCTCTTTTTTTGTCACCTTTCACTCCACCGGTGCGTTGTCGTGTATGAAAGGGCGTGAAAGAGCGCCCGCATGAACCATCAACAAACCACCGACATGAGAAAGCTTATCACGACACTCGCAGCAGTCCTGGCGCTTGCAGCAACATCAACATATGCACAGCGCTTTGCTTATGGGCCCGTGGGAGGCAATCCTCCTCCAGCAAGAACTGCCGATGCCTGGGGACAACCGGGCGAGCGGCTGATTATGCGGCTCTCGGCGCAGCTGAACCTCACAAGTGAGCAGCGCGCCCAGCTTGAACAGGTTGCGGCAGAATATCGCCCCGAACTGCAGGAACACCGGTCGCGTATGCAAGCAGCCCGAATCGAGCTGGATGCAGTCGCCGGTAATGCAAATGCCACAGAGGAAGAAATCGACGCAGCCGCCGCGCGAGTCGCCGATGAGATGGCTCAGGGAGCTGTGCTGCGGCGTGATTTCCAGAACGCCTTGCGGGCGTGCCTGACTCCGGAGCAGCAAGCCGAGCTGGATCGTCTGATGGAGCAGGGATTTGGTCCAAGAAAGAGAATCAACCGTGTGGGGCCGGGCATACGTGGGAAAATGCGCGGCCAAGGTGCGGGAATGTGTTGGTAACTAAGTAATGACGCGCCGTCTCGGGGGATTGCGGTCCGCCGGGACGGCGCTTATGGTTAGTATCTGAATGACCCCAGCAGAGCAATTGGCCGACGCCGACGACGCGGCCTTGGCGGCGGCCGCCAAGGCCGGAGATCTGGGGGCTTTTGACAGGCTGGTGGCAAGGCATCAGGCAATGGTAAATGGGATCACATACCGGTTTGCGCCAAATGTGGCGGATATGGAGGATCTGGGGCAGGAGGTCTTCGTAAAGGCTTTCCAGAACCTGCACGCCTGGCAACCCACAGCGCCGTTCCAGAACTGGCTGCGCAAGATTGCCTATAATGCGGGGCGCGACTTCTTCAGACGCCGCAAGCGAAGCTGGTGGGGCTATCTTTGGAACCAGGGTCAGGAACTCGAGGCCGCTGATCGAGCAACCTCCTCCCCCTCGATGGCGGAAACACCTCTAGATTCGAATACAGAGGCCGTGCAGCGGTTGCTCTCGGGGCTCCCGGCAGACGACCGCACAGTGCTAACGCTGCAGTTTCTGGAAGACGCCCCGTTAAAAGACATTGCCGAGACAATGGGTTGGAGCCTCGATAAGACGAAGGCCCGCTCCTCACGCGCACGAAAACGTCTACGCAGGATCCTTGAAGCAAATGAACTCACCCCATGACAAGAAGAGCTGGGCGCAACTGCTGCAGGACGCCCGCAACGAGTCGCCGCCACATGTGGACCTGCGCCGTGCGGTGCGGCAGCGCCTCTCCCAGCGCGAGCCGGACCTACAGGAAGCGATCGTCGCCCTGTTTGCCGGCGCCCGCGGTCGCTGGCTTGCAGGCGCCGGGCTCGCCACCATGACGGCCATGCTTTTGATCAGCGTTGCTTCCGGCCCTCCCACTACCTCCGTAGATCCGGATCAGGCCTTCATGGAGTATCTCGATAGCGGGGAGATCGAGTCACTCTGGTAACCTTCGACCAATTTTCAGGATGACAAACAAGAACACTCTCATCGCCGCACTCATACTGCTGTTTATCTTCCTGTTTGGCGGCGTTACCGGGGCGTTTGTGACGCATATTGTATACCGGCAGTCCGCCCCCACGCCCGCGCTCCCGCCCCTGGAGCGAGGCTTTCCGCTGCTCGGCGGCCCCGGAATGCAGGAACGCACGCTGGAACGCCTTACCCAGTCGCTTGATCTTTCTGCAGAGCAACAGGAGCAGGTGCGCAACATTCTGCAGGAATCATCGCTCGAGTTCCGGCAGCTGCACCGCGATACCCGGTTGCGCGCCCTCGCCCTTACAGAAGAAAGCGTAAAGGCGATCCGCCAGCATCTCACTGCCGAACAGCAAGAGCGCTTCCAGATCCTCATCGACGAGCGCATTGAGCAATTCCGCATACGCATTCACAGGCAACCCGGCATGGGTCGCGGCATGCCCGCTCCTCCCCCCATGTAAGGCGCCCAGGATATCTTCGGTCCTCTCTCTCCTCCGTGTCCGGCGATTAGCAACCGCCCTTCCGCCTTGCTTTCTGTCGCCTAAGCATGATCTTGATCCCCACAAATGACTCTGCGATACTACTCTTTGGTTGTTTTCCTGGTGATGCCGCTGCTCGCTGCCTGTGGTCCGACTCTCAAGAAAATGAAAGCCCCGGAGGCTGAAGCCAAACCACGTCTCCTCGTGTTGACCGATATCGGGCAGGACCCGGACGACCAGCAATCTCTTGTGCGGATCCTCCATTACGCCAACGAGTTCGATATCGAGGGCTTCGTGGCTACGGCCGACAGCAACTTCCATTGGGAGGCCGCCATCGTACGCACGGACATCATTGAAGAAGGGATTCGGCGCTATCAACAGATCTTGCCTAACCTGCAACTGCATGACCCCGGCTTTCCCTCAGCAGACGTCCTCTTGGAGGGGGTCAAGGCAGGCAGCCCATGGGGGAGCGTTCAGGCGCCCGTGGAAGACATCATCGGTCCGGATAAGGACACCGAAGGCTCGGAGTGGATTATCCAGTTGGTAAACAAGAAAGACGACCGGCCGCTGGACGTGGCCATCTGGGGTGGCGCCGCAGATCTTGCGCAGGCGCTCTGGAAGGTGCGCGAGAATAATTCGCCAGAAGAGCTGGCCCGTTTTGTCGCTAAGCTTCGAGTACACGCGATCGATGATCAGGACTCCACCAACCTGTGGATCTTACAAGAGTTTCCAGACTTGTTCTACGTTCGCAGCCAGGCGCCGGAAGGCGGCAAGCTCGCCTCGGCCTATCGGGGCATGTTCCTGGGAGGCGACTACAGTATGCTGTCTCTGGACTGGCTCAAGGAGCACGTCCTGGAGGGCCACGGCCCGCTGGGAGAGTATTACCCCACCGAGACCTGGACTGCAGACAACCCGCACGGTGCTCTGAAGGAGGGCGATACCCCATCATTCTTCTACTTCCTGCGCAACGGACTTCAGGATCCTGCACACCCGGACTTCGGCGGTTGGGGCGGCCGATTTGTCCGCACCGAAACCTGGTTCCAGGACGCCCGGGACACCGTAGGAGACACGAGCAGCTACCGCGCAACGGTCTGGCGGTGGAGAACGGACTACCAGAACGATTTTGCCGCCCGCATGGACTGGGGAGTAAAGTCCTACGAAGAGGCCAACCACCACCCGCTAGCTGTGCTAAACGGAGACGACAGCAAAAACATCCTCTACCGCAAAGGCGCGCCCGGCCAGACCGTGAGCCTTTCCGCCGAAGGATCGACAGATCCGGATGGCGATGATTTGTCCTACCGCTGGTGGATCTATCCCGAAGCCGGCACAAGCGCCACTGTGCCGACAATTCAGAACGCCAGCGCCGTAGTCGCCAGCCTCACCGTTCCTGAAGACGAAAGTGGCAAGACCCTCCACATAATCCTGGAACTAACAGACAACGGCGCCCCACCTCTAAAAGCCTACCGCCGCTTCGTGCTGGAGATTGAGTAGCCCACTCGGCCAAGAACCAGCATCACCGATGACGACGCACAAACGACCAACGAATACTAAAGGGGCAGAAACATAAACCGTGCCTTGGCTGCTTCTGCCTGGTCCTCTCCTCAGCAATCTCAAAAAGCGTCTTCTCAAAGGCATCCGCTGTCAGATGCACCTCAAAGAGATTTTGCCATAGTTTCCCCGGTTCAGGACGTGGTGAAGCGCCCCGTGATATTCAATGCGGCGCAGCCGTGCCATACCTGAAACAACTGAACTGCGCCTCAGTCAGCAAGACAAAACACAAATCACGATGGCCTGACCCCTTGCCTTTGCTCCGCCCGGTGTCAGTTTGCGGGTAAAATGCACCGGCAGTTTGCGGGTTAAAATGCACCATTTTGGGGATGGCCAATATCCTCAAAATGGAGCTGCAACGTAAGCGTCCGGTGAGCCACCTCCTACCGCTGGGCCGGAGGATCTGATAGGATGT
>CAYSHY010000096.1:0-8672 GCA_964430955.1 uncultured Puniceicoccaceae bacterium | reverse complement strand
CTTCCCCATTATACCTGGCAGCAGTCTCAAGGGGGTCATTCGTGATCTGTGGATCGATTCCCAGGAAGAGACCGTCAAGGCGCTCTTCGGCGTCGCCGATAGTTCCACAGAAGGCTCGGACGACCCAGGCGCGCGAGCGGGAGCGGTCCAGTTTGGAGAAGCCCGGCTGCTTGCCTTTCCCGTACGTTCCGCAAAAGGCTGCTTTGCCTGGATCACCAGCCCGCTTGTTCTGCGCAGGTTTGCCCGCGATCACGGATTCGAGGGAAGCATCCCCCCTGTGGAGTCAGACGAAGTGGCCTATGCGGCAAATCCGGAGGTAGTTGCCGTAAAAGATTCCCTTGTTCTTGAGGAATACTGCTTCGAGGCGAAGAAACTGGAAGCAGCCGAGCTCATCGATGCTCTGGCCGGCCTCCTTCCGGGTGAGAAGGTTTGGCAGGAGGTGCGTAATCACCTCGTCGTTGTCAGCGACGGGATGCTCTCCCACTTCGCCACCGCGGCCTGCGAGGTCGCGCAGCATGTGCGGATCGACGACAAGACCGGCACGGCTGCTGAAGGCGCGCTTTTCAACCAGGAGAACGTCCCGAGCGAGACGCTCTTTCACGCCCCCGTTTACTTCCATCGCGAATTCCGGAAAGACGGAAGGAAGCCGGAGGCGATTCGTGAACTCTTCGAGGAAACCTTCAAAAAGCACCCCGTGATCCAGGTCGGCGCAGACGCGACGACCGGCCTTGGATTCTGCTCGGTCAACCTCCGCTGACACCGCCATGATTCAACAAAGAGAAAGACAGAATCGCGAACAGATCCGCGCCGCGGCCGCTTTGGGATTTTGGGCAACCACAAAAAGCGCCCGCGGCAAGAATGAAGGAAATACGGTCTCGAAGATTCCCGCAATGATCATCACGAACGGTCTCCTGGCCACCCTTGCTTTCTTAAAGGCTGGGGCTGATGGACAGGAGAAGCTTGCGGGCGAGATCTGCAGGCATCTTCGGGAAACCAAAGTTACGCCCGTGGAGGGCTTTCGCGCGGGAGAGACCGAGTTTGACGCGGTGTTGCGATCTCTTACCAGTGGGTCCGCAACGCATCTGATAACCGCAACCGCGGAGACTTTGGCTTACCTTTCATACCTGAAGCGATTCCAGCCAAAGAAAAACGGACAGGAGCAGCCATGAACGCCGAGCCGTTGCCGCCACCGGTGTCGGGGAATACCTTATCTTTCGTAAAGGAGCTTCGGCAACCAGGTTTGCCAGAATCGAGATCTCTCAGCTTCGATAAGTTCGCAAACCCGAGCCTGAAGGACAAAGCTCGGCAGAAGTTTTTAAAGAGCTGCTGCGAAGTTACCGTGCCCTTGAAACTCCGGGATTACCGCCGGGAGATGAATTGGGTCGCTGGCCACACGCTCTACTTTCGTAATAAGTCCCGGTTGCTGATTAATATGGCCGGGGGAGTGATGGAAAATGCGGGCATCAGTCTCGACCGTCTCTCCGGGCTTCCCATGATACCCGGAAGCGCAATCAAGGGTTGTGCCCGGCGGGCTGCCCTTCACGGCATCCGTTGTTTAGCGACAAAGGAAGAACGGCTAAACCGGCTCGTGGAGGCGGCGCTCCTTTTTGGATGGGTAAGCGACGATCTTAGGGAGGAATCAGATTTCGCCTGGAGCCTTGGAGGCGAAAGCGAATCTACTGGCGGCATGCTCGAACTGAAGAGCGCCTTGGCGGCGCATTTCGATGGGCGCTGTCCGGAATCCGTTCAGGGCCGGGTTGCATTTCTCCCCGCGTTCCCAGTCAAGTCGCCAGAGCGCGGACCAGATCTTGAGCTCGATATCGTCAACGTCCATCACAAGAAGTACTACGCGGGGGAGAAGGATCGCGCCACGGATGACGAGGAACCTATTCCGGTTGTTTTCCCTGCGGTTGCAGCGGAACATTGCTTCGCGTTTCCGCTGGTCCCGCTTCCGAACTGCGAGCAGCGCCTGATCGCTCACGCCCAGGACTGGCTTCGGGAGGGCTTGTGCATACACGGAATCGGCGCCAAGACCGCCGCCGGTTACGGATGGTTTGAAGAGGACTCCGAGACTGGGCAGCGGGTTGCCAATGAGCGCAAAGCCGCCGAGGAAGCAGAACTCGCCCGGCAGAAACGGAATATGGAATTGGCCGCGATGGGACCTGTGGAACGGGCGATGATAAAGATCCGGCAGGCGCAGGAAGAGGATGGAAACTGCCGCGGCAATAAGATTAATGAACTCCCCAATGAGGAGGAGGATTACCAGCGCGCGTTCCTTCGTCTTTTTTCAGCTGAGAAATCGTGGCGCGATCAGTTGAAGAACTGGCGGAAGAAGAAGCCGGAGAAAGCGAAGATTGCGAAAGAACTCGCGGATAAGCTGGGAGAGGAACTGCCTTGATGAAAACTGAAACGTACACGCTCGAATTTATCACGCCCTGTTTCTGTGCGGGTGCAAATCAGGAAAAGGCTGAGATACGCGCGCCGAGCATTCGCGGGCAACTCCGCTGGTGGTTCCGCGCTCTTGGTGGAACGCGTGAGCAGGAGGGGGACGTCTTCGGAACGGTGGCGGGAACGAAAGGGAAGAGCAGCGCGATCGTGGTGCGTGTCGCAAACCTTGAAAGAGGCCCCGACTGGCAACCGCCCCAATTAGAGCACAACACCCGGTTCGGATATATCTGGTATTTTGCAACCGTCGCGGGCAATAGGAAGCGTTGGTGCGCCGAAGGAAACCTGCCGCCGGGAAGCCGTTTCGAGCTCAAGATTATTCATCGGCGTCCGCTTTCTGAATCCAACGCCAAGCTTCTTCGCAACTCAGTCGATGCGTTTCTCTGTTTCGGCGCCCTTGGGATGCGATCAAGGCGTGGGATGGGAGCATTCCGGTGCGTCAATGTTGGCTTCGGCGCGGATAGATTGGATGAGGCCGAGCAACATCTCCTGACCTCCCGTTTCGCGGTCAAGAGGTATCCCTTCTCTTTCGGCGACAGCAACTATGAGCTAGCAATGATCGAAGCGGAGAACCGGCTAAAAGACATGCGGAAGAGCGTCGGGAGCGGGCGCGACAAGAAACCCAATCCTTCCGCGCTGGGCACTGCCCAGCCTCGCCAGGCGAGCGCCGTGCTTTTTCGACCCGTAAGTTCCCCCGATGGGCATTACGAACTTTTTCTGATAGAAGCGCCTCTCGACCGGGTGCTGAGCAAGGGGCCGCAAACGCCGCTCCTGCAGAATGTCGATGTTACCAGACCGGCCCCAGACCGGCTGAACCGGAGAAATAACCATAGCCCCACGCGATGGTGATCAAAATGACCCTCCTACACCTCGTATCCGAACAAGTCGTGCAAAACCTGATCCCAGCGCTCGCCCTAAAGCCGCGCCGGGTCATCCAGCTCGCGTCCGCTGAGAAACGATATTCCAAGACGATGAGTGCTTTCGAATCTGCCCTCAAGGCGGCGGGGCTGGAAGAGGTTTCCTGCGAGCACGTGAGCCTGGAGTCCCGATCGCCAGAACCGGTCGAGGTCGAAGCCCGTATCCGGAGGCTGGTCGAAGTTGAGCCCATCGGGGTCATCAACATTACCGGAGGAACCAAGCTCATGGCGATTGGGGCGTTCAACGCTGCGCGGTCCCTCGGCATTCCCTGCCTATACGTCGACTCAGCATCCCAGCGCATCGTCTGGCTCAACAATCCCGGCAACGCACCCGAGATCGCCTTTGCAGATGGCGCCCATCTCTTCTCAATTCCGGTCTGGCTCTGCGCGCACGGTGTTGATCCCGGAACCATCAAGGGGATTAGCCCTTCCGATGCGCTGCGCCAGTTCGGCCGGGAAGCAGCGCGTCTGCGCCGGGCAAACGGCGAATCAATCGGTGTTTGGATAGAAAAATCCGTCCGCCCTCAGTTCCACACTTCTAAAGGGGCTTTCTATGAAAAGGGAGGACTGCGGGAGGCGCTGGGTAAGGCACTGGATACGCCGCCCCGGGGTCCCGTGGCGCAATACGTTGAACTCGCACTGGAGGCCGGGCTCCTGAGGCGCAATGGCGATGCCGTTTATCTGGCTCCAGATCCTGTTAGCTCAGGCTTCTCATCGGAGGAACTTAAGAATCGGGCGAGAGATAACTTCAAGACCCTGGAAGGGGGATGGTTTGAACTGGCGGTAGCAGACGCCATGATGGCGTCTGGCAAGTATCGCGATGTGCTCTGGGAAGTGCAGTCGGGCAGCGACCAGGCGCTTGGGGAGACCGACGTTGTCGCAATGGCCAAAGGTACCCCGTCGCTCCTCTTTGTATCTTGCAAGTCCAGCGATACTCACCTGAACAAGCCGCTCGAGCACCTCGGCAATCTTCGGATGCGGGCCAATCGTTTTGGCGGCAGCCACAGTCGAGCAAGTTTCTGCCTGTTTCGCTCTTCACGAAAGACCCAGGATGACAACATCCGCGAATTCTGCCGTATCCTTCAGGTCCAGCCCCTCATTGGCGAGGAATGCCTGACAAAGTGGTGACGATGATCGATCTCGCCAGCCCCTGCCGGGAGACCGCGCAGGCCCAGCTTGGCTTTACCAGCGCATCGTCCACGCCCTCCACAAGCAGGAACTGGTTTACAGCAGTACCGTTCCCGGCCTCGTCCACGTCTTCAACCATAATCCATATCAATTTACTGTATGAGTGAAATTCTACTCTGCTCTGTCGGCGCATCGAGCCTCGTCGTTCCTGAAGCTGTGCTCCTTGCGTCGGGTAAGCTGGACGAAGTCTGGTGCCTGACAAGTGATAGCGATACCTTTGATGAGGCGCCGATCAGGGCTTTCTTTGACGAGCAAGCGCCAGCGGTTCTAAAAATAACAAGAGTCGCTGGTTTTGTGGACCTGACGGGCCCCGATGAGCAGCGCATCCTCACCGAGGCGCTCTATCGCTGGTACCTCGCAGCCATCGAGAAAGGATCGGGGATGCTGCCCCAGGTTTGCCTCTCGGGGGGATTCAAGACAATGTCCGCCGTCTTGCAGAAAGCGGCGCACCTCTTTGGCGCCCGTTCGCTCTTCCACGTGCTGGCCGAGGACAACCCAAAGACGCTGGAGGCTATGCTTCACGCGCATCGGCACGGCCGGATACGCCGGATCGATCTCGGCGCCGAACCAGGCTGGTTGGCCTTGCGCAGGCTTTCCACGCGGGAATACCCGCTTCTGCCCGTTGATGGAGGCAGAGCGTGGAAGCCTAAGGAGCAGCCATCCCTGCGCGAGGCGGTAGACAAGCAACTGCGCGAGCATGCGGATCGCGCCCGAGGATGGGAACTGCGGGATGAGCTGCCGTTCATGAGCCTCGCCCTCCGAGCCCCCGAGGAACTCAACTGGCTGCGCGCGCCGCTCCATGCGGTGGATGACCGGGAATGGCTTCAGAGAATACCGAAAGTCGAGCTGCACTGCCACCTGGGTGGCTTTGCCACCCACGGCGAGGATCTTGCCTACGTGCGGGAGCCTGCCGGGAAGCTACAATGGCCAGCAGAACCGGCCCAACCCAAAGGCTGGCCACACCCCGCCAACCCCATCCCGCTCAATGAGTACCGCGCTCTTGGCGACGCCAATGGCTCCCAGCTCCTGTCCGACCCCGGCTGCCTGGAGAGGCAGTGTCGTTTGCTTTACCAGCGCTTCTTGGCGGAGAACGTGACTTACGCGGAAGTCCGCTGTTCCCCAAACAACTATACGCGCGCCGGGCGTACCGCATGGGAGGTGCTCCAGGCGATTCGCCAAGCGTTTGAGGACGGGATGCGAGACGCGCGGGAAAAGGGGCAGTTCTTTTGTCAGGTCAACCTCATCGTCATTGCTACCCGCAAGCCTGGGGGCGATCTCTCGGATATCGCCCGGCATCTCGCCCTGGCCGTTACTGCGGTGGAGGAAGCTGAGGCTTCGGAGGGCGGCATCCATTGCCGCGTCGTCGGGGTTGATCTCGCTGGGCAGGAATCCCCGGAGACGCGGCCCGAGCGCTTCGCCGAGCAGTTCAGCATCGCCCACCGTTGCGGTCTCGCCATCACCGCTCATGCCGGGGAAAACGATGACGCCGAATCCATTTGGCAGGCCGTCTACCGGCTCGCCGCGCGCCGTATCGGTCACGGGCTGTGCCTGCACGATGCCCCAGACCTTCTGCGCACCGTCATTGAACGCGGAATCGGTGTGGAGATGTGCCCCTACGCCAACTTCCAGATCGCAGGGTTCCAGCCAATGAAGGGGCGCCCGCCTTATCCGCTTCTTGACTACCTGCGCAAGGGCGTCCGGGTCTCGGTAAATACAGACAATATTGGCATCAGCGCAGCCACGCTGACGGACAACCTCGCCTTCCTCCCCTCCCTATGCCCCGGCATTCGGCGGCTCGATATCCTGAAACTCCAGCACAACGCGATTGAAACCGCCTTCCTTTCGCCAACCGCCCGCGCCCGTCTCCGCGCTCGGCACGACGAGATCCTGGCAGCCTTGACCACCAACGCCTGAAACTGTCACCCGCCATGCCCACTGCCTACCTGACCACACATCGCCTTAAAGTGTCGCTCACTTCCGAACGGCTCGAAATCACTGTCCCGCCTGAGGCGGACGAAACCTTCCCCATGCGGCGCTGGATTCCCCTCGTGGATGTTGAGCAGGTTGTGGTCGATGCCGGCGTCTCCATCCCCACGCGTACGCTTTGCGGTCTCCTACGGCGGAAAATTCCAGTGCTCTTCCTCAGTCATGGCCGCTTCCCCGCGGGTGTGGCGTTGCCGATGAATGGCTGGGTAAAGCCACTCGAGGCCCAGCTCGATGCCTGCCGCGATCCGGAGTTCAGCCTGGCCCAGGCTCGCCTCATCGTGGCGGCAAAGATCCGAAACATGCGCCGTGTAATCCAGCGTCTTGCCGCCAATCGCAGCCAGCCCGCCCTGGCTGCCCAATGGCTAGGCGCCCTGGTGCGTCAGGCCGAGGCTTCGCAAAGCATAGACGCCCTCCGAGGGCTCGAGGGCGCCGCCACTGGCCGCTACTTCGAGATCATCGGGAGCTTCTTTCCCAGAGACCTCCCGTTTGAGCGCCGCAGCCGCCGCCCTCCGCATAATCCGCCTAATGCGCTCCTCTCCTTTACCTACACCCTTCTCGTGAGCGAGTTCGTTCTCCACCTCCGTGCGACCGGGCTGGAACCGGGGTGGGGCCTCTACCACAGCCCCGAGGACAACCGGCCTGCACTTGCTCTCGATCTTATAGAGCCCTTCCGCGCTCCCGTGGCCGACGCGCTCGCGCTCGACTTATTCAACCACCGTCGTCTCACCGCCGAAGATTTTGAATTCATTGATGGTGGGTGCCTCCTCAAGCAGACCTCCCGCAGACGGCTATTCACCGCCTATGAAGAGCGCCTTCAGCGGGAATTCCTCTATGAACAATCCGGACGGCGCACCACCCTTCGCCAACTGATCAAGGATCACTGCACAGATATCAAAAAAGCCTTTTCCCAACGCATACCCTTCAAGCCCTTTGTTATGAACTAAGCATGCCCGGCGAAACTAGCGACTGCATTCTCACTTGCGGAATCGAGGACGAAAACTGGTGGTACGCCGCCTTTCCCGATACGCCCACCCCAAGTAAGCAGCGCGGCCACCCGCGCGGCGCAACCCAAATGTTAACTGTAATCGCATACGACATCACCGACCCGAAACGACTCCGCAAAGTTGCCGATTGCTGCCTCGACTTCGGCGTCAGGGTCCAGTATTCTGTCTTCGAGGCGCGCTTGGAGGCCGACCAGTTCAATCATTTTTGGGCGCGTCTCACCAGCCTGGCAGATCCCACCCTGGATCGACTGGTTGCATACCCGCTCCATGGCGCACAGATGGATAAAATTCGCACTTTCGGCAACATGGTTTGTAGCGAGACCGCCGTGACCTACGTCTTTTAGGGCGGCAGGAGAAACGCATCCATTATCCGTTCCTGCCGACCTTTTATGAAGATGCTTACAATCAGATGCTTAGCAAAGAACTTGTCCGGTTCGCTTAGGCTGGGCCCTCGCGCCGTCTCCAAAAAATCGCCTTGCCGTCCTTTCCGGGGATTTGTTCTTTGTCGGTCAAGGTCTTACAGCATCACAGTCCTACACGGACTGCCCGCCGACAGGCATTGGTGACTGAATGGACAAATCCATTGGCGTTTCATTTGCCACTTGAATAGTCCTACACGGACTGCCCGCCGACAGGCATTGGTGACTGGAGAGTTGCGAAAGGTGATGCTTGCTATCTTGCAGACTAGTCCTACACGGACTGCCCGCCGACAGGCATTGGTGACAGCCTTGGCTGCCTGAAGTTAATCCAACCTTCAAAGATCAAGTCCTACACGGACTGCCCGCCGACAGGCATTGGTGACCAAAGTAATGGGGAAGCACCTTGTGTCCAGCGTCAAGGAATGGTCCTACACGGACTGCCCGCCGACAGGCATTGGTGACATTGAACGACGAACAGGTAAGTGTATGCCTGTTGAGAGGAGTACGACACGGACGGCCCGCCGACAGTCATTGGTGACTCAACGGCCAGGGACTGGAGGTTTTCAGGTTGAGAGGCGTCCTACACGGACTGCCCGCCGACAGGCATTGGTGACCCCAGTAGCGGTACCGGGAATACCCCAAATACCGCGTCAGGTCCTACACGGACTGCCCGCCGACAGGCATTGGTGACTCGGTCGGTATCGATGTTATTT
>CAYSHY010000095.1:0-8849 GCA_964430955.1 uncultured Puniceicoccaceae bacterium | reverse complement strand
CACGTTATTACAATAAGTCACCTTCCACCAAAAATCGGCACCACTCCAAGAGCGTCTGGAAGGCTGTTTTAAATTAGCCAACCTTATTCAAATTTTGGATAAATTTAGAGTTTCTTAAACAATAACCGACACTATTAGATTCCGTTTCAATTGATAAACAATGAGTTGAGACAATTCTATCGGCGTGTCACAGGAGGCACTTTTAGATTCCCTTTCTCAAAAGAGTGGTGTTTAATATGGGCAAGAAAGTGCATGCGATGATACAAGCATCGGGAAATGACCCCTACTGATGATCGTATAGGGTCTCATCGAACAGGCCCGAGTCGCACGTTTATCCCCCGATACGTGGACCGCCTACCGCCATGTAACAATGCCTGTCCGGCAGGTGAAAATATCCAAGAATGGCTTGCATTTGCCCAAGCCGGAGAAATCGAGAAAGCGTGGCGGGTAATCATGCGGGACAACCCTTTCCCCGCAATCCATGGGCGCGTCTGTTATCACAAGTGTGAGACCGCCTGTAATCGGAAGTATGTGGACGAAGCGATAGGGATACACACGATCGAGCGATTTATTGGAGATACGGCGATCGAGAAGCATTGGGTGATCGAGCCGGGGCCCGATACCGGAAAGAAGATATTGATAATAGGCGCAGGTCCGAGCGGACTTTCTGCGGCGTACCATCTGCGACGATTGGGTCACGAAGTGGAGATTCGGGATGCGGCGCCAAAGCCCGGAGGAATGTTGCGCTATGGCATTCCAAAGTACCGCTTGCCGCGGGAGATCCTGAACGGGGAAGTAGCCCGCTTGCTGAAGATGGGCGTACGGATAAAGCTGAACCACAAGGTGACCGACCTGCACCAGGAAAAGACCGAGGGAGCATTTGATGCGGTGTTCGTGGCGGTGGGCGCACACCTCGGAAAGCGGGTGAATATTCCTGCTGAAGACGCCAGCCGCATCATCGACGCCACGACCTTCCTCAAGGATGTGGAGGCAGGAAACCCACCCCTACTTGGCCGCCGCGTGGCGATCTACGGAGGAGGCAACACCGCCATCGATGCGGCGCGCACGGCGCGTCGCCTGGGGGTGGACGAGGCGTTGATCGTCTATCGCCGGGACCGCTCTATGGCGCCTGCGCATGATGAGGAAATCGACGACGCCGAGGAGGAAGGGGTAAAAATCCACTGGTTGCGCACGATCGCTGGCGTCGAAGGCGGGCAGATCATGGTTGAACGGATGGTTCTGGATGAGAACCGCCGGCCAGTGGGCACAGGAGAATATGAAATCCTCAGCGCGGATGCAGTCATCCTGGCGCTCGGGCAGGAATCCGAGACAGAGTTCCTGAAGTCTGCCCCCGGAGTGCAGTTCAGCGACGATGGAACGGTCCTGGTAAACGAACAGATGATGACCGGATGCGAAGGAATTTTTGCCGGCGGCGACATGGTGCCATCTGAGCGCTCCGTTACAGTGGCTGTGGGGCACGGAAAGAAGGCGGCCCGCCACATCGACGCTTGGCTGAACGGCCGCAAGGTGGAGAAGCGTCCGAAAAATCAGCTCGCGAGTTATGATCGGCTCAACCCCTGGTACTATACGCAGGCAGAGATCAATGAGCAGCCTCGTATAGACCTTGAGCGTCGGCGAGTGAGCTTTGACGAGGTGCTTGGCGGCTATACCTACGATGAGGCGGTCCTGGAGGCGCGACGATGCCTGAGCTGTGGAAACTGCTACGAGTGCGATGGATGCCTGGGCGCATGCCCGGAAGACGCCGTGATCAAGTTGGGGCCGGGTAACCGCTACCGATTTAATTATGAGGCCTGTATTGGTTGCGGCGCCTGTTACGAGCAGTGCCCCTGTGGCGCAATCGACTTCGTGCCCGACACATGCGGAAGCACACTTACCACGATCAGGAAGGAGAAAGTTTAGAGATGAAGCCGTTGATGAAAGTATTAGACGGCAATGAAGCCGCCGCACGCATTGCCTACAAGCTAAGCGAGGTGTGCGCGATCTACCCGATTACGCCCTCCTCGACCATGGGCGAGCTGGCGGATGCATGGGCCGCAGAAGGAAAGAAGAACCTTTGGGGCGCAGTGCCGCACGTTGCGGAAATGCAGAGCGAGGCGGGGGCGATTGGCGCTGTGCACGGAGCTTTGCAGACAGGCGCGCTTACCACAACGTTCACAGCCTCCCAAGGCCTGCTGCTGATGATCCCCAATCTGTACAAGATCGCAGGGGAACTGACGTCAGCAGTATTTCATGTGGCCGCGCGCAGTCTCGCAACGCACGCCCTTTCAATCTTTGGCGACCACGCAGACATCATGGCTGTTCGCAGCACAGGCTTTGGCCTGTTGGCGTCTGCATCTGTGCAGGAAGCGCAGGACCTCGCGCTTGTCGCCCACGCTGCAACTCTGGAGGCCCGGGTGCCTTTCCTGCACTTCTTCGACGGATTCAGAACCTCACACGAGTTGGGTAAGATAGAACTGGTGGATGACGCAGTGATTCACCAGATGATCGACGATGAGCTCGTGTTCGCTCATCGCGAACGCGCACTACGACCGGAGAAGCCAGTTATCCGGGGAACGGCGCAGAACCCGGATGTGTTTTTCCAGTCGCGCGAAGCCTGCAGCCCCTATTACCGGGCTACCCCCCGAATCGTGCTCAAGTACATGGAGCGATTTGAGCAACTGACAGGGCGCCGCTACCGCCTTTTTGACTACTTTGGGGATCCCGAGGCGGAACGAGTGATTGTTGTGATGGGCTCTGGCGCCGAGACGGTGAGAGAGACCGTCGATCGACTCGTGAGCCGGGGGGAGCGGGTTGGCGTACTCCAGGTGCGACTCTTCCGTCCATTCTCAGCCCGTCACTTCCTCAATGTCCTGCCAGCAACGGTGCGCCGGATCGCAGTTCTGGACCGGACAAAGGAACCAGGCGCGCCCGGAGAGCCGCTTTACCTGGATGTGGTGACCACGCTCTCGCAAGCCGTTGCAGAAGGAGACGATCGGCCCATGCCGCTGGTGATTGGCGGACGCTACGGCCTCTCGTCAAAGGACTTCACGCCAGCAATGGTAAAGGCGGTGTATGACGAACTGGACGTGGTGAAGCCAAAGAAGGAATTTACCGTGGGCATCGTCGACGACGTGAGCCATACCAGCCTCGAGTTCGACACAAACTTCCGCATTCTGCCGAAGGATGTGCGCCAAGCCTTGTTCTTCGGGCTCGGAGCTGACGGCACGGTTGGCGCAAATCACAACACGATCAAGATCATCGGCGAGGAGACCGACCTCTTTGCACAGGGGTATTTCGTTTATGACTCGAAGAAGTCCGGGTCTCAGACGGTATCGCACCTGCGTTTCGGTCCACGGCCCATCTGCGCCCCCTATCTGGTTGATGCTGCAGACTTCATAGGCGTACACCAGTTCCAGTTCATCAACCGGCCGGAGTTGCTGGATTCAGCAGCGGACGGAGCAACATTGCTGATCAACGCTCCCTACCCTTCCGCCCAGGTGTGGGATAAACTGCCAAGAGGCATTCAGGAGCGCATCATCAGCAAGCGTATCAAGCTCTATGCGATCGATGCGTATCGGGTGGCCCGAGAGACTGGAATGGGCGCACGGATCAACACGATCATGCAGACCTGCTTCTTTGCACTGTCTGATGTAATCCCGGCAGAGGAAGCCATCGAGAAAATCAAGCAGGCCATACGCAAGACGTACGGCAAGAAGGGCGATGAGGTTGTGCGCAAGAACTGCAGCGCCGTTGACCAGACGCTGGAAAACCTTCACCGCATCGAGTATGCTGGAGAAGTAAGCTCCTCCGTCGAGGCGGAGCGCCTTCGGTTGCCGGAATCGGCGCCGGAATTTGTGAAGCGATTTACAGCGCCGGTCATCGATGGTTTCGGGGAAAGCCTCCCCGTAAGCCGGATGCCAGCTGACGGAACCTTTCCAACCGGCACGGCGAAGTATGAGAAGCGCAACATCGCCCAGTTTGTGCCAGAGTGGGATCCGGAGATGTGCATTGAATGCGGCAACTGCTCGTTGGTTTGCCCGCACAGCTGCATACGCACCAAGTTCTATCCTGAGGATCTGCTGGAGAACGCTCCTGACAGATTCAAGCACGCCAAGTTGCGTGGACGGGGCTTTCCGAATCACCGCTACACCCTCCACATCTCGCTGGAGGACTGCACTGGTTGCAGCCTCTGTGTGGACGCCTGCCCGGTGGTGGACAAGGAAACCGGAGACCGCGCCATCAACATGAAGGAGAAGGAGCCTCTGCTCGAGACAGAGCGTCTGAATGGCGAGTTCTTCGATACGATCCCTTATTCGAACCGTGACAACATCAACTACTCGACAGTCCGGGGCGTGCAATTTCTTGAGCCGCTGTTTGAATTCTCGGGCGCATGCGCGGGATGTGGTGAAACACCCTACCTGAAGGTGCTTAGCCAGCTGTTCGGCGATCGATTGCTGGTGGCCAATGCGACGGGGTGCTCATCGATTTACGGGGGCAACCTGCCAACCACGCCTTGGACAACCAACGCTTCTGGCTGCGGCCCAGCCTGGGCCAACAGCCTGTTTGAGGACAATGCGGAGTTTGGATATGGCTACCGGTTGCGGCTGGACCAGCAGGCGGAGGCTGCGGGCGAACTACTCTGCCAGCTGGCTCCTCAGCTTGGAGACGAACTTGTACAGTCAATCCTGACAGCTGAGCAAGCAACTGAAAAGCAGGTCAGAGAACAGCGAGAGCGGATCGCGATGCTTCGGGAGAAGCTGAAGACGATCAAAGACTGGCGCGCCCGCCATCTTGACACCCTCGCAGACGGCCTTGTGAAGCGAGCAGTGTGGATCGTTGGCGGCGACGGCTGGGCCTACGACATCGGCTACGGTGGGCTGGATCACGTGCTGGCGAGCGGACGCAATGTGAACGTGCTGGTGATGGACACCGAAGTATACTCCAACACGGGGGGCCAAGCATCGAAGTCAACACCACTCGGCGCCGTGGCGAAGTTTGCCGCCAGTGGCAAACTTACCGGCAAGAAGGATCTTGCGATGGCGGCGATGTCTTACGGCACGGTCTATGTTGCCCGAATTGCGATGGGCGCCGCGCCGCAGCAGGCGCTACGAGCCATACGGGAGGCTGAGGCCTATCCGGGGGCATCGATCGTAATCGCCTATAGTCACTGCATTGCCCACGGGATCAACATGGGGCACGGACTGCGTCAGCAGAAGCTGGCTGTGGAAAGTGGCCACTGGCCGCTTGTCCGCTTCAATCCTCTGTTGAAGGAGCAGGGCGAAAACCCGCTGATCATCGATTCGCGGCGGAGGATCCCACTGCAAGAATACATCTACAACGAAACACGCTACAAGATGCTCGTCAGGAGCAATCCAGAGCGAGCAAAAGAGCTACTGGCTGCTGCACAGGCAGCCGTCGATGAACGCTGGGCGACATACGCGATGCTTGCCGCCCATTACGGAAATGGCGCAGCGACCGAGGAGGCCGCCGCACTGAATTAAAACTCACTGCAAGTGTTCAAAAGTCATGATTATCCATAAGTTCGAAACGGCTCATATGGAGCACCTGGAGTTTGCGGCTACGGGTCGCGTTCCATACTCGGAAATCCTGAGGCAGCGGGATGCTCTGCTTACGCCTGCAATGCAGGCGGTCGTGGAAGGAACGCCAACGCCCATGATTTTCTTCAATGATGCGATGCAGGTTATTCACGCAAATAAGGCGGCGCTCAACGTCGTCGCCGAATCGTGTGTGGAAAACGTAATCGGCCTGCGGATGGGAGAGTTTCTGGGAAGCCGCCACTCGATGGGTGGCGCAGCGTGCAAGAATCCGGGAGAGTGCCAGAACTGCAACAGCATGCGAGCGATCCAGGACGCGCTGGGGGGTATCGCAGGCAAACACGATATGCAGCTAGTGATGGATCCCGATAGCAAGACCCCTCGTCTTTTCCAGATAGGCGCCACGCCCGTGCCTGTGGGCGCGACCGCGTATGCAATGGTCACATTGGAGCAGTTATAAGCGATGAGTTAGTCTGAGTGTAGTGTTAGGCATAGAGTAGTAAGTGTTGGTGTGGTGATCTGTTGGCCCGGCCTGTCTGCAATGTGGACGGGCCGGTTGCTTTTGGGAAAACCCTGAAGTCCGATCCCAAAACCCAGGATGGCCGACAGCGGCGGAGGCCGTGGGAGGGACCCGGCCGGGAAGGATCGAAAAATCGGCTGGGAGCCGTTGGGACGCACCATCAGCGCTTGGAAGTCCTTAATCTATTCCTTGGCCTTCTCGGAGGGCGCGCACTTAGGGTTGGCTGCGGTGAGCTCCGCCAGATCGTCCTTGATTGGGCCCGGCGCCGGCACGCAAGGCGACTGCGCCGCACGCGAAGAGGCAGGGAAGCGCCTGTCAGTGGCCACTTACAATGTGCTCGGTGGAGTCTGGCTGTAGGGGCCGGGAGGGGCTCGGTCTGTTGGTGTAACACCTTCGACCGGGGCCGAGGGACCATCAACCCGAGGTGCGTCAGGAGCGCGGAGCCGGTTTGCGAGGGCCTGCGCCTGGCGGCTGTAATCAATGGATTCGCCAAGGATGCGCACAGCCTCCTGGTCGGCGTGAAAGCCCATGGAGTTTTCTGAAGAGATAAAGTCGAGGCGCCACATCGCCTTGCGCTGCAAATCAAAGATAGGCGCCAGCTGCTCTTCGGTGGCGCCGGCAGCCTGAGCCTCGCGAATGGCGTCAAGCATATCAACCATGGCGGCAGCAGCGCGATGGAGCATGTTGCGCGTGCGGCCCTGGATGGTGTTAATTTTCTCAAGCAACTCCGCCTCGGGCACGTTGTGGCACGTCTGGCATGCGTTGTTGATGTTGAGCTTTGGGCTGCGGACCCAGTGATTGGTAACCTTGGTGGCGCCCTGGCGCTCGTATGGCATGTGGCAATCTGTGCAGCTTACGCCGCTTCGGGCATGAACGCCCTGACTCCAGAGTTCAAACTCGGGATGTTGGGCCTTGTATATGGGAGCGCCGGTCTCACCGTGCTTGTAATCCATGAACGGCGTTCCGTCGGGGAAGACATGTTCGTCGTAAACGGCCTCGATCTGCTCGACGCGCAGCCCCTTGTCCCAAGGGAAGAAGAGCGTTTCCTTCGTCGCACAGTAATATTCCACGTGGCACTGGCCACAGGTCATGCTACGCATTTCCTGACGCGTGGCCAAGACATTGGGATCGTACTGTTTGCTGCGATTGCCTTTGCGCCAGCGCTCGATACTGGGCAGGTGAGGAACAGGCTCGTTGCTCTCTGCCAGCTTCGCAATGCCAAGGATAAACCCCGGCCTGGTTATCCGTACCTGCATGGTCTTGGGATCGTGACAGTCGAGGCAACTAACCGGGTGCGCCTCGCCAAACTGGTGGGGGTCATCCTGTACAGTAGCGCTGGCCGTTGAAGTTTGAACTGGCGCTACGCCACCGGGGAAAAGTGGCAGGTTCTCACCGGGGGTCCCATCTGGCGTCTTGAGAAGCTCTGCATGGGCCGTCGCATAGTCCATGGTTGCAGCAACGCGAAAGCCTTCCATAACGGCAGGCCAGTTGAAGTCGCCTGCGAGAACCTCAGGAGAGGCGTCCAGTCCCATAGCCTCGAGGCCGAGCCTGCGGTATGTGGGGACGACGGAGGCATGACAGTGCAGGCAGGCGCCGCTCTGGGTCCGTTTTGTCACGCGTTCTGTGACTTCCTGATCGAAGAGCATGTAGGCGTGGCCGCGGGCTTCGCGGTAATCAATGCTGAAAGCGTAGCCTGAATATAGGCGGCGCAGCCATGGGTGCTGGTCCAGCTTGCTCTCTGGCATGGCGCTGGAGCCGCCATACTGGGTATGCGTGATGTCGACGCTTTGCCGGTATGAATCAAATTGGAAAGGCCAATTGGTACCCCACGGCACAGGATCTGAACTGATCTCGTTGACCTCGACGAGCCGGACATAGGGCTGCCGCGCCTCCTGCCTATGCTCAAAAATCGTAACAAGCAGAGCGGTGACGCCAAAGGTGACCAACGCGACGATCAGCAGCAGTCCAGCCAGGAGCATGTACTTTCGCTTGGGTTGTTTCCCGTTGCTTGATGCGGTGGGGTCAATGGCGTTGTTAGTGGCGGCGCTCATGTGCGTGAATAGGTGAAACGTTGCGGGTTATTTATGCGCATGGCCAACATCGTTGTGGCACTGGATGCACATAAGCATCTGCCCTTCTGGCTGAGGCGGAAGCATCTGGTGCACAATGTCCTTATGGCAGTCCATACACGCGCTCTGCGTAACTCGACGGTTACGTGGTTTGATCTGTATAGGTTCGTGAAAGTTCTCCAGCGTGAAGGCCAGCGAATGGAAGAAGCCATTGTCAGCCTTGACCACCCATTTACCAATCGGGTGATGCGGCAAGTGACAGTCATTACAAACCGCGACGTGGCGATGGCTGGAATTTTGCCATGAGTCAAAGTGCCCCTGCATGACGTGGCAATTGACGCAGGCCTGCGGATCGTTGCTAAGGTAACTGTGTCCCTGGCCGTAGCCAAAGGTAAAGAAGCCGAGGCCCGAGAGCAGCCCGAGCAGCACGGCAAGGGCCACATATGCGACGCCTCCAAGGGCGAACATGCGTGCGTAATGGATTTTTGGACCTGCGGGTTTTGGAGTCAATGTGGTTACCATTCTACCACTTGCCGGGGAAAATCAAGAGCGGGTCGCTCGCGACGCTGATATAAGCAAAAATCCCTATCCTGTTAAGGCATATAAATAGTGACTATGAGGCTGTGCTTCAGAATCGGATTTGTGATGATCCCGGATGTTGCACGAACGCATTATCACTCGCCATGATGATAGGCTTGGCGCAAG
>CAYSHY010000094.1:0-8971 GCA_964430955.1 uncultured Puniceicoccaceae bacterium | reverse complement strand
CGTGCGCTTCTTTGAGCCCCATGGTCCTCGCATGATCGATTTGATTGTCTGCACCGCCACATTTCGCTCCCTGCACACCTTCATCACCGCGTCGAAATCCTGCATATAGCGCTCGTTCTTGTACATGATGAAGTTGTAGGGCAGCAGGATTGAATCGAAGTCGAACGCCCGAAGGCTGCGCAGGTGCATCGCTGCGATGTAGACGCCATGGCCAGTAACACCGATGTGGCGAACCCTGCCCTGCTCCTTGGCCTTGATCGCCGCCTTCAGCGCGCCGTCCGGACCCATGCATAGATCCCACTCATCAGGATGTCCAAGGTTGTGAAGTTGCAAGAGATCGATCGTATCTGTTTCCAGTCGTCGCAATGAATCCTCGATTTGTCTGACTGCCTCCCAATAGGTCCGCTGATGAACCTTGGTGGCCAGGAAGAACTTATCTCGATGCTGACGCATCCATGGCCCGATCCGCAATTCGGCATCCCCATAACTTGGCGCGGTATCAATATGGTTGACCCCATATTCCAGCAGAACCTCCAACGCCCTGTCCGCATCTGCCTGAGTGACCTTTGCCAAGGCCGCAGCGCCAAACAGTGTTACCGTGCTTTGGTGGCCTGTACGGCCGAAGGGTCTGGTCTCAATGCTCATTGGGGGAGGCATTCAGTATACACCGCGTGCTTCAATTGAGCATTAAAAATCGATCAGAAATTCGTACCGAGCCCATGCACCCGACGTCTTGGGATCATCTTAGCCGCCGTTACGTTACAGGCTCCCAATGGCTATTGCCTTCGAAAGACTTGGGCGAAAAGGGATTGATAGCATTATATCAGACCAGAGGTTGCAAGCTGCAATGCGAACGTGTATTATCAAGGTGAGGAAGCAATCCTCATGCTGCTAACGCTGTCTTATGGCTGCTGTCGGTCTTGTTTTGGTCTATCAATCAGGGTGTAATTCACCTGCAGACGCCAGCTGGCATGGGATGTGGTGGCAGACTACTCGAACCTCAACCAATAGGAACAGATATTATGAAGTGGATGAGCATCCTTTGCACCGCAGCCCTCGGGGCTGCAGCTCTCACTCTTTCCGGCTGTGGCGACGAAGAATACGAAGCCCAGGACGTAAACCAGAGTGAACTCGAGCGCGAACTTAACCAAGGCATGAACGAAGCTGAGCGCGGCCTGAATGAAGCCCGTGAGGGTCTTCGGGACGCGACCAACGAAGCCGGTCAAAATGTTCGTGAAGCGACCAACGAAGCTGGTCAGCAGATGGAGCGGGCTGGCGAAAACATTCAGAATCGCGCTCAATAGTCCCACAGCGTGGCCTAGCGCTGTGCCAGTGAGCTCGAGCATTTGCTTGGGCCGATAGATTCCCCTCCTTGTTCGCAGGGAGGTTGTACACCAAGACGTGATTCTATAACTACAAGGGCTGCCCCAACTGGGGCAGCCCTTGTGCAAAGCCGGAAATCGCCCTTCGTCGACGCTCCTCTACTTGTCCTTGAACTCTGCGACGAGCGCGCTCACGGTTCCCTTCGCATCGCCGTAAAGCATGCGAGTCTTCTCCAGGAAGTAGAGCTTGTTAACCAAGCCAGAGAAACCGGCGCCTTTACCACGCTTTAGAGCAAAGACAGTCTTTGCCCGGTGCGCCTCGATAATCGGCATGCCGTAAATGGGACATCCCGGCTCGTCGCTGGCTGCTGGGTTCACAACGTCGTTAGCCCCAATGACAATGGCCACATCAACCATATCCATCGTGGGGTTCACGGCGTCCATCTCGCTGAGTTGTTCATAGGGCACATCAGCCTCGGCGAGAAGCACGTTCATATGCCCGGGCATGCGGCCCGCCACTGGGTGAATCGCATAGCGTACTTCGGCCCCGTTTTCCTCGAGCAGCGACCCAAGTTCCTTTACCACGTGCTGGGCCTGCGCAACCGCCATCCCGTAGCCCGGAATGATCACCACGCTGCGGGCGGCTTCCAGAGCGTAGTAGGCGTCTTCGATCGAGGCCGCCTTCATCTCGCCCTCGACGGTTGCACCGCCGCTGGAGCTTGCGCCAAAACCGCTGAACAGCACATTGGCCAAGTTACGGTTCATGGCCTTACACATGATGATCGTAAGGATGAACCCGCTGGCGCCGACAAGACAGCCGGCAACGATGAGCACCTTGTTAGCAATGACGAAGCCCGCCGCTGCTGCTGCAAGCCCCGAGAAGCTATTCAACAGAGAAATAACCACCGGCATGTCCCCGCCGCCAATAGGGATTACTCCAAGGACTCCCAGCACGAGCGATAGAACAATGACGCCGATCATGATGGCGGCGCCGAGCTCGAGATTGCCGGAATCGACCGCCATGTAGAGCCCACCGGCAACAAGCGCAATCATCACAGCGGCATTCAGAATCTTCTGCCCTGCAAAGACTGTCGGGGAGCTGCCGATCTTCTCAGACAACTTCAAATAGGCGATCAAGCTCCCGGTGAAGGTGATGCCTCCAATGACAACAGCCAGCCAGATTGTGACGTTACTGAACGCGGGGTTACCGCCGGTCTCAAGAATATAGCGGTCCCAGCCGTACTCGCGGATACGCTCATACTCCGCCCAGCCGACAAGCAAGCTCGCGAGACCGCCAAAGCCGTTGAACAATGCCACCATCTCGGGCATCGCGGTCATCTTGACTTTCTTGGCCGCGATCACGCCGATGGCGCTCCCAACGATGATGCCAGCGAAAATCCACGTGTAATCCAAGCCTTGGTAAAGAAGAGTCGCTACCACGGCGATGAGCATCCCGATGGAGGAGATCTTATTCCCCTTCCGCGCCGTATCTGCGCGGCCAAGCATCTTGATGCCGAAGATAAACAGTATTGCCGCGCCAATATAGGCGAGGTCGATAATTTGAAGGGCGTCCATTTTACTTCCCCGACTCCTTCTTCTTGAACATCGCCAGCATGCGGTCTGTCACCACATAGCCGCCAACAACGTTGATTGTCGCCAGCACAACTGAAATAAAGCCAAGGATCGACGCAAGGTGACCATCGGCAACGGATGTCACCGCCAGGATCGACCCGACAATCGTAATGCCGCTGATCGCATTGGAGCCCGACATCAACGGCGTGTGCAGTTGCGACGGCACCTTAGCGATCAGCTCCAGCCCCAGGAAGGCGGCCAGAGTGAAAATGAACAAGAGCAGTGTGATCTCCATCTCCAAAAAAAGAGCTAAAGGTTTGGGTTGAGAGCCTACTTGAAGCGTTCGTGAACGACAGCGCCGCCATGGGTGATCAGGCAGCCCTTGAGAATCTCGTCTTCTGTCTTCATGCCGAAGGACTTGGCCTCCTTGTCCCAGAAGTGCTCCAGGAAGTTTGTCACGTTTGCAGAGTACATCTGGCTGGCGTGGAATGGAATGGAGGCCTCCAGGCAGCGATCGCCAATGATCGTCACGCCATTGTCGGTTACAAACTCCTCCCCGGGCCGCGTCAGCTCGCAGTTTCCGCCGGTCTCCGCAGCAAGGTCCACGATGATGCTATTTGGGCGCATTCCCTCGACCATGGCGCGCGTCACAATAATGGGCGCCTTCCGGCCAAAAAGCTTTGCTGTTGTAATGACGACATCGCTGTAGGCGCAGACCTTCGCCATGCCTTGGCGCTGCAGCTCAATCTGCTCAGGAGTTAGCTCCTTCGCGTAGCCCTGCTCCGTCTGGCCCGTCTCCCCGAGATCGATCTTTACGAACTTCGCCCCAAGAGACTTCACTTGCTCCTCAACAACTGGGCGTGTGTCAAAAGCTTCGACCCGCGCCCCGAGTCGTTTTGCTGTAGCGATAGCCTGCAGTCCCGCCACGCCAACGCCAATGATAAAGAAGCGCGCTGGCGAAAGCGTGCCAGCCGGCGTCATCATCATCGGGAGAATCCGGTTCAGACGCTCCGCTGAACGAATCACCGCCGCGTAGCCTGCAAGATTAGCCTGCGAGGAGATCGCATCCATCTTTTGCGCAAGCGTGGTGCGCGGCATCATCTCCATTGAAACTGCCGACACGCCTGCCGAGGCCATTGCCTGAATCAGTTCCTTTTCGTTGAACGGATCCAGAAACGACACGTGTAGCGCGCCCTTCTTCATCTGCGCCACCTCCTCAATCGGGGGTTTGCGCAAGCGTAGAACCGCATCGGCCTCTGCAAGTCCCGCAGATCGATTATCGGTCAAGGTCGCGCCTGCCTGGCTATACTCGTCATCGGTATAACCGCTACGAAGGCCCACACCGCGCTCAACGAGCACTTGCGCCCCAAGCGCTGTCAGCTTGCGTACATCGGCAGGAATCAGGGAGCAACGCGTCTCGCTCCCGCTTTCATTAGGAACAAATAGCTTCATACCACGAGAAGGGCGCGTAGTGCGCAAGTAGAGGAAATGAAACGCCGAACCTAGACAGCCCGCGATGCAGCAATCAAGGCTTATCTTCAGCTCTTCTGATTCTTCCCGGCGCATCCATCAGTTGCTCTAATATTAGCATAAGCAACCGCTCTTCCGCATCCCTCCATCTACATCACTATTCGAGCGGCTTTCCGAACGAATACTTGTTCAACGATTTAAGAGAATCTTTGAAGGCATACCAGATCGAGCCCAATCAAAACGCCCTACGAGAGGAGGTGAGAAAAGCCTTGTTCGACGCCTTTCACCTCGAATATGAAAGACAAAGATTGGTCGCGGGGACGTGATGCGCTATTACCAGAGCAGACAAGGAACCAAAGTTGAGCTGTTTCTCAAGAGAGAGAGTCTTGAATACCGCTACAAGGGACCGAAGAGTGAGTACACAATGTTCCTCGACTATGAGCAGATCCCTTTTGAGGAGGGTAAGCTCTTGTTCCAAGGTTCCTGGCTGAGGAATACAGGGTTCGGACTGATCGCACTGGGAACGTTTCTCACGATCTACAGCCAAATCGTCGATAAGGAGGCAACGGCCTGGCTATGGATCATCATTGGCGGATTTTGCTGTTTCTGGTACTACTTCAGAAAAATTGAGTTCTACTTTTTTGACACCCCCAAAGGCCGGATACTGATCATCTGCGACAAGCAGGGGGACGAAGCTGCGGCAATGATCAGGGATCGGCGGCGGCAGCAGATTCGCAGGAGGCACGGCGCCATAAACTGGAAAAACGATCCAGAACATGAACTCCAACGCTTTCGCTGGATGGAGGAACGAAACGTGATCAGCCCCGGAGAGTATCGCGAGGTGGAGGCTATGATTCGCAAATCATTGAAGGGGCGCGACTCCGGCTTGGAAGAAGCTAACTGAAACACCTATCAGCCAACGTTCTGCGCCACGGGTAGGGCTTCGCATACTGATCGAACCGAACAATACGCAAAACTGCCGAACCAACGGACAGATTACTCAGGCGCAGTGGGTTCGGGCGAGTTCGGCGACAGCATGGGAGGCGAAGGGTTGCGTCGCGTGCGACGGCCTTCCTGGAAGAGTCGGAAGCTCTTGTAGGCCAATGCGAGGCCGACCCACACGAGGATAATGCTCAACGGGTAAGCAAGGACGTTTGGGAATATAGCGATGAGTGTTGCAAAACAGATGGAAATCACACCGCCGGCCAGCATCAATTTGGCTTCAACAGGCGCGAGAACCCGCCTGTCGGTAAAGGCGGCGCCAATGGCATTCCCGATACGCACTGCTCCACCAGCCGCCCGTCCGATCCGCCCTCTTCCCCCTCCAAGGTGTTGTGGTCTTCGCAGCCTGCCCAATGGACGACGACGTCGCTTGGCGGAGAGCACAATCTCCGTACAGTTCTCGAGGTCCTGGATGTACATGTCTTCCATCTGCCGGGCGAATGTCTCGTCTTCCACCACAGCATCAAGTTCGCAATTGCCGAACCAGCTGGCGACATTGAGGTTTGTCGATCCTACGCGCGCCCAATGCCCATCTGCGACAGCTGTCTTAGCGTGTAACATGAGGCCATTCCACTCGAATACCCGGACGCCGGCGGACAAAAGAGGACGATAGCCGGCGGAGGAGAGAAGCTTAAGCAGGGGGATATCGGATGCGCCCGGCACAATCAGTCGCACATCAACCCCGTCCTTCGCCGCCACCATCAATGCCTGCATGTAGATGCTGGTTCCCGCAAAATAGGCGTCGGTGATCCAGAGCCTATCCCGGGCCATTGCGGCGATTAGTTGGTCGAGTCGAAACATGCTTGCTGTCGCAGGCATACTCGCGACGACCCGCATGCTCATGTCGCCCACTGGCGCAAGAGCATCCATGCATGCGCGCTCAGTCTCTGGAATCGGCTCGCCCGTTAATGCCCAGACCTGTGCAAATGCGTCTTCGATCTCCCTCACTGCCAAACCCCGGATCTCCACTCCAGTATCTCTCCATGGCTCCAGATTCTTTTCGGGGACGCCTTCCCACATACGGCCTACGCAGAGTCCCGAGATAAATCCTGTCTGCCCGTCCACAGAGAGCATCTTCCGATGGTCGCGAGATAGCCAGCCGAGAGGGCTTCCAATACGCGGTGGATTATAGCAGCGCACCTCAACGCCCCCATCGTGCAATCGCTGCCAGAACTCACCTGAAGCCTTCCCGAAGGCGCCCATCCAGTCGTAAATGAGCCGCACCACGACCCCCTCCTGCGCCTTGGCAATCAAGGCATCAGCAAACCGGTTGCCGGTGGAATCGTCGTGTATGATGTAGCTCTCAAAGTAGATATGATGCTGCGCATCCTTGATAGCGTCGAGCCACGCCGGGTAGTTCTCGCATGCATCCTTGAGCAGTCGTATATGGTTTCCGCCAATCAAGGGTGCGCCTGCAGCACGTGAAAACGCATGGTTCGCCAGACTGCGAACTCCTACCAGCGCGCCGCGCGAGCCAGTTGCATGACGCTGGGTGAATTCTCTTGTGCTCATCAGCAAAAGGGCATCCTCCTCATCCTCGCGACTATTCTACCTGGTTTCTCGATTCATCGCCAATATCCGTTGAAAGCCGAAAATGTAAAACCACAGAGGTTAAGTGCTTGCATGCCTTCACCATACTCTGCTCGACGCTGCAGGAAGCAAGCCGATCGGGGCGCTTCGCAAACGGCTTTTCGATGTCTCCAAGCAACTGAAGCAACGCGCGCTCATTGGTAACTTGCCTTGAAGCCTATTAGGAGCAGTGTTCAAGTAGCGTTCCGCCTTTTATTCCGTACAAAAACGTGCTTAAGTGACTGATAATATGGCTGTCGAAGTCAAAGTGCCTGCAATGGGTGAATCAATTACCTCTGGAATCCTCGCGAGCTGGAGGGTGAAGGACGGTGAGAACGTCAGCGAGGGTCAGGCCATTTACGACCTGGAGACGGACAAGATCACGATGGAGGGCGTTGCGAGCGCCGGCGGCGTGATTGAGATCAAGGTCGAGGAAGGCGCCGAAGTGGAGATTGGGCAAGTTGTCGCCCTGATCAAGGAAACGGGCGGCGCACCGAAGCCCGGCCCCGAGGAAGGCGCTCGCGCAAAGGAACCCGGCAGCCATACGGAGCCACCGGCAGAGACGCCGCAGGCGGATGAAAAGCGACAGGAAGGCCCGCAGCCACAAAGCGGCCCGGCAGTGCGTCGGCTTGCAGAGGAAAAAGGTGTAGATCTCGCCAACATCCAGGGCAGCGGCAAAGGCGGGCGAGTCACCAAGGGTGATGTGTTGCAGGCGCTTGAGCAACAGTCCGACAAGCCTCAACCAGATACACGCGAGCCAGCTCAGCCACCAGCCCCGCGCCCAGTTGCGCAGCCACAGACTTCACCGGCGCAGGCATCTGCTCCAAAGGCAGATTCAGCTGGCCGTACGACCCGCAAGAAGATGACGCCGCTGCGCAAGCGCGTGGCAGAGCGCCTCGTGCAGGCGCAACAACAAGCCGCCATTCTGACGACTTTCAATGAGTGCGACATGTCGCAGGTGATGAACCTGCGCAAGCAGCACCAGGATCGCTTTGTCGAGCAGCACGGCATCAAGCTGGGCTTCATGTCGTTCTTTGTGAAGGCAGCCGTGCAGGCGCTAAAGAGCGTACCTGCGGTCAATGCCCAAATCGAGGGTGACGAGATCATTGAGAACCACTTCTACGACATCGGAGTAGCGGTGAGCACGCCTCGGGGACTAATGGTCCCGGTCGTGCGCGACGCCGACAAGAAGTCATTCGCCCAGATCGAGAAGGACATCGCTGACTACGGTAAGAAGGCCAAGGAAGGGAAGATTTCGATCGATGACCTACAGGGCGGGGTATTCACGATTTCCAATGGCGGTATCTTCGGCTCGCTCCTATCCACTCCGATCATCAATCCGCCGCAAAGCGGCATCCTTGGAATGCACTCCATCCAGGAACGTCCGGTGGCCCGTGATGGGCAGGTGGTGATCCGTCCGATGATGTATCTGGCCCTGAGCTACGACCATCGTCTGGTCGATGGCCGCGAAGCGGTCACCTTCCTGGTGAAGATCAAGGAAGCGATCGAAGATCCGGCGCGCATGCTCTTTGAGATCTAAGCCTACCATAAGCATGAAGATAGTACTCCTGCCCCTTATTGTGGTGGTCGCTTCTGCTTGTACAAGTCTTCCCTTGTATGCGCAGTATGATGAACTGCTGAATCTCTCGCCATTTGTCGTTGGCCCCAACGCTGGGTATGGCCCCCCAGCGGTAACGCTTCGCAAAAGGGCAGACTACATCACCCTCAGTTTCGACCTGGTCAACGACGCCCGCCGAAGCGAGGATAGAACGACGGAGATTTACGACACCGTCGCAAAGATCTTGCAGAGCTCGGAACAAAACGGACGCATCTTCATCCAGGCGGGACGCGCAATCCTCAGTGGCGACAATTATCGCGTGGACACCGTCGAGATGAAGAACGAGATGACAAAGGCCTCCTTGATCGCACTCATAGACATGACGCCGGGAGATTCCGCAGATCGGCTTACTCGGGAGCTGATCGAATTTGTCAGGAACATAGAGGAAACCGGCAGAACAATCGTCGAGATGGGTACA
>CAYSHY010000093.1:0-9052 GCA_964430955.1 uncultured Puniceicoccaceae bacterium | reverse complement strand
TGCGTGTTCTTGCTCGCACGAGCGCTCTTGAGTGGTCGTGGATCAGCGCCACAGGCACAAACAACACCACCGCGACCGCCAGATGTACGGGACGAGACAGTTCATGCAGACGCCCTACCTCCAAACGAGTGGGAAGACCTCGCGCTACGACTGCTCGAACAGGGAGACTGTCGGGCGGCCCTGCGAGCGTTTTTCCTGGCGCAAATCGCAACTTTATCTAGCGCCGGTCTGATCCGTTTTACGCGCTACAAGACAAACAGGGATTACTACCGGGAGCTCAAGCGATACGCGGCGTCAAATAAGGAGCTCACCAGGCTATTTGACGCCAGCACCATTCTGTTTGAAGGCATCTGGTATGGCGGACAGGAGGCGAGCCAATCGCACGCGGAAAACATCGGGGAGATGACAAGCCAGCTAAGGAGGATAGCCTCGTGAAACGAAGAGCCTCTCTCCTCATGTTAGCAATCCTCGCACTGGTCCTTGCCGCAGGGATCTTCAAGCTTCTGGACCTGGGCATCTCCAGTGGTCGGCATTATCCACCGTTTTCCTCTCTCCGTCATGACCCCGTGGGCTCTAGCGGATTGCGCATGGCCTTCGAAAATGTGACGTCGCTGACGGTAGAAACCCATCTGCGCCCTTTACGCCTCCTCAAGGGAGAGCCTGGAGTCATTCTCATACCTGGATACACCAGCATTGAAGAATCAGACCGAAAGGCCCTCGATAGGCTTACTTCGGAAGGATGGCGCGTCGTTGTGGCGTTTGGGCGAACCTCACTCCTGCTGGAAAAATTGGCTGTTGCCGACAAGGATACAACCGAGCCCGACGACTCCCTTGAACCTCTCGAAGACGGCCCTCGGGAACATGAGGAAGAGGAGAAGACCACAGAACTGGAACATGATTTCCCGCCAATAATCGGAGGCACGCTTGCCATTGGCGAAGAAGAGTCGCCCTTGAGACACACCAAGGCGGACGCTGATGCAAAGAACCTAGCTACACTGGACTCGACGACTGGAGGAGATCGCCTCCCCCAGAGTCTGCCCTGGCCCTCACGGCAGGTCTTTGAGCCACATCCCGATTGGGAGACGGTTTATGTCCTTGGTGATGCGCCGGCGGTCGTGCAGCGCCATTACGGCGAGGGCGAGGTCATTGCACTTGCGGATGGCTTCCACTTGCTCAATGAGGCGCTCAAACAGGAGCCTAAGACCCAGTTTCTATCCTGGCTGATAGGTCCCTCGCGCAGAATCGTTTTCTACGAGCACCACCTGGGCCTAAGCGAAAATCCGGGGATGGGATCCTTGGTGGGACAATATGGGTTGTGGCCTTTTCTTGGAGGCGTGCTGGGCTGGTTTCTACTTTTGTTCTGGAAGAACGCCAACGCATTCGGCCCCTTGCCCGCCAGCACAAGCAGCCGAGGCGCAGTACGAGGTGTAGCCGCAGGCGAGGGCGTGGCAAAGCTCCTGGAACGTCACCTGCCAAAGGACGAACTCCTGGAAACTTGCCTGAACGAGTTTGAGGAAAGTATAGGCGCCCGCCGGGATGAACCGAAGATGCGTGAGCGGATCGCCAGCGCGCGCACCGCAATCCGAAGTAAGGGCAGCATCGCCACGCTATACAACCGGGCTGCCGAAATCATCAACTTCCGCCAACTATGAATGTGCAGAATCTGGACTCACTACAGGAGGTGCTTGCAAGCGCACGCGCCGAGATTGGGAAGGTCATCATCGGGCAAGACGATGTGATCGAGCTGGCGCTCGCCGCCCTCCTCACTCGCAGTCATGCGTTGATCGAGGGGGTGCCGGGCGTAGCAAAGACTCTGCTCGTTAAGACATTGGGGCGGGTTTTAGGGTGCGATACGGCCCGCGTACAGTTTACTCCAGACCTCATGCCGGCCGACATTACAGGCACGAGCATCTACGACATGCGCACGGAGTCGTTCAGGCTGGTCAAGGGCCCTATCTTTACAACGTTCCTCCTTGCGGACGAAATAAACCGGGCGCCTGCAAAGACACAGGCGGCGCTTTTGCAGGCAATGCAGGAGCGCGAGGTAACCATAGACCAACAAAGTCACAGGCTCGACGAGAACTTCACAGTCTTCGCCACCCAGAATCCCGTGGAGTATGAAGGGACTTACCCGCTCTCCGAAGCGCAGAAGGACCGCTTCATGTTCAAGATAAAGATGGGCTACCCGGGCGAGTCCGATGAGCTTAGCCTTGCAGTGCGGAGCCTTGATGATTCAGCCCCTGAGCGATTACTCGAATCTGGCGCTGTAAAGCCCGTGCTCGCGATCGAGTCGCTTACTCCTCTACGGCAGGAACTGGGTGGGGTTCGCATCAGCAATGAGATCATTGCCTACGCAGTCAAACTGGTAAGGGGAACGCGCGAGCATGAAAGCATCCAAGCGGGCGCCGGTCCTCGCGCCACCCAATACCTGGTGCAGGCGGCGCGGGCCATATCCACGCTTCGTGGACGCGACTTCGTCACGCCAGATGACATCCGCGAAATGACAGGTCCAATCCTTGCCCATCGCCTCTTGCTGCGGCCCGAGTTCGAGATCGAGGGCCTGAGCCCCGAGGAGGTCCTGGAGCAAGTGATCCATGAGGTCCCGGTCCCCCGGTGATAAATTCATGAAACTTGTACCCGGACAGCGTCTGCTTTGGCTGGCGGCCGCGCCTGTGTTCCTGCTGCTGCCGGGACCACAGAACAGCGTGGCCGCACCTGTCATTGCCGCCGTTGCTCTCGTCACTTTGCTCGACGCATTACTGCACGTATGGAGTCGGCCGTCGTTGTCGATCTCCGCTCCCACCGTCATCCGGTCCAGCCGGCGGCGTGAGCAGATCATGACGGTCACTCTTAGGGCAGAGAACATGCGGCCGTTGCACTGCGCGTTAGCCATCCACCCTACCCGGCCCCTTCACGTGAGACCGGAGATCTGTGAAGCTACCCTGCCCGCAGATGAACCCGCCGCATCTACGTCGCTTCTGCTTACAATTAGGTGCAATGAACGCGGCGTATTTCCACTCGGGGAAGCGGAAGTTGCAACGAGCTCCCGTCTGGGACTCTGGCGCCTCTGCCAACGGGTGATCGTCTCCACAGAGGTACGCGTTTACCCCGACTTGCGCGCCGACCGGCGTCGCCTCAGCCCCCTACTTGTGCGTCAGGACTCCGCCGGCGCTCATCTGCGCCGTTTTCTCGGCAAGGGACGGGAGTTCGAAAAGCTCCGCTCTTATGTGCCGGGAGACGCCATGGATTCCATCCACTGGAAGGCCAGCGCCAAGCGACGCGGGTTGGTGACAAAGGAGTTCCAGGTGGAGCGCACACAACAGGTGTATGTTGTGCTCGATGCGTCCCGCTTGAGCACGCTTCGCCCCACTGCGGACGATGATCCAGTTTTTGAGCGCTATCTCTCGGCCGCATTGACATTCGGCGGGGTCCTGCAGAACGCGGGAGACTGCTTCGGGCTGTTCTGCTTTTCAGACCGTCGGGAACTGGCGCTGCCTGCACGTACAGGCGCCGGGCATCTTGCCGCCTGCCAGGAGGCGCTTCTGAAGATCACTCCTCGCGCCGTCCACCCGGATTTCCAGGAGACATTCGCCCACATCGCCGCCAGCGTGCGTCGCCGATCGCTCTTCATCTTCCTGACCGACCTAAGTGATCCGGTCGCTGCCGACGCATTCCTCGAGCACTCGGCCATGCTTACCTCGCGGCACGTGGTTCTTGTGCTCATCCTCATGCGTCCTGACTTTCGCCCGCTCTTCACAGCTCAAAAGGTAAAGGACGATCCAGAGGTTTATCATCGCCTGGCGACGCACATAGAATGGCGACGCGCCAGGGAGCTCAGCTCGCGTCTGCGACGGGCGGGTGTGGATGTCGCATACAGCACGTCGGAAGACCTGTCTGTGACCATGGTGAACCACTACTTTTCAATCAAACAACGTCAGCGACTGTGATACTGGATATTGATCAATTTGTCGCTCGCGAGCGACCTCACTGGAAACAGCTGGAAGGACTCGTGAACCGCTGTGAGAGTCAGCATGGGCGCAAGCTGAGTCTGGATGAAATCCGCACGCTTCACTTTCTGTATCGTCGCTGCGCCTCCGACCTCGCGCAGGTACAAGCCATTGCCGGTGAAAGTGCGCTGCGAACGTATCTGGAGAATCTCGTTGCGCGTGCGTATGCCCAGGTTCAAGCGGGCGACGTGCGTAGGCCGGCGCTGACACGCATTATTTCGTTCCTTTTCCATGAGTTTCCCCGCAGCCTGCGCCGCCGTGCGTGGGCGCTCGCGCTTTCCACAGGCATCTTCACGATCGGCGCTCTTTTCGGCGCAATAGTTGTGGCGGTCAACGTGGAAAACAAGGAGATCGTTCTACCGTTTTCCCACTTACTTGGCGATCCCTCCGAGCGCGTCGCAATGGAGGAAGCAGGCAGTGAAATGGGTGGGATGCACGCCACATTTTCCGCCCAGCTCATAAGCAATAATATTCAGGTTTCCATTCTCTGCTTCGCCCTGGGGCTAACCTTCGGGCTGGGAACGGTCCTGGTGCTGTTCTACAACGGCGCGATTTTAGGCGCGGTGGCCTACGACTATATCATGGCCGGAGAGTCGACATTTCTCATCGGGTGGCTGCTGCCTCATGGCAGCGTTGAAATCCCATGCATTCTCATCGCTGGACAGGCCGGGCTGCTTCTCGCCTCTGCAATGATTGGCGGAGGATCACCGCAGCCTCTGGCGATGCGCATGCAAGGTTTACGAAAGGATCTTGTCGCACTCATCGCGGGCGTAGCCATGCTGCTTGTCTGGGCCGGGATCGTGGAGAGCTTTTTCTCCCAGTATCACGAGCCGGTCATCCCCTATTTTATCAAGATTGCCGTTGGCGTGGCGGAGCTTGTCGGTCTGTGCGCATTCCTCTGTTTGGCCGGCAGGAAGAATTTGTCTCTGCAACCATGAAGCGGCACCAGATCCATCTACCGGAAGGCGTCTCATTCGGCTACGAACTGGCCACCCCATTCAGCCGCATGATAGCGGTGCTACTCGATGTATTTTGCAGCGCAGCGCTCACGCAGATCATCATGATTCCGTTGCTCCTGTTATCCATCGTCAGCATGGATCTGATGATCGCAATGGCGACGCTCGGCTCCTTTGTTGTCTCGATCGGTTACGCCATCTTTCTGGAATGGCGCCACAACGGACAAACGCTTGGCAAGCGGTTCATGCATCTTCGCGTGGTGTCCGACGACGGCCTGCCGCTGCGGTTGGAGCAGGTGGTTATACGTAACCTGACCCGGGCTGCGGACTCGGCGCCGGCTCTTTATGCGCTAGGCGGCCTTATCGCCTTACTGGAGCCCAAAGGCAGACGCCTGGGAGATCTTGCAGCAGGCACCCTTGTTGTGCGCGACGCCCCTGTCGAGCTGTCCACAAGTGAGAAACTGGGATTTGACAAGTATAACGCCTTGCGAGGCAAACCTCTCCTGCAATCCCGCCTACGCAAGGAGATTCGCCCGCAAGAAGCCAGTCTACTGATCAAGGCCCTTCTTCGTCGGGAGAGTCTCGATCCGCAGGCTCGCGTCGCGCTCTTTGATAACCTTTGGAAGGAACTCGAACCACGTTGCCAGATCCCCGAGGAGCTGATCCGCGATCTTCCTCCCGAGCAGCGCATTCGCAACATCGCCGAGGTTCTCTACCGCTGACCAGCTCCTGAAGCTCCAGGAACTACTCGTCCCCGCTCAATTCAAGCATAGCGATGGTTTGGAGCGCCTGGCGAATGTTGTTCTGGATGGATCCTTCCACCGCTGCGCGCACGCGGCTTGCCCCCACCAACTCGTCTCCCATTCCCTTTGTTGCCGTGGAGCGAATGCTTTCGGACCACACGGTCTTATTGTCCGACAATCGGGTTAGCGACCACGCCAATTCCGACGTCACGCTCATGTCAAAACCGATTATAGGCTTGTCCACGCTTACAACCATTACAGCCAGCAGGTAATCTGCTGAATGAACTGGAACCACCGCCTCAAACAGCCCGCTGCTGGTAAGACTTGTCGTCAGGGCTTCCTCAAGGGCTGTCGTGGGCACATCAGAGGCAATTGACGAACTGCTATCTGTCGAGCCAGCAGCTGAGATCCCGACCGTGCCTTCATGCCTGGCATCATAAGCAACGGTCGTTACCGCCATAGCGCCAGCCTTGGGTGTCGTAGCGCAGCCCGAGAGAGCCGCCAGAGCCGCCATACATCCTAGAAGCGCAAGAATCCTGATTACTTGGGGCTTCATTCTAGTTTGCTTTCTGGACACGTGATTGATCGAACTTCGCGAAAATCTCGTTCAAGACTTCCTCGACCATTCCCTCGGGGGACTTGCGAACGAGCGACGTGCGAGTGGATTGCCCTGTAGCCAGGACGCCACCCTGCTCCGCCTCGCGAAACTGCATCCGCAGCTCGATCATATACATGGTCATGTCCCACATCCACTTGTCCTGATAGGTGACAACCACGTCGGCGTCTGCAGGCGCTTGCCCGGACTCTACGCTTACGGCATTGATTCCCCGCTCGCGCAGTTCTGCAACAATCATGTTATCAACCCGCCGTTCATCTGCGGGCAAGTGCACCACGTAACAGGTATTCGCATCGAGCAATCGCTGCTCACTGCCGGGCATCAAAGACGCCACCTGATTTGAAGTCGCACAGCCGCTCAATGCAATGACGGCCAATAAGGGAAGCAACAGAGAGGGCATTTTCACAAGCCGTTGATTATTTTTTAAGCAAAAGATTTGCGCAAGCCTGTAATGGAAGAGAGGAAACGTCTGTAGTTAGTCTTTTGCCAAGATTCTCTCTTGCTGATCGTCAGCCTCAATCCTTACCCCGGAGGGAACCGATCGACTCAGGACTCTGACTTGAGCGAGATGGGCACATGCATCCATAGCCCAGCATCTTCGGGAGCTGGTTCGGGAACATAGAACCAGCGGCCATGATCGCCACTGTAAATCCAGGGGGCCTGGCCTACGAACGTCCATCCTAGGGAATCAAGATAGATATAGTCCTCGCCAATGATCTCCAGCCAGCCCCAGTTCGCTGGGATATATCCAAAGATGGACGGAACGTAACTCGGAATGTCTGTACGGAAAGGCGCAGCAGGTAAGCCCGCGCTGTTGTAAAGGGCTGCCTGCGGATACGTGTTCCACGCAAATCGTGCATGAAGCGGTTGCGGCGCCTCCGGGCTATTCAGCACTACGGATGACCCTTCTACAGTAGCGCTGGCAGGGTGGAACTGCAGATCCTTTCCAGCAATTTCGAACGCTGCGGCCTCTGCATTCAGAGTCAGCCCGTCCGCATGCGAAAAGTACAGCCGCAGGTCTCCATTCTGCACGACCTTGCCTTGATAAACCGGGCCCGAAAACTCCACATCCTCCCGATGCACATGAGCCCGCGCCAACAGAGAAAGCCGTTCGCCAACCTCGCGTTTGCGAGGCGGGTGCAGGTCGGGATCCGCGAGGTCCACGGTAACGGCGATTCCCGTGTTGGGTAGTGAAAGCATGCTGCTTTGCACTTCCAGCACCTCGGGATAACTATCGTTAAGATAGTCAGGCCAAGGCACGATGTGCACAAAGTAGAATGGAAAGTCGCCCTGGCCCCATGCGCGCCGCCAGCCTTCCACGACCTTGGGAAGCGTCTTTGAGTAAATCTCCGGGTCGTCGATATCCACGTTGGTCTCCCCCTGGTAGAACAGCACCCCCCGGATCGTAAACTGGCGCAATGGGGCAATCCCGCCGTTATAGTAAGCTGCTGGAGTGAGGCGTGGCTCTTCCGGATTCCCGGGCTGCCAGGGGCCTTTACCTGCGAATTCCTCAAGCTCCTCCAACTCCTCGGTGGGAACCCATGCGCGCGCAAGCGATCCTGCCTTTGCGCTCTGGATCACTCCCACCGGCACACCTGTACTTTCATGCAAATCCCGCGCGAAGAAGAAGCCCACGGCACTGAAGGACCGCACCCATGTAGATGTGCCCGTTTGCCATTCCGGGAACGAACCGTGCGGTTGATAATCATCTTCCGGCTTGGCTGAAGGACGGTCGCCAATACGCATCAGCCGTATCTGTTGATACCTCGCATGCTGAGCCGCTACCACACCACCCTCAACATTCCCCGTCATGGTCACATTGGCGTTTGATTGTCCGGAAATGATCCAAACCTCTCCAATCGCCACATTCTCGAGCGTGATCACGTTCTTTCCTTCCACCGTAAGGGTGTAGGTTGCCCCTTCTGTGTTGGCCACCAGCGTCTGCAACCGCACCGCCCACGCACCGTTAGAGCCTGCCACGGTCTCCACAGAATGCTCAGACCATGAGACCGTAACCTTAACGGTCTCTCCGGGTCCGCCTTACCCCATACGTTGACCAGCGTGTCCTGCTGCAGGATCACGTTGTCTGAGAAAATGCGGTGCAGCGAAACATCGGCCACCGCCGTAGCGGCGGCAGAAAGCATTAGAGCGGCAAAGGCCAGCACACGCCAGCGCCGTGAAAGAGCGTCGATTGGGGTCATTAGTCAGGAAAAAGGGGAAACAACACCAAACGACAGAGCGAAAGCCCACGCAATAACATCGCACAAAAAAACGCACAGAGGCCAGCGACTCCGCTCGTTCTCTGGCATCCGTGCAAGCGTTAGCTTATTACTAATCTCCAGATCATGCCACCGATCATCGAAACCAGATCCAATCTTTTGCGGGCCGTTGAAGGCGAGACACTCATTTGCGGACATCCTGCGATTTCCGACCATAGTCTCCACGAAACACTTTCACTACTGCAGACACCAACAGACCTAGTGCGCCACAGATGTACAATATATCTTTCAAGAATGGTTCTGGACTGACCAAGGGAAACAATGCCGCTAAGAGCAAGCAAACCAGTGAGCCTCTAAAGAAAACGTCCCGAGCCTTTATTCCAGCAGATCTTTGCTTCTCCTCTTCGTTCATAAACCAGCCTTATTGTTCATTTCAGCAGTGCATTCTTATTGATCTCATCAAATTGAATAAAACATCTGCTCGACTTCGCATCATTATCATCAGCCTGCT
>CAYSHY010000092.1:0-9458 GCA_964430955.1 uncultured Puniceicoccaceae bacterium | reverse complement strand
TTGGAACCAACGCTGAATTTCCTGGGCAGCGAGTACCAGTCAACGATCCTCGTAAATGGAGCCGGCCAGGTAACGGGCGGTCCCCCACCCTACGGCAGGTTCCTCCGCTATGGGTCGGGAGATGACTTCCACTATCTCGCTACAAGGTTTGATGACTTCTACTCAGGACTGACGCGGGCTGTGCGAAATGCTGTCATGGTCCGCGGCAAGTACATCGTGCTGCTCGATGACTTGGTGGCAACCTCCACCGCCAACTTGGAGGCACGGTTCCAGTCCAAGTTTGCCGTCTCGATCAACGGCGGCGCCGGCAAGATCCTGGGGCAGCAGCACGACTTGTACGTCATCTCGGAAGGCTTTGACGAATTCACGTTCGGACAAGGCTCTGGAGGGGCGCTGAACTACATTAGCCTCAAGCGCAACGCCAAGGAAGCTGTCCTGCTCACCGTGCTTTATCCGGTGTCCAAGGGTGGCGCTGCGCCGACAGTTGAAGTCGACGGAAGCACCGTGACAATCACTGATGGCGAGGCGACAGACACGCTCGTGTTTGCTGAAGTCGATGGTGGATGGTTCCTCTCGGAAGTTAATGGCGAGGACGCCAGCGGGCTCATGGACTTCGAGGAACGCTCAATCATTCCTTACCGGGATGGGCTGGATGATTCTGGCGTGCCATCCTGGTTGCTGGAGACAATTCGTTAACCAGGTTAAGCCAAATGTAGACGGCCGCGTTACCAGAGGGTAGCGCGGCCGTTCTTTTTTGGGAGAATCAGTGTCGCCGGTCAAGCTGGCTGGTCTGAGTGGCGGGCTTTGCTGAAAAAGTCGCGAAAGATGGCGTCGCGCTTTAGCCGGGTAACAACGGTGATCTCCGCTCCCGCCGGATCATGGGACCAGCGGAGATCGTCAGTGATGCCGGGAGCAGGCATGCGGATCGTTTCAAACGACGAGGGATCGACAACGTATGCTGTTGCAGCCAAGTCCCAAATCTCCTTGGTCCACCCGTCCGGGTTGTCTGTGTAAGACCTGACAATACTGGAAAGGTATTTCCCCAGTTTGCTGAAGGGGGCGAGTTGCGCCTCAAGCTCATGGACCGAGGTCAACATATGTGATGCGACAGGAACGCAGGGTACCTGAACGAGCGGCGCAGCTCCTCTCATGAGGACACGGGAGGAGTGGATGTCCTGCATGAGGTTGAACTCGCGGGCTGTGTGCCAGTAAGGTGCATGGCCCCCAAGCCAGACAATTTTGATCCGATCGGCGATGCGCGGCTCCATCAACAGTGCGGAAGCGATGTTCGTAGGAGCGCCTATGGCACAGACCGTCAGCTGGCCCTCGCCATTCATTGCCCGTTCTACAAGATCTCTGGCGGCAGGGCTGTCGACAGGCTTATCGGCAGAGTCCAGGAACCGGTCGCTTCCCTTGAAGGCGCCATGGGCAGGCGCCCGCCCGAGTAGGTCCAGGATCCTCTGGATCTCGGCGTAGCTCTTTTGCATGCCGTCCGCCGGGCTGGTTGAGCGCCTGTTCAGGAATGGCGCCGCGTAGACGGCTTCGAAATCCACGGTCTCTGGCGAGAGAAGCAGGTGCGCCAGAGCGAATTGGTCATCGATCTCATTGAACGTGTCTGTATCGAGAACGACTCTTGGGCGATTGGGATGGGGCTGCATAAAGATCGTTCTGGGGCACATCTGTGAACGGATCAAGCACCTTAGCGATATGGTCACGGTGGCGACAATAAAATGGCCGGCCCCACGGAGAGGGACCGACCTCATTTGCACGAGCTATGAAAGACGCTCCTATTCGTGCGTGACCCAGAGTTCAGAGATTTCCACCTGGGCATAGGCGTCGCAGGATTCGTCGTCGACTTCCTTGGGCCCGTCGCAGGCGGATTGTGTGTAGCAGCCTGCCTTGAAGTACGCGCCGGCGTAACTCTGGTTGAGTGTGTAGGCCGGGGTGCTGCTTCCATTGTAGTAGCACTTCGTCTGGTTGTTCTCTACAACGAACATGACTGTGAACTCCTCCCCCAGGGTGTAACTGGAGTCGAGCGTCGGACCGTCGTCTCCGTTGATGTCGATGAAGAGCTTGCTGCCTTCCAGGCGGAAAACGATGACGTCATCGTCATCATCGTGAATCTGGCCGACCACAACGTGGGGCTTCTCCACCGGCAGGTGAAGAACTTTTTGCCGAATGAACATGGTGTGCTTACCAGAGCCAGAGGACCAGGAGGCTTCATCCGAGCCGTCGGAGATCATCTCGCGCAGTTCACAACGCGGGTAGCCCGAGCCCGAAGTTGTGGCCCCTCCAGCATGAGCCGTGAACACCACTGCATCACCCGTGGAATTGACCTCGAAGTATCCTGGTAGCTCATAGGAATCCAGCGCGGGCTGAGTGACCTCAGCAGCGTTGTTCGTCGGCCCGTCGTTGCCATTCGAGTCAAACGGAATGGTGATCTTCCATGCGGTAAGATCCAGAATGTCGGATGGCAGTTGTGGGCTGCCGGGCGCATCCACTGTGAGCGATAGCGCTTGCGTATCGGAGTCTTGGTCCTGGTCCTCAACCTCAACGGTGAAGTTGAACGTGCCCGTCTGTGTGGGCGTGCCACTGAGTTGCCCGCTGGACGAGAGCGAGACGCCGCTGGGAAGGGCGCCCGAAATTACAGACCAGCTTAGTGGCGCATCGCCGCCACTCGCCTGCAAGGTCTGGTTGTAGGATTGGTTCTGCGTGGCGTCAGGCAGCGAAGTTGTCGTGATGGTTGGACTGGAAGCGCCGGCTTCTTCATAGACCTTTACGTTACGGAAGTAGCTGTTTCCGTTGCCGCTATCGTTATCATTGACGAAGAAAATGCGGTCAAACGCGCCGGTGTAGAAGTCGCCCACGTAGATCTTGTATGGCAGGAACGACGAACCGGAGTAGCTGCCCGTAGAGTAAGAGTTGCTCCAGCCCTGGGTGCCGTGGAGCATGAACGCGCGCTTGGTATTATCCTGGTTGTCATCGTTGTCGAAGCCGATCGCGTGCATCTCGCCTTCGTCCGTGCTTCTGAAGTCGAATTCCAGCACCGTATTGGCAGTGACGGTATAGTTAAACGGGATGTCCCGCCAGCGATTGCCGTCGAGATACAGCGTCGCCCCATCATCCTGCACTGTAACGGAGCCGGCGCCATCCTGCGGCCCTACGGAGCCATAGCTGGTGGTGCTGACCGAGCTGAAGTCAAATACGTCCTCTGGCGGCTCGTTGGAGCCTCCTGAGCCGGTGACGGTGACGTTGTCCAGGTAGTAAAACTCGTCTGAAGCGCTAAGTTTGAAATAGGCAATAATCTCCAGCGAGTCGCCGCTTATTGAGGACGAGGTTTCCGTGCTCGGAGAGATGTCGTCGTTGTTTTGTGACCAGAAGACGATGCTGCCTCCGTCCACCCGGTATGCAAGATCGACATAGTCGGTGGAGTCGAGCGTGCCCGAGCCAGATATATCGACGCTGATTGTCACCGGGCTTGCTGCAGATATGTCAATGGCCTCGGAAATCCACATGACTTCCTGACCGGTGTTGTTGGCTTCCAACTTGCCATTCTGGACCTCAAAGCTGCCCGAGCTCTTCATATTTGAATCATCGATCGACCAGGCAGTGTCGCCGTTGTCCACGGTGGCGCCGTTGCTCAAGTTGAAGTCTTCCGCCCATATGGCGCCGGAAGGACCGCCTCCCCCACTTTCTTCGAGCGTAAAGTCGTCGAAACGGCCCGTGCCTCCGTTATAGACGCAGTAGATCGTCACTGTGGTCTGTCCACCGGAATTGAACGGCACACTTACCTGCGTAAACGAGCCGAAGTTACCGCCGTCACTGTAGTTGTTTGCGCCGACTTCGACGCCAATGGTTCCTCTCTCATAAATCCACGCTTTCAGCACGTAGTCCGTATTGGCGGAAACAGCGACATCCTGCTCTATGCGGCCGCCGGAGCCGGTGATCTTGGCCGATTTGCTTCCAGAGTGGACATCGCTTTCTGATATGGCTGAGGGATCTGTATCGGTCCATCCACTGAAGTTGTTCTCGAACCCGGGGTTAACGATGGTTGCGGCATTTGCGACGCCGGCCGTTAGGGTCAGGAGTGCGGCCACGGCGAGACCGCAGGGGTAGCTCAGTTTCATTTATTCCTTTCAAGACAGGTTAACGTTTCAAGCTAACGTAGTTAGCTCAGGTGTTAACGAAACCTCGAAGTTGATAATAATCAACCGATGCTAATATTTATGCTCACGAGTGAATGATGAGCCCAAGGGTTTATGCGCCGCCCGCTTTTTGTGCAGCTAATCATCTGGCGGCGTGAGCTTCTGCGGCTTATCGAAAATTTTAGCCCCTCAAAATTACTACCGCCCGGCGTAGTAGTACGGATTGCTACAGGTCTTGTTGGGTTGCATTTATATTGGTACACTACCGATATGCTGCGTCTGAACTTATTTCGTGTTGCGTTGGGTTTGTTTGCTGCGGCCCTCTCCTTCCCTGCGCGTGGGTCTGAACTGGCTTGTGCGTGTTGTGGGGCGGGGTTTGTGGTAACTGGACGTGACGCTGATGAGGCGCCGTATCCAATGTCGGAATGGTCGATGGCGCTGGACTGGTCGACGCAAATCGCCGGGGCGCATTGGGCAGTGACAATTTTCCCACGACCTGGGCGGCTGACGGTCCCCTCTACACGAGTTGGGGTGATGGAGGTGGCTTTGGCGGAAGCAACGATCATGGGCGGGTGGGCCTTGGCGTGGCGCGGATCGAAGGTGACGGGCTAAACTGGAACGGAATTAATGTGTGGGGCCATCCTGACACAACTGCGGATGCGACGACTTTTGAGGGCAAGAGCTATGGGATGCTCTCGGTGGATGGCGTGCTCTACATGTGGGTTGTACCGGACGTTCCAGACGGGGGAACAGAGCGAAATCACTATGAGTATTCTGAGATGGCCAGATCGTTGGATCATGGGAAGAGTTGGGAGAAGGCGTCATGGCGAATTCCCGGCGCCGAGCGGGTTATCAATCCTACGTTTCTGAACTTTGGGCAGGATTATCAGGATGCCCGGGACACGTTCATCTACAGCTACCTGCCCGGCTATCCAGAAGGTTCGCCAAAGTGGAACCTTGCAGGCCATGTATTCTACCCGGGAGAGGTCTATCTGATGCGGGCGCCAAAGGATCGCATTTTTGAAAGTCGTGAGGATCAGGAATGGTTCACGGGTTTTGATGAGAGCGGTCAGCCTCGATGGGGCAAGCCAGAGGACAAGGCGCCGGTGTTTGAAGACCCGAGCGGTGCGGGATGGTGCGTGAGCGCCAGTTACAATCCATACCTACAGAAGGTTGTTTTTGCTCTGGAGCACGATCTGGAGGATGCAGGCAATACATCGACGGCACAAATGGGCGTCTTTGTGGCTGATCATCCTTGGGGTCCTTGGCAAACCGTTGCCTATTGGACACCCGACGATCGATTTGGAAAGACACGCCCCGGCGGAATCTACGACTGGGCGCCCAATGTTTTTTACATCAGCTTCCCCACGAAGTGGTTCATTGAAGATAGTTTCACAATGGTCTTCACCGGCGCTGGCCGCGGCGCTAACAACGATTCCTTCAACACTCTCCAAGGGCGATTTGTGCGGACGGAGTGAGGCAGGCATTGAGAAATTGTAGAGCTTGGTCCCAGAAGATTAATCGGTAGAAGTTCTCCAGCTTCGGCTCCACACACTCGTAAAATACAAGCTGCTAATATGCTTAAAATAGTAAGAAATAATAAGTAAACTCACCCGGATATGTGTGCTTTCTCAAGTCTCAAAATTGGGGAAAATCAGGAACGTGATTAAGAGCTTATAGCAGCTGGTCGGTAGCGCCCCGTACCCTCCGTCACTAACATTAATTATACCAAAAAGCCGCCCAACCCACAAAGGGCAGGCGGCTTTAAAGAAATTTATTAGTTCTTACTATTTTTGTCTATGCCTCGAGCTGCGGGCGGCTCGATTCTGGCCAGTCGATGTGGAAGAACTTGCCGCGGGCGGTGTCGGTTCGCTCGTAGGTGTGTGCGCCAAAGAAGTCGCGCTGAGCCTGCAGGAGGTTCTGCGGGAGGTTCGCCGTGCGGTAGCTGTCGAAGTATGCCAGGGCGCTGCTGAAGCAGGGCATCGGAATGCCGTGCTGGACGCCGGTGGCGATAACGCGCCGCCAGTTTGCCTGGCTCTTGTCGACGGACTCCTTGAAGTATGGGTCGAGCAGGAGGTTTGGCAGCTGTTCGTCGCGCTCGTAGGCCTCTGTAATCTTCTGGAGGAACGCAGCGCGGATAATGCAGCCGCCACGCCAGATCTGAGCAATCTCGCCGAAGTTGAGCTTCCAGTTATACTCGTTCTGCGCCTCGCGCATGAGTGCGAAGCCTTGAGCGTAGGAACAGATCTTGGAGCAATAGAGGGCGTCGTGGATCGCTTGGATGAACTCCTCGCGGTTGCCCGTAAAATTTTCTTCTGGCCCCTGGAGGGTCTTCGAAGCGGAGACGCGCTCTTCCTTGATGGCGCTTATGCAGCGGGCGAATACTGCTTCGGCGATTGTTGCTGCCGGCACGCCCATGTCGAGAGCGCTGACGCTTGTCCACTTTCCAGTGCCTTTCTGGCCGGCAGCGTCGAGGACGATGTCGACAAACGCCCCGCCGGTCACGGGATCCTTTTGCTTCAGAATATCAGCAGTGATTTCGATGAGGAAGGAGTCGAGAGCGCCTTCGTTCCACCGGGCAAAGACTTCGCCCATTTCTGCCGCGCTCATACCCAAAACATCGCGCATGAGGTGATAAGCTTCGCAGATCATCTGCATGTCGCCGTACTCAATGCCGTTGTGAACCATCTTTACGTAGTGGCCTGCGCCGTCGCTGCCGATGTAGGTAGTGCAAGGCACGCCGCCTTCGACAGGCTTGCCGGGCGCCGCTCCCTCGAGTGGGCGGCCGGTCTTCGGGTCCACTTTCGCAGCGATGGCTTCCCAGATGGGCCTGAGCGATTCGTATGCTTCGGGCTGACCGCCGGGCATCAGGCTCGGGCCAAAGCGAGCGCCTTCTTCGCCTCCCGAGACTCCGCTGCCGATAAAGCGCAGGCCCTTTGCCGCCAAGTCCTTCTCTCGGCGGATCGTGTCGGTCCACTTTGCATTGCCGCCGTCGATGATGATGTCGTCCTTCTCGAGGAGCGGAATCAGGCTGTCTATAACGGCGTCCGTTGCGCGGCCGGCCTGCACCATGATGATGATCTTGCGTGGGCGCTTGAGCGACCGTACGAAGTCCTTGAGCTCGGCGTGACCTTCGAGGCCGCCGGGCGTATTTGGATTTTCGGCCACAAACTCATCTGTCTTGCTGGTCGTGCGGTTATAGACCGAGATGTGAAATCCGTGGTCGGCGATGTTAAGCGCCAGGTTCTGGCCCATGACGGCCAAGCCAATCAGGCCAATGTCGGAACGTGCTTCAGGCATATGTCTCTGAGGGTGTTGAAATGTTTACAAAATAGCGTGAAGCGGTTTCAGGCAAACCCAGTCGAAGCTTCACACACGTGTTAGATTAGCCAAAGACCTAGGTCGAAGGAATCAAATCAAAAATAGTGAGGTTAAAGCGGAATCGAACCGCTTGAAAAAATGAGAGGCGAACATCAAAAATGCGCACCTCTCTTAAAGGGGTGTATTTGGGCTTCTAACTGAAGATAGAGCCAAAGGCATAGCCAGATATGGAATAGAACGTAAAAGCGCGATATAGGCCATTCTGGAAAGTTTGCATTTGGTAATTAAATGGCAATAGTGGCGTTTTGTGATGTGTCTCGATTAATGCGCGTCAAGCGATGAGGAAACCATGTTGCGCATCACAGGGTCTCGAAGAGAATGACTGGAATGATCCAGGAGGACACAATAGTAGCGGCGGCGACGCCAATGGGTGAAAGTGCTCTTGCAATCGTGAGAGCGAGTGGAGCCTTGACGCTTGAGCTGGTGTCCCAGTGTTTCGGAGTCCCCTCCCCTACCCCGCGGTTGGCGACCCATGGCGTGTATCGGGATCGTGAGGGCAATGTTGTTGATGACTGTGTATTTGTTCACTATGCAGAGGGAGCATCTTTTACGGGCGAACCTCTGCTGGAGATCTATTCGCACGGTAATCCGCTCATTGTGCAGAAGCTCTTGCAGGACATGATGGCCCGTGGCTGCCGCGGCGCCCGGCCGGGTGAATTTACCCAACGGGCTTTCCTGAATGGCCGGATGGATCTGACTCAGGCAGAGGCTGTGATGGACCTGATTCATGCGCGCAGTGACCGGGCGCTTGCTGCTGCGCATCGACAGCTCGATGGATCTGTGGGACGCGCGGTGGACAAGCTGCTCGAGCGATTGCTCAAGGTCGTTGCGCATCTGGAGGCCTATATTGATTTTCCTGAAGAGGATCTTCCAGCAGAGGACCAGGAAGGCCCTTTGGCGGAGCTGAGTCTGCTGCAGCGAGATGTCGACGGCCTGCTCGCCACGAGCCAATACAAAACCCTCCTTCATGAGGGAGCGAGGACTGTGATAGCAGGCCTTCCCAATGCCGGGAAAAGCAGCTTGTTGAACGCCTTGCTGGGAGACGAGCGTGCAATTGTGAGCGCGGAACCTGGTACGACCCGAGACTACATAGAAGACCGTCTTACCGTCGGACCCTATATGCTCCGCCTTGTCGATACTGCCGGTCTGCGCGAGCCAGGTTCGGAGATCGAAAGTCAGGGAATTGAGCGCAGTTTGGCGCAGATCGAGCGCGCGGACATTGTGCTGCTGGTGGTGGACTCCACCCAGCCCTCCCCTACCCTTCCGGATCCGGTGGTGCGAAAGCTGTCTTCTGGGCAGGTGCTTGTGGTCGAAAACAAGATCGACTTACCTGATAGCCGATCGATGAACGCGCTGCTGCCGAATGCCCCACACTGTCGTCTCAGCGCCACGCACGGCGAGGGGCTGCAGGAGCTTCGTGACGCTATAATCGCGGTGCTGGAGAGCGGGATTGAGATGCCCGGCCCAGATGCGGTCCTCGTCAGCGCTCGTCATTCTGAAGCATTGCGTTCAATGCGTGAGCACGTTGGTCTGGCTATGGAGAAACTGCGCAACGATGATCCTGCCGAGCTCGCCGCCAGTGATCTCCGTGGAGCGATGGAAGCTTTGGAACAGATTACCGGCAGGATTGACAACGAACGAGTGCTGGACCAGCTCTTCAGCGCCTTCTGCATCGGAAAATGATCGGAACTCGAAACAAACCTTACGACGTCATCGTCTGCGGCGCCGGCCACGCCGGTTGTGAAGCTGCCTTGGCTGCTGCGCGCATGGACGCCAAGACCCTCTTGCTGACGGGCAATATTGATACCGTGGCCCAAATGAGCTGCAACCCGGCAATTGGTGGGCAGGCCAAGGGGCACATCGTGCGGGAGATAGACGCGCTCGGTGGCGAGATGGCAGTGAATACGGATGTCACGGCAATCCAGTTCCGCT
>CAYSHY010000091.1:0-9459 GCA_964430955.1 uncultured Puniceicoccaceae bacterium | reverse complement strand
GACACCTACGGCTGGAAATTTACCTGGTTTGTCATCATTCACCCCTACGTGTGGGACATCTACAACGACGTTCCCGGATCGAACACCGGCTATTTCGGAACGTTAGAAGAGTGGGGCGACATGCACGCTCTGGGGCACGACATTCAGCTACATGGCGCCTGCGGACAGATGAACACTTTAACAGAGGCTCAGTACGAACAGCATGTCATTCTTTCAAGGGATTTACTTAGCGGCGCCACTGGAGCGCCCGTAATCACCTTCGCCTACCCCTGTGGAACTCTCTCATATGGGACAGAAGACTATTATTCAATCATCGCGGACACAATGATAGCTGCACGTGGCACATCAGGAGGGGTCACGCCGGTGCACCTCGTTGACTACCTGAACACCAAGAGTCTCGGCGTGAATGCGCTCGTCGACGGCGAACCCGGAACACTCTTCGAGCGTGTTTACAACGGAACGCGCCCATTCCTCTATTCGCAGTATCGCGGTTGGTGCGTCACCCTCTACCACGGCATGTCAGACCAAGCCAGCAAAGACGCGGCAATCGAGACATTCGACTACGTAAAAGCGAATGAAGATTACTTCTGGGTAGCTCCCTTCACTGACGTAGCCATGTACGCGCAGGAGCGGGAATCCTCGAACCTCGACATTACCACGGTTACTTCCAACAGGATCGAGTTTACTCTTACTGACGATATGGACGACACCATCTTCACCCACCCGCTGACGGTGAAGATTAGACTCAGCATCAATTGGACGAGCATATCGGCTACTCAGAACGGATCACCGATACCGGCTTCTTTGGTCACCTACGACAGCAACACCTATGCTCTCGTTTACGCTGTTCCAGACCAGGGCCCTGTGGTAATCGAACCGTAGGCGCGAGACCCAAGACATTGCGGCGGCATGCGCAGGGCTGCCCGGCCAGCGTTAGCGAACGGGCACAAAGCCCCGGGGCCCATGTTTCGAGGGACCCAACTCGTGCTATTCCGCTTCCGGATCGCGACGCAGAACAAGCGTTGTGCCTGCGGTGCGGGCTCGGTTGTCGAAGAACTCCCCAACCGCCTGAAACCCTTCGGCTGGGATAACCTCGTCCTTGAAGATGCTGGCATGCCGGACGTCGATAACCCGATCGGCAAAACGGAACTCCATCACAAAGTTCGAAAACGGACTCCTGATCACCTGGCGCTCTGGGAGCGACTCCGGGGCAAATCCTTCGGGGACTGCGATAAGAACCTGCTGGGTGTATTGGGCCTGACGTGATACAAACGGTAAAGCCCGATCCCTGACATCTGCTGCGCTAGGTCTCCAATCATATCGCAGAAACGGGTTCGGCTTAAGAGCGAGAAGATCCTTTCCAAGGCTGCGGGCGTACCCATCGAGATAGAGCTCAATCCGCTCTTCGATGACGTTCTGCTCAAAATCATCGTTATAGTAGGCAAGGGAGGCCCTGCCGCGCGGAGAAACGGCTGCCACCATCCGCTGCAGGGAACGCTGATAGTCCGCTTCAGACACGGTTCTCTTCTCATCCCGGCGAGTGGTTGCCGCATCATTACGGTAGCGGGTCGTCAAGACGCCGGCAACCGTACCATTCTCAAGCAACTGCAACTGGAGCAGTTCCTCAATAGCCGGCGGGGGCTGGGGCGGCGCTGTCACCAACCCTTGCTCACCGGGGTGGACAATAAGCATGTAGTCGCCACTGTAGTTGAACGCCAGACGCCCAATTGGCGTAATCTCATCAGTCGGGTCAAATATTAACAAACGCCCGAGTTGCGGATGTTCCAATATTGCCGGGCACTGCACATCGTCTCCCACTTCTATAGCGACGATAGCATGATTGAACTGGGCCAGCGATGGCCATTCAGGCAGCACGTCTCCATATCCGCCGCCCCGAACACCCACCACATATGATTTGAAACCCAGGCTCTGAGCAAGAGCGCGCATCAGGGCCGACTTATCCTTACAGTCGCCATAGTGGCGGCGCAGCACCTCTGGTGCATCAAAAGGTTTCAGTCCGCCTCCTTTGAGGATGTCTATCTCGACGGACACGTAGTTCACGCTTTGGACGAACGACGCCAGCGCCTTGAGTTGATCCCAAGGCGTAGCAGCATCTTTGGTCAGCGCTGCCGCCTTGGCGCGGACATCATCGTTTGGGACAGCAGCAGCGTCAGCAACGTTCGCCTCATACCTGGCGTTATCATTCCAGGTCTGAAGGACAGCGTATGGCGTCTTGCGGCTAGAGGCCGCGGGAAAAGCCTGAATCGCAATTAATGGGCTTCGATCGGCAAACGAAGGGCCCCGATATTCATTGGCTGGTAGCGCTGGCTGATTGAGAATTGTCCAGGCCCAGCGACCTTCCGCCTCATCCTCACTCTGCACAGCAGGTTCTCTCAAGAGGTATTTCTGAATCGTCCAATCTTTCGGCAACCGTACCTCGTAGCGTTGATAAACAATTGGACTTGAGCCCTGAGTGACGAATCGGTCGTCCAGAAAGACAGTCTTAGCTTGGTTGGTCGAGGAATAAGCAATTACGGAACCGGGAACCGCCTTGGCTTCCAACCCCAGTCTAAGTAACCGCTGCGTGGAATAAACCGCGGCCGGTCCCCCTTCACTCTCAGTAAAATCCTTCTTCCGAAAGGCTGTCACCTCTCCGTCTGGGGTGATTAGCCAGGCATCCAGGCTCTTCACGGCTTCTTCACCCTTCGCAAAGCCAAGGGTTATTGATCCATGGTAACGCCCATCAACTGTCAGAATCTTTCTGGCGAAGAAACTGTGGGTCGTCTGCCTCCCGTTTGGGTGGAACTCCACGATGCGCTCGTCATGCAGAATCACGGAATCATCTCTCGGTGAGATCTTCACAGCATCCGTGGGCCGGCGTATGGCCTCCTGGAGCCAGTCAGGTAACTTGGGAGCGCCGTGGGCCACAACCGACGCCAGGAGAAGGAATGTGGGCAGAAGTATCCTGAATAAAATCATTTGATTACAGAGGAGGGGCGGTCCTGGCAGCCTATCCAGCCGCTGTCTTGCTGAAGATCACGGGAAGTTGATCTCGACGGTTAATCTCTTCAAACAGCACCTTGATGTGTTTGTAGGACTCCATTGGAAGCGTCATGCGGGCTGCTTTCTCGCGACGCTCGAACTTCAGCGTGCGCCCGTTTCCTTCAATGTGTGTTTTGTGACTGAAGCGTTCGGTGTCGATAACGCCCTCAAGGCCTTCCGCCGACTCGAGCGTCCAGCCTTCGGGCAGCTCAAACTGCACACTGGCTATCTCGTTCCAACCACGCTCAAAGTAGATCGCCGTCTTGCGGGATTCGCTGACAAACATTGGCTGCTTTCCCTTCTCGAAGAAAGAAGGAGGCAAAAGCAATCTGTCCCCCAACCGCTCGGCGTAATTCGGAACAGAAACGTTGAACCGCGCCACCATGGGTTGTGCATACCCAATAAGATTGGCGAAAACCAGATCCGTAATATCGGCGCCGGGCAGACGGTCCCGCAATTGATCCCGGAAATACTCCCGGCGCCACTCATTGGTCTGGGACTCGAGCCGGCCTTTCATGAACACGGCGTCTTCGCCAAAGTAGCGTATTTCAACCTGACCCGTCAGGTTGCCATTTTCGTCGAGGACAAGATTTGCCGAATGTTCGGTGCGGGAATGGTTCTCCGGCATCGTCTGGGTCGTTACCCATTTCCAGTCCTTCTTGCTGCTTCCAACCAGAGCTCTTACCCCGCTGTTGCGCGCCATCAGCTCCCCTGCTCTCAGATGGCGGGTTGAGACGTCATAAAAGGTGTATTTGTCGCCGCTACGTATCGCAATGAGCCAATCTGGAACAGCAAGGAACCACGCCAGCGTCTCACTAAAGGTCGCCATGGAAGAGTCATTGACCAACGCGATCTTTGCATCCAGCCCTGCAGCGCCAGCCAGAGAACCAAACAGCAGCATGAGGTCCGAACTGTCTCCATAGCCGCGCTCGAGGGTCTGGCCCGGATTGTCGTTGGTGTCCAACTTGCTCAGTTCCGCCGCCGTGAAACCAGAGTCCGGCCACTCATAATTGCGGATCTCGTTCACGCAGAAATCGTAAATGCGCTGTATGCGCTCCTCATCGGTTGTCGCGCCTTTGGTTAGCTCCTCAGCTTTCCTGCGGACGGCCCGATTCTTTGGCGCAAGGAATTTCTTGTTCCACTCGCCCAGCACCTTGGCCATTTCCGGCCAGTACACTTCCGGAGTTACAGCCCCCTTCGGCATGAAGTAGTAGCAACTCACCCATGGATACACATCGTAGAACGGCGGCTGGTAGGAATCCTCCGGCTCCGCCATCATATCGTAAACCTCCACGCTGAGCTCGCCTCGCTTCATCTCGGGCTTGGTGGGCATCGCGAACCAATTGTAGTATAGCCGCCACTCCGGCCACGGCAGAAACCCAAAATAACTACGGTGCACAGGAAACTCCTGAACGGGCGTGTAGATCGCGCTGCCTGTGGTCTGCGACCGAGCAACTGCCTCCCATCGATACTCAACAATGCAACCCGGCTCGACTCCGGGTATGTTGATCGACTTCACGCGAGTGCGGATATCCCCACGGCGATAGACTTCGCGGTCATACATATCCGCCTTTTCCAGTTCCACAATCTCGCCGTTGGGTTTAATTACCCGCGCCTCTACGTTGCGAATGCGGGTATTCTTCCGGTAAGGAATGTTCAGTGGGCTGAAGCTCTCGATCGCGCGCGCGTCGAATATCTTCACTCGCTTGTAGTATGAGAACTTCGCGTCGACGGTGCTGTCGTCAACGATCGTCTCGTGGTAAAGAATTTCGGCTGGCGCGGTGGGGTCTATCTTTGGCGCAGACATCGCCAGCTCTTCCTGGCTCACCTCGGCCCACTTGGAGAAGAGGGCGGCATTCAAGACATTTGATAGGAGTAGCAGAGGGAGGACCGCGAACACATACGGTGACACACACCAACGCAATTGCAGCAGCATTCGTTTAGCAATAAGACTCCGGCAATTTTTGGCAAGCCTGAGGATCAGTAAAAATGGCCTGCCAATCGCCATTTCAAACGGTGAAAAAAGCGCGCTCATGAGGAGACTTTCCGCAGGATTGAAATCTGCGGCGGCAGATGCGCTCCGGATCAAAACGATCCGACCTGATCACTCGCCTGACGCCCCTTTGATAATTAAAAAGGCCGCCTCAAACGAGGCGGCCGAACGTGTAACTCAAGACCTGGAAAATTTACTTCATTCGCCGACGTAGAACCACCAGCCCGAATGCCGCCGCGCCCAAGAGCGCCGCTGTTGTCGAGGGTTCGGGAACGGTTGTGATCGTCAGCATGGGCAGCATCGCAGCGTCATCTGTGTAATTGGCTGCTGCTATATCAAAGTAGTTATAGTTGCCTGCATTGAGCACATCATTGCTCAGGCGCAGCGCCAGGAAGTTGCCTGCAGCGCCTGCCTCGTAGAGATCTGTGAGATAACCTGCGAGACTCGCAGCGCCTTCTGGAGTGCTGGTAATCACCGAGGGCTCGGGACTGCTGCCGTTCATGAAGGCAGCCTGTATTGCCGTTGCATTTGGGTCTGTGCCGTACTCGCCCTCAAAGAAGTCCGTCGTCAACACCGCGGCATCCGCTCGGTAGCCAAGACCATAGAGATCGAGATTGAAGTTGGGGCTGTTGCCGATCTTCAAGAGCCCAAGCGAAAGCGATGCGCTGGAGATAATTTCGTTTGGCTCCAACTCCGGGAGCGCAAACAGGAAAACAACCGCCAGATCCTTCCCGCCGTCGCCGGCGCGAAGCTGTTTGCTCGACGTGCTGGTGACCTTGATGACGTCATCAACCTGCTCGAGTTGAGAGTCCTGTTTATTACCAATGATGACGATGTCCGACGCAGATGCGAATGATGCAGACAAAGCCACGGCGGCTGAAAGCAGAATGCGTAATGATCTCATTTTCTTCGGGGTGGTATTGCTGGATGGCCCGCCTCAATGCGGACCGAGGCTTATAATGTCTTTATAACGCAACGGTCAAGGCATGCATTTCATACATTCCTATTATTAGCATTCCCGTCGCCCTCCATTAGCCGCCTTTATCCCAAGAGGTGCAATTTCCAGAGATGAAGAGGGACGGATCAAGAAGAGGACAAGATTGACCTACCGTCCTGTTTGCCGTCGCTGCGTGAGCCATTCCTGACCCCATTCGATAGATATTCTCAGTGAAGCCGCCATTCTCGGTGGAGGTGGCAGTGTGAGAGACTTCACCTGCGCAAAAGCCCGGCGTCGCGCCCCGCCCTGGATTTGTCCGTCAGGTGAAAAAAAGCGCCACAGCTTGCTGGGATTCAAGTCGGCCGGCTCAAGTAAAGCAAACAGCAGAGGTCGCTCTCAAATACGCCCGGCGTGTGGTTCAGGCGCGCTTCCCTTACCGTGTTGCCGCGTTCATCAACTGTGAACGCGACGCTGTAACGCTTGTGAATGTCGAGTCCTGTGTATAACATGGCGATATCACACTGGCAGTTGTAATGGCCCTTTTCAGCCTTCTTCCGCTCATGTTACCTGCCCCTTTGCCTCTTCTTATGATGGCTTGGTGACCCCGTCGGCTTTGCCCTGTCGAGGCCATTGTTGCCGAAGAATTCTTGCCCCGCCGATTGCCCCTAAAACAAAGCCGAAAGAAAAGAGCCACCATAAAGCGTAAAGCAAATAGGCATCTTCAGACCCTCTCGTGAAAGCTACAATAAACAAAACTAAACCTGCAATTGAAGTTGTAGTGACAGCGGAGATAAGCGGTAACAGGAGCAACGTCCAAATAATCAGTAAGAGCCTAGTTCTCCTAATTGTCTTCATCGGTCGTATCCGTGTTACCGCCTGAAGGAGGTTCTGCCTCAGAATTCGTCTCTGTCTCTCCCCTGTCTATGATTGGTCCAGAATTGGAGACAACAGTTCCTACTTGTTCTCCCACCACAGCGCCGATCGTTGCCGATCCCGGGGGCGCTCTCGGTTCAGTCAGCAATCCGCTTCTCGCCAGTTGGTTCACCAAATTATCTTCTTGACCTGCGGCCTTCGTTATAGCGTTTGGGATCGCCGTTGAAGCCTTATTTATCACTGCTTCAGCAGCATCTCCTGCCAATGAACCTGCGCCACCCATAGCAGCACCCGTTAGCGCACCCCTTAAAACGTTGCCCTTCTCATTCTCTGGTTTAGTAAGATTGGTCGCTGCAGTTTGTGCAGCACCAATGCCGGCGCCTGCAACTGCATTTCCAGCCGATCTGAAAGCTACTTGCTTCGCTGCACTTGGGGTGATGCTTCTTGAGACTGTCGCCACAGCCTTTCCTAACCCAGCTCCCGTAACACCAGCCGCCGCACTGATACCGACGCTCACGTAATTCACCTCTCTCAGTGATTTACCCTCGATCATAACTTGCGCACCCAAATCAATGCGGCCCCAATCAGTGCGCCAACGAAGCCAAACTGTCCCAAGTGATCCCACCGATTCACCGGATCGTTACTGACAAACCGATACAGGTTCTCCCCACCTGCTTCCTCTATCGGATCACGGTTCAGGAACCTACCCCATTGCGGGTGATAATACCTGAAGCCGAAGTAGACGAGGCCGGTTTCGTTGTCGGTGTAGCGCCTTAGGCGGGTATCGTGGTTCGAGGGCCGAGCACCGAGGGGGAGACAGAAGAAAGTCCAGCTTGCGCGGATGGTGCGGCCGAATGGATCTCGCTTCGCTCGGAATGTATTCGGCGACCGTGTTGCCGGGGGTCGACCCATTCGACAAACATGTGATTTCAAAAGGGCCACGGCAGCCAGCAAAATGGCTCTGGGAGCAGTCGGAGATTGTAGTGGATGGAACAGTGATGTGTATGTGACGACGATGATCAACGGCTATCGCTCGGCAGTGACAGAGGCAAGGTCAATGGGCGGAGGTAAATTAGAGCACGTAACGTGTGGCAAAACACAATCACGATGGCCTGACCCCGTCGCCTGCCCTTTCCATGATTTTCGAAGATGCCGCCTCAACGTCTTCCCTTACTCAGTGATCTATACTTTGCGACAGAATAGAGTCGTTGTGGTCGCTGTCTCTCATTCAAAGCGGCTTCCTTTATACTGGAAGGACAGGCTCGCCTGATAACGCTTCGGACACATCTCCCGGTTCCAAATTGCTCATCGCCCCAATGGCTGCCCGGGCTGAAGGAGTAGACCCCAATGTCCAGGTTTCTGTTGGTTGTCCCGAAGGGACTCCACAACAAAGCCCAGGGTCTGAGAGCGCAAGGCGAGTACCACGAGCCAAAGCACTCATACCCTGGGATCCAGATACACCCCCGTTCCCAACGCTGAAAGGGTTGCACAGGTGCGCCGTGTGCCGCAGCGAAGCTTCCCAAAGTGGGAGCCTGTCGTCTCGACCCTCATCTTTTCTTCCCCGCTGCCACCGGTCCTCGCCCCTCCCGCACATGCTGCCCTAAAAGGGCAGTTCCAATGGTGCATGTCAGGTCACGCTTGATAATTCCTACCTGACCAGTATTCTTGTTCGCGTAAGGGCAGAGGCCAAAATGACATCCTTCAGGGTCTGCGGACTCGCTGCCCCAGGAAAACATGAAGCCTGCTGAAGAAAAGCTGACTATGAAGATCGTGCGTGCCCCTGGACGCACGCGACCCGAACCGAGTATCTGGCGCCGGTTCGATCGGCTGCAGCGCAGTCTGGCGCCATTGCGAAAAGGAAAGCATTTGAAACGGGGCATCCATTATGGAGCCAGCTCCTGAATCCCGCGACCCCGAGTCTGGCGACCTACTGAAAATTTGCGCTGCGCTAAACGCTGCAGGCGCTGACTACCTCGTGATCGGCGGAATGGCCATGGTAGCGCATGGCTTCAACCGAGGAACCGAAGATATCGATCTTCTGATCGATCGTGCAGCAGAGAACATCGCCAAAATCCGCACCGCTCTTTCGATACTGCCGGACAATGCCGCACGCGAGGTTAAGGACTCCGACATAGAAGCTTATGGTGTCGTTCGCATCGCCGACGAAGTGGTGGTTGATCTCATGGGCGCGGCCTGCGGGATTGATTTTGCCGCGGCGAAGGATCAGATCGATTGGAAAGTCGTAGAGGGAGTGCGAATTCCCTTCGCTTCGGCTGAGCTTCTCTTGAAGACAAAGCAGACAGTTCGCGAAAAGGACATGATAGACCGCCTTTACTTGCAGCGAATCATCCAGGAACGCAGTCGCTAATGAGCTGGCCCTCGTTACCTTTATCGTCTGTCGCAAAAACACAAATCACGATAAGGCTGACTGCTTCATCTGTTTTCCGCTTCAGAGGCTGGCTACACTCGGAGCACTTATCAGGGGGTCCGGCCTTTCCATTTTACGTTTTGATGCGCCATAGTTTAATTTGGTGGCTGGCTCTTGTTGGGCTGCCGAGGTTGAGACGGTTGCCAGCCAAAGCTCGCCGCAAAGGCAGTTAAAGCGGTTCGAGAA
>CAYSHY010000090.1:0-9977 GCA_964430955.1 uncultured Puniceicoccaceae bacterium | reverse complement strand
GGATACCACGGCCCGCAGATGCCGATACCGTAGCCTTTCTCTCCGAGAAGTGTGCTTCGGCGATTCTCGATGCTGGTTCCCTCGCTTGCGCCCTCCCACTGAAGGGCGCGAGCGAGCGCGGCGGCTTGTTCCGGGTCGGCGGCCTCGAAGTAATAGACACTACCTTCTGGAACGGCTTTCCAGGATCGCCTTGCTCCCGCGGACAAATTGCTGTGCTCATCTTCGGCCGCCCACCCGGTGACAACAACGGGCGCGCCGAGGCGGGCGGCTACCAGCCTGGCGCGAATTGGCTGCCCGGCTGGCCTGCCCAGACGCTTCGCCTTGGCCGCTCCCGGACCATCCAGAAGGCGCACTTCCCCGCTCTCGGGATCTACCCAGTTAGGCAACCACCCGCCCGGCTGCCGCTTCCCGTCTTTCCCGATTATGCCGGGGAAGACGGCAGGGGTGAGAAGGACCCACTTCACACGGGTTCCTTCAGGCGCGCATGAACGAGGGAGGGGAAGTGGCCCTTCCACCGTCTTTCTGCGAACACTACAGGCGCGCATGTCGCCGCCGACAACAATTCGGCTGCCGTCCTGCTGAAAGAGGCGCCTTATGAGGTCCGCCCGGTCGTCTTGATGAGAGTGTGGAGCGGTGGCCAGTACGCCGAGCCATACGTCTTCCTTTAGCCGCAGCCGGGAGCTTGAATAGAACTGGGATTCGGCCGCTGCCTGCCGGTCGGCGTCGATTCCGATTCCGTATGTGTGCTCGATATCGAAAAGAGTGAGCTCGCCCGGCGCTTCGGGACGTCCCCGCTCGACTTCATCCCCTTGGAGATAAGCCTCCAGCTCCGTCTTTGAGAAGAGGTTTGGGCCGAACGCTTTGGTCTTGGATGGTGGGAGAGTGGAAACCAGTGGGCAAGAGAGCGGCGCCGGAAGCGATGAGGCGCCGCGCTTCACCGCCCGCGGAAGGCAGGAAATTGTGAATCGAGTTCTTTCCCCGCTTCCGTTTCGCGCTTCTACATCCAAAGGAACGGGGAAGAGCCACTCCTGGCTGTCCCCTTTGCCAGGGTTGCGCACAAAGAATGGCCCGGCGGTAAGCAAAGATCCAAAGCGCCTGTCCCGGACATCGCCCTTCTTCTTGTCTTTCACGTGCCGATGAACATGACCGGCGTCTTCGAGATCCGCCCGATGGAGCGCTGCATGGAGCGCGCCGGAGATGACGTGGGGAGCGGGAATACGAGCGCCATTACCGCTTAGGGAGCCGCTCATCGGGCGGCCATCGCGGTTAAACAGAACATCGTCAGGCTTGAGTAGCAGCAGATTCATGGGGTTTGGCTTTTGGATTTTCGGTGAGTGCGCGAGCGAACCAGCCCAAGGTCTGGGCGAAATAGATGGTCTCGGAAACCAGCCGCCGCGCGGTCTCTTGTTCCGGAGCATCTGAATTTACTTCGTTTACCGATTCCAGGTATTCACGGAATAGGTCCGTCAGTTCTTGGGGGAACGAGTCCGCATGCTGGCGCATGCAATAGTCAAAGTCACAGCTTAGAATCTGCTTGAGTTGGTCGAGGGAGACGGGGGATTGGCCCCCGTATGGCTCCACGAGCTGAATAAGCCGGTATGGGAATCGCCCGGTAAGCTCCTTGCTTCCCATGAGCCGCAAGCACTCGCGCAAGAGCTTGATGCCACTCTTTTCCCACTTGCAGCCCCAATGCACGTGCTCGCCGCTTCTCTTTAGAACCCGAAAGGCAACGGCCGATCTTTGGTGCTTGTTCTTGGCGTCTTTTTCCGCCGCCTGGGCCGCGCGAACAGCGTCCTGCAGCGGTGACCTCGAGTGCGCTATCGCGATTCCCACCGAGACATCGGCGGCGGGTCCGGGAACAATGAAAGGGATATTTCTCCCCGATTCGTCTTGATACCCCTCGTGCTCCAGAAATCCCTCCTGGGTTACAGAGAGGCCAACTTGCTTCTTGGAGGTCTTCCTCAGAAAGCTGGCCAGGCCCGGGTCTCCCCGAAAGGCCATACGTAGGGCTTCAGCGCAATCCAGCGCCGTATCCGCCGGAAGCATCGCCAGGACGTCGTCTCCACCCGCGTAAATGAGATAGCCCTCATATGCCTGGACGATCTCGGGCGCCGCACGGAGCCCAAAATTCGCCAGCGCCTCGCTGAACTGGAGGTGATAGCTGGGCGAGATCGGACGCTGGAGCTCCAGTATGGAAGCCCTTTCGGGATGCTTGAAATAGGCGTAGGCTCCGGAACGTTGTGAATCACTTCCGTCGGAGTAATTGGAGAATTGGGATGCGAACTTGGGCGTTTTTTCACCGCTCACCCACTTTCCCATTTGGTCGCCGTCCAGCGCGAGCACGGCAAAGTAACCGCCCTCCTGATTTACTTCATCAACATCGGCCTCATCCTCATCATTGGGGGCGCAATGGCGGGCAAGATCATGGGTGCTGGGCATTTGCCGCCTTTTAAATTCGTACTTCTTTTCGAGGTATGCAATATCCCAGACCCGCTTCACCAGGGTGGAGGCTGAGAGCCAGTCCTCGTGCTTGAAGCGATTTCTGGTTCCGTCTCTCTTTCTGGCGCGTTCAGCCCACACGCGCCCACCGGCGACGGCCTCTTCACGCCCGGTAAGGCTATCCTTTTCCGCATGAGTACCACCCCGCCAGGAAGAACCTCCATCCTCATTGGACGGGGCCGATGCAAAGGCATGGGTTTGGCGCACTCCATTGAGTTCCCAGTCGTTGATCCCGTTTATCAACGCCCACGCGATGCCAACATTGTTGAGCTTGCAATTGGGTCCGTCTACTTGTCTTCCTTCGTAAAAGCGTTTGTCCCTGTGCTCGGGTGGGATAAACGCACGTTCCTTATCGGGCGTAGTCACCCCTTCGATGATTTTCTCCACTCGTTCAAGGGCGGACAATCCATCCGACCCTGTCGAACGCGCCGGTTTGTCATTTAGAGCAGGCGCCTCCCGAGCGATGCGGATTGCCTCATCGATCGATGAAGGCCACGGCGTGACTTGCCACCCTATATCGAAGGCGCTTTCAATCTGCGCATTGAACCGCTGCTCTCGAAGCTCCTTGCTGAAAGCGCCTTCTGCCTCGCAGAGCTTTTCCTTGTCGCACCACCTCCAGACGGCATCGGCAATGCGCCGCCATTCATTCCTGATTGCCGCAACCGCAGCCTCCGCCAATTCCTTTGCGCGATCAGCAGGAACGATCGCCAGAAACACATTTGGTATTCCAGAGATCAGGAAGTCGTCATCCCTCCATTCTAGGCTATTCCAAGCGGGATCGGCGTCCTCTTGGGCTCGGATACGGCGCCATAGTTCATTTCGCCACTGCAGGTCGAAAATCGGCTGATCCCGCAGGGAGGGAAAGATGACCGCGTCCGGGCCAATCCGAGCGCTCAATTCTTTCAGGCCCGCAATCATAAGCCAGGAAAGAAGATAACTGCCACTCCAGAGATCGCGTATGCTGCGAGCGGCTGCAATAAAATCCTGAACTCCGCCAATCTTGAGCCGGAGAAAAGCCGGAGCCAGTTCATTACCCGATGCCGCACCTTGCAAGGCGGCGGCAACCGCCATGTGGTTCCAGACGGTATGGTCCGGGAGCCGCGTGTCGGCGGGCACAAAGGCCCAGCGATAGTCCTTCTCACGCGCATATTGCGGCCAGAGACGCCACTGCATAAAGAACCGGGCGCGCCAGTGCTCTCCTGGGCCCGAGAAGTGAGCTTCGCTGGTTCTGAACCCATCGACCTGACTCTGGGACTCGCTTTCTTCTGCCTCCTGAATCGACTTAAAGACGCGGTGAAAGGTCAGTTGCCTTGCGCAGAGCGGGTGGTGAAAGCAGGCACGCTGACCGTCAAAGACGCTTCGGAGGCCGCTTTGCTGCGAACTGGGGAAAGGAAACCGGTCCGCCGCCGCCGCCGTCCAGTCACATTCCTTTAGAAATTGCTCAACTTCTTCTTCTGGAATGCCTGCCCGTTTGGCGGCGCTGATGGAGCGCTCGCGGTGCGATGGTATGTCGAACACCTTGGACGGGCTGTCGTGCAGGTAGGCGACAAGTTTCTTTTTCCAAAGGGTAGCGTCGAGCTGAGGTTGTTGGGGATCCGGCATGGCAATCAAGTTTGGAGTTGGGGAAAAGAATCAACCAGACTTTCGACGTCATTTGACGTCGAAGACTGAATGGAAATTTGGGAAGGCAGTAACGAGATCATCAGTGATCCGCGACGCGGGAGGCTGGCATTCCAGTCGAAGAGGGAATGCGACGTAGCAGAGAGCTTTTTCTTCACCTCACGCATCCACTTGCGCCCGTCTTCGCTCGAGTCTGCGCCAGAGGCTCGTTGAAACCACTCAGCCCTCATTATCTCCCGTCCGTAGAGCCGCGGGTAATCCTGCAGGTGATCAAAGAGAACCTTATACGATGGGAGTGGCCCTAAGTTCCGAAGGAGCCGGTCGCTAAAAACGAACAAGGTCGCGAATTCCAATGGGCTGAGGGCGGGCGCTATACCATCTACGTACGCCCGTCCACCCACCGGATCCACGACTAGGGAAGGTGCGCTGGCTCTAGCGATCCGGGATCGCGCTGTCCTGAGCAGTTCGTCAAAAGTGCCCGGCAACCTGCCAAACCGATCCTGAAAAAGGGTTCGAAGCGGTACAAAGGGGATATTGGTCAGCGTTACGCGAGCGTCTGATGAGTCAAGGTTGGCCCCTGTCTCGGAGTCGCGAAACACGCCCGGACACCCCGGATAGAGGAACTCCTCGTGCTGTTCCCAAGGATCGGAAACCAGCACATGGACGAGGCGGTCACGCTCTCGCCCAATGAGCGATAGGGCGGAGTGGAGTAGCGCCCCGCTTGTTTTCCGCCCACCAGCGAGGGAGGCCACCACCCGGCAGCTTGGATCCTCGGTATACGCCCTCAATTCCCGCAGGATAAATTCAGCTACTGAGAGGCTGTCCTCCTCGGTCCGAATATCGGCAAGCTCACTCGCCCCATCCAGTGAAGGGAAAACGCGAATGTGCGAACCGGTATCGCCGAATTGAAGTACACCAGGCGGAAGCCGGACAGTGCGCCGTAAGCTTTGCGTGAACCCTTCCCATTCACGTTTCTGAAAGAATGTCCGTCGGATTCGTTCTCTTCCCACGGTGGTGGTAATAACCACAATTCGCTGCGGGAAGGTAGGTGGATTCTCGTGAGCAAGGGACCACACGGTTTCTGACAAGACTCCAGGGGAGGCGCCGATCAGGGCAAAAAGAATCGCATCGCCCGAATCGCCGCCAGCAGAAGAAGGGACAGCCATAAGAGACTCAATGACAGTAGGTAACAATAATACGATGCGCAAGCACATTCACTTGCCGCTATACAAACCGTCACAAACGCGCAGAATATCACACCGCTGCCGCTTCGCCTGCTCTCTAGTTTCGAGCCTTTTCGCCGCCGCGAGCATCCACCTATCTACGAAGGCTGGAGGACCAGCCTAGCCTACCTCCAGAGGCGTTACTTTCGGAAGGCGGGAGAATCTTGGCGATGCGGATAACCAAAACGACGAGACGTCGCTTCTACGTTGCTGGCGCGGGATTGTGGGGCCCATCGCGTCTGAACGTTGCTTGGAGGAACGGGAGGGTGCGCGTTAACCGACACCGCCGCGCGCCTTGGCAAGGCCCCACGATCTCCGCTTCGCCCGCATCGGGACCAGAGACATCCGAAACTGCCATACGCAGCCGCCCCTCCCCAATCCGCCGACGACTCCCTCATTCAGCGCGAAGCCGCCACCCCGCCCGGCGCTCCCTTACGCCAGCAGCTTCCTGGCCGCCGTTAGATACCGCTCTTGGGTGCCCTTGACCACCTCCTTGGGCAGGGCTGGCGCCGGAGGCGTCTTGTCCCAATCGAGGCCGTTGAGGTAGTCGCGCACGTATTGCTTGTCGAAGCTCGGCTGCGAGCCGCCGGGGGCGTATTCGCTTGCGGGCCAGAAGCGGGAGCTGTCAGGCGTCAGCACTTCGTCGATGAGGTAGAGACCACCGGCGTCGTCGGTTCCGAACTCAAACTTTGTATCGGCAACGATGATGCCCGCTTTCTCCCCCTGCTCAGCGCCCATTGCATAGAGCGCCAGTGAAGTCTCGAGCGCGCGCCGGAAATTTTCCTCACCAAGCAACTCGCGACACTCCTCGAGGCTCATAGGCTCGTCGTGGCCTTCCTTGGCCTTGCTGGTGGGGGTGAAGTATGGGCGGGGCAGCTTCTGACTCTCCTGTAGCCCGGCTGGGACCTCCTGTCCGAAAAGGCTGCCCGTACGCTTGTAGTCACTCCAGCCGCTGCCGGAAATATAGCCTCGCACCACCGCCTCTACAGGGAGTGGGTTCAGCTTCTTCACAAGCAGGCTGCGGTGGATGAGCTCTGGACGGCCGGACAAGGCATCCGCGAGCAGCCTGTCGTGGTCCTTCGGCAGTTGATTAGGCGTTAGATCCTTGGACTGGTGGAACCAAAACCGGCTGATCTGTGTAAGGATGATCCCCTTTCCTGGAATCCCATTAGGCATTACACAGTCGAAGGCACTAATGCGATCGCTCGCGATCAGGAGCAGGTGCTCGCCAAGGTCAAAAATCTCCCGCACCTTGCCCGATGCAACGCGCCGATAAGGAAGCCCCTCAATCTCGGTAAGGGCCTCTTGCGGCAGCGATGCTTCCAGTTCCGCGTATCCTAGTGCTGACATTATTGTCGTCCATACCACACCCGATAGCCCTTCATCAATCTTCACTGTGTTTTTGTGCCCAAATTCAGGCATTCGAAGAAAGGCGAAAAAAACACTTGCATGGAACCTTACGGGGGGTATGGTGACCCACTTTCTTTAGCGTGTCCCGTTCGTCTAGCCCGGCCTAGGACACCAGGTTTTCATCCTGGCGACAGGGGTTCGAATCCCCTACGGGATGCCACTTTTGAGCAGTGGCTATCGCATCAATCGAAGCGTCCCCTATCAGCAGCGTGGCGCTAGCTCCAGGAACCGAGACGATTGCATCGCAACATTCGCCCACACGAGGGGGAGCCAAGCAAAAAGATATCGCGACTGACTTGCCGCGCACAGTTCCACGCGGAACTCCTGTCTCTCTCTTGCAACAACCCCACCCCACCAATCACTCTTGTACGACGAAACGCCCCGAAGATCATCTCCCCGGAGCGTTCGCTAAATCAGCAAGGCGGAGCCTCCTACGGCATCAACTCCGATTCATGAACCCAGTGTCCATCCTGTGTGTAAAACCAGCGACCTCCTGGCGCGCCGCCTCTGACATAATAGAGCCATTTCGCGAGTGGCGCCGGTGAATAAACCCAGGGATACTCTGCCTGACGAACCCAAAGCCAGGTTTGCAGATGCGTATCATATATGTAGATGCCGGAAGACTCGTCGCCAGACGCAGGATAGATCCAGCCGTGCTCACCATGATAGGCCCAGCGCGTTTGCTGCATTTGCCACCACCAGCCAAACCAGTTTGATTCCATCCATCCGCTTTCTTCGTCAAGATTGGCGCTTGGCCAGGGATTCGGGATCTCGATCGTCCGCCCCATCAGCTCTAGCACCCCGTAAATGATGAAACCTTCCGCCCGCCCCTGAGTATTCCAACCCCAGCCGGCGATAATGTCCCCATCCTTTGAAATTCCCACCGCCTGGGAGAGCTGAAATACAGTCCCAAGGAGGGCTTCTATATCATAGACCTCACCCTCTTCGTCCCAAACAACCACCTTCAGCTTCCCACCAATGTCACTTACCCCTACTACCAGCGATCCATCGGCGGATACCCCTACGGCTTTACTGGTATAAGTCCCTCCATTTACCAACTTCCCCAAGTTGACCATCCCTGTCTCCTTGGTCCACCGAAAAGCTTCCGAGCCGCGACTGCTTTCACTATATCCGACGACTGTCGTCCCGTCGTCAGAAACAGCGTATGCTTCGCTGCGAAACTGGCCTCCAGGCAAGTCGCCCAGCATCTCATATCCACCTTCCTGGGTCCATCTAAACGCTTCGGTTCCATTGGCGCTAAATCCATATCCAACGATCACCGATCCGTCGCCGGAGACGGCGCGTCCTATCCCTAGAGTCATTCCGCCGGGTGGATCTAACAGATCGTCCAGCTGCATATCAACCCCCCTCCACCGAAGCATGGTGCCGCTTTCGCCAACGATCGTGTTGCTGTCTGCAGATATACCCCATGGCTGGCTGAAGTAGCGGCTATCGGGCTTCTCGGGAAGTGGCTCCATCTCGCCGCCTTTGATCAACCTGAAGCCCGTCGTTACACCGTTCAGATTTCCGTATCCAACAATGACGCCATTGCTCGACACACTTACCGCCCGGCTGTTGAACGCCCCTCCGGCAAAATCGCCTAATCCCTCGATTCCATCAGCCAGCGTCCAGCGAAAGGCTTCATTGCCCCCCTGCGGATTGCGACTGTAGCCAACGACAGTAGACCCATCCGGCGACATCGCCGTGGCGTAGGACTGGAACGTAAAGTCCGTTGTAAGCGCTCCCGTTGTGCGAAGAACCGGTTGCGCCTGCATGGCGGCTGCACCTATCAACGCGCTTCCCAACAATAGTGCAATTCTCATATGTTATGCGTTCAAGTCGTTGCTCTAATTGCGCACGACAGTCGAGCTTCTACTGCGGCTTTTTCAACCACCCTCAGAAGGGATCCCACGAGACTACGTTCGTAGTACGCTAGCCTTCTGCATTCTCTGAAGGTATCGGTAAGCCAAATCCTATACGCGTACCTTTGCCTGGTTGGCTCTCCACGAACACGCTGCCGCCGTGCTGCTGCACGATATGCTTCGAAATCGACAAGCCAAGGCCTGTCCCTCCTGCCTCACGGGAGCGACCTCTGTCCACCCGGTAGAACCTTTCAAAGAGATGCGGAAGGTGTCGTGAGGGTATTCCACAACCATTATCCTCGACAATGCAGCGGACTTGCTGGCCAACAATCTTTGTACACACCAGAAGCCGCGTCATTCCCTTGGCGTGGCGCACGGCATTCTCCAGAAAATTCTCGAGCACTTGGGTCAGCCGCAATGGATCGATCGACAGCACAGGATCTTCGTCGCACAAATCCAGATCGAGCACCACTGCCTCCCCTACCCTACCGCGGAAATTCTCCACCACCTCTTCAACAAGGCGATTTAGCGACATATATTCCTGGTTCAGCTTCTCTTCACGAGACTCGAGCCGCGTAAGCATCAATAGGTCCTCAAGCAGCAGATGAAGACGCACGACGTTGCGCTGAATGCGCTCCAGGAAGCGCGAACGCTCCTCTGCGGTCAAGATACCCTCCTCGTCGACCAGCGTGTCTGTGAAGCCCTTGATGATTGTTACAGGCGTACGCAACTCGTGGGAAACGTTCGCGACGAAGTCTGTTCGCATTCGCTCCAATCGCTTCAATTGCGTAATATCATGAAGAGCGAAGATCGCCATCCGGGCGCCATCGCCATCACGCGGAAGAAGCGCTCCGTTAACTTCGAACCAGTAATCTCCGTCCTCTCGCCCTACCTCGATAACCCGCGCGTCTATACGACCAGAAGCCTTTACCGCACGAACATACTCCAAAAGCTCCGCGCTCTGAATAACGCTTTCGAGACGACGGTTAACCAACGGTATGTTTGCGCCAAAGAAACGTTGTACCGCTAGATTCGCCACCCGGATCCGATTGTCTTCATCGACCACCAGAACGCCCTCTCGAAGACTCCCCATCGTGACCTCTATCTGATGAAACAGCCCGCGGTCGTGCTGCGTCTCCTTCTTGGAGTCATCTATCAAGGCGTTTACGGCTGCTTGCAGCCTGCGCATTTGACGGCCCCCTGGAAGCTTGCTCTCGGGTTCCTCAATCAAGAAAGCTTGCCGCCGCTCAGCCCCATCAGCCAAACGGCGAAAGAGCAAATTCATTTGATACAGCCGCCGGGCCAGCCATACCCCCGCGACTGCAAATATGACTGAGAGCACTATCCACATCCGCGGCTCATG
>CAYSHY010000089.1:0-10549 GCA_964430955.1 uncultured Puniceicoccaceae bacterium | reverse complement strand
TGCCCCGTTGACGTTGGCGAGGGGGTGATCCTGGGGGATCATGACCGGGTGCAAGCGCAGCTCCACGCCCAGGTCTCCACGATCAATGCCCATGGCCACAAGCTTGATGACGTAACCAAGGCTGGAGGCCATTTGGATATCGACGGCAGAGATGTTGCGGATACCCTCGAAGTGGATGTCCTCGTAGCGAAACTGGGTGTTGAACGCGATGCCGGCGAGGATCGTGAGCTTGTAGGCGACATCATACCCATCGACATCAGCGGTGGGGTCGGCCTCTGCAAAACCGAGGCGCTGCGCCTCCGCCAGGACATCGTCAAAATTCGCCCCTTCCTCCTTCATCTTGGTGAGGATGAAGTTGGTGGTGCCGTTCATGATGCCGAAGATCTTCTCAACGTTATTTGCCGAGAGGGAGTTCTTCAGGCCATGAATGATGGGGATGCCGCCGCAAACGCTGGCCTCGTAATAGAGGTTTACTCCGTTCTTGCGGGCCAGATCGAGCAGTTCCGGCCCATGCTTGGCGATCACTTCCTTGTTTGGCGTGACGACATGCTTGCCTGCGGAAAGCGCACGACGGATATAGCCCAAGGCAGGATCAACTCCTCCGATGGACTCAACGACCACATTGATCTGAGGGTCTTCGAGAACGTCGTCGACGTCTACAGAGAGAACGCCTTCTGGCAGCTCAACGCCGCGTTGGCGGGAAATGTCGCGGGCAACGGCCTTACGCAGAATGATCTGAGTTTGAGCCCGCTTACCCAGGATCTTTCCATTCTCGAGAAGAATTCTGGCAACCCCAGCGCCAACGGTGCCAACGCCAATCAAACCCACATTAACGGTACTGCTCACGCCAGAGCGAGCAGCAGCTGCCTGAGAATCTGTGTCTTGATCAGTGTTTTGTAGCACGGGAGAAGCGGTTTTCTGTTCCATTGAGCAAACGGCGAATGTTCGAACGATGACGCACGACGAGGATAACAGCAAGGAGTCCCGTCAGCCCGACCACGACGTGTGGACGATTGAGGAGAATTGCGGCGACCGGAAGGGTCAAGCCCAGCAGGATAGACGCAAGCGAAACATAGCGGGTGGCATAGAAAGTAAGCACCCAAACCAAAGCTCCGATGATGATTACAACAGGAGCGATCGCTAGCATCCCACCAATGGTGGTTGCAACGCCCTTGCCTCCGCGAAAACGTATGAACACTGAGAAGCTGTGCCCGAGGATGGCGGCCAGGAGCCCTGCAACTCCAAGGGCTATTGCGTAATCCTGTCCCCACCAGACGAGTTGCGGCAGGCCTGCCGCCAGCAGTCCCTTGACGGCGTCCAGAAAGAAGCAGAGATTTCCCGCCTTCTTGCCCAGGACGCGCTTCACGTTTGTGGCGCCCGGGTTGCGGCTACCCGCCTCGAAGATGTTCACGCCGTGCCTGCGCGAGATAATCACTGCAAAAGAAATGGCGCCGAGGAGATACCCCAGCGCAATGGTGATCAAAAATGGCGCAAGCGGCGGCATGAATCGTCAGAGCGACCTCACTTGAACGCTCAGTCCACGAGCTCGACGAGCTCCACATTGGTGATATCCTTGTGGGCGAGGATCTCGTCCATCGCGGCGCGCGAAGGCTTGCTGTCAAGTGTGCAAATGTTAAGCGCGAGACCGCCGTGGGTATTACGGCCCAGGGACATGTTGGCGATATTGAGGCCGTGCTTGGCAAGCACCATGCCCACCATGCCCACGATACCGGGGACGTCGTTGTTCTCGATGATCAAGAGATAGCCCTGGAGAAGCGCCTCGACGTCGCGTCCGTTGGCATGCACAAGACGCGGCTTCTGGCTCTTGCCATACAAGGTGCCGGCTACAACGCTCTCAGATCCGTTGGCGCAATGAGCGGTAACGCGGATGAGGTCGACGTACTCGACGTCTGTGCGCGAATCGCTGGTCTGCACTTCGATGCCGAGGCGCTGCATGGCGCGAGGAGCGTTCACGTCGTTGATGTCAGACGCGATTTGCTTGAGATAGCCACGCTGGATAGCGCGCGTAACCGGGAGGGAATCCATTTCCTGGATCTTGCCCCAGTAGGCGATGGAAATGCGCTGCACGTCGCCGGCTGCAATCTGCTGGAGGACAGTGCCCAGAAGTTCGCCCAAGCGGATGTATGGGCGCAGGATCTTGAGGATCGCGGGATCGACGCTGGGCATGTTCACAGCATTGCGGACCATGCCTCCCTTGAGCACTGCGGAGATGGCTTCGGCAACTTCCACGCCTACGCCTTCCTGAGCCTCGACTGTTGAGGCGCCGAGGTGCGGCGTCATCACCAGGTTATCCAGTCCCTGCAGGGGGCTACCCTCCGGAAGCGGTTCGGTTTCAAATACATCGAGCCCGGCAGCCGCGATCTTTCCGCTGCGCAGACCATTTGCCAGGGCCTGCTCATCGATGAGGCCACCGCGAGCGCAGTTCACGATCCGCACGCCATCCTTCATCTTGCTGATGGCCTGCGCGTTGATCATGTGCTCTGTCTCTTCAGTCTTCGGCATGTGGATTGTGATGAAGTCTGCCTGGGCATAGAGCTCATCCAGAGTGACCTTCTCCACATTGAGTGACTTTGCGCGGTCCTGCGTGAGGTATGGGTCGTAAGCCAGAACGCGCATGTTGAAAGCCTGTGCGCGGCGAGCAACCTGCGCGCCGATGCGGCCCAACCCGAGCACGCCCAAGACCTTGCCGTTGAGCTCCGTGCCGGCGAACTTCTTCTTTTCCCATGCACCGCTCTTCATGGAGGCATTTGCCTGCGGGATGGGGCGGGCGGTGCAAAGCAGATGGGTGAACGCCAGTTCGCAGGTAGCGATGGTGTTGCCCCCCGGGGTATTCATGACGATCACGCCACGTTCTGTTGCGGCGTCGACATCGATATTGTCAACGCCCACGCCTGCGCGACCGACTGCCTTCAGCTGATGTGCGGCTTCGATAACCTCGCGGGTAATCTGTGTCGCGCTGCGCACGATGATCGCATCCACATCGCTCACGAGCTGCAGTACGCGCTCTGGAGACGATCCTATCGCCTCGACAACGTTAAAGCCCTGCTCCTTCAGCAAGGTTACTCCACTCTCGGCGATCTTGTCTGCGACTAGAACTTTCATGACCGGAAAAACGGGAGGGTTTACAGCACCAAAGGGCGCCATGGCAACAAAACGTTGCGAGAAGGGCAATACGCCCGCACCGTTGTAGCCATGGCAGAAGAGTTCGACTGCATCGTTATTGGTGGTGGAAGCGGAGGGTTTGCCGCCGCCCGCACCGCACAAAGTCTGGGGCAGCGCGTGGCAATTGTCGATGGCGCAGAGCAGCTCGGCGGGCTTTGCATACTTCAGGGATGCATGCCATCAAAAACCCTGATCTACGCAGCCGAGATCCTGCATCACGCACGGTCAGGATCCACATTTGGGCTGGATATACCAGAAGCGAAGCCTGACATGGCGCGGCTACAGCAGCGCAAGCGGGAAATCATCGCAGACTTTGCCGACTACCGAGTCCAACAGCTTACACAGAACAAGTTTCATCTGGTGCGCGAACATGCCCGATTCCTGGATGAGCGCACAATCGAGCTTTCACAAACAGGGCAACGCCTTACGGCGTCACGGTTCATCATCGCTACGGGGTCGGTGCAGCAGTGGCCAGATATTCCGGGCCTTGACTCCCCCGGCATCTGGACAAGCGACGAAGTACTGGACCTGGATTACCTGCCAGAGTCTGTAATTGTGCTGGGGGGCGGGGTAATCGCCTGCGAACTTGCACAATATCTGAGGCGGCTCGGCAGCAAGGTAACCATGATCCAGCGCAGTAATCGAATCCTGCGGGAGGCCAGCGACGATGCTGCTGCTGTAATCGAGCACGCCTTTGCGGATGAGAGTCTACGCGTTTACACAGGGACCACTCTTAAATCTATAGAGAAGACAAGTGTCGGCTTTCGGGTGAACTTCGACTACCTGGACAAGCCACTGACGGCGGAGGCAGCGCATGTGTTTAACGCGCTGGGCAGACGGCCCAACACCGCATCTCTGAATTTAGACGCGGCGGGAGTGAAAACTTCCAGGAACGGGGGCATCATCGTGAACCAGCAACAACAGTCGAGCAATCCGCACATTTACGCTGTGGGCGACTGTTGCGGGCCGATAGAGATCGTGCATCTGGCGATCATGCAAGGCGAAGTGGCTGCGCAGCATGCGGCGGGGAAAAATCCGCCTCCAGTGGACTACGAGAAGCTGGTGCAGGTAGTTTTCACGGACCCACAGGTCGCCTCGGCTGGACTGACCGAAGACATTATCAAGGCTCGGGGCATCGATTACGCAGTTGCCACATATCCATTCGACGACCACGGCAAATCGATCCTGATGGAAGCAAAGTATGGCTATGTGCGCGTTTTTGCCCAAAAGAGCGATGGCTTGATCCTGGGGGCTGAATGCGTGGGCAAGGATGCTGGCGAGCTGATCCACTCCATGGCAGTGGCTGTGGCCCTGAACGCCAAATGCGGGGACTTGCTCAAGGCCCATTGGTACCACCCCACCCTATCGGAGATCTGGACGTATCCGTTAGAAGATCTTGAAGTGGAGTGCCGGTGAGCCCACGAAGAATGGGAAAATGGCAGGGGCTGGGAATGATGGCCCGCAGATAAATTTTCGACCATGCCCCCAACCTTCGCGGATACTCGTTGCAGGGGGTCCTCTTATTACGGCCTGATAGCGCTGGAACAGGAACGGTGCCCAGCGCCTGAGCCCGTTCTGCGGGGCATCATTCCACCGTTCCAATAGTCCATGTACTGCTTCTCCATTCGCCCCCGGCCACGCGTCGCAGAAAGCGTAAGCAATCTTCCTGCACTTGTAGGCGCATCACTCCGGCAAAAATCGGCTCATCTGCCACTCGACACTTCGGACTTCAGGGCTTCGCGTGCTTTCTTTACGTAGTCGCGCTGATTGGCGGGGCCCCGATCGGGGCCGGTAGCGGCCCTTTCCCAGGCATCGAGAGCCTTTTGCTTCTGGCCAAGAGCTTCGTAGGCCCTGCCGATCCAGTAGTAGCTTTCGGCTTCACGAGGGTTGGCAGGACGGCCAACGCCTAGATTTTCCGGGTAGAGTAGCGAAGCTTCGAAATCCTGCAGTGCTCCGCGAGCGTCACCGTCTTCCAGCTTCAGCTTACCGCGCTCGATATGAGCACGAACGTAGACGTTTCGTGACACATTGCGATTTTCCCAGTTTGAGAAGAACGCGTCGGCTAACAGATCGATTGCCTTGGTGTATTCCTGCTCGTCGACATACGCCTGGGCGAGGATCTCGGTGATATCCGTGCGAGAATTCTCGGTGGGCATCTGCTCTAGCAACGCGATTGCGGCCTCGCGACGATTGTCTGCAATAAGAACGCGGGCGAGGTCGCGGTAGAGGGTTTGATCCTGTGGGCGGGCTTGGATTGCAAGCCTGTAGTATTTTTCAGCAGTGGGCAGATTGCTGTCTGTATGCCATGCAATGTAGCCCAGATTGCGTTGGGCGGTGGCTAGCGAGGGATTAAGCGAGGTTGCACGCTGGAAACTAGCCCGGGCTTCATTCGTACGGCCGAGGCCTCCAAGGAGGTTGCCCAGGAAGAGGTTGGCGTTGGCGTCCTGCGCGTTCTTGTGGATTGCGTACTCGAGGACAGGTATGGTCTCCACCCGGGAAGGGAAGACGTAGTCCGGCGATTGCTTACCCGCGATCTGGAGATATTCTCTGGCCTTTACCTTATCGCCGCTCTTCCACGCAAGCCAAGCGAGATAATAGTATGACAAGGCGGATCGCTTCGATTCCAAGACCGGGTTCTCGATGACCTGCATGACCTCATATGCCTGCTCAAAGAGCCCAAACTCAGTAAAATCGATGACGGCCTCGATAAGCTCAAACTCCACTTCGCCGACACTGTTCTCCAGGTAGCTGACAAAAGAGGATCCGGATGGATTTGCTACATATTCAATTGCCCGCAGGACAATATCTGAGGGGTCATCCTGGAAATCGACGTTCAATGATTTGCCAATAAAATGCCCGGCGGCTCTGGCTTTCATGGTAGCCAGAAGCAGATGATTGCGGACGGCAGAGTCGGCCGGATTCTTCTCGAACGCCTTTTGCAGGACCGCAACGCCCTCGGGATAACGATGGGGCGCCTGGTTCATGATAGCCCGTCCTGCGAGATCGTAACCGATGGAGTTTGCGGGCAGGAGCCGGTTGACCTTGAAGCCGCAGAATTCCGCATGTCCAAGATCGCCGGTCGCAAGGGAAGCGCTCCCCAGATAATACCACGACATGACATCGTCTGGATTGCGCTGCAGCGCCTTGCTAAAGTGTTCGATCGCCTTGTTGTAGAGTCCGGCCTCGAGATCGAGAATTCCAAGCTGGCGATGCGCTTCCGTATGCAGCGGATCCTGCTCGAGCACTTTCATATACCACTCGCGCGCCTTGGGCCGGTTGGTTTGCTTATCAAAGAGCAGGCCTTTCAGGTAAGTTTCCTGAACGGTGAATCCATCCTTTTTGGTCTCCCACCACGGAAGTTCCGGCTCCTCCATGACCGGGATGGGCAATGGAGTCCGAAATGCAACGAGGGGCCCAAGAGCGCCCGATTGGCGAATCTCGACTCCATAGTCGCCACCTTGCAGGTCGGAGAACACGACCTTGCCCGGATGCCGTGGAGAAAGATCTATACGCTCTGAACGCAGTTCCTCCCCATCCTGACCGCTAATGGAGACATCTACGTTGTTAAAGACGCCTGTCGCCATGATGCGCAGCTCCAGGCTTCCGTCTCCCTTGATAGTCTGGACGGCCAGGTCCTTGTTGGCGAACTCGAACCCATCGCCAAGACCATGGACCGGATACCAGTATTCTTGCCACGCCACCTCCTGATGAGGCTCCAGCAGACCGTAATCGGCCTGGGTGAGCAAGGGGCCGCTCTGAACCTCGATATACTCTTCGTTAAAATCGTGCAGGTTGCGCTGGCTGACTATACCGTCCTCGGACTTGCCCCATGTCCACGCCTTTTTGCCAATGAGCTCCCGGTGATTGGCGGTCTGTACGATTCCGCGATCCATTCCCACATCGTAGGCGCCAAAAAAGTCAAAAGGGGCGTTCCATGCGAAAACGGAAGTAGGGCTGTCGTAATTCTTGAGATAAGTGATGTCCTTGCCTTCATGTTCAGGCCAGGAGAAGAAGCTGTCCCCCGAGTGATTCGTGCCGAGGGTCATGGGGTAGATGAAACGGGTCTGGTCCGTGTTATAGAAGGCAGTGCAGTTCCAGAAATAATAGGGGTGCAGCCCGTCTGTGGGGTTGAAGATGCGGATCTCCTCGTCGAGATAGGAACGTCCCGGGTGCAGAGTGAGCTTCACGGTCCATCGCGTGCGGAAAATCTTTTCAATGTTGTTAACGATAAGAGACGCTGATCCATCGGCATTCCGAACAGTCATGGCGTCCACCGGGGAGACTATGGTGACCGTGTGGCCGTGAGGTCCGGTATTCCACTCAATGCCTCCCGAGATCCATGCGCCTCGCATGGCGATGAGCCCGGGCTTGATCACCTTATTGGTATGAAACATCTCCTCGTTCGTGCTCTTGTCCAGAACCGAGTGGATACGCCCTCCGAGCTCTGGAATGCAGGTTACCTTGAGATACTCATTCTCGAGAAACAGCGCCCGGTATGTGCGGTCAACCTTCTCCGAGGAAAGGTCATCCTGCATGTTATAAGGGTAAATGATGGAATTCTCCTGAGCGAAGAAGCGAGGATTCACATCATCTGTCCATGGATATGTCGGCAGCGTAATGGATCCTTCCCAAACGCGAACTTCAGCCTGAATCGGCAGGACGGCCAGAAACGCGAATACGCCAACAGCGAGCAGACGGGGGCAATAATTCATGAAAGGAGCAGTGTAAGGGTTCAGCCTTACTCTGAGCAGCAAACGTTGTTTTTTCAACAACAAGCGATTTTGCGACCAGAAGTTATTAGCTGGAACAACCCCAATGCAACCGGGGTGCTTTCAGCGCAACCCGGAGTGCTGAAGTATCGGTATTTACTCAGATTTCGAGCTGGCCCCTGCTACGCCAGCGACTGCAGCAGCCTTTGTGGAAAACAGCTCCCACTCAGCCTCCAATCGCCCACACAAGGCATTCAGGGCCCTGAATTGTCGGAGCAAATCGTCGGCATGTTCCGCAGCCTCGCTCTCAATCAATTGCTGGTAAAGACGCAACATGCGATCTGCTGTGTCCTGTCTGGAATACTGCAGCGAGCGACTAACGGCGTTGCGGCCCCAGGTTTCCAGTACATATGGATTCTCCATGGATTCTTCGATGACCTGAGCGAAATCCTGCGCGGAGACATCTGCCGGGAGGAGTCGACCGTCCACTCCGTCCGTTACAGCTTCGCGCGCTCCCGGCGCATCAATGGCAAGGATGGGCTTACCAGCAGCCATCGCCTCTGCGAGCACAATGCCCTGAGTCTCGGTCATAGAAGTGAAGGCAAACACATCCATCGCGGCATAAGCGTCTGCAAGCGCTTGCCCCTTCAAAATACCCGGGGCGATCAAGTGGCTTTCCATACCAGCCTCGGCAAACAGACGTTTGATCTCCGGGATGAGCACCCCATTCCCAACAACCATGAAACGAGCGTCCGCATCCCGCCTGCACCACTGCAAGGCAGCCTCGGTAAGGAACAGGAGATTCTTCTCAGGCCCGACTCTGCCTACGAATCCCGCCACCTTATCCTTGTCCGACACCCCCAGGGCGGCACGTCCGCGCTGACGGTCACCTGACCCCAAAAACGCCGTGTCAATGCCGGTGGGGATCACAGTAATTGGACGGGTTACTCCCAACGACACCAGAAAATCCTGCATACTTTTGCTGGGAGCAATGACGTGCGAACATAGATTGGAGTATTCGACCGTGAGCTTCACAAACATCTCCTTCAGGGTCTTGTTCATGAAGAAGTCCGCATAGCGCTCCCAGACGGTGTGGTATGTAAAGACCAGCGGCACGCCCCGCTTACGCGCCTGTCTCAGTGCGGCGTCGCCAAGCAGGAAAGGATGGTGGCTGTGAATGATGTCTGGCTCGAACTCGGACAGCTTGGCGCCAATGAGCCCCGGCACGGGAATGTGCACGGAGAACGGCGTGCCAGCCACTTGCTTGACAGCAGGAATCCTTAAAACCTCCCGCGTGCTGTCCTCAGCTCCCTCCATTTCCGGAGTCACCACGAGGCAGCGATGCCCCCTGTCCCTGAACTCTTGAGCAAAGGTCGCGATTGATTGCTCTACTCCGCCCACGAATGGGAGGTATGTGTTCGAGAACATCGCTATGTTCATAAGTTTACACAAGAACGGCGAGGACTGACTTCATTGCAATCTTCTAATCTTCCATACGTGGAGCCGAGGGATAAACCTATGTGTAATTCACTATCGAGACCGACTCACCATGACGTCTATGACCGCGAGGACAGACGCAGTGAGCGCAGGAATGTTGTAGCCCCCTTCCAAGGCAAAAACAACGCGCTGGTTACAGAGTTCGGCAGCGATATCCATGACAATTGACGCGAGCTGGCCGAAGTCGCTCTCGTGCAGGGAAATATCCGCCAGTGGATCGTTATCGTGGGCGTCGAAGCCGGCGGAAACAAGCATCAGCTGTGGTTTGAAGCGTCTTGCAGCAGGCGTCAGTGTCTCAAGAAAAGCCTTTTGATACTCCTTGAACCCAGCGCCGGGCGCCATTGGGCAATTAACGGTGTATCCGCACCCCGGACCCACGCCCTGCTCGGCCGCCGAACCAGTGCCTGGATACAGTGGGTGCTGGTGAGTGCTGAAGAAAAAAACCGAGGCGTCATTGTAGAAGATGTCCTGCGTCCCGTTTCCATGATGCACGTCCCAATCCACGATGAGAACTCTCTCGATTCCATGAACGCATTGGGCGTGCCGGGCAGCGATTGCTACGTTGTTGAAGAGGCAAAAGCCCATTGCCCGATCCTGCGTGGCGTGGTGGCCGGGGGGACGCGTCGCAACAAAGGCCGAACTCGCCCTCCCCTGCACGACTTCGTCGACGCCAAGCATGACACCACCTGCAGAAAGTAAGGCTGCGCGATAGCTATCCTCGCCAACAAGCGTCTCCCCGCTATCCACCATCATGGCGCCCGATAGGCAGGCCTCCTCGATAAACTGGCGATAGGCGCCGGTGTGCACTCTCTCGATTGCCTGGACGCTGGCTGGCTGAGGCCGGAGCCAATGAAGACGCTCACCGAGCCCGGAGTCGCGGACGGTTTCCATCACCCGACGGGTGCGTGTCCAGTTCTCGGGGTGAGAAGGACCCGTTTCATGCCAATCACATTCAGGATGAAAGATGAAAGCAGGCAGGGGCATAGGAAGATGAAGAGCCTGTGAAGCACAACGCCTACGGCAAACATGAAAACATGAGGCCGGTGGACAGATGAACCGCTGTAGCGGCGACCTGACATTACGGGAAAGCGTGTCCCAGAAAATCGCCCGGGCATTCCTCTGTTTTTCTTAATGCATCCATTCCGTTATCGACAGTTGTC
>CAYSHY010000088.1:5825-11213 GCA_964430955.1 uncultured Puniceicoccaceae bacterium | reverse complement strand
GCCTCTGCGTTAAACACCGACCGTATAAAATTAAATGGGGCGGAAGAATTACTTCTCCCGCCCCTAGTTGATTTCTGATTTAGTTAATTAGCGCAGCGGAGACAGACCCATGAAGTCTGTTCGCACAAGACCCGTTGAGAGACGAGCCCCGGCTACCCGGTCGCGGAGGTGTCCGCCGCGACGACGAGCTACCTTCTTAACCGACTGCGCATTTGTGCTTCTTGTGTGTAGCATGGTGATTATCCTGACTAATTCCCGGTAAAATACCGGAAAAGGGGATACGGTTCACCAACCGTAAAGTGATCACAAAAAGCTGAATCTAAAAAGAACTGATGCCTACATAACGGCGCCAACCATGAAAAGTCAAGAGGATTATACGCTAAGCAATCCCCGACCCACGTAAAATTCTGGACTTGTCAATGATCAAAAAGTTCCACGCCCTGAGAACGGGAAGACTGAAGAGAAAGAGGACTACGCAACCCTTCCTGTCCAAACCTGATTACGCCTTGTGAGCTACGCGTGTCACTCCGTCCCGTCTTCACGCCATAACGTCGACATCCCTACCCTAACGTGACTTCTAGTCCGTCCAGCCCGCGCTGCGTCCGTTCCTGCATTGACTCCACGGGCGGCAGGACAAGAGTGTTACCCTTCACATGAGCGAGGATCCATTGGAGGGACTGACAATTGATGGCGAGGGCCTGCGTTTCGGCATCGTCGCTGCGCGCTTTAACCGCCGCTTCGTGGACGCCCTGCTGGAGCGGGTGCTCGCCACGCTGGATGAACATGGCGTAAGGGCGGAAGACGTTGAAACGCTGCGCGCACCCGGCTCTGCAGAATTGCCATACTTGGCGAGCATGCTGGCAGCCACAGGCGAGTTTGACTGTATAATCGCCCTGGGCGTTGTTCTGCAGGGGGGGACGGATCATCACACTGTCATCACACACGCGACTGCAGAAGCATTTGTACGCATTTCATGTGAGACGGAGGTTCCCGTCATCAACGGCGTGGTGGGCGTTAGTGACATTATACAAGCAGAGGAACGTTGCATGGGCCGGCTCAATCGCGGGCGCGAGTTTGCGTTGGCGGCCCTGGAGATGGCCGAGATGAAGGTTGAACTGGTCCGCCGGCTCGATGAGATCGAAGCATTGGAGAATCCATTCAAGGATGAAGGAGATCCGATCTGGGACTCCATCTTCGATGACGACGACGATGATGATGATGACGAGCAACCTTGGAAGTCCTGAGGCTGATTCTGGAATGACCGCTGCTGACAATAACAACCAAGGCGAGACGCCCTCGCCCCGCCCTTCGATGAGCCGTCGTAGAGACAACCGAGTAGCCGCAGTGCAGTTCCTGTATATGTGGCACAGCAACCCACCAGAGAATCTTCTGGATGAGGTGCGCCGATTTTTCGAAAGCCAGGAGCGCCCTCGAGAATACTATAGTTTCGCCGAGGAACTCGTGTTGGGAGTGATCGAGAACATTGACGAAGTCGACAACACCATCAAGGAACACGCGAAGAACTGGGACTTTAGCCGGATAGCTCGAATCGATCTCGCGATCCTGCGACTGGCAATCTACGAGATGCTCCACCGCCGGGACATTCCACCCGTCGTCTCCATCAATGAAGCAATCGACCTGTCCAAAGAGTTCTCCATCCCCGACGCAAAGCGTTTCATCAACGGGATCCTCGACCAGTTCAAGTTGAAGCTGAACCGTCCCCTGCGAAAGGCCGACCTGTAGGGCGCTACCCGGCGAAACCGACCGACACGCACGCCATATTGCTTCACAACGCAGGCGGATTGGGAAATTGCTTGGAAACACACGTTGCGTTTTCACCAGAACCGAAGCCTGAGCAGATTCAAAAGCTCGCAACCTGCACCGCGTTTCGCCTGACTGCTTGAGCAATGAAGGGCTTTTTTGAGAAGTTTCGAGAGGGTCTGAAGAAGACAACGCCGACCTTTTACAAGGCCTTTGGGAAGGTTGGCGGTCTTTTCACGGGCAAGAAGCTCGCTCCCGAAGACCTGGAACAACTCGAGGAGGCGTTATATGGCGCCGACATTGGCGTGGAGACAGCCACCGAGATCATGGACCGGATTCAGGAAGCGTACAAGCGCAACAAGGATCTTCAGGGGCTGGAAGCAGCACGGATTGGCGCGAGCGTAATGAAGGAAGTGCTGGATGGGGCTGAAGGGCGTTTGCCTTCGCTCACTCGAAACCCGGAAGTCATTGCACTGATTGGCGTCAACGGTAGCGGGAAAACGACAACGACGGCAAAACTCGGCAATCTTTACAAGAATGACGGCATTCCGCCAATCATCGGCGCATGCGACACATTCCGCGCCGCCGCAAACGAACAGTTGCGCAGCTGGTGCGACCGTCTCGGGTTGGAGCTTGTGGCCAGTCATCATGGCGCAGACGCCGCTGCCGTAGCCTTCGATTCCTACAAAGCAGCCCAAAGCAGAGGTCGCCAGCTGGTGCTTCTTGATACCGCCGGCCGTCTGCATACCAAGCACAACCTAATGGCTGAGCTCAAGAAGATCGGGCGCGTGCTCGCAAAGCTGGATGATGAAGCGCCACATCACCGTTGGTTGGTGCTGGACGGATCGATAGGATCGAACTCCATCGAGCAGGCCCGCGTGTTTCATAAAGAGTTTGATCTAACCGGTCTTGTGATCACGAAACTCGACGGCACCAGCCGAGGCGGCGCCTTGGTGGGCATCTACCGCGAAATGCGTCTGCCAATCTATTTCGTAGGCCTTGGCGAGCAGCCCGAAGATCTGCAACCTTTCAGCGTTGATAACTACGTAAACGCCCTGTTTGGATTAGAAGCCTCGCCCTCACGCTGACATCTGGATATTTCTGGATTAGGATTCGAGAAAATGCCGACTTACGTTTATCGCGAGATTCTGGAGGACGGAAGCGACGGCGAAACGTTTGAGATTCAGCAGTCCATAAACGAGCCGACGCTTACTGAACATCCGGTTACAGGCCGCCCGGTTCGGCGGGTGCTTCAGGCGCCGAACATATCTACACGATATTCTGAAGGCGCCACCAAGGCCCGCCTGGACAACAAGCGCATCGAAGCCGCCGGCTTTACAAAGTACGAGCGCGACAAGGCAACCGGGACCTATCACAAAGTAGCGGGAAAAGATAAGAACGCCCCAGACTCCTTCCGAAAACCCCAGGGAGATTAATCACGCAGCTTCCTGCAGCGTCAGATCTGCGGCGGCGTCAACTATTGATATCAAGAATGCAAACATTGACATCGACCGCGTAAGTTTCCTTATTACACCCTAGGAAATTTACTTATGTCACACTTCGTTCGCACACTGTCGCTATTGGTCGCTTTCCTGTCGATCGCTGCTCTTCCATCTGCCGCTCAGATTACATATACCTTTGCTATCGAGGGGTTTCTTGACTTTTCAGAGGTGGATGATGAACAGTTCGAAGGAGAATCTGAGTATCCGTTCTACTTCGAGTTCACGATAGATCCCTCTCTGAACCAGTACGTTAACGAGCCGTATCAAAGCACCACTCAGACGTTTTACGGTTTCTCCCGGCACGCGATCGTCGATAGCTCGATCTCAGTCGGTTCTTATACTTGGACCGCTTATGATATGGTGTTCCTGGCCGCAGACTCGGGCTTTCAGCACGTTGCCAATTTTTGGTTGAATGCAGATGTTGTGTCAGAGACTCCCACAGACCTTGCGATGATGTTCGTAAACGGGGATAACCACGCCCTGAGCATCGGAAGCATCATGGTGATCGATACTTCGTCCTATTTCACGAAGACCGCCAGCCTCGTTCTTGATCAGGGTGGATCCGCATGGTCCACTGTTCCTTTCTCCATACAGCCTGTAGCTGTTCCTGAACCTTCCGCTTACGGCGTAATGCTCGGCGCCAGCGCCGCATTCCTGGTCGCGTTTTTCCGCCATCGTAAACGCTAATACATTCACCGTCTGGGCGCCTCACTGTGAGTCTGTATATCGCTAGGACGAAACTGGGCTTACACAGGCTGCCCCGGAATCCGGGGCAAGATCATTGGATTCTATAACACGGCTTTTCGATGACGTTGATGGAGGTCAGTTCATCATTGATACAGGATCTGTGGTTACCGGTTTCTATCCGACATATACAAAGGCCCGGGCGTGATGAGTCACGCGCCGGGCCTGGTAAAGATGACCGCGTATGGATCTGTCGCTACTTGCGCTTGCGACGTAGGTAAACGATGCCGCCCAAGAAGGCGATGGCAATCGCGCCGACTGTTGCGGGTTCTGGCACCGCAGCTGCCGCAAAGTAGCTCTGCGATAAGTCGCCATTCAGAGCGGCATCACCTTGCGCGAATGCCCAGCTATCCATATTGAACACGATCTCGATGTCATAGAACCCATTCTGATTCGGATTCCTGTCATCGTTGTTCTGGAAGACTGCCTTGAACTTGCCTGTCACGCTGGTGGGGTGGCCATCTGCTTCAACCCAACCGGGGGAGGTTTCAACACCAGTAAGTCCGCCAACAGTGATGTCCAGGGTGTAGCTTAGATACTCACCCTTGTCATAGGCGCTGGAAACGAAGCTGTAACGCGAGTTTGGAATGGAGTTACTGCCCTCCAGGAAAAGCCGTGCCTCTGTCCAGTACGAGCCGTCGAAGCCGTCGAACACCATGTTGAAGTTGTCGACAGTGCCAAAGCCGATGTCGTATTGCTGGAAGAATCCGGGGCCGCCGCTTCCGGCGGGATTCCCGTGGCCAGTCAGGTAGCGATTTCCTGCTGGATCGTCCTTTGGCAGCCCGTTGGTGTTATCCGCGGTTGTGTAGTACCAGGCTGTCATTACAATGCTGTAAGCGCCTTCTTCAATATAGATCGCAGCGTCCCGATCCGAGAATGTATTGCTGGCGACCGCATTAATGCCGTTCTGTAGGTCTGCTAGCGTGTCATAGCGTGTAGCAGAGCCTGAGTAGCCCAGACGATCAGTCTTGAATTCGATGAGCTGACCATAGCTGGAAGCGACAGACAGAGCTAAGGCAGCGACAGATAGTGATAGCTTTTTATACATTTCAATGGGTTATTTCACGTCAATTCAGTAAGGTCTTTCACCTATATGTCAAGCGTGTTTAACGTACTACTATCATCAAAACTGCTTAACAGCAGGCTAGTTTAAAAACCCTTTCCGATACTAACCGATCATTTACTTCGGGCGACGCTTCGTGGCCGATGAGAAAAGTGATATCCCACCTTAATAAGGTGTTGCCAACAACGTTGTTATGGTCAGATTCCGACACCTTTTCTCAAGGAAAGCATGCCCAACATCCCACATCGATACACCCGAAAATATCAGGCAAACATGTCGTGTCCGCGGCCGTAATGGTGTGTGACGGCAGCGCCTGAA
>CAYSHY010000088.1:0-5725 GCA_964430955.1 uncultured Puniceicoccaceae bacterium | reverse complement strand
AAGACCGTTGCAACGGATGCCCGAGGGTAAAGTTATTCTAGTTACCTGGGGAGGCGCTCCCTCCCCTACTCTCTCAAAACTGATTCAAACTGGCGCCCTGCCTCGCCTGGCTCGGGTCACTCGGAATGGGGCCTCTGGCGCCGCAAGAATGCCGTTGGGGTCGGCGGTGGCCAGATGGATGAGCGCCGCCACCGGCGCGGCGCCGCATGTTCATAAACTGGCGGGAGCTCTTGTTAATGACCCTTCCACCGGCTCCGTCCGGAAGGCCGAGCCTCAAGACCTAGAGAAAGATCCGTTCTGGAGGATCCTTTCCAGATCGGCCATCCGAACACATGTGCTTGGCTGGCCTGGTTTATCAGCTCCGGAACCCCTCAATGGCGTCTTTGTTTCCCAAGAGTTCTCTCGCCAGCCGCCCCAGACGACTTGTGCGACTCTACCGGCGACTTGGAACAAGCAATTGTCGGAACTCAGGGTTGAGCCTCAGGAGATCGATCCGCGGCTCTTGTACCTGTTTCTACCCACATTGGGCGAGCTCCGCGCGGAGCACGATCTGCGTTGGCAGATCATCATCAAGCGACTGGCGGAGCTCTATTCGATTCATAACGCTGCGATAGCCTTGCTTAATGCAGATCCTGATAGCAGCGTCTTCTCTATCCACTATTCGCTTGCAGATAAACTTGCACTGGATCTCGGGCCCGTATTGGATTCCACACGCAAGGATCTGTCAGATCGCGAGCGCAGGCTCTATAATACAGTCATCGAAGCCTCTTTTCGCACTCAGGACTTTCTGCTGAACGACCTGTTGAGCCATGCCGGCGACGACACAACCTTGGTCTTTGTTGCGGCCCCCGGAGACAAGACCGATGCTGAAACCAGCTCCCATGCATTCTTGGCAATATCAGGCGCTGGGGTGGCGACAGGCGAGCAGATCTCTGACTGCAGCCTTCTCGATGTAGCGCCAACCTTGCTCTGGCTCCACGGCCTGCCAGCCGGCCCGGAAATCGGGGGCAAGGCGCTGGTGAATCTATTTCACCGACCGCCGACTGTGAATCAGTCCGTGACTCGATCCGTGGAGAAGCGACTGTCGGTAGATCCAAGCACGAACCGATCACCCTCAACCCGCCCGATCACGTTGGGTGAAGCTCAGGAACTCGGCTATGCCCTGCCGAAGGTCCTTCCTCCGGAAGGGCTGGCCCATGTTGTGCACACGGCAAACACACGGACTGTCGCTACATCGATGCTTGAGCACGGACTGCCGAAGGATGCTCTGGAACTACTGTGGCCCCTGTATGCCGAGGCGCCAGAGTCCCCTGCCTTGGCCTATCCCACACTTTGCGCCCTTGCAGATCTGGGGCTGCGCAGTGATGCGGAGCAAGTGCTTCAACTGGCAGAAGACTTCGGGCCCAGCAACGCCATCGCATTGCATCTAAAAGGGCGCTTCCTAAGCCGCTGGGGAAAGTATGGAGATGCAGAGCTCTTGTTCGAGAAGGCCTCAGAGCTCGCGCCGGGTTCACCGGCCATCGATATTGATCGGGGGTTTGCCGCACTGCGGGATCAGCGATGGCAAGAAGCTGTTGAACATCTCCGAAAGGCACATCTGCAAGAGACCGATCAGGGGAAAGTCTGTTTAGGGATCGCTCAGGCATATCTCCAACTGGGTGAGCTTGACTTGGCCAAGTCTGCAGCAGGCAAGGCCTTGGCGTATAGAGGTGGACTCCCTGCCGCACATCTCGTGCTGGCGCAGGTCTACGAAGCATTGGGAGAGGCAGATGCAGCCATTGTTGCCTACTGCGAAGCCCTAAAGCTTGATCCAGATCTTCAGAGCGCCCGGGATGGCATCGTTCGCACGCAGGAACATGCATCCGACGAGGCCTTCGAAAAAGTGATGGCTACCCTGTCCCGAATGCCCGGTCGCTCATTAAGGCAAGATGAGAGGGTGGGAGACGCCAGTGAAATCCTCCGCCGATTACAGGCCAACGCCAAAGCCGATCGCTCAGCAAAGCGGGCCACTACAGCCCCTGTCTTAGCAGTTCATTACACATCGCACCCGGATGGCATTCAGCTCGAGCACGAAAGAAGGGCGCAAGCCACGAATCATCCCGGGTTCACCTTGCGAGCTCCATGGCCGGATGAACTGACCAGGGTATGGAACTTCGTTGATCTCGCACCAGCGCCCGGCTATACTTACCGTCCTTTGGTTGCAATTACTGGCAGCCCGGAACGTTTGATCGGCGCCGCCATACTTCAAACGAACGAAGATCCAGCTGCGCGTATTCATCTAGGTCTTCAACCAGGCTATAGGGAGACATCGATCACAAAAGCGTTTGTCGAGTCAATGGAGATGGTGGCCAAGCTCGCGGGCAAGCGACGCATGACGCTTGTTGCCGCCAATAATCCATACTGGCAGCAAGATCTCGTAAGTTCTGGATTCAACCCACTGCGGGCAGACGAATGGTGGTTGCTCGCACACACAGCTCGATTTGCTGAGCGCGTAGCCTCAGCCCGAAGGATAGCTACCCGCTCTGCCCTGGCTGCCAAATTCAAGACGGGACCTATCGAGCCACGCGATATTCCATCAATCCAGGCGATATCCAAGAGCCATGGCTTGGCGCAGCTGGACCAGTTGGGAGGTGCAGACATCTCATGGTTTGCAGAAAATTACTCGACTGCTCTATCACTGGTCGTCCGGTATGAAGATGAGGTTGCAGGCGTCTTCCTTGTTCGTGCTCTCCAGGATCGGGCGTTTGTACACATCCTGGCGGCGGCCCCGAGGTTCATGAAGCACTCCGGCGTTATCAACGCGATACTCGTGGCGGCCCTGGATGAGCCCCCTCGGCGCCAAATTGACCGATGGATATTCACCGGACGATCGGATCATCCCATCGAGAGGCAAACCATTGCCCTGGCAAAACGTTTTGGCGGAGAGCGCTTGGGAAGCTATGTGCTCTATTCAAAGGACATCATGCCGGGCATGGGTGCAGAGAAGCAAAACTGTGGGAATGACGCCCTTAATCGCAATGCCGACCGTCCCGAAGGATAGAACTTCGAGACGACCGACGGTTGTCGCTGTGTTGCAGTGAAGCATTCTCAATGCGTTGTCGCTGCGCTCTTTTGAAGAGTCTGCTCACTGCTATATTGTTAGCCGTGCTCTGTCGGACACGGACTAAATTCCAAAAGCGTTATTTGACAGCTCCTCGAGAGAGCTCGAAATCTCTTGGTTCTCTTGCTCCGTTACCACCATTAGCCTGCTCTTGCAACTGAAACCGGGAGGAGCTTTCCCGGGAAAACGGGTTGTTATAAGCAAACAAACTGGTTTTGCTCCGGATTCGAGAATCACTGTAAAGACGCCGCAGTTGCCGGACATCACTCGATGATCGGAAGAAGCCGTGGAAGGACGCCTGCTGCCGAAGCTCACAGACCGACGCATAAATGCGCCTCCCTGCGATGATACGGCTCAAGACGAACCTTAAGAAATTGTAGGGTCCAGGTTGCATCAATATCAGGGGTTCACCCTAGGGACGTTCACTCCGACATTGCAATAGCAAGCCAAACGCTAAGTAATTTTACAGAACTTTGCCAAACAGACACACTAGCCCGAAGGCTCAGCCAATATGCCTATGCGATGGGCCCTGCTTGAAGGTGCTTCCGCCGGAACGCCTCGGCGAGACCAAGGATTGAGAGTTCTTCCACATGCTTCACGTCAGGCCACCAGTCCTTGGGAAGAACCATTGCGTTGCTGCCCGTTGTAATCACTGAGGGCCTGTGCTCTCCGAGCTTCTCGAGGTCCTCGAGAATATTGATAAGGACCTCCTTTATCATGCCCCTGAACCCGGTGCTACATCCCACCTGCATCGCCTCCCGAGTGCTCTTGCCGATCGAACTCCCAGTGTAGAGATCAGTTCGGTCCAGACGCGGCAGCAAAGCCGTTTTCTCATGAAGATACTCGGCCATGAGAGCCAACCCTGGAAGAATCGCGCCGCCCGCGTAACCTTTTGATGTCAAAATATCGAAGCTGGTCGCTGTCCCCATATCAATCACTACTGCAGGCGCGCCGGTTAACCGTTGAGCGCCGATAGCGTTTGCAAGCCTGTCCTGCCCTACTTCCGGAGGGTTTGGATAATCGAATCCCAAACCCGGCGCATCATCCCAGCGCAGCTGGTAAGCCGGAATCCTCAGATCAAGATCCGTGAGCAAGGACCGCACGCCTTCCGTTGCATGCGGAACGACAGAAGCAAAGGCCAGCCCCTCGAGCCTGGCTGCTCTCGCAAGGGATTCTCGCGCCTCTTCGGTGGCGGCGATAAAACGTCGCGTTCGAACATCCCACTTTTCGATGACCTTGCCATCTTCAACGATGCCAAAGTGGCCGGAAGTGTTACCTATATCGAGGCATAGCAGCGCCATTGATAGAGCCTACATTACCTCGCCCGCTTTGCCACGACAAATAAGGGGGCCAGATGGCTACGGCGAAACCGCGTGGTGTGCTCCCGATCCCGAATTCTGTTCCCCCGCGTCTACGCCGGTGCAGGCGGGTAGGATCAGGAGGAATGTCGCTAGCACGATCAACATGATAAGGCAGGACTCGGCAGATGCGATCGTTGAAAGATCCGGCGATAGCCAACGTTTCTGAAACAACTGAGTTTTCATCTGATCCCTATCGCAATTGCTCAAGATCTGGAAGGTATCGAATTTCGAAAAGACGCGTGAAGTGGTAGGCGCAGATAATCAGGCCTCCCAAAATAGCAATCAGCGGTCCGTTGTTCTGTCGCTCGACCCAGTTCCACATGAACCACGCCGAGGCGCAGCTAATGCAAAGAATGACAACCATGATCATTGGGAGAAGACCCCGGGCGAGCTCTCGCGCCATCAATAGATTGCGTTTCCACATCAGCCACTTGAGCAGGCCGGCAGCCAGTAGCGCTGTAACCAGCATTGTAACGAACAGCCAGAAGGGTCCGCCCAAGCCAAGTGTCCAGCAAGTGAATGCATTTGCCAGAGAAGCCTGCGCTACCGCGATGAAGCCCCAAAACGTGGTGTGCCCAAGAATTATCCCTAATTTAAGCATTGGTTCGACTCTCGGTTTTTGTCATGCCGCTCGCCTTTAATCGCGAGAACAGTATCCGGTTTCTTCGGGCGCCATCCTGCATCGCAATTTTGAGACGCCTTTTCTCGTCGAATAACGCCTCAAACATTGGACGCAGAAACGGCGGCATGGATCCCAAAATTTCCATTTCGGATCTGCCAAGCATCGTCTGAATTTCGATTCGCCTGTGCTCGGCAAGCGCCAGCTTTGTCGTCTGCCGCCTCATCTTTACCGACAATTTGTCCTGCTCCGTTTCATCCTGCCTCAATACGGCCCGACGGTGCGCCTTAAGCAGGGTTTCACACGCAGCGGCCTCGATGATTTCTCTACGCAGATCTTCCGCAAATCGTGCAAGCGCATCACCGTTATGCGCTTTTTTTTCAAGTATATGAGCCTCACAAGCACCGGCCGTGATCATCGCGATAGATGACCTTCTGGCGGGCTTGGTTGGACGTTTAGGCATGAGTTCCTGTGAAGTCTTGTTTACGATACTCGGCGCCTATAAGTCGAACCGTTAGATCCACCGCAATCAAATTACTCTGTATTAAGTGATCTTTGCAAGCGCCCTAAGGATTTTACCTATGCCTAACCGGGAAACGAAAAAGCCGCCACTGGACGACCAGTGGCGGCTTTGAAAGAGAAACG
>CAYSHY010000087.1:0-11269 GCA_964430955.1 uncultured Puniceicoccaceae bacterium | reverse complement strand
GGAGCAATACTTGCGGCTGGGATTGGATGAGGTAGAACCGTCCTGGGACCACAGGGCGTAACGAGAGCCTTATTCGTAGCGGAGGGCGTCCACGGGGTGGAGGTTTGCAGCGCGCCATGCGGGATAGAGACCGAAACCAATCCCGATAAAGGAGCAGACGAGCACCGCCACACCTGCCCAAAACCACGGAAACAACAACGAGGCTTCGAATGGCATGAAGTGAGCGACCACGTTGCCGCAGACCACCCCAAGAAGAATGCCAAAGAGGCAGCCAAGTTCAGACAGGACCAACGCCTCAAGGAGGAACTGGGCGAGGACATCCCGGCTGCGGGCGCCGATACTCTTTCGGATGCCGATTTCGCGGGTGCGTTCGGTAACAGAAACAAGCATGATGTTCATGATCCCCACGCCTGCTGCCAGTAGGGCGATGCCGCTGATAATCAAACCGGCGGCGCCTACGATCGTGGCGAGCTGCGCAAAGCTCTCACGAAGAGAGTCGTTCGAATACACCTCAAAGTTGTTGGGCTCCTCTGGCCTCAGGCCGCGCACGAGGCGCATCACGCCGATGGCTTGGTCGAGCGTCTCGTCAAAAAGCTCATTACTTGGCGCCATTACCGCGATGTCCATCGATCGCCAGCGACCCCAGTTTGTCTCAATGAAGCGAGGCAGAGGGATGATAAATTTGTTGTCCAGATCATTGCCGAAGCGTTCTCCGCGTTCCTTCAGTACCCCAACGACAGTGAAGCGCCGGCCATCTGCATCAACTTCCTTTCCAATGGGATCTTCACTGGGAAAGAGCTTTTCGACCACCGTCTGACCAATGACCACAACCATGCGGTTGAACTCGAGGTCCGTAACACTGATGTTGCGTCCTACTTCGATCTCATAGCCATTGGTAATGACGTAATTCTCGTTGGCCCCGATCATCTCGAGAATGCGGCCGGTCTTGCGATCGCCGTAGCGGGCCTCCTCGCGTCCATCGCTGGAGTGCAGTGTGACGCGCACGCCCGGAGTTTCCTCCATGAGTTCCTTGAACCGGGCGCCCTCTCTCGGAGTGATCGTCGGTCGCGAGCGATAATTCCACCATCCGTCATTGATCATGATCGCGGGAAAGCGACTGATCTGGAAGACGTCCGACCCCAGCTGCGAAAGTCCGCTATCGATGGAGCGACGTGCGGCTGAGAGCGCCGTCATCACGGCAACGACACTGAATACGCCAATGGTGACGCCGAGAATCGTAAGAAAAGTGCGCAGCCGATTGGCTGAGAGAGCGCCGGCCGCCAGGCGTATCAAATCTGACTTGCGGAGCTTCATTATTCGTGACGCAAGGCTGTTGCCGGATCAAGCTTACTGGCAGCGAGGGCCGGGGCAAACCCACTGAGAATGCCCGTGAGCACAGAAATGCCAAACGCTACAAGAATTAACCCCATGGACATACCGGCCGGTAAATCCGGGAAGGCTTGCTTAATGGCAGTGTCGATCAGCCATGTGATAACAAGCCCGACAACGCCGCCAATGAGGCAGATAGAAACCGCTTCAGTGAGAAACTGCATGAGGATGGATCTTCTACGTGCTCCCAACGCGCGCCGGGTCCCGATCTCACGAGTGCGCTCCTTCACGCTCACGTAGGTGATGTTCATGATGCCGATAGCGCCTACAAAGAGCGCAAGACTGGTGATGGCGAAACCGGCGATCGCAATACCCCGCTTTGTTGGCCCCAGTTCCTCCTCCAGCATCTGTGACCGATTGATTTCAAAGTTATTATCCTGGCCCGGAAGTAAGCCGCGAGCACGGCGCACATAGCCTACCAGTTCCTCGGCAGCCACATCTGGATCAACGCCTTCACGAACCTTGACCCGCACGCCGTTCATGCGGTTGCCGCTATAGATCTCACGGAATGCGTTTAGCGGCATAATAGCCATATTGTCCCAGCTCATCATTCCCAGGAAACGTCCCTGCCGCTCCACAACGCCAATAACCCGAAAAATCTTGTTTCGAATACGCACTTCGTGGCCTATGGGATCCACCGCCGGGAAGAGAGACTCGGCCACATCGTGACCAAGGATGATTACATTGGCTCCGGCAATCTGTTCCGCATGGGTGAAGAACCGGCCGGATGCAAAAGTTGCGGTGTTGATGAGAACATATTCCGGCGTGGTGCCAATGAGGGTAACTCCCTGAGCGGAGCGATTCTCACGACGGACTTCCCGGTGAGCCATGTTTGCGGGCACGGCGACTGTGAACATGCTGTTGGGGTCGGCTGCGAAATACCCGTTAAGACGATCGGCCAGCTGCGGGGTAATGTCTGGACGGTTGCGATATCGCCACCATTCGTCACCCACGTCCCGCCATGGCCACTTTTCGATGTAGAAAACATCCCGGCCAATCATTTCCACGCTCTGCTCGAAGCCGCGGTCTATGCTGTTGATTGCGGCGCCCATTAGCGTGACGGCCATGACGCCGATGACAACGCCCAAGGCTGTGAGGAATGCGCGGCTCTTATGCGCCCTGAGTTGCTCCAAGGCGATCCGGCAGCTTTCAACAACCTCGCTGAGCAGAAGTCTCATGACGATTTCACGGTTGCGCCCATCTGGCCAACAGGCCCGTCAGACGCGATCTTACCATCGAAAAGCCTTACCAGGCGCTTGGCATGTTGCGCGATGTCATCCTCGTGAGTAACAAGAATGATCGTGTTGCCCTGATCATGAAGCTCCTGGAAGAGACGCATGATCTCATTGCCAGTGCGTGAGTCGAGGTTTCCCGTTGGCTCGTCGGCGAGAATGATGGAGGGACGGGTTACAAGTGCGCGGGCAATAGCCACGCGCTGGCGCTGACCACCCGACAGCTCGTTGGGACGGTGATGGGTGCGGTTACCGAGATCGACCTTCTGGCACGCCTCCATGGCGCGTTCGCGCCGCTCATCGGCCGGCACTCCCGAGTAGACCAGCGGAAGCTCAACATTGCGGAGCACGGAAGCCCTGGGTAGAAGATTGAAACTCTGGAACACGAACCCGATCTCGCGATTTCGGATTGCGGCAAGCTCGTCGTCGTCCATCTGGGCGACGTCTGCGCCGTTAAAATTGTATCGCCCCCGGGTGGGAGTATCAAGACAGCCCAGCAAGTTCATGAAGGTTGACTTACCGCTGCCGGAGGGACCCATGATAGCGATGTACTCGCCCCGATGGATCTGGAGGTTTATCCCGCGAAGCGCCTCAACTTTGTTGCGCCCCAGGTCGTAAACCTTCCACAGGTCCTGAATATCGATTAAAACGCTCATTCAAGCAGTGCTGGAGGCGAGAAGTAGGTTATTTACGCGCCATGGGCGGACGACCGGCTGGGCCACCGCCACCGCGGACGATCTTGCTGTCGTTCTTCAGCTCACGGCTGATTGCGGCGTAGCTGCCGGTGACGACCTCTTCGCCCTCCTGCAGTCCCGACTTGATCTCAATGTAACTGTTGTCGGCGATACCGGTTTCCACCTCGCGAATCTTGACTACGGAACCGTCCACCACGAAGACGACGCGTTTCAAATTGTCGCGGCTACGGCCACCCTGCCTGCCAGCAGGACCCGGGCGCGGGCCTCCTTCACCTGCCGGCGGCGGACCGCCCCCCTCAACCTCGCGGCGGTCGCGAACCGTTACAGACTGGATCGGCACCGACAGAACATTCTCCACCGTCTGCGTTTCGATCTCGGCAGTCGCTGTCATCCCCGGCTTGAGGCGTTCATCCGGCGTGTCAATGCGCACCTTGACAAGAAAGTTCGTTACCTGCTCTTGGCTGCCAGCATTTTCGGTAAGTGCTGAGGCAGCGATCTCCTTCGTTGTGCCGAGAAACTCCTCGTTGGGGATGGCGTCGATCTCGATCTTCGCCGAGTTGCCAATCTTGACGTTGACGATATCGCTCTCGGAGACCTCGATCTGGAGCTCCATGGTGTCGAGATTAGCGATGCGCATGATCTCGGTTCCCTCAAACTGGCCGGTGCCTACCACACGTTCGCCGACCTCGCTGTTAAGGACAGTAACCACGCCGTCCATGGGAGAGTAGATGGTCGCCTTTGCAAGTGTTTCACGGGCTTCAGCCAGCTGCATTTCCTGTTCACGAATCTGGCTTAATGACGCCGCATAGGCCGCCTCGAGCTCATTAAGATCCGTACTGCTCAGGTTTAACTGGTCCTGTGAAATGAACTCGTTTTCAAATAGCTGCAATTGGTCTTGATACACCTTGCGGGCTCGCTCCAGCCGTACGCGAGTCTGCTCAGCCCTGGCCTTTGCCGTCTCGATTGCCGCCTCCTGACGATCTACCTGGGACTGAAGCGTGATCGGATCGACCTTAACCAACAGATCGCCACGCTTCACCTTCTGTCCCTCGACCACCGCGAGTTCAACAATCTCCCCGGCCACCTCGGAAGAGATCTTAACCTCTATCTCGGGGTGAATCTTCCCAGTGGCGACCACAGTGCTCGTGATGGTTCTACGGGCAACCTTATCAGCAGTGATTGAAATACCTTCCTGTTTATCTGGCTTGAATGCGGCCACGCCGATGACGACGAGCACGATCACGCCGATAATGAACAGCCAACGTTTGCGGGCTTTCTTTGCCATTTCTTAATCCAAATTAGGGTATCGCGGATTGAATGTTAGACCGTGGCGCTCAAACAGAGCTCCCTGTAATCTGTCGAGAGCGATTCTGGCACGGACGACGGAAAGGTGCGCCTGCAGCTGGGCAATGCGGGAGGCATCCAAATCGCGCTGAGACTCCAGCAACTGGCGGAAGCTCGAAATGCCCCGGTCGTACCGGGCGCGCGTTTGCTCAAAGGCGCGCTCTGCGCTGTTGACGCCAGTGCGTGTAACTTCGAGTCGCTCCAGACTTACCTGGTAATCCCTGTAAGCCGAGCGGGTTTGTTGCAGCAGTTGCTGCTTTAAATCTACAAGCAAGATCTCGTTCTGCCTGACTCGCGCCTTTACCTGCCGGAGCCGCGCATTGTCCAGACGGTCCTTCCAAGGCCACTCGACAGAGACGCCAATATTCCAGCGGTGGCCATCGCGGTCTAGCGCGCTTTCGACAGCAGTGGAGCGACGTTGAGGATCGCGGCCCAGAGCAGCCACGCCCACAACGGCGTCGACCCGTGGTTTGGTCGCGTTTTGCGCAACCAGGCGCTCATACTCCAGCTGGCGGATGACCTCCTGCTGTGCAGCTGTGTCCAGATCTCGAGCTGCTACAACCGGCCAAACCTCAGAAAATGGAGGAGGTAATGGATGTTGGGTGGGAAGAGTCGCCACTTGCAGCTCATCCAAGGTCGCCGAGTAAGTTTCATCAAGTTCCCCCAGAAACCCGAGAAGCAGATCGGTGCGCTCCTGGATCTCCTGCCGGGCCAGAAGAATTTCTTCGCGACGGGCTGCGAGCGCGGCCTCTGACTCCAGCACATCCAAACGGGTGGTCAGACCTGCGCTCTCCCTCTGGCGCGTTTCCTCAGCCAAGGTTTCTGCAACCTTCAGGGCTGACTGAAGCAGCTCCAAACGCGCATACGCGTATGAGAGCAACCAGTAGCGGTCCTCAGTTTCGGCAATAACGTCCAGTGCGGTGGCTTCCAGGCGCAGTTCTTCCTCGGTCAGGGCGCTGCGGGCAGCGCGAATATTGGCCAGGTTGACATCGCGTCCAAAGCCCTGGGCCAGAGGCTGTCGCAATTCCGCAACAAAGTCCGAATTATACTCCAGGTTCGAAAGGTCTGTGCGTGCGTTGCTAGCAGAGCGGGTGAGACCCGTTGAAAGGGTGACCTCGCCCCCGGTGCTTAGCCGCTTGCTGGCGCCGACACTATAGTCTCGATTGTCGGCCTCGGTGCCAACGGTCTCTGAGCCAGTGCTGCTTTGTTCGCGGTAGCTGTGTATGGCGTCTCCAAAAAAGACGACGTCAAAAGACGAGTCGGCAGCTTCCACGCCGGCCTCTGCGATCACCGGATTGAATAGAGCCATCTGAAGGCCGAGATTCTTTTCCAGCGCTCGATTCACTGCATCGTCCAGCGAGAGCTGCTGCTGGGCGCCGGCGAGAGAGGCAAAGCAAAGAGAAATGAAGGGTATTATGACGCGCTGCATGGGAGCATTTCCACTAAAGCGGGGAAAGGTTCTGAATCTTACTCCCGGTAAGTGGGACACAGGCAAGAGAAATGAAAAATTGAGCCTTTTTAGCTGAGCACAGTAAAGCAAGAAGTTAACGCAAACGCAGGAGCGTAAAAAAATACGCTCCTGCGCTTTTAGAAAAGAGAAAGAGACGGGAAAGACTATTCCCGATTAATCTCGAAAATAGGTATAACTGCGCAAGGCGGCGTCGTAGGCGTCCATAATCTCCTTACGCTCTACTGCCGTAATCTTGCGCTGACGCACAGCTCGCTCCGCCAACGATCTGAAGCGTTGGGTCAGGTTCTTCGGATCGTACTCAACGTAGCTAAGCACATCTGCGATAGAATCGCCCAATATCTCGGCCTCGTAGGATACCTCGCCATCTTCCAGATGGATGGAGGCGACATGGGTGTCCCCAAGAAGGTTGTGCAGGTCTCCCAAGGTCTCCTGATAAGCGCCGACGAGGAACGCCCCCAGGACGTAGTCTTCATTGGCGCGAAGTTCGTGGAGAGGCAGGCTCTTGCGTACGTCGTGCAAGTCGATAAATCGATCCACCTTGCCATCGCAGTCACAGGTGATGTCTGCCATGATGCCCGCATTCAGAGGGCGCTCATCGAGCCTGTGAACCGGCATGATAGGGAAGAGCTGATCGATCGCCCACGCATCCGGGAGACTTTGGAATACACTGAAATTGACGTGGTAAATATCCACCAGGAGCGACTCGATGTCGTGGAGGTCCGGCGGTACGAACTTCTTCATCCCCTGAACTTCTCGTGCAATGCGTGTCACGATGGTCCAGAAGATGTGCTCGCCCTGAGCGCGGTCACGCAGGGAGATCTGCCCGTGCTGGAAGATGCTGCGTAGCTCTTCCCGATAGAAGATGGCGTCGTTGTAAGACTCCTGTAGATTCTTCGGCGTCAGCGACTTGTAAACGTTGTAGAGATTAGCGATGACCTCCGGAGCATCTCCAGCGATCTCCTCCGGCTCGGTCTCGGGCTCAAACTTTGTCTTTTCAAAGACATTGAAGAGCAGGACTGAGCCATAAGCAACGGTTGCGCGGCCACTCTCGCTGATAATGGTTGGGTGAGGCACTCCCTCTTCGTCGGCTACCTTCATGACGGCCTCGACCACGTCGGCGCAATACTCCGGAATGCTGTAGTTACAGGAGCTCTGGAAGTTGGTCTTTGAGCCGTCATAGTCAACGGCGAGACCACCGCCGATATCGAGCCACCCCATGCGAGCGCCCTCGCGAACGAGATTTACGTAAACGCGCATTGCCTCGCCTGCGGCTTCACGTATCGCGCGCACGTTCGGGATCTGCGACCCCTGGTGGTAATGCAGGAGGCGCAGGCTATTGAGCATGTCTACCTCCTTGAGGCGGTCCACCAGCTTGACAACTTGGGAGATGCTGAGTCCAAAGACGCTGCGGTCGCCGCCGCTATCGTTCCAGTGGCCTGCGCTCTTCGCGGACAATTTGATACGAACCCCGATGTTGGGCTCGATGCCTAAGGCCTGCGCACGCTCAATGATAAGGTCCACTTCGCCGGGCATCTCGACAACGAGCACTACAGGAATGCCCATCTTGACGCCGTAGAGCGCCATATCGATAAACTCGGCGTCCTTGTAGCCATTACAGATGATAAAGGCGTCGGAGTTGTGTTGATACGCCAAGGCAGCGACGAGTTCAGCCTTGCTTCCAGCTTCGAGCCCAAAGTTGTGCTTCTGGCCAAAGCGTGCGATTTCCCGCACAACCTGTTCCTGCTGATTTACCTTGATCGGGTAAACGCCGCGATACTTGCCCTTGTAGCCGGCTTCCTGCATCGCTGCGGTAAACGAAGAATTTATCTCTTCGATCTGTGCGTTCACAAGGTCGCCAAAGCGTAGTAAAACGGGCAGGGTCAAACCCCGCTCCTTCAACCCGTCGATGATTTCCATCATACTGACGAGCTTGGAGCCCCCGTTTTCGCGGAGTCTTACGCAGACTTCGCCCTTGTCGTTGATTTCGAAGAAGCCTTTGCTCCAGTAGCGGATTCCGTAGAGGTCCGCGGAGTCTTTGACGCTCCAGCGATCGAGGGTGGCGGCGCCGGTCATTCCAGTAGTTTCCGTAATTTTAGAACAGCCTGTCTTTGGATTGTTTGTTTGTGGGTGAAGGCCCCACGATACCCGAATAATCGGGGAACGCAAATATGAGCGCCTGCAGAGAACTTACCAGAACAAAGTGAGGATGGGCTACACCGTGAGCTGTGCGGTCTCGCGCGGGGGGTGGAGGATGCGAATGCCGTGGGGTGGTCGGGCGTGGGGAGGGCTGGCAGAAGGAAGTGAACGGTGAGGTTATAAGACTCCTAGCCGTCGATTTGAAAACGGCACGAGTCGCTCCACTCCACACGCGCCCGGAGAGGGAGATGCTGAAAAACAGCCGCAGGGCGTTTCGGAGTGAGACTGCTTTCTGCCGTTCTGGAATCGAGCGGAGCGAGGGGGGCTGGGGCGTCAAGTCCCGCAATTTCGGCATCTGTTTGGACTCTGTTGTTTGAGGGCGGTTGCAGATGTGCGGACCTGAGATAGCGGAACGGAGTCGGAGGATGCCAAAATTTAGTCCATGACCCCGGCGCGTTTGAAGGGTCGCGCCAAGCTAACAACTGTATTTCTACTTCCCCACTCGCCGGAAACGTATGAGATCGCGAACTCGGAGCTAGTCCAGATCTCTGAGAATTTCCCGTGGCTGGGAGCCGTTTTCGGGGCCCACGTAGCCACGCTCCTCAAGAATCTCCATGATGCGGGCGGCGCGATTATAACCGATGCGGAGACGGCGTTGCAGCATGCTCGTAGAGGCTCTCTTCGTAGAGCGGATAACTTCCAAGGCGTCAGGGATGAGCGCATCGCCACTATCGTCGTCTTCATCCGAATCGCCATCCATTCCGTCTTCGCCAATGCTCTCTTCGACGCTCTTCTGGAAGAGTTCATCAAAGACCGGTTCACCATTGGTCTTCGAGACAAACTCTACAATGCCGTTGATTTCCTCGTCGCTGACGAATGCTCCCTGTGAACGTACGAGGTCTGCGCTACCCGGAGGCAGGAACAACATATCTCCACGGCCGATAAGCTGGTCTGCGCCGCCGGTGTCCAAAATCGTGCGGGAGTCGACCTTTGAGGCGACCTTGAACGCGATACGGCTGGGCAAGTTCGCCTTAATGACGCCTGTGATGACGTTGACGGAGGGCCGCTGGGTAGCGAGAATCAGGTGAATCCCGGCCGCACGGGCAAGCTGCGCGAGGCGGGCAATGCCCGTTTCGATATCAGCTGGGGCAACCATCATGAGGTCGGCCAGCTCGTCCACGACGGCAACAATATACGGAAGCTTCTCTGGAAGGTCGTCTTCAACGCCCAGATCGCGGGGAACGGAAATGTTTGCAGCTTCAGCGGCTGCGGCGCGCTCTTCAGGTGAAAGTTCGCGGTCCATGGCGTCTGCCTTGGCCTGCGCGTCCTTGTCACGGCTGCGCTTGGCGTTATAGCCGGCAATGTTTCGCACGCCCTCCCGCGCAAACATGTGATACCGTCGCTCCATCTCATTGAGCAGGTACTTCAGGGCGCCGGGGACCTTCTTGGGGTCCGTAACCACGGGAATGAGCATGTGGGGCAAGGCATTGTAAACCTGCATTTCCACAATTTTGGGGTCGACCATCACGAAGCGTACATCCTCCGGGCTGAGCTTGTAGAGGAGGCTGGTGATGACTGCGTTGATACAGACCGTCTTACCCGACCCGGTGGAACCTGCGATGAGCAAGTGCGGCATCTTGGTAAGGTCCGCCACAAGCGGGCGTCCGGAGACCTCTTTCCCGAGCGCAATGGGGATCTCTGCCTTGCTGTTAACCCAGTTCTCAGACTCCAGGATGTCGCGAATACAGACGCTCTGAGGCCGCTTGTTTGGAATTTCGATACCCACGCAGCCCTTGCCGGGAACTGGCGCAAGAATGCGCACACTCAACGCCTTCAGAGCCAAGGCCAGGTTCTTGTCGAGATTCTGGATCTTCTCGACGCGCACCCCGGCTGCCGGATACACATCGTAACGCGTAATGACTGGACCCGTGTGCACTTCGCCCATTGTTACGCGAACGCCGAACTCGCTGAGTGTTTGCACGAGTTGCTCCGCGATACGCTGGTGCGTGAGAGCGTCGTCGCCTTCGGCCACTGGCTCCGGCTCCGCAAGGAGATTCATCGGAGGGAAGACGTAGTCCCCTTTCTTCTCCACCAGCGGCACTGCCGCCTTGCGAGTTTGCTCGCTCGCGATAATCCGGAATCCTTCAGTCGGAACATCCGGAGAGGCGGAAGGAGCGGGGGCAACTGGTTGAGGAGCTGGAGGAGCTTCATCGACATCCGCCTCATCGCTTGCTCCGTTTTCACGGCCGAGCTTTAGCGCCTGCTTCCTGGGTTTGAGCGGCTTCGGAGGGGGCGGCGCCGCGTCCTCAGGTTCGCCTTCCATCACTGCGGCGCCTGTCTTGCGCACGCGTGCAGAGCTTGCAGGGGCAGCATCATTGTTATCGGCGCCACGGTTGAAGCGGGACAGCAGGCCGCCACCGCTGCGGGCTGGCTCTTTTGGCGCCTCAGGTTCCGGCGTCTTGCCCTTGGCGGCGCTGGAATCTTCCTTCTGCGCGTCTTCCAGCACGGCATTGGCTCGCGCCACAGCCTCCTTGCGAGCCGCCTCCTTCGCCTTTCTTTCCTTTTCTACAGCGGCCTGTTCACGCTTGATGCGGTACCATTCACGGATTCTTGCAAAGGCGCCTTCAAAGGAACGGCCAACATTATCGTAAAGCACATAGACCAAGGAAGCCAGGAGCAGGAGGCCAAAGACCACCATGGTCCCTACCTGGCCAAGGTTCTCGTGAAGGAACCCGCGGTAAAGCGTATCGCCAACCCAACCGCCAAGACCATTTGGATAGTAGTTGTCTGCAACTACAAGATCTACCGCCGCAGTATAACCCACACCCGCGATCTCACGCACCTGCCAGAGGCTGAGAAGAACCGGCGTGCACAAGAACACGCCAAACAACGCAACAAAGCGGCCGATGTGAAGCTTTCGCGCCTGGGCAAGGAACAACATCAACGCGAGCCAGAACGAGAAACTGGGCAGCAGCCATGCGCCGACACCGAGGAAACGCAGG
>CAYSHY010000086.1:0-11929 GCA_964430955.1 uncultured Puniceicoccaceae bacterium | reverse complement strand
CCCGGGCTGGTATAGTGCGCCTTTTCGGGGCTGGCTTTGGGGCTCCGGTTCCCACCCAATAGCATTCCTGGCCTTCCGACTTCTCCCATTCGTCGCGCAGCGTCCCGGCCCACGACAGACTCTACCACTCCGCGGCGCAGCCGCTCTGTCGGCTCTCTCGGGCCTAATGTTGTCTATCTTGTGTAAGATAGTGAAGAATTATCTTGAAGCAGAGAAAACACGGTGCATGGATGCTAGTGTTGGAATTGACAGCGCGCCCGTTCCCGATCGGAATAGCCGGTTCACCAAATGAGCCGGTGAGACGCACAGCAGATCATTTTTCTCTACGACAGTGAAAGGTACAACCGGAACAAGAACAGCCATTCCTGCAAACGCGCCGTTTGCCCCGGAGCAGGCAGCGGCATTGAATGCGCTGTTGCAGTCGGCCAGCGCCGATCAAATGCTGTGGCTGAGCGGCTTTTTCTCGGGCTGGAGCTTCGCCACAAATGGGGCGAGTTCCCAAGGCGGGCCATCGCCTGTTCCCGCGCCGGTGGCGAAGAGTTCCATTACGGTGCTTTTCGGCACCGAGTCCGGCAACTCTGAGGCCTTGGCTGATGAAGCTAAGAAGGTTCTGACGAAGCGAGGCTTCAAGGTGTCCGTCAAAGACATGGGAGACATCAAGCCCGGGGATCTGGCCAAGGCTGAGTCGCTGCTCGTGATTGTTAGCACTTGGGGTGAGGGCGACCCGCCGGCTCGTGCGGAGGAGTTCTATGCTGAGTTCATGAACGGAAGCGCCCCTCGACTGGAGAAGGTTCGTTTTGCCGTCTGTGGGCTGGGGGATAGCAGCTACAGTCAATTTTGCCAGATGGGCAAAGACTTTGATTCGAGGCTTGAGACACTCGGCGCTCAGCGGCTCGTGGATCGAGTGGATTGCGATGTCGACTACGAAGCAGACTTCAAGAAGTGGCTCGACGCTGCAGTGGCGGCATTGGAGAAGCTCTCTGCTCCCGCGGCGCCAGTGCTTGAAGTGCAGACCTTTACCCCCGGCGTGGCTAGCCCGGCAGGTGAGCAATGGACTCGCACGAATCCATTTAGGGCAGAGCTATTGGAGCGTATTAATCTGAACGGCACAGGCTCTTCCAAGGAGACTTATCATCTCGAAATTTCGCTTGAGGGCTCCGGTATAACCTACACTCCGGGTGATGCGCTGGGAGTAAAGCCGAAGAACTGCCCCGATGTCGTGGATGAGCTTCTGGAAGTTGCGAGGATCGACGGCGACGCCGAAGTAAATCGCGCCGATGGTAGCGCCGGGACGCTGCGCACGGTGCTGATTGAGGAACTGGATAGCACCACGCTAAGTCATAAGGTCGTTCAGGCCTTCGCCGAAGCAACAGGCCTCGAGAAGGTCAAGGAACTAGCCGGCGATGCTGTGGCGTTGCGCAACTACTGCCAGGGCCGCCAGGTTGTCGATCTGTTTGAGGATTTTTCAGCTGCAGGTGTCCAACCGCAGCAACTTGCCGACATGCTACGCTTGCAACCCGCGCGGCTGTATTCGATCTCTTCGAGTCAGGCGGCGCATCCGGATGCAGTGCATATTACCGTGGGCGCCGTTCGCTACGAGAGCAATGGGCGCTCGCGCAAGGGCGTAGCATCCACCTATCTTGCCGACAGAGTGGAAGTTGGCGACCTGCTGCCGGTTTACGTGCATGCCAACACCCGGTTCCGACTGCCGGAAAATCCGGATACACCCATTATCATGGTAGGGCCCGGGACCGGCATAGCGCCGTTCCGCGCATTTATGCAGGAGCGCGCCGAAACTGGCGCCAAGGGCAAGAACTGGCTGTTCTTTGGCGACCAGCACTTCCTCTATGACTTCCTCTACCAGCTGGAATGGCAAAACTATGTAAAGGAAGGCGTTCTTACCCGTATGGATGTTGCCTTCTCCCGTGATACGCCAGAGAAAGTTTACGTGCAGCATCGCATACGCGAGCACAGCCGGGAGTTCTACGCTTGGTTGCAGGAAGGCGCACACATTTACATTTGCGGCGACGCGCACCGGATGGCCAAGGACGTTAATCAGGCGATCCAGGACGTCATCGCACGCGAAGGCGGAATGAGCGAGGACAAGGCCCGGGAATACCTCACGGCCCTTACCAAGGAGAATCGCTATCAGCGCGATGTCTACTAGTCCCTACAACACACAGCCATTACCTGTCATGAACAACCGCAACCGCTCAGCAGATCTTTCAGAACTTCACAAGAACGAGACCCTCAAGCATGAGAGCCGCTTTCTGCGCGGCGACATCGAGAAGGATCTCGCCGATCAACTCACGGGCGCCATCTCGGCTGACTCCACGCAGCTCACCAAGTTTCACGGCACCTATATGCAGGACGACAGGGACGTGCGCGCAGAACGCCGCAAGAAGTTCCTGGAGCCGGCATACATGTTCATGGTTCGGGTGCGCCTGCCCGGCGGCGTGCTTACGCCCAAGCAGTGGCTCGACCTCGACCGTATGTGCGATGAACGCGCCAATGGGACCCTGCGGATCACCACCCGGCAGACTTTCCAGTTCCATGGCGTCATCAAGAGCAACCTCAAGGCGGCGATGCAGGACATCAACGCTACGCTGCTCGATACCATCGCGGCGTGCGGTGACGTTAACCGCAACGTTATTTCATGCTCGAATCCATATCAGTCGGCTCTTCACGCCGAGGTCTTGGAGACTGCCCGCGCCATTTCGGAACACCTTCGTCCGCGCACCCGCGCCTATCACGAAATTTGGCTGGATGGAAAGCGGATGGATGAGTTCAGCACGCCGTCTGAAGAGGAGCACGAGCCTCTCTATGGGACGACTTACCTGCCGCGTAAGTTCAAGATCGCCATCGCGGTGCCGCCGCATAACGATGTCGATGTTTTCGCTCATGACCTGGGTTTCATTGCCATCGTCGAGAACGACAGAATTGTCGGTTACAATGTTTCGATCGGTGGAGGCGGCGGGATGCTCCATGGTCGCGAAGATACCTATCCTCGCGCTGGCGACGTGATGGGTTTTTGTGAGGCCAGCCAGATCATCGATGTAGCCGAGAAGGTAATGCTCGTTCAGCGTGACTTCGGCGATCGTGTCGATAGGCACCACGCCCGTCTTAAGTACACCCTCGATGACTACGGCCTGGACTGGTTCCGCAGTCAAGTAGAGGAACGTCTGGGATACAAGTTGGGTGAAGCGCGAGCCTATAAGTTTCAAACCCGCGGTGACCGCTATGGCTGGGTGACCGGGGCCGACGGCCTGGAGCATTACACGATGTTTATCCAGAATGGCCGCGTGAAGGACACCCCGGAGTGCAAACTCCGCACCGGCATTCGTGAGATCGCCAAGATTCACGAGGGCGAGATTCGCCTCACGACAAACCAGAACCTGATTTTTGCCAAAGTTGCCCCTGAGCGAAAGCAGCTCATCGAGAACATCCTCAAGGAACATAACATTGGCGGTCCAGAGGAGCTATCGGGCCTCCGGCTGAACTCCATGGCCTGTGTCGCCTTGCCTACCTGCGGCCTGGCTCTTGCCGAAAGCGAGCGCTTCCTGCCAGGTCTGGTTTCCGAGCTCGAGGAGGTTCTGGAAAGCTGTGGTCTGCGCGACGATGAGATCGTGATCCGTATGACGGGCTGCCCCAATGGCTGCGCAAGACCCTACCTCGCAGAGATCGGTATCGTTGGTAAGGGTCCTCGCACGTATAACATCTACTTGGGCGCTGCATTTGCCGGCGAACGCCTTAACAAGCTCTACCGCGCCGATGTGAAGGACAATGAGATCACACCGCTCCTGCGCCCGATTTTCGAGGATTACGCCAAGACGCGTGAGCAGGGAGAGCGGTTCGGTGACTTCGTTATCCGCAAGGGGTACGTGAACCGCACCCATAACGGTCTGGACTTCCATAAGAACATTAAATAGATTGGGTCCTGCTTGGACCCTGCCACTGAAAGCCCCGGCAGCCTGACAAAGGCAGACTACGAAGCACTGGCGAATTTTCGCTACTCGCTCCGGCGATTCCTGCATTTTAGCGAGGAGGCGGCCACACGGCATGCGGTCACTCCGCAGCAGTACCAGGCGCTGTTGGCAATCGAGGGCTTTCCGGGAGAGCTGCCAATTACGGTAGGAGAGCTTGCCGAACAATTGTTCATCGAGCACCACAGCGCCAGTGGGCTTGCTCGCCGTCTCGAGGTCCTGGGCTTGGTCGTGCGTAAGCGGTGCTCGACCGATCGACGGCGGGTACGACTCTTGTTAACCCAGCAGGGTAGGGGAATCCTTGAGCGGCTCTATCGCATTCACCAGGAAGAGCTGCGCATGCTTGGACCAAATCTTCAGCACCTGATTACTTCCATCTCGGGGTGCAAGGGTTCGCCTGCTTCCCGCTGAGAAACAGGCGATCTGTCTGATAATTAAAAATCGAACATCGCTTGCCTTTCCTTCATTTCTATCGTATTACGATATAACCGGCTTGGAGGCCGCTAAATCAAAGTAACGTTAGAACCTCAGACTATGACCACACATACGACTTCAGGCGCACTTCATTCTATCGTGGGAACGGCTAATCCGACAGATCAGGCCTTCACAGTCCTGCGTGTCGGCTTTACGGTTGCGCCTATCATTGCAGGCTTGGACAAGTTCTTTAACTTGCTGGCAAATTGGGAACAATATCTCGCGCCCGTCGTCGCGGACATTCTGCCTTTCTCGGCCGGAGCATTTATGATTATCGTGGGCGTCATCGAAATCGTCGCTGGCATTGGTGTGTGGATCAAGCCTCGATTCTTTGCCAATGTCGTCGCTGCGTGGCTTGTTGGCATTATCCTTAATCTACTTCTGGCAGGCGCATACTTCGATGTTGCGCTGCGTGATCTGGGTCTGGCTCTGGGCGCCTTCGCACTGGGCAGGCTGGCCCTTTCCCATGAGCCGGGTGCAAAACATACCTCCGTCAGATGAGGATGTTGTATAGGTGATGGGATCTTGCTCCGCATACTTCAGAGCATCCCCCAATATGCTTTCGCCTACGTGGGATCTGGTTTTAAGTGGCCAGGTCTCACTGCGTGGATCTGTGACTGAAGTCTCGCGGACAGCCGCTCCGATTTGTAATCATGAGGAGAAAGACGCAGCTTGTCGGCCGGAGCTTATTGATGCTAAAGTATCCGTTATAGTGAATAACGACTCATGATGAAGATCCTTATTACAGGTGCGGCGGGTTATCTTGGACGGGGCTTGATCCTTCCTTTTGAGGATCGAGGCCACACACTGCGGTTAATGGATCTTCATTCATTTCCGAGCAGGCATGAAGTAGTTGCTGGCAACGTTTCGGACCTGGATACGGTTCGCGCGGCTGTTCAAGGTGTGGACGCTATCGTTATCGCTCACATGGCGAAGAACCCGGACGCTTATCGGGATCCAACGGTTGCCTGCGACGTGAATATTAAGGGAACTGCCAATCTTCTGTTTGCGGCTCAGGAATGTGGAGTGAAGAAATGCGTGCTGATATCGAGCACTGGAGCTGTGGACGGATATGGCGACGAAGCCGGACGCTCACATTTGCAGCGACCAAAGGCGAGCAATGGTCTCTACAGTATGACAAAGGCTTGTCAGGAGATCATTGCGGAGCAATTCAGCGCAGACTACGGGATCTCCATTGCTGCACTGCGGATCGGCTATGTGATGGATGGAGACACATTGCGGGACAAGTATGGACGCGAGGTTTCCCAGAGATCGCCATTGCTCTCCGACCGGCGCGACATCGGTGAGGTTGCGTGCCTTTGCCTTGAGCGGGACGATATCTCCTACGAAGTGTTCAATGTAATGAGTACCCCCGAGTCCCTCACAGAGTGGGATGTGGCGCATACTTGCCAGCGGCTCGGCTGGCGTCCCCGATACGACTTTACCTGGCTTCCTCTGGCTACCGCCTAAGCTCCCCACTCCCTCATGTTCGTAACATCCCTTTGCTCAATCGCCGCCCGCAAGGAGTCGATCGAATCACTGATCCCGCGCATCGCCGCAGCGGGGTACGAGGCCGTGGAGTTGATCAGCGATCATGTCGACGGCAATTCCCCCGCGGAGCTCGAGAGGCTACGCAAGCTCGCCGAGGCCCACAACGTCGTCATCACGGTCCTTTCCCCATATTTCGCGTTTACCCAGACGCAGGAGGCCTACGATAAATCTGTCGAGTGCGCCCGGCGCTTTGTGGACTATGCACACGCATTGAACTGCTCGCGCATCCGCACCTTCACCGATTGCGGGCCCAACGGAATCAACACGGCCAAGGCCACCCCGGATCATTGGCGAAGCGCCATCAGCGGCCTCAAAGAAATCACCGCCATCGACCGATCTATTGATTTTCTACTGGAGACGCATCCCTATACTGTTGCAGATAGGCCGGAGTCCATAGAGCGGCTCCTTGAAGAAGTGGATACGCCTAACCTCAAGCTGATTTATCAACCCACCAATCCCGACTTTCTGCATGAAGGAATCATTGCCAACTGGCGAAGATTCCGGTCACACGTGGCGCACATACACCTGAACAACGTCAGCGCCGACAATGACGAAGGCTACGTCGAAGAAGGAATTCTCGATCTCGCCCAATTTCTCCGAGTCATTCAGGAGGACGGCTACAATGGCACAGTCTCTGTCGAATATTGCTGGGCCGATGTCCCCTGGCGCCGCGTAGAATCCGCGAGCAAGTTCGTCAGAAGTCACCTGATCCCCAGATCATAGGTCTGAAACAGCCTCGCGGAGGTCAGAATCCTCTCGATAATCAAATCAATGACAAAGGGTTGCTGGACCAAGCATAGGTCGGCAGGGTGACCCCAGGCGATGGCTGTCAATTGGTTGCCATTCACCCGCGCGCGGCCTGATCGCCAAGCTCCTTGGCCAAGGCAGTTAGCGCGTCTTTATTTTCGAGTCCATCAAGAAAGCGCTGCGGGATGCCAGACAGCCCAACCTGTGCGCCTACGAGTGCTCCAGTGAGAATACAGCGCGCCTGATTCTGGCCGCCTCCATTAAGCGCGTGTAGTATGGAGGATTCAAAGTCATCGGGAAACCGGGCAGCCAGATAGTAGGCCGCGGGAAGCTGGTGGTAGATAGCGCATGGCATGCCGTAAACGATCGATACCTTCCAAGCCGGCTCGATCTTGATGCCCGGATCCAAAGCCGCCTCCGCCATATACGAAGGAGTCAATAACGCGTCCGGAGAGGAGAACTGACCAGCTCGCGGTTTGTTGGAACTTCCCGGCTTTGGCGGTCCGAGCTTGTCGCTCGTCACGGCATGAAATGGAAGCTCTCTCGCTTTCACCAAGTCCATCAACTTGTCTGAAATCAGCGGATCAAATTTCTCCCCATTAATTAGGAGCGCCAGGACACAGCAGTAAGCCGTGGTCATAGTGACGATGGCCTCGTCTATCTGAGTCAGCAAGCAATTGGAGCTAACCATTGCAGCTACCTTTCCAGGCGCCTTCGCGTAGCGCGCCGCAAGCACAAGCGCTCGTTCAGCGGCCTCTGTGGTGTCGGCGTGACCTCCCGCGTCTTTCCATGACTTACCCTGCTCTATCCGACTTCGCCATGCTTCGCGGATCGATTGACTGGTGTATCCGCCCGGACCGCTGGAAGGAGAGCCATCCATCTTCGGGAAGAGTTCATTGTCCAGCCGGCGGCAGAAGTCCGCTTCATCGTAGCCGTTCTTCTCCACTACCGACTGCAGCAACAGCGTCGTGATGATCCCAGCCTGCGAGAGTTGGCCGGCTTTAAGTCCGGCATGATATCTATTTGGTTTTGGATCCGTATAATCTGTGATCCAGTCGCCATAGTCTCGACGCATTTCGTCCAGATCATAGTACCAGTGCGGCCCCAGCCCAAGCGCATCCCCAATCAACGACCCCATCACCGCGCCCGCAGCACGATCTTTGAAAGGTACCGCCCCATCCATCTCCTAGCTTCCGCCACAAAGCACTGAATGTCCAGCGAGGCGGGCCTCAGGCCTCAAACATCATCATCAACAATGGTCCATCCCCCAAACTTTGGTGTAGACCCAAACTTTGGTGTAGACCCCATCCTCCAAACTTTGGTGTAGACCCCGCAAAATGGCGGAGAGAGTGCCACCAAGATGCGAACCCGTTTGAAACAAAGCCTGGTGGTCGGCGTGGCCTCCTCGGACTGGGAGGCAATGAGTTTCGTCGTCGAACCGTTCACTTGGCGAGAAGATGCCATTCACCGTATTCAAAGACGGAAACGGTTTCGAATTGACCCGAAAAAACACCTTTTGGCCACAGCCCTTGAATGGAGGAAGGAAATGGCCTCGAACCCGCATATTTCCAGTGCTGACATTGCCAAGGAGGTTGGCGTCACCGCCGGTCGGGTCCGTCAGATTCTACGGCTCACGAACCTCCACCCCACCATTCAGGGGGATATCCACGCTCTCAGCAAAAGCGTGGTCAGAAAGCGCTATCCTGAGATGGTTCTTCGAATGCTAATCGTACTTCCGACTGATCAGCAATTGGAACGATACGCCGCCATTCAGTTCAAATAGGCGCCTGATCCGTGGGTCGCCAGCAGTGAATCCCCTGCACGAATCGTTCCAATTGTTCCAGCCCATTGATTGAGATGCGATGCATCCAAGAGCTAAAATTGATCAAAGTCACTCCTTTGGGCTCTGCCAAAGCGCATCCCGTGCGTCGTTAAGTTCCTCTTCAAGATTCTCGACGAGTTCAATTTCTTCGCTGGAGACGATATGGCCTTCCCCTGTGGTCATAATGGCATTCAGGAAGGTGTGGACCTTATTCAGGGTCACGTCGATTCTCAGGAACTTCTCTTCAGCAATCCTCCGGGTCGTCATAAGCCCCGAGTGTTGGACAAAATTCGGCGAACCTGCAAGAATGAATGGTTGACAGCTGTTAATGGCAGGTTTCATGAGCCGAGGTTCAGGCAGAGGACGGATTGCGTGGTTGCTATTTCAGAGTCTCGGATGGAAACCATGTTTCGTAACGTTTCAATTCTTCCCAGCCAACAAGCTCTTGGGGAACACGAACTCCTCGGGAGAGCGAAGATTGCGCTGCGTGTGCCAATTCAGGGCCGAGCCACTCCATCGCTTCTTTGGTTACCGTCAGCGACCGGAAAAAGAGAACGGCTGCCGCCCCCAGGATGATTTGCCGGTGCAACTTGCCAGCAAATTTGCAAGGCCGCCCCACCGCAAACTTCAGCATCCACCCACCATGGTACCCTTCACTCTTGCGGCCGCCCGTTCCGATGGGCCTAAAGACTTCGACATCATAGGAACATGTCGAATGCCCCGTTGGTTCTTAAAATAACCGTTCAACTGGGACAAAGGGTCTCCGACCTCTTGAGGATTTCGTTCGAATGGCGTTGCCCGACGACTGTCGCTGTCTTTTGATGTGGCGCATGACCCATTCCCCGAATCCTTCGCGCGGCGGTGTGCATAAGCACGCCCCACGAAGCCGCCCGCCGATTGTGCGGATGCGGCGGATACATGAGATTCTCTCCGACGGAAAACCTGCCAACTGCTCCATGCTGGCCCGCGAGCTGGAGGTGAGCGCGAAGACGATTCAGCGCGACATCGACTACATGCGCGATCAGCAGCAGTTGCCGATAGATTACGATTCCTCTACTCGTTCCTACATCTACACCCGACCGGTCAAGACGCTGCCAGCATTCTCCATAACCGAGGGGGACCTCCTCGCCTTGTTTATCGCCCGTGAGTCCCTCGATTCCTATCGGGGCAGCCGATTCGGCGAAATGCTTGCCCAAACCTTCGAAAAGATGACGTCCCGCTTATCCGACAGCGTCGTCTTCCATTGGGAAACGCTCGCCAGCCGGGTCGAATTTCACCAGACGGGGCCATCCACTGAGAATCTGGATACTTACCACAAGGTTGCCGACGCGGTGACCAGGGAGAAACGCCTTCGCTTTGCCTACCAGGGCCTGCAGGACAAGATACCACGCCAGTGGACGGTGCATCCCTACCAGGTTCGCTTCATCGAAGGAGGCTGGTATGTGGTGGGATGGGACGAGGGGCGGCAGGATTGGCGTGTCTTCGCGCTGCCACGCATGTCGAGGGTGAAGGTTCTTCCGAACACTTTCGAGCGCGATCGTTCTTTCGACCCGCAAAGCTTCTGGTCCGGCTCGCTCGGCGTTTACCGGGAAGGAACGCCCCAACGAGTGGTGCTGCGATTCCGCGATTGGGCGGCCCGCATCGTATCCGAGCGAGAGTGGCACGCGTCGCAGGAAATCAAAAATCTCCGCGAGGGGCAGGTGGAACTGACTTTGCACGTGCAGATCACTCCTGATTTGCTCCGGTGGATTCTCTCCTGGGCGGATGCCGTCGAAATTCGGTCTCCTAAGAAACTCCAGCAGGAGGTCGCCTCCATCTACAGCCGGATGGCGGAGAGATCCAGCGGTGAGCGTCCGTCCAATGCCAGGAAACCAATGAACCCATGAGTGCGCCTCTGACCTTCAATGAACTGCTTGATCAAACCGTCCTCGTTTTGGGCGAGAATGCTTTCAGCTTCCCCCAGGATCAATGGCTGGACGCGACAAGGGAGCTTTCAGTAAAACTGGAATCCGTCGTTGGCCGCTTGTTAGGCCAAGCAGATGTCTGGATGAATCCAACGCACCTGCCTAAGTTGTCCGAGCGTGTGAATCTATGGCAGGGACCTGGTCCTACTGCTGCTACGGTGACTCTACGACCGCCGAAGGAGTTTTACCTTGCGCAATGGGGATCGCCAGAGGAGTTCTACCCTGATCCTGACCAAGACCTCTATCTTCAATTCGACCTTGGGGTGGCAATGCCGTCTTCCTGGAAAGGCTATTTCACTCGACCGCAATTATTCATCGAACTCGGCGTGGGGGGACAAATGCTCGGTCCACTGGAGTGGGTAACCAAAAACTGGCGACGCCCATTCGAGCAGATGGTTCTGCCCTTGAAGTGCGATTTTAACTTCGATGATTGGAACATCCCGGCAAGGCGGGACAAAGATTCCCTCAAATCACTGGAAGAATGCTTCCGACTGGAAGGAGATGACCGAGGCTGGAGTTTCACCTGGATGAAGGGATTTACCTCGGACGCCGCCGAAGAGGATCTAGTTCGAGTGGTCTCCGTGTTCGCTGCGATCTTTGACTCAATTTATCAGCTAAAGGTCAAGCGGTGTGACCCGGATCGGTTCTTCAAGCATTTTCTGAAGTTGAAGCCACGTCTTGAACGTTCGCCATTTCGCGAAGGTTTTTTCGAAATCCAGTATGTGACGGGGTTTGATGGAAAGCCGGTGACGAAGCTTGATGAGATTTAGGCAATGCGGGAACCCTCGTCCGTCGAACTGAGATACGGAGCGAGGCAGACCGATGTGGCTGACGCGCGCCTCAGCGGCCTCCGATCACAGCATATTCAGCGGCAAATTCAGCTTCACGATCAGCCAGACCAAGGCGAAAAAGCTAATCACGCCAAATCCCATCTTTAATGTGACCCCGCCTCCATGAGCGACATCCATTCGAGAGATCCGACCGTTGACGCACTCCATGGCTGTCAGCCAAATCATCGCGAACAGTGCGACGGCGAACACCGGCCAAACCGAAAGGAAGACCACGAAGAGGAGGATCGCGAAAACGGCCCGAAGCGGAAAAAATAAAAGGAAGGTCAATATAGCGCACAGGATCTGAATGCGTTCGTGTTTTATTATGCGGCGGCGGCCCTTACGGGAACGAGCGACTGCTCGATTAGGAAATCGCATGAATCGTTCCAACCAATGGATTCAAGGGCGGTGCATCCACCACCTGAATCGAGTAAGTCGAGCCCACCTAACTCGGCAATTGTCTTTGCTTGACAAGGAGAGGAGGCGCCACGATTAATCATAGCAATGCGTCGTTTGTGGGTGACAGGTTGTTCGTTGCTCTTTTCGGTCCTCGGGTTG
>CAYSHY010000085.1:0-12182 GCA_964430955.1 uncultured Puniceicoccaceae bacterium | reverse complement strand
CCCTGGGATTCACATACCAAGCCTTCGAACAGCTCACCGACAACCCGAAGCTGATGAAGTTTCGTGAGGAACGCCCAAAGGACCTTTCGTTCTTTCAGCTGGATCTTGTGCTGGAAAGCCTTTCACCGCGGGATCCGGATCTGCTGAGCTATCAGGTCCGCTATTATTCCATCGCAGCCACGCCCATCATCTGCCTCTTGGTAGTGGGTCTTGCAGTCCCGTTCGCCGCCACGGGCGTACGCGTGAATCCGATGGTGGGCGTTTTCAAAGCAATAGGGTTGTTTGTCGCCTATTATGTTGTCGTGAACATCGCCAGCCTCCTGGGATCACAGGGCGAGCTACCGCCACTGCTAGCCGCATGGTTGCCAACGCTCCTCGGGGCAGGCGTGGCCGCCTGGTTGAACTTTCGAGCTCGTTTCGCCTAAAACGGGCGCCTGCAGCGCCATGGCTTCGAGAAAAACCGGTGCAAAGCAGTGCTCCCGCGCCACCATTGGCGCGCTGCTTAGGCTGCTGTTATCGCTGAGAGTCAGGGGACTTGCTTGAGCCATTTCCCCCGCCACTGGGTGCTCCCACCTTTTGTCGCCGGCTATGACGCCAGCCATCACGGTGGTTGCGGATCCAGTCTAGAAGTGCGCGCTCAAAACCGATGTCGCGCCCTGCTTTCTCAGATTCCAGCCATTTGTGACGCAATATCTCATCCCGCTCTGCCAGAAACTCCTGGTAGAGACTGGATCGCTGAATAAAGTCAGCGTCACGTTTCTCGGGGTTAGACATAAGATTGGCCTACTACTACCGAAGAAAATCCTAACGTAATGCCTGCTCCGGTGTAAACCAAAACCTCTGTCTGGTTCACAGAGCCTGAGCAACAATCTGTCTGTAGTACTTTATTCGGGATCATCAAACAGACTTGGGAAATTTAAATCCAGCTTGAAATGCACCAGCTCAATGGGGCGAAGATGCGCACCCACTATAAGCTTACGCAAACACAGCCCATTAGACACTCTTTTTCAATTCTAATAGTATACTCTCAGCTATCCGTAAAAACTCCTTGCCTGCAGGGCTATCTGGTTCCGAAACGACAATTGGTATACCCCTGTCGCCTCCTTCGCGAATGATTGGGTCCAGGGGAATTTCACCGAGGAGCACAGTATCCAGATCCTGAGCAGTTCTGGCGCCACCCCCTTTGCCAAAGACATGGGTTCGGGAGCCATCTGGATTGAGGAGATAGCTCATGTTTTCCGCGACGCCGAGCAGGGGAACATTCACCTTTCCAAACATCCGGGCGCCTCTCCGGGCAACATTGACAGCAGCCTGCTGAGGCGTGGTAACGATCACTGCTCCACGGACAGGTATGGTTTGGACCAAGGTTAGCTGCGCGTCGCCAGTTCCCGGTGGAAGATCCACGACAAGGACGTCCAGATCACCCCACTCCACGTTCTGGATAAACTGCAGGATGGCATTTGTAACCATTGGGCCGCGCCAGACGACAGGAGAATCTTCATCGACCAGCAAGCCCATGGACATGACCTTCACGCCGAAATTCTGCTGCGGAAAAATCCTGTCGTCCTGTATCTCAGGCTGGCCGCCAACGCCCATCATCAGCGGGACCGAGGGTCCATGTATGTCGCAGTCCATAATCCCGACCCCCTTATGATCCGGGTTAGTTGAGGAAAGGACACGCTCGATCGCACATGCGAGGTTGACCGCGAAGGTGCTTTTGCCCACGCCACCTTTGCCACTGGCGACAGCAACCACATGTTTTACCCCCGGAAGCGCGGGCTCGCGACCATCCCGTGCAGTGTGGCCAGATGCCTGCGGCGCAGGCTTCGGCGTCTGCACTGAAACAGCAACTTCCACCGATTCCACCCCATTGATGGCCTCAATGGCCCTGCGCGCATCATTTTCGAGCTTCCCCGGCACATCAGGGTCACGGGTGGTGACAGCAATCGTCAGTTTCACGCGACCGCCATCAATCTTGATATCCCGCACAATTCCGAACGATACAATATCCCGGCTGAAGCCTGGATACTTCACGGACTTAAGTGCCTCTTTAACTTGTTGTTCAGTCAAGATTTAGCCCTGTTTTGGTTAGATCCGATCCTTCAGGGTATCTCCCGGAAGGGGTGCTTGGCAAGAACGGCTCACAGATATTAGTGGGCAAGCACGGCATTGAGAATGATTGCGCCTGACAGTAATATACTAAAAAGGAGGAGATATGCCGCAGTTTGGGCGAGCACTTTGCCAAAGGCCTCCCTACCGGAGGCCCTCGCAAGCTGGGCCGCAATTCCAACAGCCCAAGGTAGCAAGAGAAGCGGCAGGATCATCACAACCGAGCCCCAACGGATAGCTAGGATGATGGGAACAGCGACAGCGGCTGCATGAAGGACGACAAACTCGATATATCCGAAAGTCTTCCCATATCGTACCACAAGGGTGCGTTTTCCAGCAACGGCATCAGTCGCAGCATCCCGATAGTTGTTCACCACCAAAAGGTTGGTTGCAAGAGCGCCCGGGGCCAGTCCACATAGCAGACTTTCTACGGTGAACAGCCCCGCCTGGACGTAGTAGGTCATTGAAACGGCAACGAAGCCAAAGAAGATGATTACGAAAACCTCTCCCCACCCATTGTAGCCAAGCGGATAAGGACCACCAGTATAGGCGACGCCACAGATAATCGCCGAAGCGCCAACGAGGACAAGCCACCACCCCCCGGCTGGAACGAGCATAAGTCCTACCATGAATGCTGCGGCGAAGACAATGCCCGTAGCCAGGCGCATTTGCCCGGGCGAAACAAGCCCAGCAGCCACTGCGCGCGTGGGGCCAATCCGTTTCTCTGTGTCTGCGCCCTTAACAAAGTCGTAGTAGTCGTTCGCATAGTTTGCGCCGATCTGCACGAGCAAGGCAAAGACAAGCGCAATAGACGCATGGAAAATACTGAAGGCGCCGTCGCGCCACGCCAGGGTCGCACCGATGGCAACCGGCGCTATCGCAGCGGGCAATGTCCGCGGACGGGCAGCTAACAACCATGGATTCACGAGGTTCGACTCAACCGGATTGGAGAGCCCATTAGCAATGTCAAAGTAAGTACGAAGAGACGTCGTGCTCCTGGTCGGGCCTGATCCAGCGCTTAAAGCACAATCACGCTCCCTTCCTGGAAGAAGCGTCGGACTGGGCGACGATTGGCGCCACCTCGCTTTCCTCCTCTCAACCTGCCACTGCTGCAGCCTCCACGACCAGTGCGGGTGTTTCCTGCACCTCGGCGCAGCCAGGCTCGATCAGGAAATCCACAAGGACAGTGGGGATGAGGTCCTGCTCGTGACGAACCTTGAAAATCAGGGCGTCGATGACGCGATGGGCGTAACTGGGTTGACCGTCAATCAGGCCTTCAACGCCTGCATTCATGCAATAACAGCCGGGGGTAAGCAGACACTGGAACCTAAAGCTCACCTCCCAGCGACTTCCGGCCTCGACGCACTCGATCCGCTCATCAGCGGGATATGTCCGCGCACCGCCAAGGTCGACCCCCATTAAGGTCTTAATGAGCATCGTGAAATTGACGCCCTCACAACGCTCCTGAAACTCTACCGTAAAGCAATAGCGGTAGAACTTGCGGCGGTTCAGCACGTTCACCTTCCGGCCGTTTTCATCGACCAAACGGATATTCGAGATCTCTGCGCCCACCTTGTCGTAAATGACCGTGCTCTCCGGCTCCAGGCGCGGGTCGTAGTCATCGAGAAAATCGTCTTCGGCCGCAGCAGCGAAGGCATCGCTAAAGGCGGACTCTTCACTGTCCAGCCCCGATTCTTTGCCCGCGTTGCTCTTGATCTCTTCCAGGATGCTGGCAGCCCGGGATACCGGGGCATGGTTGAACCGCTGGTACGCCGCAGCAACGGCCTTGGGTGAACCATCCATAAGCAACTCGCCCCGGTGCAAGAACAGCGCCCTATCGCACAGGCTCGTCACGGACGACATGTCATGTGAAACGAAGAGGACCGTCACGCCCCGATCCCGTAATGCCTCTATCCGCGCGAAGCACTTTCGCTGAAATGGCTCGTCGCCTACCGCCAACGCTTCATCGACAATCAGGATGTCTGGCTCCATCAACACTTGCACAGCGAAGGCCAGACGGAGCATCATGCCGCTGCTGTATGTCTTTACGGGCTGCTCAATGAAGTCGCCAATATCGGCGAAGTCCAAAATCTCCTCGAAACGCTCTTCAACCTGCTGCCGCGAAACGCCCAGCAGACTTGCATTGAGAAACACATTCTCCCGGCCGGTAAACTCAGGATTAAACCCGGACCCCAGCTCGAGAAGCGCAGCGATTCGCCCGCCCACCCGTGCGGTCCCGGTGCTCGGCTGCAGGATGCCACAGATCAATTGAAGCAAGGTGCTTTTACCGGATCCATTGCGCCCTACGATTCCTACACATTGCCCGCGCGGAATACTCAGGGTTATGGGTTGCAGGGCCATAAACGTGCGGGAGCACTCTCTTGCGCGTTGGGCCAGATTTTCCTGCACCTTCTTCAACGGGCCGACCCTCGGCACTATGCGCGCACCCGTCAGCAACATCGGAGCTCGCAGCCTGGCTGCCGGGTCCTTCCAAATTCGATACGACTTTGAAAGCTCGGAAATTTCGATGATGTTTGTGAGGGAAGCAGACTGCATCGGCAAACGAGCAGGAAGGTTAGCGCACTCGATCGCTGGCTCAAGCGATTGTTTTCTTTTAATGAAACACCGGCGCGTCAGAATAGTCTCAGAAAATATACCAAGAGCAGGGATTCGACAGTCCACCGGCTGCCGAAGGGCCTTGTGTTGATCGCTTTTCAACCTTGACTTGGTTGGCGTAACTGGTGGAGTGCGCGAGGCGTACCATATCGCGCAACCCACAGCTTGTTGTACACATAATATATGTCAGATCCCGACACCGTAGAAGTAGAAGGTAAAATCGTAGCAGTGCTTCCAGGCACAATGTTTCGAGTAGAGCTCGAGAATGGGCACCAAGTTCTCGCCCATATCTCGGGGAAGTTGCGCAAGCACTTCATCCGTATAACGGTGGGGGATGTCGTAAAGATGGAGATGAACACGCACGACCTGGAGAAGGCGCGTATCGTTTATCGCCTCCGGAACGCTACGAAGCGTACGAATGCTCCTATCCGCAGTTTCGGCCCCAAGAACAAACGTCGATAGGGCGCCGGCCGTCATTTGCGGCTGAACAGTGGAACGTTCCTGAAGTGGCTTATCTTGAAGTCGGCCTTTGTGCTGTACGCAATCTGCACAACGTCGAAGCGGTAGATCGCGACGCGAGGGTTCAGTGAAAACAGGTACTCGGTGCATGCCTTGCGCAGCACCGCGCGCTTGTGCCTGTCTATACTGTGGTAACCCGGCGTACGGGCATCGAACTGGCGCGCCCTCACCTCAATAAAGACCAACGATGGGCCATCCCAGGCCACGATATCAAGCTCGCCTCTCGATCGACTCGCCCTCCAGTTTCGGGTAATGATCCGGAACCCCTCCTTGCGCAGATACTTTGTCGCCTGGCGCTCCCAATGGTGGCCAATCCGCATCGCTTCTGGTTTCCGCCTGAACCAGCGAAAGATTGCCTCCAATACAGCCCCCCGCATTGGAGCGCAGCATGCACAAATGCATTGAGAGTGCAACATTGAAGCAAGGCCAAGTCACCACCCCTAGCCAGCGATCAGCTCACTCCAAGGTAATCAGCCAATTGGCGGGCGCTGTCCTTCCATGAAGGGATCAGAGCGCGTGGAGGCGTCTGTTGTGGATTGTTGATTATGAGCTCTATGGCCTTGGCGAGGAGAACTGGCTCCAACGCGTCTAGAATCGTAACCCCTCGACCGGCCCAGCGCTTGGCGGCTGGCACAAACGAAGACGCTATCACTGGGCGACCGAGCCACAACGCTTCGATTACCCCCAGCCCATAGCCTTCCGCACGGGATGGAAGAATCACAACTTGGGCCGCCTGGAAGAGCTCCAGGAGCTGCCGATCATCGACCTTCTTGTGCCAAAAGACCCGGGCGCCCTCACGTTTCAGGCTATACAGCTGTTCCTGAATCGGACTCCCAAAATGCGGGTTTAATCGTCCGGCAAGATGGAGCTCGGCGTCGGGATGGTCGGCCCAGACGCGCTCCATGGCTCTCATGGCTACATCTTGTCCCTTGCGAGGCTCGAGAATCCCGGGCAGCAAGACCATCTTTCTTTGGGGCGCACGATCCACTTCAGCGCCGGGTGCAAAGTCAGCCCCCAACTGCAGGACTTGAGCTTCCTTACCAGTTGTATCGCCGATCCATCGCCAATAGGCCTGCAATTCGTCGGCCGCATCCCGAGACACCGCTAAAACCAGATCAAAGCGCAGCAATTGACGCATGTAGTAGGGATGTCGAGCTACGCTCCGGGGCCAGGTAAACTCTGGATAGCGCAAGGGAATCGCATCGTGAAAGAGTGCGGCTTTCGCACATGCAGTAGATTCCAGCCAAGCTGCAAACCCGGGCCTGTCGCTCTCCGCGAAAACCTCTGGCGTAAAGAAGACGCCTTCTTGCCAATTTGGCTCAGCACCGCTGCGTGAATCGATAAACGTACGCTTGCGTGGCGACCAGCATACTTGAACTGCGCGATCGCCGAAGAGCGTCTGAAGTTCCTGTAGCAGGCGACCGCCCACTCTGCCCAACCCCGAGCGGTGCTTCCAGCGGGCGCTGCGTGTCGAATCAAAAAACAGCAGCGGCATTTCCCGCCCTTAGAATCGCCGCACAGCCTTGCGCAATGCCTCGCCGACGCGGTCGATGTCGCTGCGGCTATGGCGGGCGGAAATTGCGGTACGGATCAGGTCTTTTCCCGGAGGCACAGCAGGAGAGATGGCAAGCACAGTGAAGATGCCTTCTTCCCAAAGCTTCTTCCAGATCCGGTACGCGCGTTCCTTGTTGCCAAAGACGATGGGGACCGCAGGCGTTTCGCTATTCCAGAAGAAGAGATCCAACTCAGTGAGGATCTTCTTGTAGTAACGAGTATTCTCCCACAGCCGTTCACGGTGTTCTGGCTCTTCCTGCAGGATATCCAGAGCAGCTTCTGCGCAGGCAGCCTGTGTTGGGCTTAGCGCTGCGCTGAAAATCGTCTGCTTCGAGTGCGTGCGCAGATATTCGATCACTGCACGACTACCAGCAACAAAACCACCTGTGCTTGAGAGGGCCTTGGACAAGCTACCGCAAATCACATCAATATCATCGACAGCGCCATGATGGTCCGCCGTTCCACCGCCGCGCTGCCCCAGAACCCCGAGGCCGTGGGCGTCGTCCATGATTGTGAAAATGCCGTGCTCCTTGGCTACAGACAGCAGGTCTGGCAGCGGCGCGATGTGCCCCTCCATGGAGTAAACGCCCTCAAACACCAGAAGCTTCGCCTGGTTTGCGGGCTCTTGCTCCAGGATCTTCGCCAAGTCGTCAGCATCATTATGAGCGAAGCGCTCGTAGCGGGCGCCTGAAAGCATGATGCCACTCCATAGCGAGGAGTGCACATTACGGTCGACGAGGATAAGGTCGCCCTTGGTCGCGAATGTGGCTGGAGCAGACATGCAGGACAAATAGCCTGCAGACGTGACCTGGCAGCACTCCTTACCCAGGAACGCGGCCAGCTTTTCCTCCAGACGCAGGTGATAGGCTCTGCTTCCGTTGGCGAGTCTTGCTCCTGTGGTGCTGCTGCCCCACTCGTCTTGAGCTTTTTTCCCGGCTTCCAGCACCCGCGGGTGGTCGCTGAGGCCCAGATAGTCGTTGCTGCTGAGCATCAGCATCTCGCGCCCGTCGACCCAAACCTTGGCGCCGTCTTGCCTCTCGGGGGAACGGTACCATGGATTATAACGCAGCCGTGCGCGGGTAGCTTCGTCTTCCTCGCAGCGGCGCAGAACCGGATTGGCGGCTTTGAGTATGGCCTTTAGCATGCCGAATTAAGGGGCAGAGGGTGTCGCAGCACTTTGTTCTACGCAAGAAGTTTTCCCACAAGGAAACACCCAAGCCTCGATTAAGTTACGATTTGTCGTCAATTTTCTTTTTGTAGCAGGCATCGATCCACGCGTCAAAGTGCTTGATTGAATGCGTCTCAGCGTGCCTGTTATATCGCACAATGAGTGGAAGGTCATGGCTAATTGACGACATGTGGCGCAATAGAGGGCTCCTCTTGCAGTTCACTCGGCGAAATATCCAAGTGCGCCACCGCGGCAGTTATTTGGGTGTGCTTTGGCTCATTTTGACTCCCTTGCTCATGCTGGGCCTCTACAGCTTTACCTTTGGCGTGTTGCTCAAGGGGCGCTTCGGGGTCTTGCCAAACGAAACTTCGGCAGATTACGCGTTGGGGATCTTTCTTGGGTTTACCCTCTATGGTCTTGTTTCCGACACCATGGCCGCCTCTCCATTTGTAGTCATCTCCAACAGTAATTTGGTTAAGAAAGTCGTCTTTCCGATTCAGGTCCTCCCTGCGGCAAGCACTCTGGCAGCTGTCTATAGCTTCTTGATCAGTCTGGCGCTGTTCATGATCGGCCTGCTGATCTTCGGGCCTCCCGTGGACTTGAGTCTGCTGTGGTTGCCGGTGATCGTCTTCCCCCTCGTTTTGCTCAGTCTGGGACTCGCATGGCTGCTTTCGGCCCTGGGCGTGTTCTTCCGCGACATCCAGAACATCATCATGTTCATCAGCACAGCGCTCTTTTACGCCAGCGGTATTTTCTATAGCGCCAGGAGTGTTCGCGAAGCCTCGCCCGAGGCATGGTCCCTCCTCAAGTGGAACCCAATCTTCCAGGCCATCGAACTCTCCCGCGATGCGCTCCTTTGGCGCATGCCTGTCGACCTATCCGGACTTTGTTACCTCTACGTCTCCGGCATCGTTGTCTGCATCATCGGCTACGCTGTCTTCCAAAGACTCAAGGGCGGCTTTGCAGACGTTCTATAGGGCGGGTCTGAACAGCTTGGATTGTGTTCTGGAAGGTTTCCGCCACAAGTGTTGCGTCACTCGGAACGCCTTTTCCACCGGCAGCTCTGGACGACGGCGCCTGCGAGAGCGCCCAGTAGATTAAAGATCAGGTCCAAGCCCGTGTTATAGACGTCGCCAACGCCGGTTTCCTCGAGCGAAACAAAGGCCAGAAACTCGATAACCTCATTTACGGCCCCCAAGCCCATCGCCCCGCACCATGCGAGAAAGATGAGCATTCCTGCGCTCACGCCCGGCTTCGCTCTATGGGCGATTAGCTGGTGCATCACGATCGCTGCGGCGCCAAAGCCATAGAAGTGGATCACCTGATCCATCTTCAGCACATACAGGTCGCCGCCCCGATCGATGAATGGAAAGATGCGCCAGCCATACAGGACGCCCTCCCCGACTGGTAGAATCCCGCCGAGCATGTGAAGGAAGCCCCAGATGGAAAGCGCCCAAAGCGCGAATCTGTCGAGGCGCGAGCTATCGACAGTTGCGAGTAGCAGAAACCCAACAGCGATCGTCACCCCCAAATAGGCGATAAACTCATAGTTCCCAAGAGAAAGGTAGAAGAATCCTGCCGCAAATAGGTACAGGAGGGTGAAGCCAATGAGGTAGGGGTAGCGAGTGAGTAGCTTTGCCATAGATCCAGATAATCCTGGACGCTCATCCTGCGCAATACTACGCAATCCGACTTCTTGGCCCCCAGCGCTCGGATCCCTCACGGCGTAAATACATAAGCCTTAGGCCGTCAGAGACTTGCTAATTTCCATGACACTGAAGACGATTGAGAGCGCGATTAGGCCAACCAGTGAGAAAGCGAAGAACAGAGCGGCAGTGGAAATACTGGTTGTGAGGATGTTGAGGCGGCGGGAGAGCTCGTCTCTGTAGATGTTGTTGATGTTGATCAGGCTGTTCGTGATCGAGCCGGTGTTCTCGCCGACCGTGAGTATGTCCATCGCCAGATCAGGCATATAATCAACCCTGCGGAAGGCGGTAGACATGGATACACCCTCCTGGATCATCTTCCGCGCAGCCGCAAATTTAGCCCTGAGGAGTGTGTTGCCCACAGTGCGCTCAACGAGTCGAAGGGCCTCGGTCGTGTTTACGCCGCTTTGCAGCAGGGTGCTTAACAGGCTGCTAACTCGGAAGATGTTGTTGTATAAGTAAATATTACCAACGACGGGAAGCTTGAGCAACCAGCGGTCTGTAAGGATACGCCCTCTTTCGTTCTTCCGCCAACGGGAGATACCGATCACAGCAAGCAGTAGCCCCAGCGCAATAAACGGTCCGAATCGCACCAGCGCATCCGAACCGCCAATCAGCAATGTGGCGACGAGTTGCATTTCCCCTCCCAGTGTCTCAAGCATGCTGCGCACGCGAGGCAGCAGGAACATCAGGAAGAACACAACTACCCCAAACGCCATGATGACGACAAAGGCGGGATAGGCCAGGCTGCCCAGAAGTTGCCGCTGCAGCTGTCGCATCTCGTTCAGATAAGCGACGATCCTGTCGAGAACAGGCACCAGGTTGCCAGACGCCTCACCGGCAGAAATTAGATGCGAATTCGATTCACTGAAAAATTGCGGGAAATCGCCCATCGCCGAGGCTAGCGTGCGACCTTCGCTGATGCGCTTCCATAATTCTCCGGCAATCTCCTTTTGTTGTGGATCGCTGAGGCGCGCATGAAGCAGGCGCAAGGCGTCTCCAAGCGGCAGACCGCTCTGCAGCAACATCAGCAGGTTCTGGAGAAAATCCAGCGATACGCCGCGCTTGCTCTTGGGAATAAGCCGGCGACGCGATTTCTTTTCCTGTTCTTCGCCTGCCGCAGCCTTCTGCTGGAAGAAGTCGTGATGCGTCTCTGCAAGCACATCCCGGCTTCCCCGATCGCTTTGCGCCTCCACGCTCAGCGGCTGTATCTTCTGTACGCTGAGCCGCTTTAGCGCAGACCTTCGGTCACTTGCCTCGAGCGTGCCTGTGACAGTGGCGCCGCTGGAATCGATGCCCTTATACGAGAAGGAAGGCATTGCTGATCATTTAGAAGGGAAACTGCAGCGAAGTCAAAGGCCTGCGGTTTTGAGTTACTCGCTCTCTTCGCCAAAGGTTGAAAAGCGCATCACCTCATCGAGCGTGGTGCGGCCCAGTTTTACCTGATTCCAACCGGATTGCTGCAGAGAGGTCATACCGTGCTTCATCCCTTCCACCCGAATCTGACTGGCCGTGGCCTTCTTGACGATTAACTCATGGAGGTCGTCATCGACTCTCAGAATCTCAAACAAACCCACACGGCCCCGATAGCCAAGGTTGCGGCAGTTCTCGCAACCGTAGGCCTCGAGAACATTCGCCGAAAGTTCTTCCTCAGTTGGTTCCTCGCCCAACAATGCAATAAGACTGCCACGAAGAATGTTGCGGTCCAGATTGGCGGGTTTCGCGCAGATAGGACACAGGCGCCGCACCAGGCGCTGGGCAAGAATCAGTTCCACAGCAGAGGCCACAAGAAACGGCTCGATCTCCATGTCGATCAAGCGGGTGAGCGCTCCGGGAGCATCGTTGGTGTGCAGAGTCGAAAGCACCAAGTGCCCGGTCAACGCAGCGCGGATGGCAATATCCGCCGTTTCCCGGTCACGGATTTCCCCAACCATGATCACGTCCGGATCCTGTCGGAGGATGTGGCGAAGCGCGCTGGCAAAGTTGTAGCCGATCTCGCTGTGCACCTGGGTTTGGTTAACCCCCGGCACTTCATACTCTACCGGGTCTTCCACTGTGATGATGCGGCGGCCGGGGGTATTGATCTGGCGGATAAAGGCTGTTAGGGACGTAGACTTACCAGATCCCGTGGGACCTGTGACAAGGATAATTCCGTAGGGCAAGTCCAGCACCCGCTTGATACGCGCCTGATCGTTCTTCAACATGCCCAGCTCCTCCATGGAGAGCGGCTGGTTTTTCTGGTTGAGCAGACGTAGGGAGACGCTCTCGCCATACATCGTAGGCATGGTGGAAATACGCACGTCGAGTTCCAGACCGCTGCCCCGGTACGTAATGCGCCCGTCCTGCGGTCGGCGCTTCTCCGAGATGTTCAGCTTGGCCATGATCTTCAGGCGCGAGATAATGGCTCCCTGATAGCGGATCAGATTGTCGGGCACGCGAATAGGCACCAACTCGCCGTCGATGCGATAGCGAATCTGCAGACTTTCCTTTAGCGGCTCGAAGTGGATGTC
>CAYSHY010000084.1:0-12295 GCA_964430955.1 uncultured Puniceicoccaceae bacterium | reverse complement strand
CGAATTTGTCAGGAACATAGAGGAAACCGGCAGAACAATCGTCGAGATGGGTACACCCGGCCTCACGGTCGTAAACCCCGAAAGATACCGCTATGAGCTGATTGAGGCGATTGCGGCCGACATCACAAAGATCCGTAATCTACTGGGTCCCGAGACCAAGGTGCAGCTAGACGGACTTGAAGGGAAGCTACAGGTTCGGGCAGCTAGCGCCGAGGAACTCGAGCTGTGGCTGAATTACGACTACTTCTTCTACACAGGCGAAAGTCTGCAGTAGGGAAAAGCATTGAGACCTGATTTCTCCCAGAATAACCTGAATCTACAATGGCAGAAGAAAGCTACGATGTGGCAGTGATTGGCTCGGGCCCCGGCGGGTATGTCTGCGCTTTACGCGCCGCCCAACTGGGACTCAAGACCGCGCTGATCGAGAAGGATGGCAAGCTTGGGGGAACGTGCCTGAATGTGGGCTGCATTCCCTCCAAGGCGCTTCTGCACAGTACAGAGATGCTCCATTTCATCAAGGAGCGCGGCGCTGCCCACGGCATCCTGGTCGATAATGTGAGAACCGACCTGAAGGCGCTCATGAAGCGTAAGGACGAGGTTGTAACGCGTATGTCTGGCGGCGTGGAGCAACTCTGCAAGGCGCGCAAGGTAAAGGTAATCACCGGAACCGGCAAGCTGCTGGGCGGGGGCCGCGTTGCCATCTCAGGAGGCAAGGAATCCGCTGAGATCCGGGCTAGGAATATTGTCATCGCCACCGGCTCCCGGGCTGTGGATCTTCCCTTCCTGAAGCAGGATGGGAAACACATTGTGAGCAGCGACCAGGCGATCGGCTTCGACAAGGTCCCCGAAAAGCTGGTGGTCGTGGGGGCAGGCGCCATAGGGCTTGAGCTGGGCAGCGTCTGGTCACGCCTGGGCAGCGAAGTGACGATCCTTGAATTTCTCCCACAAATCGCAGCCGGTTTTGACGAAGACATCTCCCGCTATGCAGAGCGCCTGCTGAAGCGCCAAGGTCTGACATTTCATCTTGGAACCAAGGTAACCGGCGCCAAGAAGAAAGGTAGCAAGCTCATCGTCAGTGCTGAGAAGGATGGGAAGCCGCTTGAGTTCGAGGCAGACAAGGTCCTCGTTGCCGTTGGCCGAGCTCCCTACACGGATGGACTGGGTCTGGAAGCGGTAGGCCTGGAAACAGACGCAAAGGGCCGGATCCCCGTGAATAAAGAGCTTCGCACGAGAGCAGATGGCATATGGGCAATCGGCGACGTCATCGAAGGACCGATGCTTGCTCACAAGGCCGAAGAAGAGGGCGTGGCGGTTGCGGAACGAATCGCCGGCCACCATGGTCACGTTTCCTACGAACTCGTGCCAAATATCGTTTACACCACCCCAGAGATAGCCGGCGCCGGGCTGACCGAGAAGCTAGCCAAGCTCAACGGAGTGGAATACAAGGTAGGCAAGTTCCCCATGCAGGCTAACGGACGCGCGGTTGCAAACGACGCAGCCGATGGGATCGTCAAGGTGCTCGCCGACAAGAAGACAGACCGTCTCCTAGGCGTCCAGATCGTGTCCCACGGCGCATCTGAGCTCATTGCCGAGGCTGTCGCCCATATGGAGTATGGCGGTAGCGCAGAGGATCTGGGCCGCACCATACATGGGCACCCAACAATGAGCGAAGCTCTTAAGGAAGCAGGTCTGGCTGTGGACAAAGCAGCGATACACGCCTTGTAATTCATGCCCATAATAGCGCCGCCAGGGACCGACTCATCCAGCGAAGCACTCAGCTTCATGGACGGCGGAACCGGTGCAGCGTTCGCAGACATCGTCTTTCTGCTACTGGCGTTCCTCGTCACCGTGTTTTCGTTGAAGGCAGCCCTTGATCTGCCTGACACAGATGCGCGCCATCAGCCTGCATCCGCAGAAGTTGTTTCGCTTAACGTTGTGCAACGCGATGGGGCCTATTATCTTCAGGCTAGAGAAAAGCTATATGCCATGTCCGACGAGGGCGCCTTGGTTACGGCCATACGGGAGTTAACACGCGCAGGAAGCTCGCCTGTGCTTGAAGTGGGCGCTGAAGCTTCAGTGCCATTCGCCATCGTTCGCTCCGTGATGTCGGCAGCGCAGGATGCAGGCTTCGAGAGCTTGTCCATAGTTACCCGGCGTAAGTCGCCATGATCGAGGCTCCCAAGCATTCGATCCCGCGACAGGGACTATCCTCAGCCGCCATGATCGACATGGTGTTCCTCATGGTCTTTTACTTTCTGGCGGTCGGCGCCATTGAACGGGATTCCAAGGCCCTTGAACTTGATCTGGCCTCTTCCAGTGCCTCCGCCGCCAGTGGCGCAGTATTGCTTGTCAACATTACCGCTGACGGCTTGGTCCTGCTCAACGGGCAACCGATTGACTTGGCTGCCCTGGCCACCATCGACACAGATGGACTTGCCATAATCGTACGTGCTGCCGACGAGGCCTCCCATGCCGCCGTTACCCAAGTTCTTGAGGCAATTTCCCGTGCTGGCGTAACTCCCCGCTTGGAGCTGTAACGCCCTGCTCCTAGTTCATCACTCGTTGAATGGCAGATGTAACAAGCCTGCCCAGTTGCTCACATTCGCTCTCGCCGGGCGCAAGCACGAGCTCCGTGCAGATACGCGCAACCATGAGATTCAGCCCATGATCTTCCTGTTGACGGGTATCTGTGCGAAAGCCGATGATCGGCTTGTTTAGCGCATGAGCGTATCCGAGCTCGATACACGTGCCCGAGTCAGCATCGGTTCCCTCAAGAACAGCAAGCACCAAGTCACACTGCCTGATGCCTTTGATGCAGTGCTCAAACGCTCCCTGAAGGAAGTTTTCGCCCTTTATCGAAGGGTCTCCAAAAAGCTGGGGTAAGTCCACCTCGAGACCGGGCGTCAACTCTTCCAGAATCGCCTTCATCCTGAGATTGAACCGCTTCTCGGCTACTGTGAAAAGTGGACCGGCAAAATAGGCTCTCACGCAACTGGAGATTTCCCATCGCACAGCTCCGTGTCAATCGGCTAAACAACCGCTGAAAGACAAGAAGCCCGATCACCTCATCGATCCCGGATTCATCCTAAAGATGGGGTCTGAACATTGCCTTGTCCTACTGGGCAAAGCAGGTTGCCAGCACATCGCGAAGGCGGTCCTTTTTCACGGGCTTAGAGCAATATGCCGTCATCCCCGCCTCCAGGCATCGCTGCTCATCATCGTCCAGGGCATTCGCCGTTAGGGCGATGACCGGGATTGACTCGAAACGCCCTCCAAGGGCACGAATCCGGCGGGTTGCCTCGTAGCCATCCATGATCGGCATCTGGCAGTCCATCAACACCGCATCGAACTCCTCGCTCTGCACCTTTTCAAGGGCCTCACGTCCGTCATGAACAATATGGACAACATAGCCCAATCGTTGCAGCAACGCCTTCGCCACCAGTTGGTTCACCTCATTATCCTCTGCGAGGAGGACCTTACGCCCCGTCACAGTTTGCACTGGCGCGTCAACCGGCTCGGCAGCGCTGTGCTTCGCCGTAACCTCACCCGGCGCCTGCTGGAAAAGGCTCACCAGGTCATCCAGCAGCACCCTGCGACGCACCGGTTTACGGAAGCAGGCGTCAAATCCATTCTTGAGCAGCAACTCCTCCAGGGAATCGTCGCCCGGCCGCACCAGGGCCACCAGCTTCACAGTAAGGGATTTTGCAGACTCGGTCCGAGCTTCGATGAGACCAGTTGCCGCAGAGCAAACAGGCGTGTCGAATACGACGAGATCGAATGACGCAAGTTGAGCAAACACATCCTCGAGTTGTTGCTCCAGGAAGACGCTGACCTCCAGTCCGGCTGCAGAGAGATTGTGCTGGAACCAGAAGCGCATCGAAGATGTGGGCGACACCAGCGCCACGCGTTTTCCCGCCAAACCTCCATAGGCATGAGACTCGGATGCGATGACGCCGTCGACGGCCTCCAGGGGCACGCAGAACCAGAAAACCGAGCCTTTGCCCTCCTGGCTTTCCACCGCGATCTCGCCCTCCATCATCTGTATGAGCTGTTTGCAGATCGCCAGTCCCAGACCTGTCCCTCCAAAGCGGCGCGTCGTCCCGTTATCTGCCTGGGTAAAGGATTCGAAAAGTTTGCTGCGCGCACTCTCGGGGATTCCCATACCGGTATCCTGCACCTCCACCCGGAGCAGAGAACGATCCCCGCCCTTCTCCAGCACCGCCTTCACGAACACTTCCCCCTGCGCCGTAAACTTGATGGCGTTGCTTACAAGGTTCATCAGGATCTGCCTCAGGCGGTAAGGATCGCCCACCACCTTTTCGGGCAGCAGCGGATCCACATATGCAACCAGCTCGATGTTCTTTTCCCGCGCCCGGGGCATAAACAACTCGATCACTTCCTGGAAGACAGGGGTCAGCTCAAACTCAATGCGCTCGAGCTCGACGTGGCCTGCCTCGATTTTCGAGAAATCGAGAATGTCGTCGATGATTGTCATGAGCGTTTCGCCAGACTTCGCAATCGCATGCGTATAGCTGCGCTGAGTCTGGCTAAGGGGCGAATCCATGAGCAATTGCGCCATGCCTATGACGCCGTTCATGGGTGTGCGAATCTCATGGCTCATCTTCGCCAGGAACTCGCTCTTTGCCCGGGTGGCGCGTTCTGCTGCCTCCTTGGCCGCAGCAAGGGCATCTACCGCCGCTGTCCGTTCCTCCAACAGAGCCTGCTTAGTCTCATGCTCCCAGCAGTTTGCAATCGCTGACGACAAGAAGCCGGAAACAAGCTGCAGTACGCGGACCTCGTGGTGGTCAAAAACATGATCTCCTCCCGCATAAAGAACCTTTAAGACGCCAAAGCAGTGATCACGGTAGACCAGGGGAAGCGCAATCAAAGAGGTCACCCCGAGTTCAGTGGCTGCCCGGGCGTCCTGCTCATCAATAGCCTTCAGACGTTCAATGCTAACAAGCTTCTTTGTTACCATCGCACGCCCGGAGACAGTCTGAGTGACTTCGTAGCTCGATCCTAACAGAGAGCCTGCTACGCCAGACGCAGCACGGCAGGTCAAGCGCCCCTCGCCATCCATCAATTCGATCACCGAACCAATCCCTCCGGCGATCGCACCGGCCTGCTCCACGGTCAGGTTCATCACCAGGTCGAGGTCAAACTGGGACGAGGCCACGCTCTGCTCGAATTTCAGCGCTTCGCTAAGGAGATTGCGCTCTCTCCGCAAACGCTCCTCCGCCTGCTTTCGCTCCGTAATATCGGCAATCAGGGCGATGGAGTTACGCACCTTTCCTTCGCTGTCCAGAAGCGAGAAAACCGCGACGCGCCCCCAGATTACATCTCCGTCCGGCAGAAGGTAGCGCTTTTCCACCTCAAAGCTACGGATCTCGCCGTTCCAAAGGCGGCTTACATGCCGGCTGCTCGTATTTGCGTCTGCAGGATGAGTCAAATCATCAAAACCAAACGCGCGCTTCGGCAACAGGTGAATCTTGAACAAGCGTCCAAACGCCTGGTTGTACTGGATAATGTGGCCCGGCCTGTCAGAAATCGCCATCGCAAAGGGCGAGTTCTCGAACAGGGTCCGGAAGCGCTCTTCGCTCGCTTCCAGTTTCTTTAGCGCCAAGGTCTGCTCAGTCAGATCCTGGATGGTGCCAATGATGGCGGGCTTCCCGCGATAAGAAGTAATCGTGCCCCGGGCTTCGAAGCGCACTTGGCGGCCGTCACGCAGCAAGCCGCGCACAGCGTAGCGAATCTCCTTTACTTCACCAGAGAGACGCCTCCGTATATTCTCGCGCACCAGCGCGTGGTCGACGGGATCGATCACATCCAACACACGAATGTCCCTGAACTCATCGGGGCTGTAACCAAACATCTCGCATACACAGCGATTCGAGTACACGAAATGCTCGTCCTGGATGATCACGATTCCGAGGCTGGATTGCTCCATCAGCGCGTTGAAGCGTTCTGCAGTCTCCCGCATCCGGTTGCTGGAGCGTTCACGGGGAGCTATGCCATAAGAGGAACCTTCCCAGCCAAAAATCTCGCCCCTATCATCGCGCAGGGGACGACAATGTAAAGATACCCATCTAGAACGGCCATCCTTGGTGTAGTTGAGCAGCTCTGCAGCAAATGCCTTTTGCTGCGCCATTCGCCCACGTACTTCCTCAACCACTGAACCGTCTGTCTCCGGCCCTTGTAGCACTGCCCCAGGCCGCTGCCCCAGGACCTCTGCTACGCTATAACCCCATTCCTCCACGAAAGCCCGATTCACATAAACAAGAAATCCTTGTGCATCGGTAACAGCCGCCGGCTCATCAAGTCTCTCCAGCCGGTCGCGTTCCGCCTCGAGGTAGGCCTGTAAGGCCTTATTCCCGGTTTCACACGCCGGTGTTAAAGCGTCTTCGGTCATGGGTTGAGTTGGGTGAAGCAATGCGCATTGAATATCGGCAGGAAGCACCGCGGGATAAGCAACTTCTGCAATCGCGCGTAGAGTGATAGCTTGATCTGGCCATCTCCAGCGCAGTGGCAATCGAGGCGACATCCCGATAACCTAACGGTCATCACCCTGTAACCTGTTACCGCAGAAATGCAAGTACCACGCGAACTTCTTTAACGCTTGCGCACCGGCTAGTTATACAAAAAGCGCCGACCCCCACAAGAGGTCGACGCGTCTAACCCAAACCTGGGGCTTCTAACTAGGAGTGAGCACGTTTGCGGCGTCTCAGGAATGTGATCCATAGGGCTGCTATGCCCGCGAAAGCCGCATATGTGGACGGCTCGGGAACAGCAGCAATGTTGATGTGCAGAAAACCCACTGAGCCCAAATTGGAGCCCGCGTCAGCGGAGCCGCGAAACCTGCCCGACAGCATTTGCGTAAGCACCAAGGCATTACCTTCCGCATTTACTGGAACATATTGGTTGGCTGTGGCGATCGATGAGGGACTGAGGTTTGCAGTCTGACTCAGGTAAAACGACCGACCATCAGCAAAGCCAATAGAATCGGCGGTAGCCGTTGCACGCGCCCATTGATTCGGATCCCTGGGGGATTGCCTCCAGCCATTATAGCTCTCCAGCACCCCGCCCTGCATCGTCTGGAAGAAGGTTGCCAAAGCGCTGCGACTTTCCCTGCCTCCCTCCCCAATCGCGTCAGAGACAGACCATTCTGGAGGCGTAATCAACTGGTTCGACACCGTAAACAGCGTCCCATCAAACGTCGGCGCATTAATCGTAATTTGGGAAGTGAAGGTCGCGACGCCAATGCGTTCATAATCCGGGAACGTGGTCGACAAGGTAAAGGTATAGGAACTGGCGCCGTCTACCCACTCAGGTGCGTAGAGCACTGTGTTCTCTAGATCATTGATTACCGTGCCGAAACCGGAAGAAGCGGCGGTAACGTGCGTTGTCAAGAGGCCGGAGCCCCGCGCAAGGTTGAACGATGGGTTGCTGCCGGGCGCACCGGTCAGGTCGTAGAAGCCAGTTATCGCGCCTTTGGGACCCGCAGCCGGCGTTACAGCAGCTCCTTGGGTGATCGTCAGGCTCCAGTATTGGGCAGAGTTATCCGCTTCTCGAGCTGTGATAATCAAGTCATCTCCAGAAACACTGAAGAACAGGCCTTGTCCATGGACGGCCAGCGGGCTCAGGGACAGGGCCGCGAACAGGCTAATGACAAGGGATTTGGGCATCGAGTTTCTCTGTGGGGTCATCATTGAACTTTTGGATAGTGGTGAATAACAGGAGAGATCTGCTCTTGCATTCCAGACGTCACGCTTTGCAGGCATGTCGACTCCCAACGCGGCTGGACCTGAAGGTCCACCTGTCGAAGCGGGTCTGGAAATGTGTGTCAGGTCGCCCTAAAGAGTTGGATTGGTTGATATCAAGTTCTATTGACAACTCAACGAGATGGGTACTGATATCGTTCAGTACAGACGCCTTCGAAAGCTATACCCCCCTACTCCTCACTGCTTCTCTAGATGACGGACAGCCGACGAAATGAGACTTTTCGTCAAACCGTGACCATGGAAACGGTGGCGAAGGCAGTGGGATTGAGCCGTAGCGCCGTGTCATACGCACTGCGCAACCATCCCAGTATTCCTGAAAAAACAAGGAAGCGGGTGCGCGAGGCGGCAGAAAAGCTGGGGTATCGGCGCAATGCTTATGTCTCGGCCTTGATGGCGCAGCTACATGGGAAACGAACGGCAGAGGAACCACCCACTCTGGCATGGATTGTCGATGAACCCATACACGCATTCCTGGGCGCCATCCCTTTCTATAGATTAGCCTTTGAAGGGGCCCGGCATCGGGCGCATTGGATGGGGTATGAACTGGAAATCTTTCCACACAGCGGCAGCGCGATGAGCCCCGCGAAACTCGGGAAGGTGCTCAAGTCGCGGGGCATCCGCGGCGTAATCGTTGCGCCGGTCTCGGATAAGAATCGGAAGGACATGAATTTTCCATTCCAGGATTTTGCCTGCAGCACCATTGGCTACAGTCTCAAAACTCCAGCGCTGCATAAAGTGGGCATCGATTACTCTCAAGGCATTCGACTCCTGTGGGAGCAATTGCGCGACGAAGGCTATAAACGTCCCGGCCTCATTTTGTCCCGTCCGTATGACGAACGCACAGAGCACCTGCAACAGGCAACGTTCCTGGCAATGCAATCTGTCGATTCTGGAGTCGAGGCAATTCCTCCATGTATACTTTCTCAGGAAGAAGGCTTGCCTGCAGCAGGAAGGTGGCTGGAACGCTACCAACCAGATGCGCTGCTCTGCGCCATTCCGGACTTAGCTCCCAAACTTCTTAGGGACTGCAAGCAGACGCCGACCGTCTTCATGATCAATCACGACTCTGAGTTCAATGGTCGCGGTATTGTTCAACCCACACGGGACGTGGGCGCTGTCGCGGTGGACATTGTACTCAACCAGATCCACAACGGGGAACAAGGGATACCAGCACTAGCAAGCACAACTCTGATTCCATACCGATGGATTGATTTCGACTTATCGTCTTGAACAAATAACGCTTCTTGTTCAGCATGACAGTCCCCTATGAACACCCCCCTCCCCCCTATGAAATCATTAGTTGTAACTATAGTAGCGCTTGTTTGCTACTCGTGCATGTTCTGCGCTTCCGCGTCGGCATATACAACGATCAAGGATGTCATCTACTCCGATGCGATGGGCAGAGAAGTCCAGTATGCCGTGGTGTTGCCTGATAGCTACGCCACACAGACGAACAAGACCTTCCCCGTTCTCTACTGCCTCCATGGAGCGGGATCCCCTTACGACACATGGGCCGTAATGCTGCCCTTGAATCGCGCGATCGACAGCGATTATCCTGCAATCATCGTAACATTCGCAGGTGGTTCCCGTTACATCGACAACAAGAATGACCCCTCGATTCGATACACCACTTTCTTCTTTGAGGAGTTGGTCCCATTTATCGAGACAACTTATCGTGCGGGCGGCAGGCAGGAGCTGAGAGGCGTTACAGGCTTCTCGATGGGCGGTTTCGGCGCATGGCATTTCATGCTGCTTCGGCCTGACTTCTTCTCCTCGGTGAGCTCCCTTTCCGGAGCCTTTGCGGGGGCTCCTTCAGGTCATTCCGAGTTTGAACTCTATTCACGTCTCGAAGCCGCATACCAGAATGAGATAGAATTGCCGCCGATGTACCTCGGATGTGGCCTCTCCGATAGATATCTCTCTGAAAACCGGACGATGGAAGATGCTCTGTCGAGCCGGGGCTTTTCAGTGGAGTACGTGGAATCGCCGGGCGATCACAACTGGACCTACTGGCGGGACACCTCTCCCCAGATCATCGCATTCCACTACAAGTATATGTCCGCGCCGGTAGCGCTATGGAAAGGGTTCCCCGTCGATGACACGAACCACGCCGACACCGGCGATTTCCTTGGACAGGTATACGCAGGCTACCAGCCATGGGTATGGGCCTACTCCCTGTCAAAGTGGATGTGGAGCCCCACGAGCACCAATGAACACGGCGAGTGGTTCTGGATCGCCACTCAATAGTGAAACCACCACCCAGTATCTAAACCACCCGGCCCCATGAAGATTAATCGACTTCTTTTTTCAACAATACTGCTGGCAATCCTGCATTCTACGCCCCTCTTCGCGGTGAAAACGATTAAGGATAACCTCCATTCCAAGGCAATGGACAAGGAGATCCCCTATGTCGTGGTGCTGCCAGACAGCTACGAGACGGAGAGCGACAAGACTTTCCCTGTGCTCTACTGCCTGCACGGAGCAAACGCCCCGTATGACACATGGAGCGTCATGGCGCCGTTGAACGAAGCTATCGATGGAGACTACCCCACGATCCTGGTCACGTTTGAAGCAGGGTTGTCTTCCTATCTCGATTTCGCAGACGACCCCAGCATACGCTATACGACCTTTTTCTTTGAAGAACTCGTCCCCTTCATCGAATCCTCCTATCGAGCGGGGGGCAAGAAGGAGCTGCGTGCCGTCACGGGGTTCTCCATGGGAGGTTTCGGAGCATTTCATTACATGCTGCAACGTCCGGACTTCTTCTCCTCTGTTAGCTCTTTGTCTGGCGCGTTCAACCGCGCTCGCGGAGATCGCAAGCAGTTCAACCTCTATGAGATATTGAAGGCTGCCTCCGAGAAGGAAACCGAACTTCCGCCTCTTTACCTTGGCTGCGGGGTGGATGATCGCTTGCTCGAGGACAGCCGCAAGATGTCCGCCGAGCTCGAAAAGCTAGGTTATACAGTGACGTATGTGGAAGGCCCCGGTGCGCACAATTGGCCGTACTGGCGCGATGCTTCCATAGACATCATCAAGTTCCACTACCCACACTTCTCGAAGTAAGTCCTGTCGGCAAATTGGTCAGCGATCGGCTCAATGTACTGGCGGTCATCGCCGCCGTGCCAATTCTTGACCCCGGCGCTGCAACTCGTCCTCAAACAAAATGCAGATTCCGGGCAAGCTTCTGGTTGACGTTCGCCAAGTGTGCGCTAGGCTGCCGCGCTTACGTTTGATTCCTTGAGAGGCGTAAGGCCAGTTTCAAGCAGGATCACGGGGCGTAGCTCAGCCTGGTAGAGCGCTTGCTTTGGGAGCAAGATGTCGTCGGTTCGAATCCGGCCGCCCCGACCACTTTTGGGGTCTACACCAAAAATTTGGCGAGGCTCATCGAACTAACACTTTGAGGGTCGCTGTTCTAGTCAGACGATTGAGGCATGTCTCTGGTGGGAATATGTTAAGTGCAGAAGTTTGCGCTATTGACTCACCGCAGGCGGATGCCAGTGTGAACAGAATATCTCTGCTCATGGAATGGTACTACGGCGTTGGCGAACAACGGGAAGGCCCCGTTACGATTGAACAGCTGCGTGAACTGCGGCAACGAGGCGAGATAAGGGACAATACCCTTGTCTGGCGCCAGGGCATGACCGACTGGGCGCCATATTCCACCGCCACGGCAAATAGCGAGCCCGGCGCGGCTACTTCCGTGGTAGTCGGCGATCGTGTGATCAGCGCCAGCGAAAAGGAACGATTCGCCCAACAACTTCGCGAAGGCGCAGACCGTGAGGAAGCGCAATACTTTGACTACGGCGGCTTCTGGAGACGGGCGGTAGCATCCTTTATCGACAGTCTGGTCCTGAACACCGTTTTCTACGGCGTGGGTTTCATCCTGATGGGCGCCAGTGTCTTCGATCCCATGCTCATGGAAGATCCTGACGCGGCGAGCATGCTATTCCTGCCTTACTTCCTTTTCAGCGTTACCGTCACAATCCTTTACTATACGCTACTCACCGGCAATCCGAAGCTCCAGGCGACCCTTGGAAAACGCTTGCTGGGCATGAAGGTGGTTACGCCCGATGGCAGGGGCATCTCTTATGCACGCGCACTGGGCAGATACTTTGCAACCATTCCGAGCGCTATGCTCTTCTGCATTGGCTTTCTCATGGTCGCCTTCGACAGCAAGAAGCGAGGTTTGCACGACAGGTTGGCCGGAACGCTTGTGGTCAAACGGTAGGCGAATAGATGGGGCTTCGGGTTCCAACTTGCCTGAGTTGTGACGAGCCCTTGCCGTTGGGCCGGCATTATCAGGGTCAACTGCTCAAGTGCCGTTGCACAGAGCCACATCAGCTGGAGTTTTTTCCTGCGGCGCTCCGAGAGGATAACCACGCTAGAATGACTCCGATCAGCGATGCAGCCGACGCATCCTGCTTCCGACATCCCGAAGCCGCTGCTGAAGCAGTCTGCAGTAATTGCGGCAGCTATATGTGCGGCTTGTGCGCAACCGATTCACCCGAGGGCAACCC
>CAYSHY010000083.1:0-12594 GCA_964430955.1 uncultured Puniceicoccaceae bacterium | reverse complement strand
ACGAGAGCACCGATCCATAAGCCGGGGTGCGATAGACGCCTCTTACGATACCTTCGGCGCGCCCGGAATCTGCAGATATATGCAGGTTCCGGGCGCAACTGTTGAGAAGGGGATCTCTGATTTGGTGTTGACGGGACCGTGGGACGGGTATCCGTTTTTCATTCATCGTTGCCATTAGGGTTTCTACAGTCAGAATGCCCGCCTTTTCGTTATGTTGTTAGAAGCGTTCACCCAACGACTCGAATCAGGTGAGAACCTGACTGCAGAGGATGCCCGCAAAAGCGCTTATGAGCTGGCATCGGCAGACGTCTCGCCCGAGACCAAGCGTGCGTTCTTGAGCGCTCTCAATCAGAAGGGGGAGACGGCAGAGGAAGTAGCTGCCTTCGCAACGGTCTTCCGTCAGTTGGCCCGCGATCCTGGTCTCGAGGATTTTGCAGCCCGGGGAATTGATATCGTTGGAACCGGGGGCAGTTCTTCCGGGAGCTACAATATATCCAGCGCGGCTGCCATTACAGTGGCGGCCTTGGGGGTCCCGGTTCTGAAGCACGGCAACCGCGCCGTCACTTCCAAAAGTGGAGCGGCCGACTTCCTTGGTCAAATCGGCGTGCCGCAGAATCCTCCTGTGGAGTTCCTTCGCAAGAGCCTGCAGGAGTTGAACTTTTGCTTCTTCTTTGCTCCCTCCTTTCATCCTGCGTTCAAGGAGATTGCTCCTGTTCGGAAGCTTTTGGCCGAGAGTGGGCAGCGCAGCATCTTCAATATCCTGGGCCCTCTGGTGAACCCTGCACGCCCGGCCTATCAACTTCTGGGAGTCTTTAGCAGCACGTGGGTGAGACCGCTCGCAGAGGCCATGCACAGGCTCGGTCCAAAACGAGGACTGGCTGTCCACGCTGACCTCGGCAAAGATATCCGGGTCGACGAACTTTCGTGCGCAGGTTCGAATTACGTGGCCGGGTTTGGAGATTTTTCAGGTATCGAAGCCGTATGGTCGCCACGAGATCTGGGTATTTCAGAATGCGACAGCAAAGATATTCTTGGGGGCTCTCCAGAGGAGAATTATGCAACGCTTCTGGAGATTGTCGAAGGGCGGGGCAACCGTGGGTTGGTTGAAACAATCGCGCTTAATGCAGGGGCGGCGCTGTGGATTGCTGGAGCTGCAGATGATATTCGCTCCGGCGCTCTGAGGGCCCGTGACGCCATTCGGGGGGGGACTGTAAAGGAGTGGCTCGAGAAGGCGCGCGAGGTTTATCAAGGCTTGGCCGTCTAGAAGATTCTGAAGTCCTTTTTGATCAGAACTCGTCAGGGCAGGTTCGTCGGCGCCGCATATGCTAAATCTCACAGCGTAAGATGTCCTTGAAAACGCTGCTCTCAACTCAGGCTCTCGCGATCCGGTGTAGACCGCCTATCGCTGATTCTGAATCAGGCGATTTCGATTCGGTGTCGGTGACGCAGTTCTTGATCAGCGCCACGCAAAAAAAATATTTCTGCGGAACAAAAAAACCGATATCTATAGTCGACTTCGGTAGACGGGCGCGATGCTCTCTGGTTTCACGCCATCTTCCTTCCGCTATTTAAGAGCATTACGAGCATGGTTTCACGCAAGTACTTTGGAACAGATGGCATCAGAGGCGCCGTGGGTGGTGACCTCATCAACGAGCCGTTCGCCCGGGCCGTGGGCGTTGCTCTGGCGCGCTGGCTCGGCTCCGGGCAACAGAGTCGGCAACTGCGGGTCCTCGTTGGTCGCGATACGCGCCAATCTGGGGTGGCTCTTTCACGCGCTGTCGTCAGCGGTTTGGCTGCAGAAGGCGTCTCAGCCATCGATGCCGGCATTGCGCCCACACCTGCGATCGCACGCTCTATCCCAATTGTAGGCGCAGATCTTGGCGTTGTTATCACTGCGTCTCACAATCCTGCGTCAGACAATGGTATAAAGCTTTTTTCCGCCGGCGCAACCAAGCTTCCGGACGAAGTGGAAGCCCGGATCGAGCAATTCATAGACGAAGCCTGGGATCAGAGCTGGATTGCAGGCGAGTATGCGACTGTCGCTAGCTACGATGCAGCATCAGCCTATCGTGAAAATCTGCTTCAATCGATGCCGTCCGGTCTCCTGAAGGGACTCCGTATTGTTTGTGACACTGCAAACGGCGCAACATGCTGCTCAACCCCACATGTTTTACGTCAATTGGGGGCAGAGGTGTTTTCTATTGCTGACAAGCCAGATGGCTCGAACATCAACGAAGGAGTCGGGAGTGAGCATCCTGCGGGACTTTCCAGATATGTCGTTGAAACCCAGGCGCACCTGGGCATTGCCCACGATGGCGATGGCGACCGATTGATCTTGGTCGACGAGACCGGCAAGGTCGTTGAAGGTGATGAGGTCCTCGCAATGGCGGGCCTTCACCTCCTCAGGCATGGACGCCTGGCTCGGAATACTGTCGTGGCCACAGTCATGAGCAATCTTGGCCTTGACGCTGTCATGGCGGCTCATGGCGCCCGCGTCGAAAGGGTGGGGGTCGGAGACCGCTATGTAGCCGAGTCCATGTTGGCCAATGGCTACAATTTCGGAGGCGAAACCAGCGGTCATATCATCTTCCGCGACTTCTCCACCACTGGCGATGGGTTGGTTGCAGCCCTGCAGATTCTCCAGCTCATGGTTGATCGCCAGCAACCGCTGTCGCAGCTGCGGCAGGTCATGCGCTTCTTCCCGCAGCTCCGTAAGAACCTACGCGTCCGGGAGCGCATCCCCTTCGAATCGCTAAACGGCTTCATGGATCACATTCGGGAGATCGAGAACAGCTTGGGTAGCCACGGTCGTATCCTGGTCCGCTATTCTGGCACAGAGGCCAAAATACGTCTTCTGTCGGAATCAGAAAGTCCCGAAGTGGCTTCTATTACGCTTCAAAAGGTGGAATCAGTCGTTCGGAATTACCTTTGCGTAGTCGACTAAATTACGTTCCTTGAACTGACGCCTGAGGCGCCGGGCCCGGCGTCAGGTCCTGCTGACATTCCGTCCAGAAGCCTTGTTGCTCTTGTAAGTTGTAGAGGCCCCCGGTAGCATCCGTTTGATGAGTCGCAATCCCTCACCGCAGAAGGTAAACCTCTACCTCATTGGCTTCATGGGCGTTGGAAAGAGCGCCGTGGGCAGGGGTGTGGCCCAGGCGTTGGGGTATCGCTTCATTGATAGCGATCGCGCGATTGAAAGGAAGGCAGGCAAGCAAATCACACGCATATTCAGCGAGGACGGCGAACCCGCATTTCGACAGATGGAGCGCGAGTTCATTGAGGACGGGCATCCAGCCACTGGTTGCGTCGTGGCCTGCGGAGGTGGTCTTCCCACAATCGAGGGAATGCGCGAAAAATTGCTGGCGCGGGGTGTGGTAGTCTGCCTTTTTGCATCTGAGGATACGATCCTTGAGCGCACCTCGCGCAACAAGAAACGTCCGCTCCTACGCTGCGATAATCCCAGAGAGCGCATCAGCGAACTCTTGAACAAGCGCCTGCCCGTCTATCGGTCTACAGGCACTGGCATCCTTACGGAGAATCGCGGTCTTTCTGAGGTAATCGATCATGTGGTCCGCGTATACAAGTCTGAGGCAGAGCGCTTTTCACATGTCCATTCTGGAGTGATCGATGAAGGAAGCCCCACAGAGTAAACCACCTGCTTCCGAGCTCATTATGCAGTCATTGGTTCGTGCGTTGTCCTGGATCGGGTATTGGCTTCTCTATGTGTTGCTCATGATGATCGGGGGCGCGATCGTCTTCGGCATTGCATATCCAATTTTTGGCAGCCTTCTGGGGCTGGATCTTTCTTTAATGGAGATGTTTACCCACGGATTGCGAAACGGAGCTTTCCTCATAGGAGGCGTGTGGGGTCCGGGCGTAGCCTTCATCATTTGCATCATCCGGGCGCACAAGCAGCGTGAACGAGAGAGGCGCACTGACGGGTAATCACGCTTAGGCGTGCGAATTCTTTTGGCTTTCGTAAATTCTGTTTCTGGTTTAGCTGGCTTCATGAGCATCGGGGTGGCAATTCGGTATCACCAGCACGGCAAGCCGCTGGACGTGCTCCGCGTGGAAGACGTGGAGGTTCCTGCGCCCGGCGATGGCGAGGTTCAGATTCGCATGCTCGCTGCAACCATCAACCCGTCGGATTTCGGGATGATTGCCGGGACTTATGGCCGGTCCGTAGCCCTGCCTGCAACCGCCGGGCGTGAGGGCGCCGGTGAAGTTGTCGCCGTGGGCGAAAACGTGGACAAAGGGCTAGTCGGCCGTAGGGTCCGTATCCCGGACGAATGTGGCTCATGGCAAACGCTGATGAATGCTCCAGCCGGCGATCTCTGGTTCTTGCCGGATGATATACCGCTGGAGATTGCCGCCATGGCCTTTGTCAACCCTCCCACCGCGTGGCGTCTGCTACGCGACGCCAACTTGCAGAAGGGCGATTGGGTGATTCAGAACGCGGCAAACTCCGCTGTCGGTGTCTTTGTCGCCCAGATGGCCAGGCACCTTGGCCTGCACGTCATTAGCGTTGTCCGCCGCAAGGAGGTTATCGATCAGGTGCGCAAGTATGGTTCAGAGGCTGTCCTGCTCGACGACAACGATTATCCCAAGCAGATCGAATCGATCACAGGAGGCGTACGGCCCCATCTGGCGATTAACTCTGTGGGGGGCGAGAGCGCGATACGCCTTATCAAGTCGCTGGCCTATGGCGGACGTATGGTCACCATTGGCGGGGCCAGTTTTGAGCCGGTTCGCTTTCCGACACGTCAATTGATTTTCAATGACATCATCCTTCGAGGGTTCTGGATGGATCGCTGGTATCGCACCAATACTCGCGAGCGCGCCGAGATCATGTTTTCCAAGATCTTCGCGCTTATGAGGGATGGCGTTATCAATGCACCGGTAGAAGGTCAGTATAAGCTGCACGACTTTGCGAAAGCTATCGAGCACGCCAGCAAGCCGCGTTTTGGCAAGGTGCTCTTCAGCAATGCCTAGTTTTTTCCGGCCCGGGCACGTTTTTCTGTTCCGGCTGTCTTTTGCCCGATGGCGCTAAAGTTTCAGGACCTTCCAGATCTCTGCCGTGATAGCTTGGTCGATCTTGCTGGCTGGGCCGTGCTCAAGGATGCGCGTAGTCTGGTAGAAGCAGGAGCTGTCAAATCAGTCGACTGGGCGCGGCCCGAGTTGACCGGGATTGTTCAGGCGGGTTCAGTTCGTTTTGCTCCTCGCCTGAATTTGCGATCTCTCACCTTCGCGGAAAATCGCTGTAACTGCTCGACCGGGCGCCAAGGTTATATCTGCGCACATGCCATCGCACTTTGCCTGGTGGCCGAGCAGCGACGAAATGAAGTTGAGGAGGAGGCAATTCGGCAGGGAACGGATTCAGCTGCAGCGGACCCTGAGCCGAAGTCTCAGGAACCCGCGCCTCCCCGCATCCTCCAATCGCTCAAGATCGACGATGCTGGCACGCCTCTATACGCAGCTTTTCTTCTTCCTCCAAACCTGAAACAAGTTGCCCCTCGCAACGCGATCATGGTTAAGCTCGAGCTCCGCGCCAATGGGCAGCGCGTTGCGCCGGAAAAGATCTTCAAGGGAACCCGTTACCGCATTGAAGCTCCTTACCTGGAGGCGCTTTGTCAGGTGGAGGCTTGGAACGATGGCAAGCTCGCGGCGCTCCTGCAGCTAAAGCGGGCTCAGTTACGCTCGATTCTCGATGCATTACGGGGTGAACCTGCGTTCGCATGGGTGAATGACCCACTAAAGCCCATCAAGTGGATCGATGGCGCCCTGCTTGACGTGTCCGGGCATCTGCTCGATCCGGAACCACAGGTGGCGTCCCCGTCCGCCAAGCCAACAGTTAAGAAGGAGGTCTTGGTCCGCCGGGCGCGCGCGGTCGAGGCAAGCCTGCCAAAACCGCCACGTCCGTCGACGCCGATCAAGGATCTTGCGCGTATGGAGATCGATGGTTCACCCCATTTTCTCTCTGTACGTCTTCCCAGCCGGGAAAGCCCGGTCTACCAGCGCGCAGTTTCTATTTTCTCCGACGCCGGATTTCGGCCCGAGCCCTCCAACGGCCGCTGGTGGCTGCGGGATCAGCACAAGGTGCTCAACTTTCTTGCCGCCCAACTGGATGAGGTGGTGAAGATCTTTGATCCGGTATTTACCGACAATTACTGCAAGCGTATGCAGGCGGTTAAGCCAGCTGAAATCAGTGCTCAGGGAACTGCGGATGGCGACGGCTTCGTCCTGAATGTCTCGATCAACGCGGGCGAGATTCCGGAAGGGGAAATTCGCCGCAGCATTTCCGCTGGCCAACATTACGTTGTTAGAGGAGATCAGATTTGGCTCCTCCCGGCAGAGAGACTGCAGAAATTGGCTGTTGCCCAGCAATCCATCTCCGGGACGCCCGGCCAGCCGCTTGTCGCCTCAATGACGCGCCGTCTGTCTTCGGCGCAACTCGCAGATGTGGAGACGCTCCTGGAGCCTGTTGTTGAGAATCTGATTACTCCAGATGAATGGCGGCAGCGCAGCCAGGCGCTCAAGAGTGTTGGAGCTCTACGACCGGCCCCCGTCCCAGAGTCGCTCGACGCACGCTTGCGCAGTTATCAGCGCATCGGCGTGGCATGGCTATGGCACCTTTTTCAGAGCAAGCTTGGCGGGGTGCTTGCAGATGAGATGGGCTTGGGAAAGACCATTCAGGCTATCTCACTGATTGCCGCCGTTCGGTCGAGCAATCCCGATGCGGGGCCGGCTTTGGTTGTTTGCCCTGCGGGCCTCGTTGAGAACTGGGCTCGCGAGGCGGAGCGTTTCGCACCTTGGCTGAGAATCTTCCGACACCATCGTGAGAGCCGTCTACAGTCTTCCGAGGAGCTATCGGCTTACGATCTGGTGATCAGTTCCTATGGCACGGTTGCTCGCGATCAGGAGGTTTTTGATACCACAGAGCTCACGCTCGCCATTGCAGACGAAGCCCAGCATATCAAGAATCGTCGCACACAGGCTGCTGCTGCATTACGGGCCCTCAAGGCCGGGGCCCGCTTCGTTCTCACTGGCACTCCCGTGGAGAACTCTTTGGATGACCTAAGGTCTCTCTTTGCCTTCATCCTGCCAGGATATCTTGCAATGGCGCCCAATGGCGCCCGTGGCGAAGAGCGAGCATGGTACGACCAGAGATGTCTCAGCCAGGCCGCGCCCTACATTTTGCGCCGCAGCAAGCAATTGGTCGCTCCGGAACTGCCCGAGAAGATCATTCAGACGCTCTACTGCGACCTCACACCTGCCCAGGAAAAGCTCTACAAGAATTTGCGCGAGAAAGGGGAGCGATCGCTGATCGATCTTGAAGCAGGTGGTGCGAGCGAGGGCCGCCTGCGCATGGAGGCGCTTACCCAGCTCCTGAGACTTCGTCAGGTGTGCTCCGATCCTCGCATCGTCGACGATTCGCTCCTTCCAGAGCAGTCCGCTAAACTTCGCGCGTTTGAGGAGATTCTCGACGAAGCAATCGACGGAGGGCACCGTATCCTCGTCTTCTCCCAGTTTGTTAGCGTTCTCAAGTTATTGCGAGAGCGTCTGGAGAGCAATGGTCTCTCCTATGCATATATCGACGGCCAGACTACGCACCGCCAGCGCGAGGTCGATCGGTTCAACAAGGATCCCGGCATCCCCGTTTTTCTTATCTCGCTCAAGGCAGGCGGAACCGGTCTGAACCTTACCGGCGCAGACACTGTCGTCCACTTCGATCCGTGGTGGAACCCGGCAGTAGAGGCCCAAGCGACCGATCGCGCCCACCGTATTGGTCAGACGCGGGTCGTTACCAGCATCAAGCTCATCGCCGCTGGCACCGTTGAGGAGAAGGTTCTTTATCTACAGGAGACGAAGGCCGCAATTCTGCGAGACCTTCTCGACGAGTCGGCGGCTGCAACGGCAAAGGTCAGTCTTAAGGATCTCAAGTCCCTTCTCGCAAGCTAACGAGGCGGAGTAGGCGATCAGTATCTCATCGTGGACTAACTGTCGTAAGTACAGGTGGTTTGTCTGGCTCTGGCAGGAAACTTGCGGCGAGTCGGTTGTATAGTCTCAGCGCTTGTGCCGAGACATGGAATTGAATTGAGGACCGACCATGACCAAAAAATTATTATTTGGATCCGTAGCCTTTTCGGCGGCGGTATCAACTTTGTGGGCGCAGGCCGGTCTTGGAGCAGACACGAACGTGTCTTACTTCGAGATGGACCTGTTCTTTTTCGCAGCCTTGGTTGCTGGCGTTCTATTGGCAATCGGGTTCCAGATACTCCTTACCAGCCTCAGCGCAGGTTTCGGCGTCTCAGCCATCGGAAACCTGGACGAGAAGTTTCACAATCGCGATCGGCATTCCGACAGTCACTCCGAGCACAACAGTGACTCCGGAAAGGGTGGCTCGGTGATGGTTAAGATTAGCAACGCCTGGGGCGCATGGATGCTCGCAACTGCCAGCATCTCGCTCTTCTTCGCGACCTGGATGGGCGTCACGCTCAGTTCCGCTGCCGCAGTGTGGACTGGAGTGGTCATTGGCCTATCAATATGGGGCGCCGCGTGGGCGATAATGATGTGGTTGGACATGCGCATGATGAGCAATTTGGTCGGGGGCGGCGCCTCCGCGGTTATGGCTGGTTTGCGGGGCTCTGGTTCAGCGCTTTCAGGAATATTCTCATCGAGCCCTGAGAAGCAGATGGGGAAACAAATTCAGAAGGTTGCAGATCACACCGTGGACAAGATACGGGCGGAGATCGCTGATGCCATGGATCACGGCAAATTCCAGAAGAAGCTTGAGAAGTATATCCACGAGCTGGCCCCTCCACAGATTGATTATACCCGCGCGCGTAAAGAGATGGAGACCTTGCTGAAGGAGATCAAACTCAAGGAAAAGGATCATTTTGCGGACGACTCCGACATTGACCGCGAGACCTTCATAGAGATTGCTTCAAAGCATCCAAATGTCTCAAGAGAGGACGCGAAAAAGCTGGGAGATATCTTCAATCAAGTAAGAGGGGCTCACGCTGAAGGCGGTTCTGGTTCAGAGCAGGCTGCGCGAATCATGGATCGGCTAAGCCCAGGTTCCGAGGACGATGCATCGGGCATTCGACATAAGGTGGCGGAGTTCCTTCGCAGCACTCAAAGGGAAGAACTTGCTCCAGAGGCGCTCAAAGAAGACCTCGATAAAATTATCGCTGATCCCAAGGCCACGAAGGAAGTTGTGATGAGACGCGTCGGCCAGATCGATAGAGATACCGTCGTCACCGCACTCTCACAGCGCACCGATATCGACCGAGATCGCGCAGAGAAGGTCGTGGGCTACGTTGAGAAGGCTCTTGGACAGATACGTTCCCGGGTGGAGACCACTCGCGAGGGCGTGGAGCAACATCGCAGCGCCATGACTGATCGACCTGAGAATCCACGGCCAACCCGCAGTGGGCACAAGGGGACGTTGACCGAGGAGATGGAGGCAAAAATTGCGCGTTACCTGAACTCGCTACAGCGTCCGGAGTTGAACTATCGCAGCCTCAAGGCGGATCTCGAATCGATTCTGCATGAGCCCGGCGCCGCTCCAGAGGTTCTTCGTGAGCGCCTTTCCAAGTTCGACCGAGATACATTTGTAGCTGTCGCATCCAGTAATCCACGAGTCTCGCGCGAGCAGGCCGAGCGCATGGCGGATAGGGCAATGGAAGCGCGCGACAATGCTATCCGTCGCTCTGAGGAGATTCAGCACAAGGTCGAGGAACGCCTCCGCAGCGCCCGTGACACGGCCATTCATGAAGCCGAGAATCTTCGCAAGGCGAGCGCAGCTGCAGCGTGGTGGACATTTGGTGCGGCCCTGGTCTCTGGGGCGGCCGCCGCTCTGGGTGGAGCATTGGCGGCGACAGGGATCTGATCCGACAAGCGAGAGATTTCCCAAGAAGGCCGTGGTGTCCCGCTGCGGCCTTCTTTTTTGAAGGCTTTAGGTCTTCACTCTTTCTGGCGGCGGTGCTATTGGAGTTCTTGTTCCACCCCCTTCTCCCCCATGACGAATATACCCCAGGATTCCCCTAAGCCGCCACCCCACCCAAGGCTGCAAAAGCTTTACCATTATTTTCAGGGATGGGCGTTGCCTGTCTTTGGGGCTCTGTCGCTGATCTGGTTCATTGTCAGGGTCGTTCCAAAACCCTCTCGCGCCATGTATCCTTGCATGCGTGCGTCTTTTCCCTTGGCGAGCAGCTTCATCATCTGGCTGTTGAGCATGCTTGCCATGCGCTTCGCGTGGCGTCGACTCGCAGGCGCCTTTGAGTCGCGTCGCGTGGTCTTGGCCACATTTGCAGCGCTAAGCGGTCTCCTTGCCGGCGGCGTGTGGGTGGCATCAATGCCATCGTCAGATGCGATCGCTGCTGTCGATACCGCGCACGGCCCAGTCGGAGAGGGCAAAGGCGTGTTTCCCGGCCGCGTTGTATGGGTCCACGCTCCAGACGCTACGAGTTGGGGCGGCAAGGCGACCGGAGTGCGCTGGTCCGATCCGGCAAATACGCATGGGCCGACCGTCAGCCGCATGATGGACGAGCTCATCATCAACCTGGGCGGCGGCGATTCAGTAGCCGAGGCATGGGACAACATGTTCCACTACTTTAACGAAGAACGCGGCAATGGCGCACGCGGCTATCTCCCGGGTGAGAAGTTCATGATCAAGCTCAACCTCACCACCGCCAACAATAACCTAGGATCGGTGGATGCTAATTATAACAAGATCAAAGGTGTCCACAACAACTTGTGGAACAACATCGATGTGTCTCCACAGGCAATCATCGCGCTGTTACGCCATCTGGTTTATGATGTGGGCGTTGCCGAGTCAGACATCTATATCGGCGACACCGTCTGCTTGGTCGCTAATTACATCTGGGAACTCGTGCATCCAATCTTCCCGGATGTGAACTTCGTGGACATCCGCGGCACGCACGGCCGCTACAAGGCAGAGTTTTCAGACGTGCAGTTGCACTGGAGCCATCCAGACGCTAGGGACGCCAGGCCCGACTATGTCCCGCAACCGTTCGTCGACGCCGCTTACGTGATCAATTTCGCCATTCCAAAGAGTCACGGCAGCGGGGGGATTACAGCGTGCGCCAAGAACCACTACGGCTCGCTCATCCGCACGCCAGACAGCAGGCTCTATGGCGTCCCCGACGAATCTTATTTTGATCTTCACCAGGGGCTCCCCGGCGGTGGCGATGGCACACCCGGCATGGGCAAATATCGCAACTTCGTAGATATCATGGGCCACCCGGATATAGGCCAGAAAACGATTCTTTACCTGCTCGATGGGCTGTTCTCCGGCCAGGGATGGCAAGGCGAGCCCAAACTTTGGAAGATGGCGCCGTTTAGCAATGACTGGCCGTCCAGCCTCTTTGCCTCCATGGACCCGGTAGCCATCGATTCAGTCGCCTATGACTTCCTCGCATACGAGTGGCCAGAGCTTGTCCTCAAGGAGGCCTTCGGTGAAGGCGGAGCGCAGGACTACCTCCACGAAGCCGCCCAAGCCGACGATCCGCCCTCTGGCGTCTTTTATGATCCCGATGGCGACGGCCTCGGCCTCTCAAGCCTTGGCGTTCACGAGCACTGGAACAACCCGGTTGACATGCAGTACAGCCGCAACCTGGGGTATGACTTCGGCATCGAGCTGGTCCAGGTAAAGCTGAACGAGCCAGAGCCGGATCCTGAGCCCAGCATGCGCCTGGCCTTCTTGGAAGATTCTGCCCGGATGTTGACCTGGGGCCTGGATCCTACGTCTGATTACGTGCTGGAAACGGTTGATCCTCAATCCGGAGAGACCACTGAGTTGCATGCGCTTCCAAAGGGAACCTACGGGCGCCGGGTGGACATTCCGTTTGCAGATGAAGAAACCGGTCCGCTTTTCTTCCGTCTCCGCAAACAATAGCGTTATTCGGCAATGGTCCGCTCGTCGAGCATCCCGTTGCGCCAGCTTTCCTGTGCGGCATGCACTTCAAGAGCCGCGCTAAATAAATCGTAGTCGATCAACTCCAGGGTCCCATCCAAGTGCTCCACGATTGCGGTGTTGCTTTCCACCCAATCGCCGCTGTTTAGATAGTGGATTCCGTTTATGTGTCTGTCGGCCGGTGTGTGAATGTGCCCGCAAATAATGCCGTGGCAGTTTCGCCGACACCAGGCCCGCGATCTTTTTCTCCCATCGGGAAATATAGCTCACTGCTGTCTTCACGTGCGCCTTGATCGCTTTTGATAAGGAAAAGGCTTCTTTCCCCTGCCACCGTCGGAATGCGTTATAGAAGCGGTTGAGCTTCATTAGCGTCTGGTATCCTATATCGCCTGCCATGGCCAATACCCGGCTGTGTCTCACCACCGCGTCAAACACATCGCCATGCACGCAAAGGTAGCGTCTGCCTTCAGCCGTGATATGCACGTGCTCTTCCACCAGGTGCAGATTGTCAAAACTCAGCGGCAGGAATTTCTCCAATACATCGTCGTGGTTGCCTCGTATATACACCACTTCAAGATCCTTCTTTTCCATCTTCTTCAGCACAAGGCGCACGAAACGCGTATGGTTGCGACCCCAGCCTCCACTGCGGCGCAAGC
>CAYSHY010000082.1:0-12702 GCA_964430955.1 uncultured Puniceicoccaceae bacterium | reverse complement strand
CGCGCGCAGTAGCAACCCCCAACTGCCAGCAAGCTCCTCATTGCTTTCGGATACCATGCTCTTAGCCGGGCATAGCCATCCGCGGCCCGTAGCAGCAGCCCATGCTCTCTCCTACGAGTTATAGCTCCCGCTAAAAGAGAAGTAACCGTTGGATTCCGACCGCGGTTCATCCTTGGGCGGAGGGGGATATTCCTTGGAAAAGCGTTCCTGCAAGCGGTCCGCCATCCAATCGCAGATTTCCTCCAGATTGGCGACTGGTTGCCGCGTATAAGGTAATATCGGTTGGTAGGGTGGGGGGCCAAACTCTGGAGTCAGTGAGACTTCTTTGGCGCCATCTGCCTTTTGCAACGCCCACTGGTTGCTCCACCATCCTTCGTAAACCTCAAGAAGTTCGGCAAATTCCGGAGCTCGGGGATCGCTGACCTGAGGGGTTTGGGGCGAACCCACACGCGCATGGATATGGATGGCGCGTTCGTTGCAGAGACGAATGATCTCGCTCTCCGTCTCCAGGAGTCGCTCGCAAACTAGCACCCAGTGACTATAGTCGGCGCAGAGCTTTAGAGTCGGAAACTCGCGTATCAACTCCCTTGTTATGAATGGGTTGTAAAGTACCCGGGAGCGATGCGTTTCATGCGCTACGCGTACGCCGAGGTCTTCTTCAATGCGAAGCGCTGCAGCGAAGAACTCGCTGGCTTCCTTCCGGGTAAATGCATCGCGTCCACTGTTTGCATTCACAAGATAGGGACGCATTTCCGCGCACCGCATTAACTGCTCTGCAAAACTTTCGATGTGCTCGGCGACTGTATCGCCCTCCGTAAAGATCTTCGGGATAAACAGGAGGTCGTTCCGGTTTAGTAGATCCTTGAAGAAGCTCTCGTTGTTGGACGACGGCATCCGCCCCTCGATCCCGCAATATCCCATGGCCCGTATGGCTGGAAATATCTCGGAACGTGGTCCATTCAGGCCCCAGAGATGACGGAAGACGCGTAGCCTCATCTACATTACAAAACGGATTTTCGGATGCTTATCTTAGACCAATCGAAGAAAAAAACTAGGAGAAATACCCCAGTCTGCTTTAGAGGCCCTGTATAGGCCCTCCAGCGGTTGGATACGAAGTCGGAAAAGTCACCGTTTACACGAAAAGCGCAAACAGCTCCCGTAAGTAAACAATCTCTTTACGACTGTTAGCCTCGAAGCTCGCCGTGCTTCAGTTCGACAAGAAAGTCCTGATAGGTGCGCTCAATTCCTTCCCTGAGCTCGATCCGAGGCGCCCATCCTGTTTGGCGGATGCGTGAAATGTCCATAAGCTTTCTCGGCGTGCCGTCGGGCTTGCTCAGGTCATGGGTAATCTTGCCCTGGTAACCAACCACTTCCTTCACAATTTGCGCAAGCTCGCGAATTTCCACATCGGTGCCTGAACCGACGTTCACCCAGTCCGGTGGATTCTCCAGATTGAGCAGGTGGACGAGTGCCTCCGCCAAGTCATCGGTATGCAGGAACTCGCGACGAGGCTTGCCGGTGCCCCACATCACCACCTCCTGTAATTGCTGTTCCTTCGCCTCGTGGAACCGCCGTATCAGGGCGGGGAGGACGTGGGAATTTTCAGGATGGTAATTGTCGCCGGGGCCGTAGAGGTTCGTCGGCATCGCAGAGTGAAAGAGTACTCCATACTGCTGGCGCAGATACTGGCAGTATTTCAGGCCACAGATTTTGGCGAGCGCATAAGCTTCGTTTGTCTGCTCCAGAGGGCTCGTCAGGAGTACTTCCTCTGTCATTGGCTGTGGCGCCTCGCGAGGATAGATGCAGGAACTCCCCAGGAAGAGGAAACGACGCACGTTATTGTGCCAGGCGCCGTCGATCAGATTCATCTGGATCAACAGATTATCGCGCATGAAGTCGGCCGGGTAGGTGGCGTTGGCTTTGATGCCGCCGACTTTAGCTGCAGCATCAATAACAACGTCGGGCCGCTCTTCGCGGTAGAACGCCTGCACAGCGGCTGCGTCCGTCAGATCCAGTTCCTTGCGCGTGCGCAGGATCAGCGATTCATGGCCCCGCTTCTCTAATGCGCGTACGATTGCGGAGCCCACCATGCCGCGGTGGCCTGCTACAAATATTCTGTCGCCCCGTTTTAGGCCACTCATTGGAAGAGATTCTTAGTAACCGCGTTGCGCGACCTTGTCGTAATCAGCGCGAGCCATGATCTTCACCAGGTCGCTGAACTTCGTCTTCGGCTCCCAACCCAGGACCTTGCGAGCCTTCGCAGGGTTGCCGATTAGAAGGTCCACTTCCGCCGGGCGGAAGTACGCAGGGTCAACGCACACCAATGTCTTGCCGGTCTTTCTGCACACGCCCTTTTCGTTTACTCCTTCGCCATGGAAATCCAAGGGCATGCCAAGCTCCTCGAATGTCAATTCCACGAACTCCCGCACAGTGTGGGTTTCGCCCGTAGCAAGCACAAAATCGTCTGGCGTTTCCTGCTGTAGAATTCGCCACATGCCTTCTGTGTATTCCGGTGCATAGCCCCAGTCGCGCTTGGCGTCCAAGTTGCCCAGCTTCAGGTCTTCCTGCTTGCCATGGGCAATTCGGGCAGCAGCGCGCGTGATCTTGCGGGTCACAAAGGTTTCTCCCCGGCGCGGACTTTCATGGTTGAAGAGGATGCCGTTGCTGGCGTGGATACCGTAGGACTCGCGATAGTTCACGATGATCCAGTAACCATACAATTTAGCTACGCCATAAGGGCTGCGCGGATAGAATGGAGTTTTCTCTGTCTGTGGCACTTCCTGCACAAGCCCGTAGAGCTCGGAAGTCGATGCCTGGTAGAATCGGGTCTTGTCCTTCAGCCCAACCTCCTTGATCGCGTCGAGAAAGCGTAGCGTTCCAATTCCGTCTACCTCTGCGGTATACTCCGGCACTTCAAATGAAACCTTTACGTGGCTCTGCGCCCCAAGATTGTAAATTTCATCCGGGCCCACTTTTTCCAGCATACGGTTTAGGTTGCTGGAGTCTGTAAGGTCGCCGTAATGCAGGAACAGTCGCTTATCCAGAATCTCCGGATCGTTGTACAGGTGGTCGATCCGGCCCGTGTTGAAGGAGCTGGAGCGACGGATCATCCCGTGGACTTCGTAACCTTTTTCCAGAAGTTGTTCAGCCAGGTAGGATCCGTCCTGCCCGGTGATGCCGGTAATCAGTGCAACTTTCATTCTTAGCGATAGACTTTCCTGAAGTGAGAGATCACCGCCAGAGGCTATTCCACGGGCGGTTCGGGTCGTAAAACAGGCGAGATTACACTAATCGGCCCGTACGTAAAGCCACTGAAGGCCAAATCATTTATTGAATCAATGTTCTCAGGTATGCTCCATACGCGCTGCCGTTCATTCTCTCTGCCTGCGAGCGCACACCCTCTGGAGCCAACCATCCTTGCCGATACGCAATTTCCTCAAGGCAGGCGATCTTCAGCCCCTGTCGGTTTTGTATTGTCTCAACAAAGTTTCCTGCATGCAGGAGGTTGCCCGGCTCTCCCGTATCGAGCCAGGTCGTTCCCCTTCCCAGGTCTTTGACAGCCAGCTCGCCCGCCTCCAGATAGAGCCGAATAAGGTCCGTTATTTCCAGTTCTCCACGCTTCGATGGCCGCAACAAGTGCGCCCGTTGAACAGCCCGGGAATCAAAGAAGTATAGTCCGGTCACCGCGTAGTTGCTGCGTGGCTTGGCTGGTTTCTCTTCTACGGCGATTGCACGCCCCGTGGCGTCAAACTCAAGCACCCCATAATCCTGGGGATTGGAAACATGATAAGAAAAGATCGTTCCTCCATGCTCCTCACCGCTGGCGCTCTGGAGAATGCGGGGAAGCTCGTGTCCATAGAATATGTTGTCCCCCAGAATGAGCGCAGATGGGGCGTCGCCGAGGAAGTCTTTCGCAATCAAGTACGCCTGAGGCAGTCCCTCTGGACGCTGCTGCGCGGCCAAGCTCAGCTCTATGCCGAACTGTGATCCATCTCCCAGTAGTCGCTCGAACAACGGCAAGTCATCGGGAGTGGTGATTATGAGGATACGCCGGATTCCTGCCAGCATCAACACAGACAACGGATAGTAGATCAGCGGCTTGTCATAGACTGGCAAGAGCTGCTTGCTCACCGGAATTGTGGCGGGGTACAGTCTGGTCCCTGATCCTCCCGCCAGAACAATCCCTTTGCGTGCCTGCGACATTATGCCGCCACTATGGGATAAATTCCAGTGTGACGCAAGATGCTGTTAAGCAGGAAACTACAAGCCAATTACCTCGATTGCAGAGATCTTCGCGTGGTCGATGCGCACAGCCGTTGAGATGTGCAGGATCCCGTCTGTTACCGTTATGGGCGAGAATTCCTTTACAAGTGCGGCAGCAGCGCCTGCCTCAGCGAATATGTCAAAGTCGGTGATCCGACGGACTCCCTCAATATCAATCGAGAAGATCCGTCTGCCCGTAGTGTCCTGACCTATATAGTCGGACACGCTCCACCAGATTTCCGCGAAGTGTAGTCGGACTTTGTATTGACCATTGGGTACTGGGATCTGGTAACCGAAGCCGCTCTTTCCCCAACGCTCCGTTTGGTAGAGTGGATCCTCGTTCGTATCGGCGATCTCAAGGTCATCGTCCGCCCACGTGCCGCCAGATCGGGTGTGATACTGGTCCGCCTGCCAAACCAGGCCGAGGGAGTCGGTATAGGCGCCGCCGCCCGCGTTGATCCGAATGATGAAGGTGGAGGGATCAGATGGTTCGACGCCTTCACCGCTTAGCGAGATAATGAGCGGACTATCTGGGGCGTCGTGCGTGATCGCCAGGGATGCAACAGCCGCTCCTTCCACTAGCGGGGTGAACGTTACAGTGACTGGTAGATCATCGCCCGGAGTGAGTAGACCCGTAGTCAGGTTCGTTGAGAATGCTGCAGCGCCTGCGCCGGTAATTTGCACTCCAGTGATCTGCAGCGGTCCAGACCCAGAATTGGACAGGGTTACAGTGTCGTTCCCCCTATCGCCCAACTGAACCTGTCCAAGGGAGACAGACATTGGGCTCGCGATCAGCTCGCCTTCTTCCGGGTCTGTTGGAGCTTCCACAGAAGAAAGCTCAATGCCTGATATCCACGCATCTCCCGCTGATGGAGCAAACTCGATGCTCAGGTTACCATCGACAACCTGCACATTCAGGAAGGTTTCCGGAATCGCCATTGCAGGTCCTGCGAGCTCGAATATGTCGTAGTCGGTCAGTACAGCGGTCCCTTCGACAAACACCGTGAAGTTCCGTTTACCGCTGTTGTCCAGACCCTCACCCTCATAGGCGCCCCACCAAATTTCAGCAAAGTGAAGCGTTATGTCGTAGATGCCGGGCTCCACCGGGATCTCGTAGTTAAGTCCGTTTCCTCCAAGTCGGCCACTCTGGTAAAGCGGATCATCACTTGTGCCCTCGATCTCGAGGCAGGGCATGATTACGATACCAGCGTCCCCACTGTAATGAGCGTCGGCACTCCAAACATTTCCAAATGTGTCGGTATACTCTTTTCCACCGGCGTTAATCCGAATAATCGTCCCTTCATCTCCGCTAAATACGCCAGCTCCTTCCAGTGTTACAATCAGAGGGCTGTTCACGCCATTGTGGTCGATGACGAGGGAGGCGGTGTGGACTCCCGTTGTTGGCGGAGCATACTGAACCTCTAACAGAGTTTTGCTAGTAGCTGGGATGCTTGTTGGAGTGAAGTCTGTGGAGAAAGCGGCTGCCCCCGGTCCGGTTATCCCTACGTCTGTTATGTGGACGCTTGTTCCGCTGCTGTTTGTCAGCTCGATTAATTTGGAGCTCGTGGAGCCAACGCTCTTGTTTCCAAAGTTCAACGTACTCTCCGAGGCTTGTAATGTTCCGGTCGGCAGTCCGAATCCGTTCATCACCACTTGCACTGGTTCACCGGGTCCGTCATGCGTTAGCGTAAGAACCGCCGCGCTGGAGCCCGCCCCGGTGGGCGCGAACTTTATGCTCAAAGGCAAGGCGTCTCCCGGCCCCAGATATATTGGGGTGGAGAGCGTCGTTGAGTAATTGGCTGCTCCGGGGCCACTGATTGTTGCACTGAGTACAGCAATATCCTGGTCAGACAGGTTGCTGGCAGTCACAGATAGACTTGAGTTTGATCCTGTAGCCACAGGGCCGAAGTCCAGTACCTCCGGACTTAGCGCCAGACTCTTCTCGCTTTGAGCAGATTGGGGGATAACGGCGATGGCTGAGAACTTGGCGTTATCCACGGCAACTTCGACCATAAGGTTCAGGACGCCATCGCTCACCGTGACATTTTCGATTCTCTTTATCAATGCGGTCGCGGAGCCTGCTTCCGCCCAAATGTCCAAGTCCATGAGAATGGGCTGTCCTTCTGCTAATACAGAAAATACCCGCTGACCTGTATTATCCTCTGTTTGGCGTCGCGATACGCCCCACCAGATTTCCGCGAAGTGTAGCTCCAAGGTGTAAGTTCCATTAGCGACTGGAATCGCGTACCCAAAACCTTCTGCTCCATAACGTTCACGCCGATACAGGATCTGATCCGGTGTGCCGTTGATTGTCAGCGTATTGTTGTAATAGACATCGCCGCCCACATAGTGGGAGTCAGCCGCCCACATAATCCCGTTGCTGTCCATGTACTGTGAACCCCCACTGTTGATCCGGATGGCGGCCAGGTCTGTTCCCGTCACGGTCAGGCCTAGTGTTGCGGGAGTATTGGTTCCGGTATGTTCGATCACAATGTTTGCTACGTTGGCGCCGGGTTGGACTGCAGTCGCTTTCACGACAAACGCATAGGAATCTCCGGGACCAAGCGCTACTGGCAGTTCTCCGTGTTCAACGGCGAATGCAGTCTCCTGTGCTCCAGACAACAAGATTGCGTCGATCTCAAGGCTCTGGTCGCCGGTGTTGGTCACACTCACAACGCCGGATCCACCCTCGGCGCCAACCGGTGATGTCCCAAAATTGATACTGGCAGGGTTGAGCGTCAGCCACCCCGGATCGATCGTGCCGGAGCTGTCTGATTGCCCTGCCAGTTCAAGCGTCAGGCTATTGCCTGCGCCGTAGTGAATGACTAAAGTTCCGCTGTGCGACTGGTTTCCCTGAGCATTGTAGATCACGTCAATTTCCAAGGAGCGGTTCGAAGCCAGGACAAATGGCAGCTCGTACGGCTGGCTGGTCTGGAAGACGGGATCACCATTCAGCTCGAGGTCATGGATAAGGATCCCCTGGTTTCCGCCGAGATTGGAGACAGCTACCTGAAGCGCAGTGCTTTCACCGCTTTCAGTTGTACCAAAGTCCAGGCTATTGGCTGTTAGCTCCAATAATCCCGGAATGATTGGTGGCAAGGGCAGGACCGGATCGATAGATCCGCTAAAGATTTCCGTGGAGTTCAAGAGCGGGCCTCCGCCTTGATTTCCGGCGCCGGCGGCAATCAGCAAGGTGTCGCCGATAGCAACCATCCCTGTGCCATGTCTTCCTTGTTGCAACGGGGGCAGCGTTTCCCACTGACCTGTAGTTGTGATGTATGCCTCCACTTCGTTGTGCGCGGCTGGTTGGGTTGACTCTCCGCCGGCGACGACAACGCGGGAGCCCAGTCTCGCAGCGCTCACCCCAGCTCGTGGAGTGGGTAGATTTCTGTCAGATGGCAGCGTCTCCCATTCGCCGGTCGCCGGGTCAAAAACGTCGACCTCTGCAACCGTTGCGGTAAAGACCCCGGGATCGCCACCGATACGTCCGCCCACGAAGAAGAGCTTGCCGCCTGCTTCAACAAGAGCGGCGTGATCCCGTGCATGTGGAGCGTTTGTGAGCGGCGTCCAAGTGTTCGTCAGCGGGTCATAGACATCGAGCCATGCGACTGTTGTGGCTGTGCCTTGGCCGTGGCCGTTCACATTTCCACCCGCGATATAGATCTTACCATTCAGTAAGGCGGCTGAGGCAGCTCCTCGTCGCCGCTCTTGTGGGATTTCGCGTCCTTGCATCCACACGTCTTCCACAGGGTCGTAAATGTAGATGTGGGCTGTTCCCTTCTCGGTAGGATAATTGCCGGTGAAGGCGCCTACAACATAGACGAGGCCTTCATAGGTAACGGCTTGGAAGTGGTGAAGCTGTATGGGAGGAGGACTGCCGGCTGTCCACTCAAGCGTGTTGAGCGACAATTTCTCTGTTGGCGGCGTTCCTCGACCGCCGATCAGTATCAAAGCGTCGCCAGCAGCAGCCAGGGAGTTTTCACTCCGGGCTTCACAATTGCCAAGGGTGCTCAAAGTTTCCCAGCCATAAGAGTCCAGATCGCTGTCTAAATGACGGGCCGCAATGAAGTCCCAGTCTGCGGTGAACTTTGTCTCCTCTAGTGGCGTACCAAGCTCACGCGGGTTCGACGTGGCAATGATCCCAACAGCGAGCGCATTCGACCATGCTGAGTTCGGGCTGAGGTGAAGCAGCTCCAGAATCGGACTGGTAACAGTAATTGAATCCAACGACACTCCAGATGCTCCGTCAATCGCGTAGGACGGCGTTACAATGCCAGTTAATGGGTCTATCGTGAGATATAGGTCAATCGATTCAGCGGCGCTTAAGACAAACGGCTCTGGGTATGTCTTCTGATACTCCTGCTGCCCCTGGCTCTCGTAGTAGACCTCGATACCTCCTGCGCCCCCATTCGCGACAGCTGAGATCCTCAGATAGTTGTCCTGGTCTCCATTGCCTATATAGAATCCTGCAGCCTGATAATCCTGTGGCGTTGGCTTAAAGAGGTTGGTTGCGAGCAGACGCGTGAGAATGTAGAACGGCCCCGTCTGTGCATCCACGTTGAGACCGAATTGAGACGCGTTCCGCTGCGTGTTCAGGTTTAGGTAAGCATCTCCATGGTCAATATCGTTGATTGTGAAGACGCCGCTGGTTCCGCCTACGATCAGCTGGTCGTTGTCGTAGAGGTCAAGGTAGTTCGTCTGGTAGTCGATCATCCAGCCGCTGAAGCCTACGCCTCCAAAACCATAGCCGGGGTTGCCGTTTAGCAGCTCAAACGTCAGTGGCAGAAACTCGTTGGCGCCGTTATCAGGGTCGAGCGGAAAAGGATCTTCCTCATCCGGTATCCCGTCATTGTCATCATCGGGATCGATAATGTCGGACAGAAAGTCTCCATCAGCATCTGCTGGGCGGTCGCTTGTATTGCACGGATCGGTCCCCGCCGCGATTTCGTCTGCGTTGCTGTATCCGTCACCGTCCTCATCCAGGTTGGGATCGTTGGCGCCGGAGCAGGGAACGCCGCTTCCGCCGTCGTAGTCCGCAGGTTCGAAGATCACGATCGCATTTGCTCCCAGGTAACACGCTACCCAGATGGTGCCGGGGAAGGGATCATCGTCCCCTTGCGCGATAACGTCCAACGGGATCACCCCGAAGTTCGACGCCAGAATGTGAACCCCCTCTGCTGCATTGCCTGCATCGTTCAGATTGACCCGGATCAGGCGATGGTCGAAGTTTACTACCAGGAGCTGCCCCTTCATGGCCCCGTTGAAGTTGGTTGCCGTATATTCCGCCAATCCGTTGGTCGAACTGTTCCAGCTCGCTATCGCGCCTTCCTGTTGCATCGCCGGTATATAGTCGCCCTCAATGGGATTCCCTTCGCTCACTGGAGGCCAGTCTGAAGGGAGCGGAAACGGGGAGGAAGGGTCTGTTGATGTGCGCCAAATCCCACTCGATCCGAAAGTGTATAGGCCGGCCCCGCTTGGATTTGCGCGAACCGGATTCGGATGCCCGCCGTAGTAGCCTTCATGGATCAGTTGCAGGGTGTCGCGGTTGGATACTGTATCACCGTCGGCATCCGGCGTTGTTGATCCCGGTTCGGCGGGATCGTAATTGTTTGTAGCGCTTCCGAAGTCGCCGGGGACTGCCAACGTGGGCGTACCTCCCCAGCCGTTGTTGCTACCATTGTCGACGGTGTAAATCAGCCCGTTCTCGGTAATCAGGATATCATACGGATTCCTGAATCCTGGCGCAAAGATTTGCACAGGGCTCCCGGGAACAATCTTCGCCTGGTTCAGCCCGTCGTTTCCTCCAAACGGGTCTCCAATATCGTTACCGAACCCGTCATTGGCGCGCGTGGGATCGTCCAGCGTAGGCAGGTCATATACATACTTGTTTGGGCCTGCTCCTTGCACGGGCATCGATTCAAGCGCCTCGAGGTCGATCGAGAGAATCGCGGCTGCGTATGCGTATTCAGTGAGAAAGGCAAAGTTGTTGGATGGTGCGCCAGCATTCGTGTTTCCTCCCATGGCCAGCAGGATGCGATGATTGGGCGCATCATAAACCATCCCATTAGGCGAATGATTCTCCTCCGACCGTGGGAGCCCACGTACTAGATCCACCTTATCCCAAGTCCCCGGCCCCACTTTGGTGATCTTGCTCAGCATGCCCGAGTTCGTGTCCAGATTCGTATCTGTCGCTCCCTCGGCGCCACCAATGCGATAGTCACTGGAGGTTACGTAGATCTCGGGGTTCGAAGGGGTCCCCAGCACAAGTATGCCTGTAACTTGGCGAACCTGCACTGGATGGAGGGATCCATCGTCATTGTGATTAGGTATGCCACGAATCAATTCGAGGCGTTCGCTGCTGACCACGGAATAGCTGCCCGGGCCGTCGCGCTGCACGGTCAGTATGTCGATGATCCCTTCTTGGTTGGAGACGTAAAGTCGCCCATCGGGACCGAATTGTAAGCTTGTCAGTAGTCCTTCCGAATAGCCGCTCAAAACGATTGGCGTAAAGTTGATGCTCTGGGCGAAGGCTCCGACTGTGATGAATAGGGGCGCGAGTAAAGACAGGAGACGCGCCAACAGGTTGTGGGTTCTGTAGGACATTTGCGTGGATCAACGGCGTGGAAGTAGCGACAGGCGAAGGGTGCGGTATGCATTCTTCTCCCATTGCATGGTCGCCCCCACGCCAGGGCCGCGGGGGTAACGGCTGGCCCTTCTTCAATAGCAACCACTATGCCCGAACTGCCGCCCGGCTGCTTTCAGCAGGGTGATCCGCTGGGATTCACTTCATGGATTCAAGAACCGGTCGATAGGTCTTTCAGGATGTCCACTTGGATTGCAATCTGCCCGCGTCCTTGGCGCATTCCGCACGCAATACAGGGTCGGTGTCGATTGCACGACGACTTTCTATCGCACCTCTCGTCTTTGAAAATACCACAGGAGCAGAACCGCACTTCACTTTGGTCAACGCGGTGGTTATGGCGTCACAATCGAGCTCGGCGCAGCCTGAGACGCCCACAGCGAAGGCCAGTTCAGTCACAACTGGGTCCAGTTGTTCCGATACAACAATCACACGGGTTGGAATACCGCGCATCAGGATCTCATGACTAAGGTCAAGCGCTGTGGGCTCTCCTTCCATCGAGAGATCGAGAATAAGCATTTCCGGCGAAATGCGGCAGATATCTTCCAGTGCCCGTATTGGCTCCTTGATCACGCATGTGACACGGAATTGCGTCGACTGGGATAGCCATTCTGCGACCTTGCCAGTCTTCTCCATCACACCAATCGTGACTCGCGGTGTAGCGATCATGTGACTCTTGTGGTGGTTGATTATCACTATCAATGCAAGCCCCATTGATACGTCTGGGGGGAAGCTCTTTAGCAGATCCGGTAAACACCCTAACGATCCTGAGGGGCCACTTCCTCGAATGCTGAGTGAGCTTCAGAGTTGGTCACTTCCTGTTGGTAAGTATCACAATATAGCCAAAGGATTGGATCCCGGCTTAGCGTTGGAAGTGATAAATGCTCCCAATTTGGAGGATATGGGTCAGCTCATCAAGCGCCCTGCAGGATTCTTCATGGAGTAGCGGATCTCTGAGATCATCGGTTTGCAGCGACTCGCGATAGTGGCGATTCACCCAAGATTCCAGCTCAACGAGCAATGCTTCGTCAACGACCACGCGTGCGCCTAATGCCCTCAGTTCTTCTTCACTAAGAACAACCCGAAGTCTTAGGCAAGCGGGCCCACCCCCATTTTGCATGCTTTCCCGGAGATCGCAAAAGAGAACTTTCTCCACCGGAATTGTGGGATCCGCGGTCAGTTCCTCCAGGTAAGCTCGCACGATCTCGTCTTCTGCGCACTCGGCCGGCGCAAGAAGCAGATGCTGGCCTCCGAGATCCAGCAATTGGCTATTGAACAGATACGTGTGGATCGCTCGGTCCAGGCTGATTCGCTTCGAAGGAGTTTCCGCAATCTTGAGGCTGATGCCGAGCGTGTTCTTTGCATGCTTGCGCAGGGTTAGAAGCGTTGTCTCCTGATTGAGCAGCGCTTCCTGATGAACAAACAGGAAGTCCCTGTTCCCAACCGCCACTACGTCGTTATGGAAAGCGCCTCTGTCGATTGCCGCCGGGTTTTGCTGCGCGAAGTACGTGCTCACCGGTTTTAATTTGTTTAGCCGCGCAACTGCTTGTGACGCCTCGAGGGTTTGCCGCGCAGCAAATGTCTTTGGCGCAGGCTGCATCGGATCCTGCGACCTCCTTCCATACACAAAGAGGTGGAGCCCATGCTGATCATGATGCGTGCAAAACCGCGTATGATTTGCAGCCCCCTCATCCCCCATAGCGTTCCCACCAGGCAAAGGGGCGTGATGAACAAACCGCTCTTTATCCGCGAGGAAGGGAACTCCACGCTCCTGATCGCCGCCCACTCCACCGGCGGAC
>CAYSHY010000081.1:0-12758 GCA_964430955.1 uncultured Puniceicoccaceae bacterium | reverse complement strand
GTGTCATACTTCAGCGTCTCTCCTACCTTCAGCGACAGCTCTTGTTTCTCCAACCGTTCACGACTAGGGACAGGGGTGAAGAATCCGCGTGGCGTAGTAAAGACGATCAGCGACTTCGACTCTTTTCCTCCGTCTATATACTCTGCCATTCGGGTCAGCGCATTCAGCCGATCGCACTGCAAGTCAAACGCCCGTGGATCGTCCTCAACATCGCCGGCAACCTCGGGCAACAACACCGTCTCAAGTTTGCCATCCCCAAACTCCCGGTTCAGAAAAGCAAGTTCCTCTGCCCAACCCTCGGCGGCGCCTAGCTTACTGCAGATCACAATTCCCAGAGGCGCCCGATTCTCGGACAGCAACACGTGCAGGGCGCCGGGCAAAGCGGCGCCCGCCACACCTGTTACCAAGGTGGTCCTATCCGGCGTATTTAATCGTACCGGCGTCATCGACTAAAAGGCATGTCGCTTAGCTAACGGCTTCTACCTATTGAACCGCCCCACGTCGCATTGCAAGGCATACACCAGATCAAGTGCCGAGTGCAGAGTTCCGAGCGCTCAGTACCTGACGTCCTAAACCCGATGCCGCCTTTCCTTCAAATCGATCCATCCGACTCTGGTTCATCTTCGTATCCCAGCAGGGCCTCCCGGGCGGCGTTCTCCTCAGCTTCTTTCTTGGACCCGCCAACTCCCTCTCCGGCAGCCTGACCATCAATCTCCACGACAACTTTGAACGTTCGGTCATGCGGAGGGCCAGATTCTTCGAGCACCCGGTATTTGATAGCCTCGTTGCCAAGGGTCGGCTGCACCTTCTCCTGCAATTGTCCTTTGGGGTTGTGTCCTGAAAGCAACTCCTTCAGCCGTTCCCTCAAGTTGCCATACCAGCTCAATACCACTGTGCGGGCCATCTCATAACCCCCGTCCACATAGATTCCGCCAATCACGGCCTCCACGATATCCTCAAGGATACTCTCCCGCTGCCTGCCGCCGTTTCGCTCCTCTGCCTCAGAAAGGCGCAAGTGCTTTGGCAGTCCCAGTTCCACCGCAAGGCTCGCCAGTTGCTTGCCGCGTGACAACGCCGAACGTGCGCGGGTCAAAGCACCCTCACGTTTGCTTGGCAAAATCTTATAAAGTTCGCCCGCTAAGATTAGCGATAAAACAGCGTCGCCCAGAAATTCGAGCCGCTGGTAATGCTCATCCTCCGCGTGCAACTGCGTCCAGGAAGGGTGGGTGAGGGCGCGCTGCAAGAGATCGCGATCGCCAAACCGGTAGCCTATTACGGTCTCGAGTTCTGCGAGCGGGTTGTCCGTGTCCTGGCTCATCGGTTCAGGCTGCATCCGTCACCCCAGTGTGTGCTACTTCCGTCCCAGACTAAAGCGCTTAGCCACTTCCTTGGCCAGGTTACGGTAGGCGACAGCGCCAGAACTCACACCATCATACTCGAAGATCGTTTGCCCAAAACTGGGCGCTTCTCCCAGCCTGATGGTGCGAGGGATAATCGTCTTGAACACTTTTTCGGAAAAATGCTTTCGGACCTCGGTATCCACCTGCTGGCAAAGATTCGTCCGCACATCATACATCGTCATCACGATTCCGCCCACTTCCAGGTTTGGATTTACCCCTGCGCTTTTCAACTGCTCAGATACCTCCAGGATTTGGCCCAAGCCTTCCATGGCCAGATATTCGCACTGCAGCGCCACGAGCAAATAGTCTGCTGCGCCCAGCGCGTTCATCGAAATCATCCCGAGCGATGGCGGACAATCGATGATGATCGCATCAAAGCGGTCGCTGTTCTTTAGCGGTTCAAGAACCTGGCGCAATTGCACCAGGTAGTTCTCCCTGCGAGGCAGTTCCGCTTCCAGCGTCGCAAGGTCGGGCTCCGCCGGAATCAAGTAAAGGTTCTTGATCCGAGTTTCCTTCACCCGCTCTTCAGCAGAACCTTCCCCCATCAAAGGACCGAGAATGCTGCCGCCTTCCTCCTTTTCGTATCCAAGGCTGCTCGTGGCGTTCGACTGCGGATCAAGATCAAGGATCAGTGATCGCACGCGCTTTTCCGCAAGCCCGGCCGCAAGGTTTACCGCAGTGGTCGTCTTACCGACGCCACCCTTCTGGTTCGCTATGATAAAGACTTTCGCTGCCATTCCCGCGTGCCATGCACCATTTCCACATCTGCGCCCGGAGTCTAGTTCAAAAGCAGTCCTCGCCACTTTCGCGATTCCCTCCCATCCTTATGGTCATGTCCATAGCCTTTCCCTCAGCGAATGGAACTTTCCTGCACATTTCCCATCGAATTCATACAGCGCCATCCCGGTCTCTTTGCTTTCCGTTAAGATTTTCGTTTGACGGATCGCTTTCTCTGACAACAGTAGGTGGCTCCACAATTACCGGCGCGGTCGCCAAGTGGTAAGGCCGAGGTCTGCAAAACCTCTATCGGCGGTTCGATTCCGCCCCGCGCCTCCAATTTTTTCAATACTGGCGGCTACATTGTGTAGCGCTGTTCGAGTGAGAGATTGAGACGGAGATTCATGTCTCCGCCCCGCGCCATTCTTGTCCGCCGACGCAGCCCGGAAAGTTTCTCCAAGGTCTCTGTCTGCTCTTTGGCGTGCGTGTGAACCGAGGGCTTCTGCGGGTCCAATCTTGCGCAGCGTTTAGCGCGGCATCGGCTTTCTCTGCGAGCACACGCCTTAGCCAGAGTCGGCCTGTTGGCGCGGCTGGCCGCATTGGCCGGTCACACCATGAGGATAGGCCTAATCCAAATCGTACGGTTCCGAATGTATGCAACTCGCCAGTTCTGCTTCGCATGGTCTCTATCTCCTTGTTGTTGGTGTTCATCCAGTTAACGCGGTGAATTTACCTGTCCGTGATCGCCGTCGGTTTCTTCGAGCATCGAAGCTAGATTAGACATCCAGTCCAGGTAACCGCGCAGCGCCTTGCTGCCTGAGTGGCTGATTCTGTAAGTCGTCCGTGGTCGCTTCCCGATCGTCTCTCGTTGAGCAAGCACGTAACCAGCTTCCTCCAGCTTGCCCATGTGCATAGACAACGAACCGTCGGGCGCCGTCAGGCTCTTCTTTAGCTCAGTGAACTTCATGGAGCCGTTTACCTGCAGCAATATCATCGCTCCAAGACGAATCGGTCCATGAACCTGAGCATCTATGGCTTTGAGATCTATTCTATCCATCTCAGCCACTCCAGCTCACTCGCCTGCTGGCGATCTTGTCCGCGCTCGTTCCATGCATCAATATATCTCAAATTTCTTAAGTGTCAAATTTTTGAAGTATTTGTTTGTTGCGACTTCAGCATCCCCGAGCCTTGCCCCGTGCGCCTACATTCATTAACTCACCTCCACATGAGTGTTATCCTTGTCACCGGCGCTGCCGGGTTTGTGGGTTGGAAGACCGCAGCCATGCTTCTCGAGCAGGGGCATGAGGTCGTTGGCATGGACAATCTTAACGATTACTATGACGTGCGCCTCAAACAGTGGCGCCTAACGGACCTGCGCCAGACAGCCCAAAGGGTGGGAAAGCCATTTACTTTCGTCGATGGCGACATCGAGAACCTGGCCCGCGTCCAGCGCTTGTTCGAGCAGCACAAGTTTGACTCCGTCATCAATCTGGCGGCCCGCGCCGGGGTGCGTTACAGCTTGGAGAATCCTCACGTGTACATGACCACAAACGCCCACGGCACGCTTAATCTCCTCGAGTGTATGCGTTCCTCGGGGGTCAATAAGTTCGTTCTTGCCTCCACAAGTTCCCTCTACGCCGGTCAGACGCCTCCATTTAGGGAAGACATGCCTGTGGACGAGCCGCTCTCACCTTATGCAGCGACCAAGAAGGCTGCAGAGGCGATGGCTTATACCTACCATCACCTCTTCGGTATCGATGTTACAGTCGTCCGTTATTTTACTGTCTATGGTCCCGCCGGACGACCAGACATGAGCCCTCTGCGATTTATGGACGCGATCGCTACCGGCGAGCCATTCCCGCTCTTTGGCGACGGTACGCAGAGTCGCGACTTCACCTATATCGACGATATTGCCCGCGGCACCATCGCCGCGCTTCGTCCCCTGGGGTATGAGATTATCAACCTTGGGGGCGGCAATGAGCCCATTACGATCAACTACCTCATTGAGCTTCTTGAGACCGAGCTTAATCGCAAGGCGGTTATAGACCGAAAGCCCTTCCACAAGGCAGATATGGAAGTTACCCAGGCAACCGTTGAGAAAGCTCGCCGTCTCTTGGACTGGACCCCCACCGTTTCCTTTGAGGACGGGATTCGCGAAATGGTCGCCTGGTATCGCAAGGTCGGTCGCGTATTCTGACCGCCGCAACGTCGCCCGCTTGGGCGAATCACTTCGCTGGGTGCACCGGGAGACTCACGCAGACGCTTGTCCCTTTTCCGGGTCGGCTTTCAGCCACGATGGCGCCGCCATGGGCCTCCACAAACTCGCGGCATAGCTGTAATCCGAGGCCAATCCCACGCTCATTTGCGGTTCCGGGCGTCGATCGATACTCATTGGTTGCCCGAAACAGTCTTGCGGCGCGGTCGGCTTTCATACCTACGCCGCTGTCTCTCACGAAGATCTTCCACATGTCACCATCCTGGTCGGCTGCCACGGTTATGTCTCCCTGGGGATGGGTGAACTTCAATGCGTTTGACAACAAGTTTCGGAAAACACACTGAAGCTGATGATCCGATCCCTTGACCAGTATGTTCTGAGGGAGCAGATTGCGGATAACGATCTCCTTTCTCTCGGCGCTAAGAACAAGCAGCCCCATGGCCTCTTCCACGCACTTATGGAGATCCACTGGCGCATATTCCTGCGCAGCAGATGACCTTTCTGCTTCAGCCCAGGCCATAAGGTTGGAGAGTGTGTCATTGGCATGATCAACTCCCTTGCCCAGCTCCTGGACCAGGTCCAGGAACTCCTCCGGGCTGAGATCTCCGTCTTTTAGCAGGTCGAGACAGCTCTTGAGAACGCCCACGGGTCCTCTCAAATCATGCCCGATGATCGCCAATAGCTGCTCCCGGCTGCTGATTGCGTCATGAAGTTGCGCGTTCCTTTGGACAACCTGCTCGCGGATTGCCGAGACTATCAGGGCAATCATCACACCGGAGAAGATGACCAGACTACCAAGAAAGTGCTTTGTGGGGCTCCAGATCACTCCAGACAAAAGATCGCCAACGTTTACAAAGCTGATGAACGGAACGGTCAGTAGGAGCGCCATGAGACTGACCGTCCGGGGCCGGTTGTTGATTGCGATGCAAAGTAGCGGAATGTGAAAAGTCACGAACAGCACGCTGCGGTAAAGTGCTTCAAGTTTTCCCCATTCCACAAACTCGTAGCTAAACAGTGGAACCATGTAGAGCAGTGACGGCGCAACTGCACGCAGGCTTTCCCGTATAAGCTTTCTCTCCAGTGGCGCCGCCACCCACGTTAACAGGAACGGCACGACAAGGATCTGGCCCAGAATGTTTGTAGACCACCAGGAGATCCAGGAAACGCCGGCAATCGATTCCAGTTCGGGAAACTGAAGATGATGGATAACAACTCCACATGTGGCGCTTACGGGCTGCAGAATGAACGCGCACATGGCGAGGAAAGCGAATATCTGCCGCGGTCTGTCGAATCGCGGGGAGATCTCCAGTCGCCAGAACAACCAACCGCCGATGACATTAACAGTTGCGCTTGTGACTCCCAGGGCTGCGCTCGGGAGTATCGGCAAGTCGCCTACGAAGGCTGCAAGCGCGAACTGCCCAAGAAACACCCCTCCCGCAACACGGGGTCCAAGCAAAATGATAGCGGCAAGAGCGAGCCCCTCCGCCAGGAATACATCCTGGCTTATGCTTCCGATCGTTGTGGCGCTGGTGGAAAGCGCGAGTAAACCCAGCAACAGGTAGCCGCAGGCTACGAGGATACTCCACAAGATGCTGTTCCAGGCAGAGCCGCTAATCCAGCCGGAGATTCCTTCCTGCGCTACTCCTGGCAAGTGATGTGTGTTTGCAGCTGTATAACAATTCTCTGATTTCTGTAACGATTCAATAGGTTCCTGATTGAAGCTGCAGCTGACTGGCCCGGGCATATAGGTAAGAATAAGATGCGTTAGACAATCGGATTGTCAGCCATTTCCCAAACCGCACAACCCTGTTTCGGTCTCAAAACGGCAGCCCCTACTACTCGGTATTTCCGTCGTCTGCTTAATCAGCAAACCGCTACTTTACGTTCTTTCGGGCTAGGTGGCGGAATCTTGGCGTGTGCGCCGGATTGCGTTCGATGGCGCTTAGCTGGACCTTGCCTCGCTTGTTGCGCCTTGACCTGAAATGTCCAACATCATCTACGGTCTCGCAGGGCTTCCGTCGGGCAACCGCGTTTGCGTCCACTCGATCACCTTGTAATCACATGGAAACTTTGCCGCCGCCGCCTCATCCAGATCGATGCCTAGCCCCGGTTTGGGATTTGGATACAGGTAGCCCCCCTTCTGTACGGGCGCTCCGGGAAAGATCTCATAAACAGCGTCGTTCCACCCGCAGAATTCCTGGATTCCGAAGTTCGCGCTCGCGAGGTCCAGATGCAGATTCACCGCATGGCCTACCGGTGATGTATCCATCGGGCCATGCCATGCCGTGCGCACGCCATGAAGTTCACCCAGGATTGCGACTTTTCGTGCAGGAGTAAGTCCGCCCATCTGGCTTATGTGCATTCGCATGAAGTCGATTCGACGTCTGGTGATCAATGGAGTCCACTCTCGGGGGTGATTGAACAGCTCTCCCATCGCAAGCGGCGTGGCGCAGAGGCTCCGTACATTCTCAAACCACTCCAAATCCTCCGGCGCCAGAAGGTCTTCCAAAAAGAACAACTGTAGGGGCTCAACTGCCTTGGCAAACTCCACCGCCTGCGCGGGCGTCAATCGTTCGTGCACATCGTGTATGATCTCGAGCTCCGGGAAACAGCTGCGGATGTGCTCAAGGGCCTTCAGCACATTACGCGTGTACGCCCGGGGATTGTAGTAGGCGCCTTTCATGGCGCCCTGTGGCGCAAATTCCTCCGCCTTTCCTCCCCCATAGCCGCCAAATTGCACCCGCAGGCACCGCACTCCTTTTCCTACCTGAGCATGCACCTGGTCCTCGATTTCCTTGAGATCCGTCCCTCCAGTATGGCGATAAGTTGCCGCGGCCTCGCGACACTTCCCGCCTAGCAGATCATAAAGGGGCATGCCCGCACGCTTGGCCTTTATATCCCACAACGCCTGGTCGATCCCCGAAATAGCGTTGTTCATAACCGGCCCGTTGCGCCAGTAGCCATTCACCATCATCTGCTGCCACAGGTCCTCGATCCTGTCTGTCTCGCGCCCAATTACCATTGGTCGCAGGTGCTCCAGTATCGCTGTTCTCACAGCCAGGAAGCGTTGCGTATAGGTAGCGCAACCTAGTCCATACAGGCCGGGCTCACTTGTATCCACCCGCACGATCACCAATGGTTGGCCTTGCGGGTTCGTTAGGATGACGCGCACGTCGGTGATCTTTGTCGCCATGACTTGGGGGCAATCGGGGTTAAGATACTTCTTCAGGCAAATGATAGGGTGGGGGATCCTGTGGCCGCCAGCCCGTTTCCTTGCAGATATGACTTATGTCCACAAGGCTGGTTAACTCTTCTGGCAGCCGCCTCAGCGCTACCTTGTCATAATACTCCTGCAGCAGTTCCTTCACTGGCCTGTCTACGCGCGGTAGTGGGTGCGCAGGGAGATACACCCTGAAACCTTTCAGCTCGGATTCCAGGAAAGCTCGGATCAGCCGTGCAGCGTCCCAGTGGCTCAAAATTGCAAAGCCCTGCCCGATCGATGCGCGCACGTGCCAGTTGGGATTCAACCACCCCCGGGGCTTTGGTCCTTCCTCATCGTCTTTCAGGAACAAGGTTGGCAATCGCAGCGCGACTGCCTGCCAGCCCAAGCGCTCCGCATAATTCCGCAGCATCATCTCTCCAACGAGCTTGCTAAGGGCGTAACCATTTTTCGGATTTGCGGGTGACTCTCCATCCAGTGGCAAATAAGCAATTTCAGGCTCAGGTTCCTCCTCCCCCGGATCCTCCTCGCTGGCGATCACCTGAATTGAGCTGGTGAAAACGACCTTTCGTATGCCGGTTACCTTGGCGGCATGAAACACATTCATGTTCATCGCCACGTTCTCGTTGAACAGGTTCGGCATTGGGCAGCTGTAAGCGCTGGCGTAATTTCCAGAGTGCACGACTGCCTCGCAGCCCTCCAGCAATTGGATAACTTTGGAGCTGTCCAGCAAAGTTACAGTGTGCAGGTCGTAAGGTAGTGGTCCCTTGGATACCTTGTCTATCGCCACCACTTCGTGCCCCCCGTCGAGTAGCGCCCGGCAGGTCCGCGTCCCTAATCGTCCAGCAGCCCCAGTGACAGCGATTTTCATAAACAGGGAAATGCCTACGTCCGCGACTTATTGTTCACAATCTCAGAGTAATAAAAAACCTCTAAGGTTCGTTATTGAGATGACGAACCGTAGAGGTTGTAAAGTGGGTCAGGGACTATGGCGTATCTACCCCCTATTCCTGGCCTTTGATTCGCGCCCAGGCTTCCATGTAAAGCCTGTCCTCTTCGTCCAATGGTTGAATGAGTTCCCCGTGGCCCAAATCCTCTTCAGACAGAAACACCATTTCGTCGCTACGCAGTTCCTCATCAATGAGCTCATATGCGGCTGTGTTAGGGCACTGATAGTAGATGTATTCCATGTTGATAGCCGCCACTTCCGGGTCATGCAGGAAATTGATGAACTGGTGGGCAAGCTCCGGGTTCGGCGCGTTCTTCAGGATCGCGACGTCGTCTACCCAGACTGAGAAACCTTCGCGAGGTAGGAAATACTCGATCGGGAGGTCTTCATTCTCCTCCATGACCTGCATAATGTCGCCGCTATAGCCCTGCGAGATGTGGAACTCGCCGCTTGCGAGCCCCGGCTTGTATTCATCGGCGGCAAACTTTGCGATATTCCGCTTCCATTGCAGTACGACATCAACTGCCTGCGCGATCTCGTTCGGATCTGTCGTGTTCAAGCTGTAGCCAAGGAACTTAAGCGCTGCGCCTATCACCTCGCGCGGGTCGTTCAGGAGCGTCATCCGTCCTGCAAACTCAGGATTGGAAAAAACGCCCCAAGTCTTGTCTAGTTCGCCAACTCGGTCCGCACGATAGGCGATCCCTGTCGTGCCGCTCATGTAAGGCACACTGTAGTGTAGCTCCTTGTCGATTGCGAAGCGATTCAGGTGCTCGCGATCGATATACTGTAGATTCGGCAACTGGGCGTGATCGAGGGCCAGGAGCATCCCCTCCTTGTTCATGATGTAAGCTTGGTAGCTCGAAGGGAACACCACGTCGTAACCGCCGCCACCGGCCTTCAGCTTCGCATACATCGCCTCGTTTGACTCAAATACGTCATAGACGACCTCCACGCCAAAGCGCTCCTCAAACATCTCGAGCACCTCCGGCGCAAAGTAGTCAGACCAGTTATAAATGTGGAGGCGCGGCTTTTTCTCGCCACAACCGGCGAGCATCAGGGCGACTGCAGCCAGCCCGCCTGCAGCAAGCGACAACAAGGAGCGATAGTGCTTCATATTCAGTAGTTGTTTTAGGTGTTGCTTTTCTGAAGAAGTTTCTGGGCCGTAATGACAACCGTAAAGGTTACCGCAACCAGAATCACGCTAAGCGCGTTGATCAACGTTGGCGATCCATGGCGCATCATGCTGTAAACCTGAATTGGCAACGTTGTACTGCCCGGACCTGCTGTAAAGAACGTGATCACAAAGTCATCCACCGACAAGGTGAACGCCAGCAGCCCCCCCGCTGCGATCCCGGGGCCTAGTAGCGGAATCAGGATGCGCCAGAGGACGTCAAACGGGCCCGCGCCCAAGTCTTTTGCCGCATCGATAAGCGTGGGATCAAAATCCTGCAGGCGACCCAAGACTACCAGCGCCACGTAACTAATGCAGAAGGTGGTGTGAGCAACGATGATTGTTCCGAGCCCAAGGTTAACATTCGCATTGACGAACAGCATTAGCAGGCTGATCCCGATCAGGATGTCCGGGACTACCAGAGGCGCATAAACCAGCACCTTATGCAGACGCTGCAGCCGGGATGCGTAGCGGTAGAGCACCCACGCTGAGATCGTTCCGACAACGACGGAGATTACAGTCGCAGACGTGGCGACGATCAGCGTGTTGCCCGTTGCCCGCCAAATCTCTTTGGCCTCGCGGGAGCCTTGGCTGAACAGCTCGGCATACCACTTCAGCGTGAAGCCATTCCAGGCGCCAGGATACCTTGAATCGTTAAACGAAAAAACAATCAGCACCACAATGGGCGCATAAAGGAACAGCAGCACCAGCACTGTGACGAGTAAAGGGAATCGGCTCTTACGCACGGACGCGCCCTCCTTTCTTCTTTTCCTTCGGCTGCTGCGCCAACAGAGACCAGATCACCGGCAACAATACCACCACTGCCAGTAGCGAGGCCATGGCGCCCGCCGCTGGGAGGTTACGGTCCACAAATACTTTCTGTGCAATCTTGTTTCCCAGCATTTCGCTGTTGGGTCCACCCACGATATCTGGAATGGCATAGGATCCCAACGCCGGGATGAACACTACGACAAAGGCTGTGGCCAATCCGGTTCGGATCCCCGGGATAAACACCTTCCAGAAGGCTTTCAGCTTACCCGCGCCAAGGTCCCTCGCCGCGTCCAGCAAAGTGAAGTCAAACTTTTCGGCTGCGGCGTAGAGTGGCAGAATCGAAAATGGAAGATAGGTGTAGATCAGCACAAGCAACACCGCGCCTGCGTTGTAAAGTAGCTGCGACTCTGGGGCCATCAGTCCCAGTGATACCAGCGTCTTCTGCAGGAAGCCTTCGCTGTGCAGTAAACTCTTCCACGCAAAGATCCGGATCAGGAAATTTGTCCAAAATGGCACAATGATAAGCAGGAGCATCCAATTGCGCATCTGCTTGTCTTGCCGGGCCAGCCAATAAGCTACCGGCGCTGAAGCGACAAGGCACACAACTGTTGTCGCGACGCTCAGCCATATTGTGCGCCAGATCATGGCAGGATAGCTGGGTTGCGCGAGGCCCTTCCAGATCTCCAGTGTCCACCCTTCGCCAATGCCCCCGTAGATGGTCGATGGCTTGAAGGCGATACCGAACACCAGCAGGGTGGGGAGCACAAAGAACAGCAGCAGCCACGTGAGCGGCGGCGTCGTCAACGACCACTCTTTAAAACGGCGGTTCATTTCCCGTTTACTGGTTCCTGCTTGGCGTCCCGCTCGTCGAAATGCTCGAGCATATAGCCGTCATCGGCATTCCAACCAATCCACACAGCTTCGTCCCAGGTCAGCGGCTTCGTGTCCAACAGGAACTGGGCGTGTTGATGCAGTACCGTCAGCACATGTCCCTTTGTCCGCACACGGTACTTTGTGTGCGAGCCAAGGTAAATCACCTCCTCGATGCGCCCCTGCAGATAGTTGTAATGGGGCCGCGGCTCCGGCTGCATCCGCGTCAGATGAAACTTTTCAGGTCGTATAGATAAGTGCACCGGTTGGCCGGGCAGCAACTTCTTGTCATTGAACGCCAGCAAGTCTGGCAGGCCGTCCACTGCGATTCGTGAATATTCGCCATCCACCGTCTCGAGTACCTCGGCCCTGAAGAAATTGGTGTCGCCGATAAATGCAGCTACGAAGCTACTCGCAGGCGCTTCGTAAACTTCTGCTGGCGCGCCAATCTGCTCCACCTTCCCATTGTGCATTACAGCAATCCGGTCGCTCAGGCTCATTGCCTCGCCTTGGTCGTGCGTTACGTAAAGAAACGTAATGCCCACCTCGTCGTGGATGCGGTCCAATTCGAGCAACATTCGCTGCCGCAGCTTCAGGTCCAGAGCCGCCAGAGGCTCGTCCAGCAACAGCAGGCGCGGCTTGTTAATCAGCGCGCGGGCGATCGCCACCCGCTGCTTCTGCCCTCCACTGATTTGAGACGGTTTCTTGTCGGCGTGCGCCGTCAGGTCCACGAGCTCCAGCATACGCTCCACTTCATAGCGTATCTCCGTCTTCTTTCGCCCGGCCATCTTCAGCCCAAACCCAATGTTGTCCCGCAGACTAAGGTGCGGAAACAGGGCGTAGTTCTGAAACACCGTGTTAATCGGCCTCTTGTTCGGCGGCAGATCCGTGATATCCCGCCCCTCTACAATCACCTGGCCACTGTCTGGGGTCTCAAATCCGCCGAGAATCCTCAGCAGTGTTGTCTTACCGCATCCGCTCGGCCCCAGAAGCGAAAACACTTCTCCCCGCCGCAAGGAGATGTTCGCCCCATTAACGGCGGTCACCCCCTGAAAACTCTTACGAATATCCCTCAGCTCAATGAACGTTTCCATGCCAGGTCTCCTTGTTCCTTTCCAGCACGCTAACCTTCATCAGCCGAGCTCTGACGCATCACCTTGTGCATCCGCGAAACCAAAGCCTTTAAAGCCCGTTCGACAAACAAAAACAGTTGCTCCATGCGCCTCACTGTAATCGACACCAGCCACAATACAACTGACCTCCATCCCCAGCCGCTACATCGAGCGGCGGACATGGAAGCGTGGCCGGAGCGCAGAAAGCGGCAAAGGCGCCGCCTATGCACCGGGTGAGCACACGTGGGCGCCCCAGCGAAGTAGACGCACGGTCCCGGGGCCGACGAACGGTTCAACGACCCATCTGTGAGCGAACGTCATTCGGTTGTAGTG
>CAYSHY010000080.1:0-12806 GCA_964430955.1 uncultured Puniceicoccaceae bacterium | reverse complement strand
GGTGTCGGACGCCTTGGTAATCGAGGTTTCGACTGGTGACGCTCCATCAATCGAGCTTATTGCTCCCATACCTAATGGTGCATTCTTGCCTAACTCAGAGGTATTGTTCTTCGCAAAAGCGTATGACTCGGATGGGTTAATATCGCGGGTCCAGTTTTATGTGAATGGTCAAGAAGTTGGGGCAGTTACTCACCCACCATTTAGCCTCCGATGGACAATTCCATCACATGGGAATTATGTGGTGTCAGCTGTAGCGGAGGATAACAGAGGCAATCGTACTGAATCTGAAAGTGTCCCAATTGCTGGCGCTGCGCCCAATGCCGACATTCCGATGGTGAACATTTCCCATCCGTTGGCTCTTGGTGGAGGAGATGTGGTGAACGACGTGTCGGTTGGAAGCGACATGTTCATCAACGCCACCGTGAACTATAATGGTCCGGGATCTATAGAGGCTGTGCGCTTTTACATCAACGGCGCCTTGATTGGAGAGAGCGAGCAATCGCTCGGCAACATCCATTCGATCTACTTCAAGCCCACATCTGTCGGCGCCTACCTCATTTCTGCTGAAGCGGAAACCTCGGACGGTATGGTAGGACAGGCGGAGTCCGTCATGCTGGTTGTGGCGCCACTGCAATCGCCGCTTCCAAAAATCACTCTGGATTCCTTCCCGTCGGCAGCGACGCTTGGAGACTGGGTGCTGCTTACTGCTACGACAGACTCCGGACTGTTGGGGGTTGATCGCGTCGACTACTTTGCTAATGGCGTCCTAATTGGGTCCAGCCAGGTTGAGGCCAGTGAAACAGGCGTACAAAGCTTCGACTTCATCTGGTATCCTTCAGAGGCCGGCGACTACGAGTTTACTGCCCGCACGGTTCAAATTGACGCTGGCGGCGCGGATTCCGACAACTGGGTGCTATCAAACAGCACATCTCTTACCGTTAGCTCGCCTTCTGGCAGCGACCCGATGACGGTTACGATCACCCGTCCTACTGATGGATCCAATCTACGCGTCCTGGAGCCCATCACATTGATCGCTGATGCGGTAAATCCAAACGGGATAATCAATCGCGTTGAGTTCTACCTCAACGGACAACGCATTCCAGTCGATGGGAATCCTGCAAGTACAGTGTTTGCCGATTATAGCTATCCGTACGAAGCACAGTACACGCCGCTTTCGACCGGCGTTTACACATTCTCCGCAAAGGTCTTCGATGATCGTGGAAATAGCGCCTGGAGCGACAGTATTGTAAAGATCGTCGTCAATGGATCCAGCTCGCCCGCCGTGTCAATTGTAAGCCCGGCGCCGGGTAAGAAGGTCACGGCTGGATCAGATATCTTGATCAAAGCTGAGGCCAGCGACGCAGACGGATCTGTCTCCCGGGTTGAGTTCAAGGTCAACGGACAGTTTCTCTCCGAGGACACAACTGAACCCTTCACAGCGTTTTGGACGCCGGCCAGCGCCGGAAGCTACGTGGTTGAAGCTACAGCCTTTGACAACATGGGATTGCGCCAGACCGCAACGAGAACATTTGAAGTTGAGCAGCTCAAGGGCTCGCCGCCTTCAATTACCCTCGCATTGACTGCGGACGGTAATGTTACGCCAGGATCGAGGATCATCGCCAACGCAAACGTTATCGATCCCGACGGTGATGATGATGTCGAGGTTGCCTTCTTCCTGAATGGAGTGCAGCTTGACGCTGATCCAAGTCAGCCTGGGGTACAGACGGATACGAAGTGGCCGTACTCAACCATCATTGAGCCGAAGCTAACTTTCCCGGCGCCATACCCGCGCCAGTACAGCATCCGCGCTGTGGCGACAGATTCGGACGGAAACAGCCGTTCAGTTGAGCTCGACCAGCTGTTCCTGTCAGACTTCTCGCAGTCACTGCCAGGTCTGATCATCCGTAGTCCCGCCGCAGGTGAAACCTTGACGGCCGGCTCACGAGCCTCCTTGCGCGTTGAGACCTCGGGCACTGCGACAGATCAGATTGAGAGAGTAGTCTTCTACGCCAATGGTATCCAGATCGGGCAGGATGATAGTCCGCCATATTCAATTGACTGGATCCCTGATCAGTTGGGTGACGTAGAAATCACGGCTGCTGCGCTCTTGCCACTCCGCACCTTTGCCTACGACACACGGCCTACGCCGCATCTGACCACGAGCGTTCGCCCTGTCCAGGTGGCTGCACCCGTTTCGGTGCGGGTAAATCCTGCTTCAGGCGTCTTGCCATCGGTCTCGCTCTACGTACTGCCCGAGCAACCTGAAGGTCAGACACCGTTGGCTCAGGGATCGCGTGTGGTTCTTTACGCTAATGCTGTAAATAACGACTCCGAATCTCCAATCCAGACGGTGCGGTTCTTTGTGAACGGCGTTGAGATAGATTCGGTATCCCAGGCGCCGTACATGACGCACTGGATTCCAAGTGCTGAGGGCACTTATTACCTGAACGCATCTGTGCGGGATAGTAAGGGGAACAACGTGAATTCCAGCTTTGCGAATCTCACGGTTGGCAATGCCGTGTGGCAGACCCCAACGATCAACCTGTCTGCGCCTTCCTCAGGCCAGAATGGCACGCCTCTTACGCTCCGTGCGACTGTTCAAGGCTTCGTCCTTCCTCCTTCAAAAGTGGTCTTCTACGCCAATGGAGAAGTCATCGGTGAAACGACTGAGCTTCCGTTCAATCTGGAGTGGGAGCCTCGCACCGAGGGCAAGGTCCATATCTTTGCCGCAGCACAACGCGATATGACAGGTGGGGGACGGATGATAGGTACCTCGGAGGTGAAGACGATCACGCTTGCACCGGATAGCTTACCCGTGGTCGAATCCTTTACTTCAACTGCAAAGGACGGCCAGGCTTATCGCAATGACACGATTACATTTAACGTTTCATCCAGCGATAACGGATACATCGAGAAGGTAGAGATCCTTCGCAATGGTTCCCCGCTTTCGAATGTTGGCGTGGGCTCGAACATTACCTTCACCGATACGCCGCCCGGAGTGGGAACATACCGCTACCAAGCGGTTGTTACGGACAATACCGGCAATCCTGCATTCTCCGATGTGCTCACGATCAACGTGATCGCCGGGACGCCGCCAGCAGTGGCCCTAATCAGCCCGGTAAATGGCTTCGAGGTGACGGCCAATCATGATCTCACAATTACCGCTTCGGCGTACGCGCGTAATCCTGGTGGCGTCATAACAGGTGTTCGCTTCTATCGCGATGGCGTCCTCATTGGCCAGGACACGGATGGTGCGCCCTATAGCTTCACCTTCCGTCCATCCAATCCGGGGCAGATGTCGTTTACTGCCGTTGCGTCAGATTCAAACGGTAATTCGGCGGAGTCCACAGCTGTCACCGTAACGGTAGTGGAAGACAAGCCGCCAGTGGTTACGGGCTTCTCTCACGATGCTCCTTCAAAGCCACTTGTTAATGTGCCGATCACGTTTGAGATACAGGCAACGGATGACCACCTGCTGCAGAGCGTGAAGCTTTATGTGAATGGCCAGGAGATCGCCTCCGAAGGCATTCCGCAGTCCATTACTTATACGCCCGGCGCACCCGGAATCTACAACTTCCAGGCGCGAGCGGTGGACAATGCCGGTCAGTCTGCCTATTCCGAGGTCGTTACGCTTCAGGTGGGGCGTGGTCTATCGCCGGTGGTCGAGATTACTCGTCCAGATGCCGATGCCACCGCAGCGCAAGGGGTCCAGGTTGTCCTGGAGGCTAACGCACAGGATCCCGATGGCACGATTGCCCAGGTTGTCTTTCGCGTGAACAATGCCCAGATCGGCGAACCCCTTCTGGCGCCGCCGTATCGCACGACATTCCTTACCACCTCACCGGGCGCTTATCAGATTACGGCTGTCGCAACCGACAATAGTGGCAACACCGTCACTTCTGCGGCCCGGGTCATCAATGTGCTTCAAGGGTCTGTCCCTGCGATTGTCAGCTTCACAAACGACACAGTGAATAATCAGTCGCTGGTGAATGTGCCTATCACATTCACGATGGATGCTACCGATGAGAAGGGCGTAGTCAGCGTGACTCTATACCAGGATAACCAACCTGTCGGCGTCACGACTACACGTCCGTTCCGGATCGTCGTTACTCCTGATTCAGCAGACGACTATCTGTTCCATGCAGTGGTCCTGAATCAGGATGGTAATACGACTCGCACAGAGAATGTCCTAATCGACGTGCGGGATCCGAACCCTCTCTCTAATATTGCAGACTTCGTATACCAAACATATCTCGACCTGTATCACCGCCCGCCAACCATCGAAGAACAAGACCAGATGATTGCGCGGATGGAGACCTCTCTCCCGCCAAGTCCGAGCGAAGAACAGTTACTCAATGCTCGCGCCGCTGTCGTAGTGGAGATGCTTGGTCGCAACAGGATTGGCACTGACCGAGAGGATCCGCAGAGCATCGAATCTGTGCGAAACGTTCTGGTCATGCGTCATATCCTGGCAAACGACGCTCAGATGAATCCATGGGATATTTCTCGAGAAGACTTCGAGACACAAGTCGACGTCGTGCGGAGTCTCGGATTGCCGAGTCTGTTGCGCGATACGTATCTCTCGACCTACGCTACGGTATATGGTGAGCCTCTGCCTGGACCAAATGCGTCCGATCTGGAGCTGGACGTCTTCATCCGGTCTATCTGGCACGCCAAGTATGGCATCCTTCCGGGCGATGAAGGTAAGCAGCCACAGAAGCTGCCATACCCGACCGCGTCACAGTTAAGCTTTGCCCGAACGATGCTCAGGTTGATGGGCTTGGAGAACTTCCTGGCAGACTTCGTTCGCGACTATGGAGTACTCTATTCTGGCACAGGCAGCTTCACGCCGTTGCTGGGCTTCCAGAACGTTCCGAACGATCGCTCTCCCGCGATTGCAGACGCTGCTAATCTGATCCTTGGACTGTTGCGTCCGGAAGGTCCGGTATCAGAAGATGAAGTCGCTCAACTTGCTGCCACGCCGCAATTGATTGATCAGGCAAAGCAGGTGCTCAGCGATCCTCGGTATGCTGATCGATTCTTGACGCCAGTCAGTGAGGCTATCGTAACGGGCAAGGACTGGAAGGTTCTCCCATGGTTCGGCGATGGTCACTTCTATGACGGCTTTGCTCCATGGATGTGGCACATCAACTATGGCTGGATTTATATCCCACTTGAAGGCCAACGCGGCAATGGGTTTTGGCTTTGGGATACGGAGAACGGCTGGATCATGACTGGCAGCGACTTCTATCCAATGATCTACGTGTCGGAGAAGAGCGGCTGGATCATGCACGACCTCAGCTCCAACTGGTATTGGGACTATCAGGAGAACGCCTGGCATCCATTCCAGTAGCGTAAAAGAGGAAACTTCCTTTCAGGGGTGAACGTCTTGGGGGCGTTCACCCCTTTTTGCCGAGAGAGTAGGGGAGAAAGCTTCAAATCGATCTGCGATGCATTGCATGCATCGTTGACGCTACGGATTCCTATTGATCCACGGGTAAGGTGAACGAAAACGTGGTTCCTTCGCCAACACGACTGTCGACGAAGATCGTTCCCCCATGCGCTTCCACAATTCGTCGCGCGATCATGAGCCCAAGGCCTGTCCCGGGTTCTCCGCTCGTGCTTTTCACGCTGGCCCTCGTAAACGGGGTGAACAAATGCGGCAGGTCCTTGCCAGGGATGCCTTGCCCTTCATCTGCCACTGAGACTTCCACTTGGTTTCGAAGCGCCTTGGTTCTTATTAAGATCCTTGTGTGGGCATAAGAGAACTTCACCGCATTGCTGATCAGGTTGTTTAGCACCTGTTCGATCTTGCGCGCATCCATGCGAGTCCGAGGAATCTGCGGATCGGGTTCGAAGCACACTTCTATCTGTTTGCGACTCGCTAGGACTGCATTCCTTTTTGCATTATTGGCAATAATCTCATTCAGATCATGCTGCCGAAGATCCAGGATGAGCCGCCCTGATTCGATCGTCGCTACGTCAAGGAGATCGTCTACGAGACAGACCATGAACTCGCTGGTCTCTTTGATCGTTGCCAGGAATTCCTTTTGCTCGGGAGTAAGGTTGGTCTCCCTTTGGGTGATCAGGTAATCGCTATACGCTGTCATAACAGATAGCGGATTTCTGAGGTCATGCGCAGCCATCCCAAGTAGCCGGTTCTTTTCCTCTACCAGCCTCTCCAGTGTCGCATTTTTCTGCGCCATCTCCCGTTGAAGATTGGTCAGCTCGTTGTTCAGTCGGGTGAGGTCGTCGTACCGTTGCGCCTCCGTTTCCTGAATGCGATTGTTCAGTCCTGTTAACTTGCTCGTCGTCTCGCGGATTATATTTGTCTGTTCGTTGTTGATCCCCATCAGGTCAGCGTTCTCTTGAGTCAGCCCATCCCGGGCTCGAAAGATGAAGATCTTATACCGGTCCCCTATCCGGGCGCCTGTCAGAAACATTGGTGTGTTCTTCAATGCAGACTGTCGAATCTCCATCGAGAACGCACCTTCCTGATACTTCAGTTCTTCCACGAACTGTTCGAGCTCGGGACGCATTTCTTTTGCCGCCAGGTCCGTCAGTCGTAGCGCAGAGATATTCTCCGTCAGGCCAAAGTCGTCGCGTTCCACGTGAAGCACCATGCCTGCGGAATCGCTCTCGAGCGCTATGACGGGGTGCTTTATTGAAGTCTTCATCTATCGTCCATTGAGCAGTGTGATCCCTGTCTCCACGGCGCCATCAGCATCGGTCGCTGAGCCATCGGCGCCCACTGCTCTCCATAGCTCGGAATTCTGTGAAAACGGATAGCCTCCCGCCAGTATCTTTACATCCGCACACTCCGGGGAGCTTCGGACAGCATCGATAAGCCGCTTCACCGCATCGACGTGGTAAGTCATGGTTGCAGAGATCGCCAGGAGATCCGCCTTTCTCTCGATAACAGTTTCCACGACTCCGCGAATGGGCGTGTTCGCTCCGAGATAGTAGGTGTCCCAACCCTTCATTGCGAAGAAGTCGGCAACCATTCGAATACCCAGCTCATGAAGGTCGCCCTCTACGCAAGATGCGACCAAGGTCAGCCCGTTGCTCTCCGTCGCAAAAATTCGTGGGTATAGTTGCGACATAATCAGTTGCGTTGCAGCTGTGCAAAAGTGCTCCTGGGCAACTGACATCCGGTTGGTCTGCCACAAGCGTCCGATTTCATGCTGTGTGGTCTGGAACACATAAAGGTAAATGTCGCGGATGGGCGTCCCTTCATTCACGGCATTGAGAACCAAATTACAAGCTAGGCGCCGATCCCCGCGTCGGAGAGCTTCAAAGTATTGATAGGCCAAAGGGGCAAGTGGCTCTCCCTCTCGCAAGAATGTGGGAAGATCTTCTGGCATCTCGGATGCCCCTGAAATTGCCATGCGAATTATTGTCGCTGCCTCTTGCCCCTCAGTTTCCGGAACAAGTTCCTCGACAACCTCAGCCATACATTCGAGGTGAAACATCAGGTCCTGGGGTAGTACTCCCCGCTGAGCCAGCATCACCTTACACCATGCGACATAGTCAGAAAACAGAGACGGTTGTGATATTTCCAACGCCTGCGACAGGTAAAGCAGGTGATAGTCGGCGTCTTGAAGCGACTTGGCTCGACCAATTGGGCCGTACCGCTCGATCAGTTCAGGATGTCGCCTGAACTCCCGCTCCACGAGCTCAGCCGCAAGTTCCGAGCGCTTCTCCTTGAGAGCCTTGCCGGTTTCCTTGGTCAGATTCCGCATTACGAACAAATATGCTCAAAGTGCGTGATCTTTGTTTCGCCTGGCACAAGCTTCAGGCCTTTGGGAATCCCTTTGTGTGAGTCGCGATAGAGATGGCTGTGATGCCACGTGCGGAAGGACGCTTCGTCTTTCCAGAATGTCATAAGCCAGATTTCTTCAGGCCGATCCTTGGGGCTCAGCACCTCCATTCTGACAAAGCCAGGGCAATTGTCGACTAAGTGAGGGCGATTGCGAAATGCCGCCTTCACCTCCGCTTCCATTCCATTGGCGATGACGAACTTGCTTAGCGCGCCAAACGCAGCGGATTCTGAGTTCGGGTTGTTTGCGACATGAGTATCGTTCGCTGTGGAATCCACTATTGCGGGCTTGGAGAGGAGAGTTTCTGTATTCATACGGTCCGTTAGGCAAGAAGCCGAGTCCGGTATAATACAGCGGATGTTCGGCTTTGGCACCTTTTTTGAGTTTTTCTTAACCTGAATATGACCCTAAATGGCCCTTTTAACGACAATGCGGCCGGAGCATGTCTCATCGGACGCTGGACTAAACGGGTAAAGCTATCGCAAGAAGCTTCATTTTCCTTCGGTTAGGTCAGGATGCTGATCTTCCCCATGAAGCTAGAGAATCATTCTACTCCCTTCCGACCCAAGTGGCGCCATACGCTGGCGGTGATGGCTTTGGCGGCAAGCACACTCCCTGCCGCGTCTCTTAAAGTTGATACATCAGTGCGTCACCAGACGATCGAGGGCTTTGGAGCTTCGATTAATGGCTGGAGCAGCCAAATGATCCCTGTATACAGTGAGCAGGAGTTCCTCGATTTCGTAGTCGATGAGCTGGGGTTGAGCATGTTTCGAATGCAGGTATGGCCTCGGGTTTTACCGCAAGCCGTTGAAAACTGGGAGGATATTTCCTACGAAGACTTTGTCTGGACGGGTTCTGCGACGCGCGGGCAAGTAAACAACGATTTCGCCATCGAAATCCGTGAGCGGAACCCGGAGATCCGGATCATTGGGACGATCTGGAGTCCGCCTCCGTGGATGAAGGAGAATAATAGCCTGACTGGCACCAAATCAGGTTTTCTGTTGGCGCCGGACAGAACCTATGACCACGACAACCGTCTGAAAGATGATCTATACCAGCATTACGCGAAGTTTTTGGTTGAGTACCAAAAGTACCTGATCGAACACGGAATTGGTCTTTACGCGTTTGGGCCCCAGAACGAGCCCATGTTCACGCAGCAGTTTGAGTCGAATCTGATGTCTGGGCCGGAGTTTGCCCGTTTGGTGAGAACGCTTGGTGCTATGTATGAACACGAAGGGGTTGAAAGACCTCTAATCTATGGTCCTGAAGACATGACCATGGCTAGGTATTATCCGGGTGGCGTCGGTGGAGACGCCGCCCGGCATAATCCGTATGTCGACGCTTTGATGGAAGAGGACACTGCCAAGTATTTCGATATTTGGGCCACCCACGGTTACTCAGACGGCGTGAATGCTGGGAATGCCATGGATCCAGCTGCTTACTGGAACAGTATCAAGCAGTTTGGTCGCCCCTATTGGATTACCGAAGGTGGTACGGGTGGACATGACTGGCCCACGCCTATTACAAACGGCGTTGCATCCCATATCCACCATGCACTTACCGGTGGGAACGTGAGCGCATTCGTGTCGTGGCAAATTACAGACGGTGAGAGAAGCACGCATGGACTGATGCACATGCGGGAGAAGACAAAGAAGACATACGCCACGATGCACTATTGGCGCTTCATACGGCCCGGCGCCGTCCGCGTGGATGCCGGTTCCTCTACCAACGATGTTCGGGCCAGCGCATATACTGATTATCGAAACCATCAGCTCGTCATCGTCGCGATCAACAACGGGCCGGCAACTGACCTGGATATTGAAATAGAGGGAGACGACCGTGTTTTCTCATTCCAGACTTACAGAACAAGCGCCACTGAGGATTGTGAGTTCGTGGGAGATGTAGAGTATGCTGACGGAACTGCCCGGATCATGCTTCCCGCAAACTCGATAACGACGCTCGTCGGGATGCATGAGAGGTGGGTTTGGCACGATTCACTAGGTCCGGTGTGGGATGCGGGCGATCATTGGGTCTGGCATGATGTGTTGGGGTGGACCTACATGGAGCACGACCCGGTCGTCTATACAGCCATCCGTGGTTGGCAATATATTACGAGTGGAGACTATATTCACGGGCTTTACACCTACGACTTTGATGAGGGATGGATGTACACTGCCAAAGCCTTTCTTCCCATGATCTATAGTTATGAGGCCCAGAAATGGAGGCAGGATGTCGGCATGTGAGCTATGTTTTGTCGTTCTGGCCGTGGCGATTTTCATAGGACGCCTCGGAAAGTAAGTATCTCACTTTAACCGGTAAGCAGCTACCGTGTTCTTCCGGAACGTGGGCACGTAAACGATCTTTTCGTCTGCCCGGTAGCCGATGTCGGCCGCATTAATCTTGTCATCTCGGGTGTCGAGCAGCTTACGGGGACTATGTCCTTTTGTAACGATATAAACAGCGCCGTTCCAGTCAGACACGACAAACGTGTCTGTTCCAACTTTCTCGACTCCATCCACATGCCCTTTGATCCCTTCAGCAACTACAGTTCTACCTCGGTCGGTAAGAAGAAAGAGCTTTTCATCCGAGAGAACGTAAACGCCGCCATCTGCAGCTAATACGCCGTTGGGAGACTTGAACCCCTCAGCCAGGACACTTGCCTGTCCATCCTTTATCTCGTGGATCTTCCCAGTCTCAGAGTCAGAGACATAAACTATGCCGTCAGTCGTAATTGTGACATCGTTCAGCCTCTTCGCTCCGATGACGTCAATCGTATCCGTTATCGTGCCCCTTTCGACATCGATTAGGACAAGCCGGTCCACGTCTGCGACGAACAGTATAGCTTTGTGCAAGCCCAACCCCTTCGGCGCGTGTAAGCCTTCCACCCAGGTAGCATCAATGATCTTTCCATCCAGAGCCACCTTTGCAATCGAGCCCTCGGTATCCTTTGCCCATGCTTCCTGGCCGTCGATGCTAGAAACAAAGAGTATCTGGCGCTCCTCGTCGTAAAGAACAGACTCTGGTACTTTCAGGACAGGTTCAGTCTCCCAGATCTTCTCGAGCTCTGCGGAAGTCGCAATTACGGGTGGGACTAATCCCAGGAGAAAGGAGAGGTATAGGCGGAAGCAGTTCATCCCTTTCCACAATATACGGCAATGGATCGATATCCAGCGGAGCGGAGCTTTTGGCCTCCGTCCGCGGCTAGTCCAGCGTATGGGCCGGCGTCAAAATTCTGTCAGTTTTCCATCGTGAAGCCGCACTTTGCGCTGTGTAAGCTCCGCAAACACGGCGCTGTGGGTCACCAGTACCAGACTCGCTCCCTCATTGATCGTAACGTCGATCAGCATCTTCATAACCGATTCCGCCGTGTGCTCATCCAGATTCCCTGTCGGTTCGTCTGCCAGGATTACGCGCGGGCGGTTGATCAATGCCCGCGCCACGGCTACCCGCTGGCGTTCTCCTCCCGACAACACAGACACGTTGGCGTCCAGCCGGTCGCCCATGCCCACGGCTTCCAACAATTCCTTCGCGCGTTGTCGGTCTGCCCGCGTGAGCCTGCGATGGATGCGGGCGGGTAAGAGTACATTACCCAAGGCATCGATCTCTGGGACAAGGTAAAATGATTGAAAAACCATCCCAATGTGATGGCCCCGAAAGGGTGCGAGCGTCCGGGGGTGGAGATGCGCAATATCCCTATCTTCCCAATACACATTGCCCGCATCAGGCCTCTCCAAACCTGATAGGATGTTTAACATGGTGGTCTTCCCGCTGCCCGATTCGCCTCGAATAGAAACGCTCTCTCCAGCGCGGATGCTAATCTCCGCTCCGTCGAGCACATTTATCGTCCGTGCGCCGCTAACAAACTCCTTCTTGAGCCCTCTTGCTGATAGAACGACGTCGATCATGGTTATTCGCTTCGAAGGGCTTGTGCGGGTCGCATCATGGCGGCGCGAATTGCAGGGATCAAACCTGCAAGCGTTGCTATCACCAACGTCGCTGTAATGATCACGGCAAAATCCCGTGGGTCATAATGAACCGGAAGGTGTGAGAACTGGTAGAAGTGCACCAATGCTTCACGACTCTGCGTCATCCGCGCCAGAGTTTCTACTATGGGATCCCGGAAATGAAGGAAGAACACGCCGAATGAGGCTCCAAGCACCGACCCCATCAGGCCTATCAGAAACCCTTGGAAGCAGTAGCTTAAGGCGATCTGCCGTGGCTTGGCGCCCAGTGCTCCCAATAGGCCGATCTCCCGGGTTTTACGTAGCACGGTCAGGAGTTGCGCCACGGCAATGGCAAACGAAGCCACAAGCACAATAAATAATAGCAGGAAGAGCATCAGGTTCTTTTCCAGCGCAAGTATCCAAAGGAAATCTCTATTGAGCTCCATCCAGGTGATTGCGCTGGCGGGCGGAGGAAGCGACTCGTTTAACCGCGCGGCAGTTGCAAACACCTGCTCGTCGTTATCCTCCTTGAGACGTACCGATACCCCATGAATCCCCCCGTCCATGTCGTACAAGTCCTGCATTAGGCGGAGGGTCGTCACCATTGTAGAGCTATCAAAAGGCGACCACCCTGTCTCATAGATTCCCGCTACTCTCAACTCGCGAGGCAGAAGTACTTCATCTTCCTTGAGTCGTTCGATCATGAGTGGCGTCATTACCTCAACAGTAGCGCCGGTATAGGCGCCCAAATTAGATGCAACAGTGCTGCTCAAAAGAACCGATTCGTCGTCCAGATCATCGAATCGACCCGAGATAATGATGTCCTTGAGCGGCATCGCCAGGTTTTCACGGGTGATGTCGATACCGAAGATGAACGGAAAGAGAGGACGCGACCGGTAACTCAGCATCACGATTCCGTGGGCGTAGGGTGTCACGGCTTCTACGGCGGGATCGCTCAGGATTCCCCCTACATAGTCATCAGGATTGGTGAGTATGGCGCCGCCAGCCCGCACGTCGATATGCCCGCTTGTCAGGATCATCT
>CAYSHY010000079.1:0-13277 GCA_964430955.1 uncultured Puniceicoccaceae bacterium | reverse complement strand
GAAAAATGGTGGTGGGAGCAGGATTCGAACCTGCGAACGGTTACCCGAACGGATTTACAGTCCGCGCCCTTTAGCCACTTGGATATCCCACCAGAAAAGGACGGAAAGGTGGTTACGGTAATGCTCGGCGCTGTCTTGCCAAGTCCTTTTTTGACTTTTGTGAAAATGCTGAGCTTCCGGGAGTACCTGCAGTAGCTCTACAACTGGGCGATATCAACCTCGCGGCCCTGGCGGGCGCTTTCGTAGAGGCTGTCCAGGATCTGCTGGATACGGATGGCTTCCTCGGCAGTGGCTGGGAACTGGCGACCGGTGTGAACACACTCGATCATCTCATCGGTCGAACTGGCTGGTTTATCCCGAACTATCGGCGCCGGCCGAACCTCGCCGACCACGGGCTGTTCGCCGACAATGAAGCTGTAGCTTGCGCGCCTACCGTCCTTTGTCTGGCTCTCCATCAAGGCGCCAGCCGTTCCCATGACGCGGGTAAACATGATGTCCCCCAGTTCTTCCTGTGGACCTGCCCACGACACTTCAAAGGCCAGAGTTGCGCCGTTCTCAAATCGTACAAACCCGCTGGCAAAGTCCTCGACGTCGAAGGTCTTGCCCGCGGCCTGAGCCCGCGGCACGCCAATATGGTGGTGGGCGACACCGGATACTGTGCGAGGCTGGGGAGAGCCCATTAGCCACATCGCAAGGTCAATACGATGAACGCCGAGATCGATAAGAGGTCCTCCGCCAGACATCTCCTTTCTGCCAAACCAGCCCCCAAAGCCGGGCATGCCGTCGAATCGTGTCCAGCGCGTGTAGGCGTGATAAGGCTGGCCCAGCACGCCTTCATTGGCCAACGCCTTAAGCGCCCTCGCTGTGGGGGTGAAGCGGAACGAAAGATTGATGCCAAGCATGTTGCCGCTACGTTCGGCCGCGTCACGCATCTTCACCCCTTCTTCCACGTTCATGGCAATTGGCTTCTCGCACAGGGTTGCACAACCAGCCTCCAGACAGTCGATCGTGGTGCGGGCGTGGAGGAAGTTAGGTAGCGCAACGATGGCGAGGTCGGGCCGGTTTAGCCGTAGCATTTCCATGTAGTTGGTGAAGCAATTATCTGGACCTATTGCAGGGGCAAACTCTGCGAGACGCCGGGGATCCAGGTCGCACACAGCGACCAGCTCTGCGCCTGGATTTGAGATGACGGTATTTGCATGAAGCCGCCCCATACCCAGGCCAATGACGCCAACCCGCACATTCGAACTGTCTTTGGAAGCCATGCGGAAATCGCAGCAGGTACGATGCGCATGGGTGAATGAAAAACGGAATCGTTGGGAGGATGCGTCAGAACTGAATCGAGGTCTTTCGTCTTCACATGTTCAAGCGCGGAGGCGTTTCACTGGCATTGCCATAGGCGCGAATGGGCGGTAATGGTTGGCTGATAATGCTGGATTCGCTCCGCAAGTACTGGCCGTTGCTCAAGCCGCAACGAGGCCTGCTGATCACTGGAATCCTGCTCGGGGCCGTCGCCGGCTGGGCAGGCGGCTTTGGCGCGCCTTTCTTCATCGAGAAAGTCTTCAAGACGATCTTTGAAGACCAGGAGCGAAACTACGCCCTATCCTATCTGATTGGGGTCGCCTCGCTGTTGCCGCTTGTCTTTGTAATGCGGGGCGCCGCCAGCTATGGGAGCCAGTACATCTCCAGCCTCGTTGGCATGAGGGTGCTGGAAAAGGTACGTGGCCAGGTATTCGACAAGATCCAGGCTTTGCCGCTTGCATGGTTTGAGCGACGGCACAGCGGAGATCTGCTCTCACGCATTGTAGCCGATACAACGCAGGTGCAGCAGGCGCTGATGGTGATGGCCAGCGAGGGCGTACTGCAGCCATTCCAGATCGTGGCTGGGCTTAGCGCATTGATCTACTTTTCAATCCAGCAGAGCGAAATCCTGTTTATCCTGCTGCTGGTGGCCATGGCCCCATTGATGGCGTGGCCGGTGCGCCTGATCGGCAAACATCTGAAGGTTCGGGGACGCCAAGTACAGGAAGCGCTTGGCAGTGTGGCGGAGTCCCTCTCCGAGAATCTGCGCGGGGTAATGGAGGTACGCGCCTTCAACCTTCAGCAGCGCGAAAAGGAAGGCTTTCAGAAGCGACTCGACGCGTTCCTGGTCTCCTCGATGAAGGTGGTAAAATATGAGAAGTTGAGCCAGCCGCTGATGGAGGTTCTCGCGGTGACGCTCGTTTCGATTTCCTTCGTTTACGCCTATCGCGCGGGAATCAGCTTCTCGGTGTTCGTCGCCATGGCGATGGCCTTGTATTTTACCGTGGATTCGATCAAGCGCCTGGTGCGTGTGCTGAATGTCGTTCAGCGGTCCCAGGGGGCGCTGGAGAGAGTGGAGCAGATCCTCGACGAACCAGAGAGCATCATTGCCCCTGAGAAACCTGCGTTCCTGTCAAAGGGGGTGCAGGGTCGGATAAGCTTTCGTGGCGTGCATTTCAGCTACGGTGGCGAGCCCTTGTTTCGCGGCATTGACTGTGAGATTGAGCCTGGTTCGGTATGTGCGCTCGTGGGCCCCAGTGGCGCGGGTAAGAGTACTTTTGCCAAGCTTCCGCTGCGGTTCTATGATGTGGACTCCGGTTCTGTATCGATCGACGGAATTGATGTGCGGCAACTCGACTTGAACAACCTGCGAAGCGCCATTGCGTTGGCTCCGCAGGCGCCGGTCCTCTTCAATGATACGGTCTTGAATAACATCCTGATTGGTCGAGCCGGCGCCTCCAGGGAGGAAGTAATAAACGCAGCGAAGGCTGCACAGGCTCACGACTTCATCGAGCAGCTGGACAACGGCTATGACACACAGGTTGGCGAAAACGCGGTGAGACTCTCGGGCGGGCAGCGCCAACGACTTGCCCTCGCCCGGGCGTTCCTCAAAAACGCACCAATCCTCATCCTCGATGAGGCGACATCGGCCCTGGACAGCGAGAGCGAGGCCCGGATACAGGAAGCTCTGGAGAAGCTCGTGAAGGGCAGAACCGTTCTGATGATCGCACACCGCTTTTCTACGCTGAAGCTCTGTGATCGCATTCTGGTTTTCGACCAAGGGCAAATCGTAGCTAGCGGGCCTCATGAAGAACTCATACGCAGCTCGGAGCTCTATCATCAACTCTACCAGCGGCAGCAGGCAGTCTGAAGCGGGGCCCAGTAATCCGTGATCGCCGGAGCGCCTGATTTCTAGCGCCCGGGCCGCTTGTCATTGAGCCAATTTGGACGTATGTTTCGGGCGCTCATGAACCGTCGAGACGAAACCGTGAACCCGGACCGGTACAACTACTTTGTATGCCCGAACTGTGGGGGTGAGGTTCGCATCGGTGCGCCGGGATGTCCGCATTGCGGAAGCGACGACAAGACGGGTTGGAAAGAAGACGCCCATGATGTGCAAGCGTATGGCGGCTATGCCGGCGACCCGGACTTCGACTATGATGAGTTTGTGCGAAAGGAGTTTGGGGGCGGTGATAGCAATGGAAACCGCATTTCTCCAAAGAAGCTGCTTATAACCATCGCCGTGTCATTGATCGCGATTGCGTTCATTTTCATGTTGTTCACCCTCTGACGGGTGAGCGCCAGGAATTACCTGATCGTTGGCTTTGGCATCGCCGGGCTCGCCCTATGGCAGAAGCTGCAACAGAGGCAGGCGTCTGTGTACGTCGTGGATGCCCCGGATTCCACAGCAGCCTCTCGAGTGGCCCCGGGAGTAGTGAATCCGCTGGCTGGAAGACGGCTGAGCCCGTCATGGAAAGTGGATGAACAACTGCCGGTAGCGCTCTCATTTTACCGCGAGATGGAAGCGCTGCTGGGCAAACGGTTCTTTGATGCACTACCAATCGTGCGGATCATCAAAGACGAGGAGCAACGCACCTATCTTGAGAAACGATTGAAGGACCCGAAAGCTGCGCAATACATTGGCCAAGAGCATTCGCCCGGCAGCTGGAAGCTGTTGAAAGATCCTTACGGGAGTTTTGAGGCAACCATTTCCGGCTATGTGCGCGTCGGGGAACTGTGTAACGCCGTAAAGGAGCGCTTGCACGAGCAGGGACAGCTGGAGGTTGGCCGACTCGAGCTCAACGAGATCGAGCTGGACGATAACGGCGCGACCTGGAAGAACCGTCGCTTTGATACGGTTGTTTTCTGCCAGGGATGGCGTTCGCAGGAAAATCCGTGGTTCGCACATCTCCCCTACACCCCCGCCAAAGGTCAAATGTTGACGCTTCGGTCACTCCGGCCGGTACCAGACTTTCCCAAAGCAATCGTTAATCGCAGCAAGTGGATCCTGCCCATCGACGAGCATACGTTCAGGGCGGGCTCAACCTACTCCTGGGACCGGTTTGACGGCGCCCCAACCGCAGCAGCGCGGCGGGAGATCCTGGCGCGAATCAAGGAGTTTACTGACGTGGAGTTTGAAGTCACTCACGAGGAGGCTGGCGTCCGCCCAGTGCTCAAGGATCGCAAGCCTGTACTTGGGCGCCACCCAGAACATCGTCAACTGGCGATTTTCAACGGCCTCGCCTCAAAGGGAGTGCTTATGGCGCCATGGTTGGCTGAGATGATGGCTGCGCACCTTGAAGACAATAAGCCGCTGGCGCCAGAGGTGGATGTAGCGCGATTTGGATGAGAAGTCCTTGATCAAGCGCTTCAGTCAGCGCCGGGGGAACCTAGCGCCTGCGGTCTTCGAGGAGCTTGGTCAGCCGATCCCAAGCTTCCAGATATTGCTGCAAGTGCTTGCGCCCGGCTTCGATCTCGCTGAGCAGGAGCTCGCGGACGAGACGTTGTTCGTGCGCATAACTGCCGGCGCTAAGGAGGCCGGCGAAATGGGCCATGCGCGCCCACAAGAGATGGGTGGTAAAGGCGTCGAACTCATTGTACGCCACAATCCGGTCCAGCTTTCCTTCGATCCACATCTGGGGGACGCTGTCTCCGCTGACGTCAATCTTGCCCGGAATCCCGCTAAGCGTAGCGATTTCGTGCAGGCGGGGCATTTGTCCCCAGCGGCCCACTATAGGCGCCATGTCGACATTCCAGTCGCTGTTGGTGCTGAAGTAGTCGCAGCCTTCCCACGGCTTGTCCGGCCGACTGCCCATGCCACATCCATCAAGCCCGTGAACGATTGCCCGCTGGACCACAATGGGTACGTCTGCATTATGTGAATTGTAGCCCACAAGCTGCGGCTTGCGATTCCCCACCGCCTTGAGGAACACCTCAAGTATGTAACGCTCGGTCCATTTCCCGGTGTCCTCAGGCTCGGAGGGCAGGCTGATAAGCTTTAACCGAACTTCCCCATCCTGCTCTTCCCGAAGAATGCCGGCAATGGAGACGATGCGGCACAGAACAGTCTTCAGGAATGGTTGTGGTCGCTCGCCGGTGGCGCCGCCACTGGCCCACAACGCGCGAAAGCTATCCTCATAGCTATTGGGCGGGTTGTGCTCCACCCCATGCAAGACCTCGGCCGACACTGGATCGGGTATCCACTCGATATCGAACGAGAGTAAGGGGTTGCCGATAAACTTGAACATGCGCGGGACTAAGCAATGTGCTGTGCCCGGACGGGCGGGATGTCAAGGACCGACGCGGAGTAAAGGGCTGGGTGCAGGGGCCTTGGGAGCACCACAGGTCTCAGACGTCGATGCCGGCTTCGAGGCGCATGCGAATGGTGTCTGCAGCATTGCCGAGAGAAGCCGTCGCCTCGCCGCCAGTGCGCATGTCCTTCATCTTGAACTTGCCATCCCTGACCTCTTCCTCGCCGAAGATGAGGGCGAGACGGGCGCCGCTCTGATTAGCTGCCTTGAACATCTTGCCAAAGCCCTGCTGCTTTAATGGATAGTCGACGCTGACTCCGACGCGACGGGCGGCAGCTACTACCCCAAGCGCGGCGGAGCGTTCACTTTCGCCATCGCCAACTACCACGTAGCAATCTACAGCCTGCACGAGGGGTGGCATAAGACCGGTCTCCTCCAGAAGATCGGTGACTGTGACATCGCCGATCGCAAAGCCGCACGCATCCATCTGCCCGTAGCCAAGCTTTGCAACGAGCTCATCATAACGACCGCCACCAGCCAGTGCGCGCCCCTTGCCACTGCGTTCGAAGACCTCGAAGACAAAGCCGGTGTAGTAGGCCAGGCCACGAACGATGCCAAGATCTACCTTGCAGAAGGCATCGACTCCAAGCGCCTTGAGCCTGGAGTCCAGCTCGCGCCAATCCGCAAGGCGGGCTTCGAGGCTTTCACTGCCAATCTGTGCTGCCCAGGTCTCCAAAGCATCGAGGCTCTGTATGCCCCGCATGATTTCGACAGCCGCAAGGAAGTCATCTGCCTGGTCGCCGAGACGGGGTTGCAGCAACTCACGCGTTTTCTCGGGCGAGTTGCGTTCGATCTTGTCAACCACGCCAAGGACCTGCGGCGCAGCTTCACCTGTAACGCCAAACGTCGTCAGCAGCTCCATCCACAGCCGCCTGTCGCTGAGGCGCACCACAATCTGCTCCGGTCCCAGTCCAAGAACCGCGAGACACTCCACGCACAAAGCAATGAGCTCTGCATCTGCGCCTGCTCCGGGCTCTCCCAGAATATCGGCATTGAGTTGGTAGAAAGATCGGGTACGACCCTTTTGGGGTTTTTCGTAGCGGAAACACTCCCCAATGGAGAACCACTTGACCGGGCGCCTAATCGAACCTGCCTTGGCGCCGACAAGGCGAGCCAGACTGGGAGTCAGCTCTGGTCGAAGCGCGACTGCGCGCCCGCCCTTGTCCTCAAAGTTGAACAACTGGCTGACAATCTCCGGACCGCTTTTCTCTGTAAACAGCTCAAGCGGCTCCAAGATAGGCGCATCATACTCAAGAAATCCAAAGTCGACGGCCTTGCGGCGCCACTGGCGAAACAGGAAATTCCTGACAGCACAGCGTTCCGGATAAAAGTCGCGAAAACCGGGCAGACTCTCGAATGGCATGGGAAGAAAACCGTTCTTTATCGCGCGAAGGGCAAGGGGAAAAGAGGAAAAGGGCCACTCGTGAGGAAGCATGAGTCAGAAAATAAACCGGCGGCTCGAATAGCTCGAGCCGCCGGACTGGCCTCTGAGTGGTATTAGGGTTCAGTAGGGGGGCGCTGTGACCAGCAGCGCCTTACTCAGGCCAGGGGATGCTCCCATGCATGGAGGATCATATGGTGGATTCTTAGGGAACAACGTAGAACCAGTCTTCGTTGTTTATGCTGTAGTACCAACGTGTAGCGCCTTTGGATCCGGATCCGATAGCGTAAGCTACCCAATCGTCTGACTCGGCTGCGTACAGCCACGGAAAAGCCTTTGAAGCTGTATAGACCCATCCCAGGTCACCCAGGTGAGCCCAGAAACTGTCCTGGGCCATTGCGACAGGATAGATCCAGCCAAACTCGTCGTGATAAATCCATGGGTAGTAGGTATCCCAGAAGAGGCCGAACCAGGCGGAGCGGAATGTGGCGTCGCCAAGGTCTTCTGCATCTTCGAGCAGCGGTTGATAACCTTCTGGGCGGAAGAGCCAGACACCATTCGCCAGGGCGCCGGTTGCGCCAGACTCCGCTGCAGATTCCAAAGTTATGGAACCGCTATATGGCGCCCAGTCCTCAGCTTGCTCGTAAGCAGCCAGTAGAGCTCGGGCTCCCTGTGGCGCAGACTCGAGGACAATCCGGTAAACGGAGTAACCGCCGGGCACGAAGATCACTTCGTCTGGCAAGACGGCGGGCGCTCCAACCAAGCCCCACCAGCTATCGCCAATTCGCACACTGCCTGCCAGTTGCGGATTCAACGGTTGCCGGAGATCGAGCGCCGCCGCATGTGTCTGGCTGTAAAGAATCGAGTAGCCGTCACTGGCATAGGTCGCAGAGTGGAACCCGCCCGGCTGACTCCACGAGGCAACTGTAAAACCGTTTGTAAAATCATACTCCAGCACCGTTACGACGCTATTTCCGCCGTCCATTCCCACTGAAACGAAGACACCCGGTTCACATGCGATAGCGTGGGGCGCTTCTACTGAGTGGAGCGGGAACACGCTCGCCCCATCATATGCAAGGGCATGAAGGAGATTCTCGTACTGCCATACGTTCTGATCGTCGCGGTAATTGCGGCTTGTATGTGTGTAGAGAAACGTAGCGCCGTTGACGCTTTCGACGCTCAGAAGCGTTGATATAGGCATGGATACCCAACGTCCCACCGAGATATCGGACGGGTTCCCCAAGTCAATCTGCTGCAAGTACTGCGTGCTGAGGTAATCTCCATCAACCCACTGATAGCTTTGAACGGTCCGGTAGATGTCAGTCCCATCCGCTACAAATATCTGCCGGGAGTAATAGACATCCCCCATCTGGGAAATCTGCAGATCCTCAAAATCGAGTAGCTCCGGTGAGGCAGGATCAGAAAGATCGACAGTCGCCACCACTGAGGCACTGACGCCCCACGGAGCGAATCCCCGTACGGAGATCATCCAGTCGTAAGGAATCATGAGTCCGTTATCGCCACCAGCGGGACGCCAGCATAGGACACCATCCTCAAGCCACATGGGGCTAAAGCTCGAAACGCCGTAGGAATCGGCAAGGCCGAGCGTCGCCTTTCCAACGACCTTGGGCGCTAGAGGATCGGACACGTCCACTACAACATGTTGGAGCTCCTGTTTGTAACCGACTGCATCATCCTCAGCTCCATTGGCTTTCAGGCCGGAGATAACCAAGTGAAGGTGCCCCCCCTTCAAGGCGGCGCCGTCGATGGTCCCATCGATCTCCAACCGCGCCAGAACAATATCTGTGGCATCCTGGGACGTAACACGGAGGACGGAGTTCGAGGCCCTACCCGAATAGGGGAAGACCCCGAGCTGGCCGGATGACAACTGCAAGAGATGGTCGCCATACGCCAGCACATGATCCACAGCCCAGGAGAGCTCGAGTTGAGCCACGACCACTGGATGGTCCCGATTTGAGGCGTCCACCACAAACAACTGGCCATTCGAGATGCTTACTAGGTGGTTCTTGAAAGTGGTGGCGCGACGAGCGGCGTCGTCGTGCTCGATCGCGCCACGCTTGACCAGGGTATCAGGCAGCAGGTCGACTAGCTGCATGGCGTTGACATAGCCATCGCTGGTCCATGACTGGAAAGGCAGAAGGATAAGACCTTCCTCCTGTAAAACGGTTACCGCCTTCTCGTCGTAAACGGCTTCACTCCATGATCCACGCTGGAGATCACCCAGCTTTATCCTCGCCAGCTGGGAAATATTCGACGGATCTGCGACGTCGAAGAGGGACACGGTTACAAATTGATTCTCCACGCCAACCGCCAGGAGACGGTCGCCCATGGGCTCCAGGTAGGTAGACCAACCGGGCGCCTCAAGCTCGCTGTAAATGGTCGGGTTGGCAGGGTCGCTGTTGTCGACAACCCAAAGGGGATCCACCCGAAGGAAGGTCACGATGTAAACGCGATCCCCATCGAATCGCGTCCCGAATGTCGTTTCCCCGGGCGCCAGGCGCAGGCTGCCAATTCTTTTGGGGGCGCCGGCAACGTTGCTGTAACTGCTGATCCAGCTTCCCAAGTCCCAGTTCTCAAGGATTGCGCCCTCACCACCCCAGCCGCTGCCGGAGATTGTTGTGAGTACGCCGCGCCGATAAGCCAGCTTGAACTTATCGGCCACGGTGGAGGCGGTATCAACGACCGTATGAGGATACTGAAGAGGATTGCTCTCGAGCATTGGCCCATTGAGGAAGAGCACCTTTACGTCGTAGACGTGCTCGGTGCTCCAATATCCGTCTGCATTCTGGCCTATGTCGGCAAGAGCGGGGGGGTTCCCCGGAGGCGGATCATCTGGCGGGCTGCCAAGCGGAGTCGATGGAGGCGGAGTGCCCGGAGAAGAAGGAACCCACTTACGGTAATAGCCGTGGGTGGGGATCATGAGAACCTCATCGCTCGCCTGCAGCGCCATAGCCGCCCCGGAGAACGCATTTCGGGCGTGGAGATTGGGTGAAGCAGGACTTGAAAGATTCCAAGCAGAGACAACGCTGCCATACGAGCTCTCCCAGATCCCGTCGACGTAGTTCCCGCCGTAGGATACGCCGACTAGAAACAAAGTATCGCCAATCAAGCGGCTGTCCATGTATGCGCCGTCCGAAGGGATCTCGGCTACAACAGCCGGGGCTTCAGGGTCGGACACATCAATGACCAGAGCGCCTGCGCCGTTGGCGTAGTTGCTGAGAACAAGAACGACATGATTGTCGCCAAAGAGGTACATTTGCTCACCACTGCCGGCGAGTGGAAGCACTCCCCGAAGCTGCGGTTCGTCAGGTTTCGCCAGATCGATGATCTGCAGGCCCCGGCGGTTGTTAAAGAAATAGAGGCGATCGCCCCGGAACTTCCAAATATCGCTTTCCTCGATAGTAGGCGAACCGGTTCTGCCTTCTGCATCCACCGCTGGGCCATCTGCGAATGCGTACCAGGTTGACGATCCAGATTCTTGTCCACTGCTTGGCTTGTAAACCTGCTGGCGCAGGTATGCGCTACTTGGGAGGGGATCGCTGACACTGGTGCTGATGCGAATATCTTCCAGCGTTAAGCCGGCCGGTATGCGAATCTTCACGATGCCGGCCTGACCATCAACGTGGGCAATCGCGACGACATGCCAGCGGCCAGTGGAAGGTTCCACAGCCTCCACACGTACTCGACGCACGCCTTCCTCCACAGTCACAACAACAGCGTCGTCTTCCACCACAAAGTCTGCGCCGTGCATGGGCAGGCATGGTAGAAAGAGCGCTAGAGATAGGACTATCAACAAGGCGGCTCTCATTGGGAAAGGGAGTGAATACGCCATGTAGTTCGATGAAAATGGTGCTGTGGATGCAGTGATTTCACAAAATGAGAAAAATTTCTTCCTCGAGACGGTAAATTGGCTGCAAAGGCAGTTGCACGAAGCCGGGGAGCGGGTATAGGGTGCTCACTGAAAGGAAGTTTGGGAAAGAATGCAGGCAAACGCATCAGGCATGCAGAGAGAACCGCTCGCCACCGAATCGCACGCGAGGGAACTCGATGCAGCCCAGGCAGAGAAGCTGGCCTTCATGATTTCCCTTCGATTGAGCAAGCTGGAGACTTCCCTGTTGAACCTTGAGGTTCTTGCAGCGGCAGAGGCCATTGATCTTTCGCGCAGCATCCGGCAGCATGTCAGTGGTATCCCCACAGGCATCTGTAGCGAGAGTGCCCGAGGCCAACTTCTGGAGAGCTCCTGATCTCCAGGTTAACGGTTTTCCTACCCTTCCCGGGCAACGGGAAGCAGCAGTCCATTTTCCAAGAACAGCAGCAGGATTTTGAAAGTTGCAGACATACAGAGCGACGGGCTAGAACCAGCCCTCTCGCTTATGAAGCGGCCTGAACTAGAACCAGACCGCCGTTTTCCCCCACACCAATTTCAGCGATGAATATTCACGAGTATCAGGCGAAGGCCCTCTTTGAGAGCTATAACGTGCCCGTGCTGCGAGGCGCCCCCGCTCGCAGCGAAGAAGAAATGAAGCAAGCGCTAGATACGCTTACTGACGGGCAGATTGTGGTAAAATCCCAGATCCACGCGGGAGGTCGCGGGAAGGGGACCTTTACCGATGGCTACCAAGGTGGCGTGAAGATCTGCAACAGCCGTGAGGAGGCCCTTGAAGCCGGGAAGCGCATGCTTGGGAACACGCTGGTAACGCACCAGACGGGACCGCAGGGCAAGGTCGTCAAGACGGTGTATTTCAACGAGTCTGCGCAGATCGCGAAGGAATATTACCTGGCGATCACCCTGGACCGCTCATCGGGCAAGCCCGCTTTTATCGCCTCAACCGAAGGCGGTGTAGACATCGAGACTGTCGCCGCTGAGACGCCTGAAAAGATTGTCCGCGTGCAAGTCGATCCCGCAATGGGGCTGCAACCCTACCATAAGCGATTGCTGGCCTATACGCTGGGCTTCGACTCAAAGGAACTGTTCCCGCAATTCGACAAGCTGATCAAGGGCATCTACGCCCTGTACTGGGAGAAGGATTGCTCTCTTGTGGAAGTAAACCCTCTAGTGGTAACCACCGATGGGAAACTCATCGCTCTGGACGCCAAAGTAGGCTTTGACGACAACGCCTTGTTCCGCCGGCCTGAGATCGTGGAAATGCGCGACCTGGACGAGGAAGACCCCAAGGAAGTGGAAGCCGGCAAGCACGGCCTGTCCTACATCGCGCTGGACGGCAACATTGCATGCCTGGTCAACGGCGCGGGCCTGGCCATGGCGACGATGGACATCATCAAGCATTTTGGCGGCAACCCGGCGAACTTCCTGGACGTGGGCGGAGGGGCCAATGTGGAACAAGTCACCAATGCGTTCCGGATCATCCTCAGCGACCCGAATGTGAAAGGCATCCTGGTCAACATTTTTGGCGGGATCATGAGCTGCAAGACGATCGCCAACGGCGTCATCGCAGCGGCCCGGAATGTGGATATCACCGTCCCGCTCGTGGTTCGCCTGGAAGGCAACGAAGTGGCGGAAGGCAAGCGCCTGCTGGAGGAAAGCGGCCTGCAGCTTACCTCCGCGGACGACCTGCGAGACGCGGCGCGCAAGATCGTGGAGCTCGTGGGGAGCAGCAATAGCCAAGAGGCCTAAAACCATAACACTTAAGGAAACTTTCGAAATGAGCGTTCTAGTGAATCGCGAGACTCGGGTTGTGGGTCAGGGCATCACCGGCAAGGCCGGCAGCCTCCACGCCATTAACAACATAGGCTACGGCACAAACTACGTGGCCGCCGTTACGCCGGGCAAGGGCGGCGGCAAGTTCGATGAGAAGCTGCCCATTTTCAACACCGTGCGCGAAGCGGTCGAAAAGGAGGGCGCCAACGCCTCTGTAATCTTCGTTCCCCCACCCTTTGCGGCAGATTCCATCTTGGAGGCCATCGACGCAGGCATCGAATTGATCGTTTGCATCACCGAGGGCATCCCGGTGCGCGACATGGTCGTGGTGAAGGATGCGCTGCGCAAAAACCAGCGCACACGCCTGATCGGGCCCAACTGCCCCGGGATCATGACGCCCGGGGAGTGCAACATTGGCATTATGCCTGGTTATATTGCCCAGCCGGGCAAGGTGGGCGTGGTTTCCCGCAGCGGCACGCTGACATACGAGGCCATGTTCCAGCTCACTCAGCGTGGGCATGGTCAGAGCACGTGCATCGGCATCGGCGGGGACCCAGTCAACGGCACCTCCCACCTCGATGTAATCAAGCTCTTCAACGAGGAC
>CAYSHY010000078.1:12787-13941 GCA_964430955.1 uncultured Puniceicoccaceae bacterium | reverse complement strand
CAGAAATTATGAGCATCGAAAAGGAAATCTATTCCCCGATAAAGTAATGCTGCCTTGTAAGAGGCAATTGGGTTTGGCAGTGTGCGAGAGACCATGCAGGAAGACGCCGTCTGGAAGTCGATCCGCGAGACAGCGGAAGAGTCAGCCCGAAAGGAGCCAGTGCTCGCGGAGTTGTTGCACCGGAGCATACTTGACGCGACCACGCTCGAGGAGGCGTTGAGCCATCGGATTTCGCGGAAGCTGGGGCATCACGCTATCTCGGAGCCGTACCTGCATGACCTGTTCGTGGATTCATTCCGCGCAGATCCCAAACTCGGCGCCAACGCGAGATGCGACATTAAGGCGATCAAGGAACGCGACCCTGCTTGCCGCGACTACCTGAGCCCACTGCTGTATTACAAGGGCTTCCAGGCGCTCACAGCATACCGGGTTGCACACTTCCTGTGGAATCAGGGAAGGCGCGAGATGGCGCTCTATCTGCAGAGCATCATTTCACAAATCTTTGCTGTGGATATTCACCCGGCGGCAAAGATTGGGTGCGGGATCCTGTTAGACCACGCAACCAGTATCGTCATCGGTGAAACGGCTGTGGTAGAGGACGATGTCTCGCTACTCCATGAGGTTACGCTGGGAGGATCAGGAAAGCAACAGGGCGACCGTCACCCGAAGGTGCGGCGCGGGGTCCTGATCGGCGCCGGGGCCAAGGTAATTGGCAACATCGAGATCGGCGAAGGCGCCCGCATCGGCGCAGGAAGCGTGGTGCTGGACGATGTGCCTCCACACCATACGGCCGTTGGCGTACCAGCCCGAATTGTTGGGCAGTCCGCGGGGCATGATCCGGCCTACACGATGGATCACTACATCCGGGTAACACGTGGCGAGGACGAGCCAGAGCTGGACTTCAGCATTTGAGATGCAGGTCGGGCGCGGGGGCCCTGGCGCCAGCTCCAGCAAGAGAATAAGCCTGCACTGACAACTTGTTAATGAAGCCTGTCGAATGTTACTTTGCGAACTCGTTTCTGCACCATGAGCAAAGCAACCCTCCGAGATCTGGCTACCCATTTGCAACTGGGCAAGTCGACTGTTCAGCGGGCTCTTGCAGGCTCAGCCCGTGTCTCTCCGCAAACCCGCCAGCGTGTTCACAAGGCAGCAGA
>CAYSHY010000078.1:0-12777 GCA_964430955.1 uncultured Puniceicoccaceae bacterium | reverse complement strand
CTATCACGCCGCCACGTGTGAGAAGGTTCGCTTGGCAGCAGAGGAGCTTGGCTATCGGCACGACCTCTACTTTGCAGCTCTTTCGGCAAGACGTAGAACACGCAACAACGGAAGCATACTGGTCCACTATCTCTATAACAGCGCGACCACCCAGGGCGCACGCAGCACCGTCGTTGGGTTCTTTCAGACATGGGCCAAGGAAATGGGAATTGAAGTCGAGTTGGTTGATCTCGAGTCATACTCCAAGGTCGAAACGATCCCTCGAATCCTCCTTCAGCGTGGGTCGCAGGGATTTATTGTCGGACATTGCAACCGGGAGCTGTTGCCTGCCTTGCATGAAGCCTATGACAAAGTGCCTATTATCTGTTGCCAGCGCCAGGTCGACCTACCCTTCCATACGGTCCGGTTTAGCGTAGCGGAGTGTGTCCGCATGTGCTGGAAACATCTGTGGGATGCAGGATACCGTCGCATAGGGTGTGCAGTAATGAAGCATCCGCGCTGCCCGATCGTGTCACATAATCCTGCGCATATAGACGATCTCGATCGATTGGGCGCGGCCGTGGCGCTGATGGCGGATCATCTGAGCGAGGATGAGCAAATTCCCCCACTCCGGGCCCACCTGCATGATGTAGATGCCTACGCTCCCTGGCTTAAGGAGCACAAGCCCGATGCAGTGGTGGGATTCTTCCCCGAACACGTTGACAGAATTTGCGATGAACAAGGGCGCCCAATTCCTTTCGTTGCACTGCATGCAGGGCACAATCCCTTGTACGCCCATGTCCCCGGAAGTCACACATCTGGATCAATGCTTGTCCGTGAGGCCCTTCGCCAGATGAGCAGCCTTATTCGCCACGGGAATGGCGGCGTTCCGGAGCAGATATTCCACTTTTTGGTGGAGCCGACTTGGCATCATGGCGCGGGGATCCCGAACGCGAAGTAATGTCGTTCCAGCCCAAAAAAGAACCTTCCCGAAGCATATGCTCCAGGAAGGCTCGGTATTGAATGTTGAAGAGACCTATGAAAAGTCTCCCAGGTTACTGGCCACTATCGAAGATGTAGGCCCATCCATTCTGAATGTTCGCCTGATAATCCATAACGTAGCACCAAGTCTGCAGAACATTAAGAGCAACCCAGGGCGCCTCGTTATCGTGAGATACTGTCGGGAAAGCAGGGAAGTAGGCCCATAGCCCCCCACTGTAAACATCCAGTTCGTTGATGTAGAGCCAATCAGCGACGGAATCGCTATACACCCAGCCGTTCTCATGGATATACAGCCAGCCGAGATACTTATCTCCAGTAAATGCCCAACCATCGACAAGCGGGAAACCGGCCCATGAAGGCGGCGCTTCAACCGTGACTGCGGTGGCGGCTGTGAAGCCACCGTCTTCCGTCGTCGCGGTGATTGTTGCCACGCCAATGCCTGTTGCATAAACCAGTCCCTGCGCTGTTACTGTTGCAACACTCTCGTCGGAGCTTGACCAAGCTACTGCTGGATAGCTGGCATTCCCCGGCGTTACCGTGACGCTGAGGCTGATGCTCTCTCCTTCGAGCAGAGTCACCGAGGTTGGTTCAATACCAACTCCGGTCACCTGCACGAACTCAAAATCGCCGTCGTAAGCATAATATCCATCGACCGGATCCTTATCGAAGCCTTCACGGATATAGTTGATCGCCGCATAGGCGGTCATTTCCCAAGGCATTGTTCCCACCGGACGATCCCTCAGCCAGTTGAGGTACGCGATCGTATCATTGGCGCCGCCAATGGATTCGAAGTAATCGCCCAGATCGGCATCGGGATCTGTCCACCCGGGATTCGTTGTATCGTCGCCAGGATCCCATTTCCAAACGATGTTGTCGATCAAGGTCCTGGAGCCGCCACTGTCTGTTGGGAATGCGGCATTGGATCCGTCGTGAATTGCATGGGCGACAATATTGTCCGCGTAGGTTGTGTGGAAGTAAGCTGCGGTAAACGCCCACACTGCCGGCGTTCTTGGATCGCTGCTGTTGTCAGGATCCATCATACGACCGTTGATGGCCACATTTTGAGTAGCCCGGTTATCGAACTCATAGACGCCAGGATGCGTGGGGGCGCCATGTCCACCCATGTTCAGGGAGATCGCATTGAGCACAAACAAGTTGCGTTCAACAACACCTCCTGACCGAGCCTGGATGCCATGAGCAGATCCTCGTGAAATGATGTTCCCCCTGATTATGCCGCCTTCTACATTCGAATACTGAATATAGACGTTGTGATTATACATGTTGGGACCCGCGTTTTCGATGCCATGTCGGCTCCAGCCATTGTGATCAAAGAAGTTCTCTTCCAGAAGATAACCCTCTTCTACGCCCGAGATGAAGATCCCTTGAATCCGACCGTCGTGGCCGAGGTAAGAGCCGTGTCCCCATGCATCCAAAACGATGTTCCGGCGAAGCGTCGGATTGCGATACACCGCAGACTCATAGCTCTGGAGCGTGATCATTATGAACCGTAAACGGCAATCTTCGATCAGAAGATTATCACCACCACCCACAAAGCGCAGGGCACTGCCACCCGATGCGTTGGTGAAGTCAGGCGAATCCGGGTCGCTGTTCGATTTGTAAATGTCGATGCCGATTATGGCCTGGTAGTTTCTTGTCTGCCCATTGTGGTCGATGAGGGAGTTGGTCACCTTGACAACTGGGCGCGGTCCCGAATCTCCATAGTAGGACAGAAGAATTGGCTCTTGGGCGCTGCGGCCATCCTTCCAGTTTCCGAGGATGTTATTTGCCTCGGCAGGGAATACGTCGCCTCGCTTGAGAAGCAAGTGATCCGGGTATCCATGACGAAGCAAGTCGTTGCCTGCGCGGATTGTCTTCTTCGGAGTCTCGGGACTCAGACCATCATTAGCATCGTCGCCCTCTGAAGAACTGACGTAAACAACCCGGGAATCCTCGCTGGGCGTAACAATTGTCCAGCCGCCAGCATTCCTCGATACGCCGGGAGGCAATGGCACATCTTCAACGACTGATACGGCACTCTGTGCAGTAAAGTTTCCGTCCTCAGTTGTAACAGTAATGGTTGCAGAACCGACAGAAACACCAGTTATCCGGCCTTCATCATCCACTGTAACCACGTCGGTGTCCGATGAGGTCCAAGTAACATCCTTGTTGCTCGCATTGACTGGGGAAACAACGGCAACAAGTTGTCGAGAATCGCCAACCTCAATGGTATTGGAAGTCGGCGCTACAGTAACGCCTGTCACAGAAACCAAAACAAAAGTGACACTCACCGAAGCCGTATCCGTGTGATCCCCGTCCATGGTTGTCACAGTCAGGGTTGCAACGCCGTCGCCTACTCCTGTAACGACGCCGTCCTGATCAACAGTGAAGACGTCTGTGTCGCTGGAGGACCAAACGAGTCGCTGATCTGTCGCGTCCTCTGGTTCGATTGTGGCGCTGAAGGGCGCCGTCTCGCCACTTTCCAACTCCACACTCGCTGGTGAGATGGTAACCCCTGTAACCGCGACCGGCTCGAAGTTCAGGGTCAAAGTACCATCGACGGCCAGGTTATCCTGCCACGTAACGTGGTAATCCTTGCCACTGATGGTGATGGTGCTGTCAGCGACTGTCGGTGTGATGTTGCTATAATTCTCTACCTCAAAAAACTTATAGCTCACGCCCATGTAGTCCTGGATCGATCCGGGCAAGTCGTTGCCCCCGATCTGCAGCTCAACACCTGAGCCGAATGAGAACGTTGCGCCTGTATTTGCTACTAGCTTGTCGTTGTCATTGGCATTTGCTGAGTAAATGTTGAAGCGGAGAATCCCTTGATTGCTGGAAAGGTTGTGTTGGCTGCTCGTCGTTAACTGATCCGCATGGTTGTTCAACGACACCTCCAGAATGTTCTCCGGATGGCTTGCCCATAGCAGGCTCACCAAACGCCCATCCATTACACCAGCAACGGCAACTGTCCCAGTAGTCCAACTGCCTGAGCGGAGCGTCGCGATGTCGTTAGCCCCCGCCCGCATGATCAACTTTCCACCATTGATATGAATAGACGAATCTGTTCCGCGGAACGATCTCGATTCCGTCTCCAGAGTTCCACCATTGATGTTAATCGTATATCCCTGAGCGACAAAACTGTGATCCTCCAAGGTTCGCATCCGTCCGGCATTTACATTGATCGTAAACCCAGAGGAGTCCCAGAATCTGTTGATGGTGAGTTCTCCTCCATCGATGTTGAACGTGCCGCCATCCACATCCCGATTCAGTCGACTCGTCGTCAGCGAAGCGCCCTCTCCAATGGATAGCGTTCCGTAGACGATGGATGCGACGGAGTTATTGTCCTGGATGATGCCGAGTCCTTCGGCCGTAACCGTATGGTCTGCTGCTATGATAAAGGAGGTCTCAGGACTCGGGACATTGCCGCCTTCCCAAACAGCAGGGTCGTCCCAACTTCCGGAGTTGATCGTAGTTGACTGGCCCTGCGCCGAAAGGACCGCTCCGAGCCCACAGGCAAGGAATGTAGTGAATTTTCGCGGATAATTCATCAATCGTATTTCAGTTTCCTAATGGGTTAGAAAACGAAATACTATCTCCACGCTACCGAAGCGCCAAGGCCGCCACTGTGGGACCGTCCCACCGTTGTTCGTTTATCGGCCTCGACTCTACTCCTTTAACTGCTACTCGTGTTGTAGCACACTGGATTACTCCAGCAGCCCGATCTCACGCATTTGATTCTCCATCTGACGCATACGACCAGGATCGATTTGGCCGAAGGAAGCTGGATCTGCGTTGTCGAATGCGAATCCGCCGTCGATGAGAGCTTGGCGAGAAAAGTTCAGGAGCTCATCCGTTTGCCGTGGATTGCGCTCTTTGATAATCTCAAAGGCCGGAGTAGGGTCGCTGGTGAGGAAATCAACCCACCCGCGTATGGATGCGCGAACAAATGCATCAACAATCTCGGGATGTTGCTCCGCCAGGTCGGTGTGTGTGTAAACCACGTGATACGGATCAAATCCGCTGTTCCTCAACAACAGCACCTTCGTTTCCACCCCCTGTAGCGAGGCAAAGTAAGGTTCGCTCGTAACCATGCACTGCTGAAGATAGCGCGGATCAGATAGGAAACGCTCCATTCCCTTGTCGTGAGGGATCAGAACCGGTTCGACATTGAACTTGAGGCGAAGGTACTCCAGCCATGCTGCACCCGGCATCGCGATGAGGGGCTGGCCGTCGATCTCCATGAGATTGCTTATAGGATTGCTGGCGTGCAGCAGGATGCCCTGGGGGTCGTGCTGGAGCGTAGCCATGACGATCTTCAGTGGCATACCTTGCGCCTGGTGTCTGAGAATAGCGTCTGCCTTGTGCATGGCGAAATGGGCCTGTCCTTCTGTCACCTTCAAGGCGCCCATGAAATTCAGACCGCCCGGCAAGATGTCCACCTCCAGCCCTTCGTCTGTGTAATAGCCTTTGGCCAATGCCTGATAGAAGCCGCCATGCTCGGCCTGGGGGTACCAGTCTGTCTGCAGGCGCAATATCGCAGGCGCAGCAGACGTTGTTTCATTGCTTCTCGAGCAGGCGGACAGCAGCACGGCCAGAAATCCAATACCTGCGTAAGCGCAAAAGCGAAGAGCGGATTTACAATAGATCATGATGATGTGTCGGAGAGGGACTCGTGCCACTTGTGGAGGAAGCGCCATCGCAGGGCGTAAACGGACCCTACAAAAAGAAAGCCAAGCAAACACGCCATAAATCCTGCCGCTAGCATTGCGGCAGTGTCGCCCTCTGACCGAAAAATTATGATCAGGTAACCGAGGCCTCCCCTACCCCCTGTAACACTGCCTGCGAATATTTCCCCGGTGAGAGCGCCGAGCACGGCAAGTGTCGCAGCAATCTGCGCACCGGTGAGCACAAATGGGAGCGACGCAGGCAGGCGCAACAACAGCATCTCTCTCCATCTTCCAGCCCGATGAAGGTGAAAGAGCTCCACCAGACCGGGATCTACTGAAAGAAGACCCTGCGTGGCGCCTGCGACAATGGGGAAGAGGCCCATCAGGAAGGTGATGACGACAATGGCTATGGGTCCTTCGAACCAGAGAACGATCAGGGGCACCAGAACGACGAGGGGCGTCATCTGGAGGGCAGTCACCCATGGAAAGAACATTGATCTTACCAAGCGGCTCGAGGCGAAAATCAACGCAAGCAACAACCCGAAAAGCACTGCCAAAAAGAATCCGATGGCGGCTGAGAAAAGCGTACGACCTGAAGCGGCAAGGATCTGGGAAAATTCAGCAAAACCAGACCTAAGAACCTCATGAGGATACGGGAGAGAGAATCTTGTGAGTCCCGTAAGCGGACGAGCGGCATACCATGCGCTGATCAGCAGAACTCCGGCGACAAAAAATAAGATGATTCTCGACGGGGACCTCATCGGCGAACGACCTCCTGCAATGCATGGGTTACGCGAGCGACTTCTTGCTGATATTCAATCGATTCACGTAAAGCAGCGTCTCGGCGCCGAGGGAGGGCAATATCCAGGGTAGAGACGATTCGTCCAGGATTGGCGTCCATCACATAGACCCGGCTAGCGACAAAGACGGCCTCATTTACCGAGTGGGTTACCAGAAGAGCCGTCCATTGCTCACGATTATGAACAGCGATCAGGTCTTCGAGCATGGCGTTTCGAGTGATGGCATCCAATGCCGCAAGTGGCTCATCCAGCAGAAGAATGCTTGGAGCGAGCGTGAACTCTCGAGCCATGGCAGCTCTCATTCGCATACCGCCCGAGAGCTCCCGCGGGTAATAGTCCAAAGCATCCGTAAGTCCCACTTTCTCTGCCAGTGCCTCAGCCGTTTCCGATCGAGCTTTGCGGCTCATGCTGCGCAACTTTAGAGGTAAGGCGATGTTGTCTCTGACTGTGAGCCACGGGAGAAGGCGGGCTTCCTGGAATATAAATCCGATGCTGGCTTTTCCAGGCATGTCTCCATCGACGGTGACTTCACCTGAATCGGGCGACAGCAAACCCGCGATGATTCGAAGGAGGGTGCTCTTACCGCATCCACTGGGACCAATCAGTGCATGAAAATGCCCGCCGGGAATCTCCAGATCGATCTCGTCGAGCACGAGGCGCCTGGGTGCGAAGGTTTTGCGCACTTTATGCAACTGGATACCTGCAGTTTCGCCCATGGAGAATTCAATCTGCGATGTGGAGACAGCGGGATCAAACCCGAAGCGAAAATCGATCCTTTCTGAAAAAGCATAACAGAGGCAATTTGACTCGCGTTCGCGGCAGCAATGCAGTAACCAAAATGCGTGAACCGTTTGCTCGCTGCTGTTGCCCTGTTCGCATTCACATCGATCTCTTTTGGGGCCTCCGCCCTCGGTCTCTATCCGGAAGATTTCTTTCAGGGCGTCCAAATGACACCGCCCGCATTGTCTCCTGACGGCGAGAAGGTCCTTTGGGTAAATCGAGGATTAAATGGTTCATCGCTGGAAGTGTTCGACTTCGATAGCGGGAAAAGCACCGTGCTCTGGTCCAGCAACAATCTTGGACCTCCAATCAACTATGTGGCATGGGCAAACCAAGAACGGGTTGTGTATCAAGTCGGCTTTGGCGACATCATCGCTGTAGATATCGATGGAAGCGATTGGAAGCGCCTTTATGAGGCCCAGCGCTTGTTCTGGACATGGGGGATCCTACTGTGGGGCAACTTCACCGTTCCCGAGATCGAAAGCACGCTGCCGAACGATCAAGACCACATACTCATCAGTTACTTTGACAACCGTGGCGCACGGAATCTCTACCGTCTGAACATTCACACTGCAGAAGAAAAGCTGGAAGAGAAAGATCGCTGGCGAAGCACGATCTGGTTGTTCGGAACAGATGAAACTGTGAGGGCGGCGCTTGTGCAAAAGAGAAACAAGGTGGAGTTCCATTATGCGGATCCCCGGAGCGGAAAATGGAAGAATCTTGATCGTGAGCTTAGTCAGGAAAGAGACCTGAACTTTACGATTACAGGCAAGAGCCAGGCCGGACGACAAGACACCGGGCTGATGATAAACAGTGATTCCAAATTCTACTATTCGTCCAGCAAAGGGCGTGATACGTGGGCGCTCTTTGAGATGGATCTCAGGAATCCAGCAAACGTTCGAAAAGTCCACGAAGATGAGCGTTACGATCTGCCGAGTTCAGGCTTGGGCGTTCCGCCGCTCGTATTCGATGGCGACCGGCTGGTGGGACTGCGTTACGAAGGGGAAAAGCTTGAGCAGGTATGGCTCGATCCTGAATTTGCCAAGCTTCAAGCCCGTATCGACGCGTTATCTGAAGAGGCAATCAATCTTATCGTGCACTGGGACAAGGACAAACGGCGCTACATCGTGTTCTCGTACGCAGACGTCCAGCCTGGCAAGTTCAGTTACTACGACGTGGAGAAAGACGTATTACTCCCAATCGGAAAGCAAACGAAAGGACTCTCCAGTGACCAACTAAACCCCATGATGCCCATCCGCTTCATATCCCGCGACGGACTGGCGATAGAAGGATACTTCACTCTCCCCAAGAACGGTAAGCCTCCCTACCCTACTGTTGCGCTTGTACACGGAGGTCCAGCAGTTCGCGACTCCTGGGGTTATGATCCAGAGGCACAGCTCCTCGCGTACAACGGCATGGCAGTCCTGCAAGTGAACTTCAGAGGGTCAACAGGATATGGCTACTCACACCGTACGGCAATGCGGGAGGACTTTGCAGTCGGCCCGCTTACAGATATCCTGGCAGGACTGGACTGGGCAGTTGAAGAAGGATACGTAGATACCGATCGCATTGCCATCATGGGCTTTAGTTATGGCGGATACGCCGCGCTGATGGCGGCGGCAATGCATCCTGGAAGATTCAAAGCCTGCGTCGCAGGAGGAGCTCCAGTGGATCTGCCTGAGCTGTTCAACTGGATTCGGAAAGTAAGCCCGAACAGCTACAACTTCTGGAGCGAATCCCTAGGATATATCAATAACAAGGAAATGCTAAATGCGCTGTCCCCGGCCAAGCTGACGTCACAAATCTCCGATCCCGTTTTTCTGTATCATGGGAGGTATGACGATGTGGTGCCATTCACTCAATTTGAAATCATGAAAGCGGCTCTGGAACGCACGGCCAAGAACGCCACGTTCGTTGTAATGAATGATGAAGGACATGGAATAAGCGACCGCAAGGAAGTGGTCCGCGTCTATGGTCGCATACTCCGGTTCCTTGAGCAGCACCTGAAGCAATAGAGAGCAGATGAACAAGGGTAGGATTGCTGTTGTTGGACTATTACTAATCAGCGCGCTGGGAGCAGGCACATGGTGGCTTTGGCCCTCGGAACTGGATCGATTGACTCAGCGGGCCGAGAGCGGAGAGATTGCGGCTCAACTGGAACTTGCAAGAATTCTCGGCGGAAGCTCCACGAGCATAGCCAAGGTCGAACCTGACACCATCGCCGCCGCATATTGGTTCGAGCGTGCAGCCGAGTCAGGAAGTCTCCCTGCTGCGCAACAGCTCCTGGCTTATTATGACTCCGGGGTCATCGACTCCGAAAATGGCGCCAAGTCGATCGACCTACTGCGAAGGATGACCGCCATGAAAGATCCCGACGCAGCCTGGATCTTATACGAGCGACTGAAAGCCACAAGAGCCGAGGAGGCCAGGAAGCAATTGCAAGCTGCAGCCGAACTAGGATCAGCAAATGCCCAGTTTGAATTGGCCCTAACGCTGGAAGTGGAATCTGCACGGCCGTCAGAAATCTACAGGTGGATGCGGGCTGCAGCGCTACAAGGCAATGCCGAGGCGCAGTACCGTATGGGAAAGGCTCTGTTGTCCGGCCCGCTGAACAAGGATCAGGCCAAGGCGCAGGAGTGGTTTCTTCAGGCGGCAAAACAAGAGCATCCCATCGCAATGTACCTTACGGCAGAAGCATATCTTCGATCGATGGCGACGCGGAGGCATGCTGTTCCGCTGTTGGAAAAGGCCGTTGAGGCAGGCGTAAAGGATGCAGAGATCGTTCTCGCCCGCGCATATACAATGACGGGAAAGCCAAACGAAGGTAACGCCCTATATAAAAGGCTCGCCCTACTGGGCAACGAAGACGCTTTGACTTTGCTTGGGGGCGGGAAGAAAAGTCCGGTCGAACTGGAAGTTGAAGAGGCCGTGTGGAGACGGTTTCAGCAAGGGTGGCAACCGCAGGACGACCTGCACCAGGCGTTCCGCAGCTATAACCTAAGTCACTTCGAGTCACTCCACGCGCAGTGGTTGCTCAAGAAGCTAGAGCTGGAAGCCAGAGAACTCCACGCAGTCGAGAACAACGTTGAACCCCCAACATTTACCGAGCTGGAGAGACGTGTAAAAGAAGCCGACAGCATTGAAGCCTACTACTCCTGGACTGGTGATCGGTGGCAAGCCCTCGTTGATCAACAGGATTCCTCTGCCGCTTGGACGATTGCACAAGAAGTGGAATCAAGAGCAGCGCAGGGTGAGTCGCCAGCTGAGGAAGCGAGATGGTGGTTGAGGCTTGCGGCAGAAATGGGGGCGACTCCAGCCCAGCTCGCCTTGTGGCGATGGTATTCCGGAGACTCCACTTCCCACGCAAATCCGGTAACGGCGCGTCTCTGGCTTGAGCGAGCATCCAGGAATAGCGCTGAAGCAAAATATCATCTCGCCTGCGATTGGCTGAACTCGGGGCTGGTGAACTCATCTGGCGCTACGGACGCTGCCCGGCTGTTGCTTACCGCTGCAAATGAAGGTTATGAGCCAGCGCGAGTTCGTCTGAACAGTCTGCTTTTCAAGGAGAAAACCGTAAAGCAGCTCACACCGGAGCTCGTGACGTATCTTGAATCGTTGACGGGAGAGGCTGAACCAGGCGCCGCGTACCTGCTCGCCATCCATAAAGGGAGGGTGCAATCAAACACCCGATCGCTGCCGCCGTTGTATGGATTGCGTATGGAATCTCAGGCGCCACGGGCATCCTCGGAAGAGTTGCAGGCCCTGCTGGAGAAGGCGGTGGCAGGAGGGATAACCGAGGCCAAGACCGTTCTTGCAAGGATGCTGTTGTTCCCGCTCAGAGACGCCCTGAATCTGGATCGCATACCCGGGATCGGCACACCGATTCAACTAACGGAATCAAAAGAGAAGCGGACCCGGGCGTTACAGTTACTGGAAGAAGCTGCTGGGGAAGGCGACATGGATGCCCGAGCCCTTATCGAGACGATGAGATTCAATGGAAAAATCGTCCCTTTTGATCCCATAACTGCTGCAGTGAACTTCCATGCGCTGGCTGAGGACGGATTTCCTGTTGCGAAGTCGCTTTTTACGCTGCGTTCGTCAAGCAACCAAACTGAAACCGATGCCCCCGCAGAAGAATCAGGGACCGGTGAGTCAGGCACGTTTCGCACAAGCGTAGAAGTGTATTACGAGGCCCATGTGAAGCGTACGCCAGAGGCAATGATGATCCTTGGCTTGAACGAAGAACTGACCAAAGGGTACGAGGATCCCGTTGCGGAACGACTACGTTGGCTCAACGAGGCAGCGCGCGACGAGTGGCCGGATGCCTACGAAGCGTTGGCCGCGATATACTGGGATGGTCTTCTTGGAGTGGAGAAGGATAGAATCAGGGCATTCCGCTGGATGACGCTCGCCGCTGACGTTGGAAATGCCGAGGCTGCATTTGCTGTAGGCGCATCTTACGCGAGTGGCGAACCAGCCGGAAAGGATGAGGAGCTCGCTTTGCAATACCTAAAGATGTCTGCAGACAATGGCCATGCGATGGCCGCGCAGCTATTGCAACAGATTGAAAAGGCGAGCGGTAAGAAAGCATCGGAGGAGTCTGTACATTCGCTACTTGCCGAAAATCGGGGAACCCTGGAAGCAACGCCTTTAAAGATCCTCGGATTTGCAGGACAGGAGTTGGGGATGCTTACAGGATTTAGCTGGGGAAGGCCGCTACTTGCTCGCCACGAAAACGGTGAGCCGTTCCGGGGAGATAAGGACAGCCCTTTCATCATCGTTACCGCTGACTCCTTTGCAGAGGGCATGATCAGGGTGAAAAGCCTGCTTCACATCACGCCATTGATGGCACTCCAGAACGGCATCATTTATACTGGTCTCTCAGAACGATTGGAAGGCGTGATAGAGCCCGACAGGGTCCTCAATAACTGTCTGGCGGTGCTCGTGGTGCGAGAGGGAGAGATGCCTGAACCCAAAGTAAGCGTTTACGCGGCTAAACTGGGAAATCTTCAAGCCGGAAGGCAAAAGAAGTTCACGATCAAGATCCCTGACAACCCCTACCTAAACATAGACCGGGCGGCGTTCTATGTTTTCTCGGATGGCGTCGAAGTAATGACAAATACACGGATCCAGTATATGTCCTTGGGTAAGGAAAGGTACATTAATCATTTCTACGCCCGGCTGGATCACTTGAAGGCAGCTCGCGAAAAGTCGGAAACCAAAGAGGCGACGCTTTGGGATCCGGAAATGTTTCTGCAGCTTGTTACAGAAAGAGCGTCAGATCCCGTACGTGTTCGGCTTCATGTAAGCCCTCTTGGCTCTGTTCGTGAGGCGGAACTCTTGGAGAAAGCGCCTGAGAATGCCGCCAAACGCATCATCAAAGTGGCTTCTGAACTCCTGTTTCTTCCTGCCGTAAAGGATGGTCAGCCCTGCGACAGTGAAGTGATTCTGAAGTTTGAACTGATCTAGCTGGATCCAGTTCTCGAACGCGATAATCGAAAAGGAGAGAGCAACTGCTCTCTCCTTTTGCAATACCAGCTCAACGCTTG
>CAYSHY010000077.1:0-14560 GCA_964430955.1 uncultured Puniceicoccaceae bacterium | reverse complement strand
TTACTCCATTCCCCCCGATCATGCGTCTATTCCCCCCCCTTTCCCTTCCCTTGGGCTACCTCGTTTCCACCTTCTGCGCAGCCGGCGCCATTGATGTTGAGCTTGTCCCCGGCGCCCAATCTCAGGAACCGCACCGGCTTACCTGGCAGACTGAGCCTGGAATACTCTATAGCGTGCAGACCTCCACCGATCTGGAAAACTGGGAAACCCTGCCCGACTATCCGAAGAGCGGGACGGGCGAGCTGGCCAGCTATGATTTGGGCCTTGGCGCAGATCCCGAGTTCTTTCGCATCATCTCCACAGAGGCGCCGCCAGAGCAGCTACTCAACCTCCCGGTTCCGGAAGATGGCCGGAGATACAAGGCATACGACGACTTTGACGGGCCCCGCTGGCCTGAAAACTATGGAGAGGGCCACGTCACCCTGTGGCACAAGGGTAAGTTCGCCGCCTACTCCATTACGATCGACGATAACAACACGCCCGACTTTCCCTTCTGGCTCGAGGTTGCCGAAGATTACGGCTGGAAGCTCACATGGTTTGTCATCCTGCACCCCTACACATGGAACATCTACGAGAACAAGCCGGGCACCCATGTTGACAGCTACTACGGCTCGCTCGAAGACTTTGCAGAGCTCGCCGCCCTGGGGCACGACATCCAGCTCCACGGTTCTTGCGGACCAATGAACACGCTCACCGCCGAGGAATACGAGGATCACATCGTGCGCTCCATAGAGGCGCTCGAAGGCGCCACGGGAAAGCCCGTGATCACCTTTGGTTATCCCTGCGGGACCTTGGGCTACCAAGATCCCGATGGCGTCTATCATGATTACCGCGGCATCATAGAAAAGTACATGATCGCCGCCCGTGGCACAACCGGCGGGGTCACGCCTGTCCATCTGCTTGATTATCTCAACACCCGGTCTCTGAGCACAAACTATCTGGTCAATGGCCAGCCCTCGGCAACCTTCCTCCGCACCCACGACAAACGCGCCTTTGCCTCATCTCAGTACCGAGGTTGGTGCGTGACGCTATACCATGGCCTAAAAGACGATACCAAGGTTCAGGTCCGCGAGCTTCTCGACTACGTCAAGGCCAACGAAGACCAATATTGGGTCGCCCCCTTCACAGACGTGGCCAAATACGCCCAGGAACGGGAGTCGGCCAAACTCCGCTTCCGCACCGTTGAGGCCGACCGCATCGAGTTCACCATCTCCGACCGCATGGACGACTCAATCTTCGATCACCCGCTCACGGTAAAGATCCGGCTCAGTGAAGACTGGACATCCATCAGCGCCAGCCAGAACGGCAACCCCATCCATGCTCACCTCGTCCAGCACCAAGGCGCCACCTACGCCATGGTCGAGCCCATCCCCGATCGCGGCCCCATCGTCCTCACCCCCACCGCGCAGTAAACGCAGATAATCTCCAACGGCCTGCGACAATAGTTCCAGGTGCGCAGCGGCAAGCCAAATCAAGCCCCGCAAGTCCCCGGGCGCGGATGCAGTCGCGCCCTGGAGGAATCTCTGGGAAACCGGTAGGGAGCTTTGTCGCGGTTTAGCGTTTAGTCGTTGGCAGCCCAGTTTCTCGATCGCTCCACCGCCCGCGCCCAATCTCTCAGCAGCTTCGCCATGTCTTCCCGACTTCGCTGTGGTTCAAAGATTCGGTCGATGCTCCAATGATGGGAGATTTCTTCCCGGCTTGTCCAGTAACCCACCGCAAGACCTGCCAGATAGGCTGCTCCCAGCGCGGTCGTTTCGATGCACTGTGGCCGAACCACCCGCACCCCAAGTACATCTGCCTGAAACTGTAGCAGCAGGTCACTCCTGGCTGCCCCGCCGTCGGCCCGTAGCTCTGTTAGCTCCAGATCCGAATCTGCACGCATGGCGTTAAGCACGTCCGCGCTCTGGTAGGCGATGGATTCAATTGCCGCCCTGCAAAGGTGTTTCTTATTCGCTCCTCGCGTGAGGCCCAGGATTGTTCCTCTCGCCTCAGGATCCCAGTAGGGTGCGCCAAGCCCCGCAAACGCAGGCACGATATACACGCCTCCGTTATCCTCAGCCGTCGCCGCAATCCGGTCACATTCGGGCGCGCTGGAGATGATGCCCAGTTCATCCCGCAGCCATTGTATCACAGCTCCACCCACAAAGACCGATCCCTCCAGCGCGTACTCGGTGGCATTGCCCAGTTTCCATGCAAGCGTCGTTAACAGATTGTTCTGCGAAGGAACTGCCTTCCTGCCCGTATTCATCAACAGGAAGCAGCCGGTCCCGTAGGTGTTCTTGGCCATGCCATGAGCGTAGCAACTCTGTCCAAACAGGGCCGCATGCTGGTCGCCGGCTGAGCCGGAGATTGGCAAGTTCCCCGGCAGATGTTCCCGGCCTATCCTGCCATACAATTCGCTGCAACTCCTGACCTCAGGGAGCAGGCTTGGCGGAATCCGCAGGGCCTCCAGCAGACCTTCGTCCCATTCCAGGCTATGGATGTTGAATAGCATGGTTCGGGAAGCGTTCGTGGCGTCCGTCACATGCGCCTTACCGTCAGTCAAGTTCCAGATCAGCCAACTATCCACTGTTCCAAACGCCAACTCGCCACGCTCAGCCCGTTCCCGAGCGCCCTCCACATTATCAAGGATCCACGCCACTTTGAGGCCCGAGAAATAGGGGTCCAGCCTGAGTCCCGTCTTCTGGGCAACCATGTCGCCGAGCCCGCTCTCTTCAAATCTTCGACACGCTTGTGCTGTCCGTCTGTCTTGCCAAACAATCGCGGGGTAGATGGTTCGCCCGGTTGCCCTGTCCCAGACGAGAGTGGTCTCCCGCTGGTTTGTAATGCCCACTGCGGCAATCGCCCCCACAGGCAACTCCTTCTTTGCCAGCGCCTCGATCATGACAGATCGCTGCGTTGTCCAGATTTCCTCCGGATCGTGCTCCACCCACCCATCGCGCGGGTAGTACTGCGCGAATTCTCTCTGCGCCATGCTCACGACCTTGCCATGCCAATCAAAAACAATTGCACGGGAGCTCGTCGTCCCCTGGTCCAGCGCAAGTACATATTGGGTAGAAGACATCAGCAGTCAGGGTAGTTACGCATACAAATACCCACAACCCAAACTCCTTCAACACCAGCGTCATCTATGACTTTTCGCGGCAGTGCGAGGAGAGCTGTATTGCTGCCTTATCTGCTGGAAGCCACGCGCAGCGCCTCATCAAACGCGTCCGCCTCCGTATAGATCCGCATTCGGGGGCCAAACTCGGTAAACCGCTGCACAAACTCTGCTGTCAGTTCAATGAAGCGTGAGCCGCACAACATATTGAACCGGTGTATGCGCCCGCGGTTTGTCATCATCCATTTCGCCCATGCACCGCTCACATCCATGGAGGCCACCGGCGTCTCCCTTGCATCAATAAATATCTCCATAGGTTGTCCGGCAGCAATGTCCCGCGCGAGCTCCTGAAATGGCGCATCGCCGAATTCGCCTACATCCGGGCCAGTATAAGTCACAACCACCACTCCTGCGGCAGGCCGGCGTATAGTCATGTCGCAGTACAGTCCCGAATAGACTTTTTCCCCCTCTATGTCACGCGCACGCATCAAGGTCTAAAGTAACGTCGTCCGTTACTTCCGCAACCATCACTCCTCCTATCGTGCAATCCAGCCATCGCGCGCTACTGAGCTGAGGGTGCAAAGAGGCCTGGACTGAAGCTCTGATCACATTGCTCCAGCCCAGGCCCAAAATGGCGCCGATAACGAAATTCGAGTCCGCAGAAGGGCGCGCTATCCCACGATCAGGCACTCGCCCGTCATTGCTTCGGGTTGCGGCAAGTCCATCAGCCTCAAAACTGTTGGAGCAATGTCAGCCAAGCGCCCACCGTCCTTCAGCTTGAGCCCCTTGCATCCCTCTCCATACACGACTACTTCCACAGGATTGAGCGTGTGTGCTGTGTGTGGGCTGCCTGTTTCAGGCACAAACATCTGGTCGCTGTTTCCATGGTCCGCGGTGATGACTGCCCGACCCCCCATCTCATCGACTGCTTTAAGGATCTCCGACACGCAACCGTCCACAACCTCACACGCCTGGATTGCCGCAGGTAGCGACCCCGTGTGACCCACCATATCCGGGTTTGCGAAGTTTACCACCACAAGTCCGTAGACGCCGCTACGGATCGCCGCAACCGTTGCGTCGCGGATGCCCGGCGCGCTCATTTCCGGCTTTTGGTCGTAGGTGGCAACTTCCTTCGGGCTTGGAACCAACTGCCGGTCCTCAAGTGGGAAAGGCTCTTCGCGGTAGTCGTTGAAGAAGAATGTCACGTGAGGAAACTTCTCCGTTTCAGCGCAACGGAACTGTGGAATCCCCTTTGCCGAGACATAGGAGCCAAGGATGTCCTCCATCTTTGGCGGCTTGCGGAAGATCACGTTCTCGCACAAGCCCTTCTGATACTCAGTCATGGTCGCGTAGAAGAGGTCCAACTTCTTTCCGCGTTCGAAGCCATCAAAGCCGTCGTCGATAAACGCACGCGTCAGTTCGCGTGGACGGTCGCCGCGGAAGTTGAAGAATACCACGGCGTCCCCATCCTTCACTATTGCCAAAGGCCTTCCGTCATCGCCAACAATAGCCGTCGGAACGATGAACTCGTCGCCGTTACGAGAATCATCGAGAGGGTTGTTGTAGTAAGCTTGGATGGCCTCGGATGCAGAGCGGGCGGTGCGCTCGATCTTCCTGCCTGTCAGGCAATCGTAGGCCCGCTGCACGCGCTCCCAGCGGTTGTCGCGATCCATTGCCCAGAAGCGTCCGGAAACGCTGGCGACCTTGCCCACGCCATACTCGGCGCACTTTGCCTCCAGCTCACGGATATAGCCCAGGCCACTTTTTGGCGGTGTGTCGCGGCCATCGGTAAAGGCGTGGATAAATACGCGCTCCACATTCTGCTCCTTGGCCAACCTCAGGATTCCGTACAAGTGCTCCAGCATTGCGTGCACGCCGGCGTCGCTCACGAGTCCGAACAAGTGTAGCGAGCCGCCGTTGCTGACACAGTCGAGCGCCTTCAATAGAGTTTCGTTCTTTTTTACCGAACCTGTCAGAAAACCCTTGTCGATGCGCACGATCTCCTGGTCAACGATCCGGCCGGCGCCGATGTTCTGGTGTCCCACCTCGCTATTGCCCATAATTCCCGCTGGCAGACCCACATCGAGCCCACATGCAAGGATCTCTGTCCGGGGCCACTCCCTGCTCAGCATGTCAGCGCAAGGAGTCCTTGCCTGCCGCACCGCGTTCCATTGGTCAAGAGAGCGATCATGATTCTCGCCCCAGCCATCACGAATGATCAAAACTACTGGTTTTCGTGCCATCGCCCACCGAGCGAAATTCACCTTTTAAATAAACGCAAGGCCGACAATTGCCGATCCTGACCTTTCCTATCACTGCCCGGGCTCGGCGCTCGCCTACGGCCTTTTTTCTTCCTCACCGCTTGCCACACTATCTTCGCCGTCTCTAAGCTTTTCGATTCCTTGCGTCCCATCATGCGCCGTACGCCAAAGAACTTTATTCCGGAGCCCTTCGAGTATCACCAGGAGATTGAGCTGGAGATCACCAGCTTGACCAATCTTGGTTCTGGGGTGGGGCGCGTCGGCGGTTGGGTTGTCTTCGTTCCCTTTTCGCTTCCGGGCGAGAAAGTTCTCGCGCGCATCTGGCGCAACAAGAGCAACTATTCAGACGCAGACCTTATAAGGATCCTGGAGCCTTCGCCACAGCGTGTGCAGCCTCAATGTCCTCTCTTCACCACTTGTGGAGGCTGCCAGTACCAACATTACAGCTATGAAGGACAGCTCGAGTGGAAGCGTCGCCAGGTGCAGGAGCTGCTGAAGCGTATTGGCGGGATCGATGCTGATGTTCAGCCCACATGGCCATCTCCCCGCCAGTATCATTATCGCTCCAAGATTACGCCTCACTTCCAGCGCCCGCGCAAGGACGACTCGGCGCCACTCTCCATTGGTTTTCTCAAGGACAATTCCCGCCAAATCGTGGACGTGCCGCAGTGCCCCATCGCCACGATGGCCATCAACGCAGCCCTGCCGGCTCAGCGAGAGCGGGTGCGCAGCAAAGCGCATAAGCTGAAACGGGGCGGCACGCTTCTCCTTCGCGAGGCAGACGAGGGTGTGATCACCGACATGCGGACAGTTGCCACACAAAAGGTGGGGGAGCTGTCCTTCCGATTCATTGCAGGGGAGTTTTTCCAGAACAACCCCTTTATTATCCCCGAGATGGTGAATTACGCGCTCGATCAAGCTGCGACGCCTGAGACCGACTTCCTCGTTGATGCCTACTGTGGGGTAGGGGTTTTTGCGCTCAGCGGGGCCAGCCGTTTCCAACGCGTTTCAGGCGTTGAGATCAGCGCACCTGCCATCGAGCTTGCCAACGTCAATGCGCAGGTTAACGGCATTGAAAACTGCAGCTTCTTTATCGGCGCTGCAGAGTCCATCTTTGCCGATATCGACTACGACCCTACACGCACGGCCATGATCATCGACCCCCCGCGTCGCGGCTGTGACGAGGTCTTTCTCGATCAGCTTGTCCAGTTCGGTCCCGCCCGTGTCGTGTATGTATCTTGTGGCCCCGATACCCAGGCGCGCGACCTCAAGTACCTTGTTCCCCGCGGTTACAGGATCGAACGCGTTCAGCCCTTCGATCTCTTCCCTCAAACCCGTCATATCGAGAATGTGGTCACGCTGGCGCGTGAGAGTGGCGAGTGATGGGTGTCACGCGGCAGGTGATTTGAGGTTTCGGATTTTCCGGCCTGCAGCGGGTCGTCTAGACTGCTTTCCTTAGCCAGCCGCGCATCAACTGGTCATTACCAAAGTTCTCCAGCCGCACGTTGGACAAGCGCCACGCTTGTTGGACGAGCTCAGTGCCCTCTCCGCCAAACGCCGGTAGGCCACCACTATCGGCAAGAAGCAGCGGAGCCCGATAGGCAAAGAGGTAGTGGATCATGCCCTCGTTCAGGAGAGCGCTAAGCAGGTTCGATCCCCCTTCCACGTAAATGCCGTAGATGGACTCTACCTTGCAACGCTGCAGAAATGCCTGGAAGAAATCAGACTGAGCCCCATCTGGAAAGCGCCATACAGTCACCCCTCGGTCTTCAAGCAGCTTCTCTGCATCCTGCGGCGCCGAGTCGCAGCTCACTACTGTGGTGCGATTCGCGAAGGCGTCCTGATAGAGCTGCGGGAGAGGATCTGTCACCGTTCGCAGGCCGCGATCGAAAACAAATCGCCGGGGGCACCAAACTTTCCGCGCCGGCGTGCGAACTGTCAGCCGCGGATTATCCTTCAAGACCGTATTTGCACCGATGGCGATCGCCGGGAAGTACCGCCTCCACCGGTGAACGTCAGACCGTGCAGCTTCGCCGGTGATCCAGCGTGAGTCTCCAGCGTGCGTGGCGATCAGCCCATCAATGCTGGTTGCCACCTTGGCCGCGATCATGGGCTGACCGGTGGTTATCCAGTGGTTAAAGATCAGGTTCAGGTCGCTGCACTCGTCTCGCAGGATTCCGGTTGTAACGGTAATGCCCGCCTGTTGCAACGCACGCAGCCCCCGACCTTCGTGCAGCGGGTTCGGATCAAGGGCTCCGATAACCACGCGTTCAATGCCTGCCTCGATGATTGCGTCGTTGCATGGAGGCGTGCGACCGTGCGTGGAACAAGGCTCAAGTGTTACATATAATGTCGCGCCCCGTGCCCTTGGCCCCGCTTCTCTAAGGGCATTCACTTCGGCGTGTGCTTCTCCTGCGCGCTCGTGGTATCCTTCGCTCACGATCTCCCTGCCGCGCACAACCAGCGCGCCCACCATAGGGTTAGGATGTGTTTCCCCCCATCCTTGCGCCGCCAGTTCCACAGCCCGGCGCATGAAAACAATGTCCTGCTTGCTGCTGCTCACTGACTCAAGATTGAGGCCTGGGAAGCGGAAGCGCAATTCCAGGCTCCAATTCCCATCGCAATGCCATCAGCAAGCCACGCTCTTCCGGCAGTAGAGGTTCTCGCTCGTCCACTTGGTCCAGGAGTTTCCGCGCCGTTACCTCCTGTCCGTTCTCAAGAAGAATCCAGGCAAGAATGATTTGCCAGCGCGCCCTCACGGTTTCCCATCTGACATCCAGACCGCTCAGTAACTCAAGGGCCTCTTCCTTCTTGCCCTGCCGCATTCGCCCACATGCCAGGGTTACACGATAAGCCAGCACGCTCTCGCTTTCGGTGACCAAGGCTTCAGCCGCAGAGATCGCCGTCTGTACATTCTCATTCAGCAACACCTGGATGTATGCAAAATCATTTCGTATGGCGTTGTCCCGGGGGTAGGAGGCGCTCATTTGCTCCAGTATATCTAGCAGGCCACGCGTGTTTCCCACGCTTTGGTCGATCTCCAGCAGGCCCTGATATGCCATGCGCATCACCCGGGGGTCATTCCGGAGCTTCCAGAGGGCATCTCGCGCTTGTTCGCGAAGTCCCTGTGTCATTGTCTGGCGCGCGAGCAGCCATAGAGCGTCAGGATCGTCGGCTGCAGCCTCCATTGCTTGTTCCCACGCTATGCGTGCCTGCCGCATTTCATTCTGCGCCCTATAGACTCGCATGCGAAACAGGTGCCGCAATGGCGACGCCACAGGCGCTTCTGGATCTTCCAGAGCAGTTGCGAGCGCATCAAAGCGTTTTTCCCTGAACATGGCTTCTGCCCACGCCTGGAATAGATCCTCCCGGGTTGTCCCTTCTTTGCCTTCGAGGTAGGCGAGAGCAGCATCACTGCGGTCGTGTTTTATCAGCCAACGCACCAAGGCCAGTAGCTCGTCATCATTTACAAGATCAAAGTAGCCTGCGGCCTTCTCAACAAGCTTGTCTTCGGAAATTGACTGCGCGAGATGGTCGATCAGGAGCGCCGCAAGCAAGTCATCTCGCCCGGCAAGCGGATGCTCCCTCAGTCGCGTGGAGACCATGCGCAGGGTCTCCTGTTCCGGATCGGGCCACGAGCCAAGGAGCCGTAGCGCCTCGAGCCCCTTTATGCTATTCTCCGTTCCCTCCTTACGAAGAATTCCTTCTGTGCGCTTAAGGAGCGCATCATTGCCCGATTTCTTGGCCAGTTTTCCAAGCAGGATCATCGTCTTCCCGGGCGCGTCGCCTGTTTCCCATGCCCGTATCAATAACTCCCCAGCCTCGATGATGCGTCCTTCGAGGGCCAGCATCCGCCCTTCAAGATACAGGGCGTATCCCGGTCGAGCGCCATTCTCTCGGATCTGGGTCAGCATTTCTTCCGCAAGTGCCCGGTAACCGGCCTCCACCGCCGCCTCACCGAGGCCCAGTTGGTCCTCTATTTCTCCGGAAGATATCTCCAACGCTTCCTCCCACATCGGAAGCGCCATCTTTGCGCTCGATGCTTGCGCTACCCTTGCTGCTGTGCGCACGACGGAAAGGTCCCGGGGCGCGAGAAAGTAGGCCATGCGCACCTGCTCCGCCGCGTCTGCAGGCCTACCTGCCTGAAGTAACTGAAGGGCCTCAACGCTCAGCCGTTTCGCCTGCCAACCCCGGTATAGGTCCAAAATCGACGGCGCTGCGAGAACCAGAGCCGCAGCAAGCGCGCCCGCCATCAGAATCTTTCGTATGCGCTTGTTGCCCATGTTACTTCAAAATCACGAGTCTCAGTCCAATAGTGCTGTAACATGGCGCTTAATACAAGTAAATTCACACTTTATCTAGATGTTATTACTGATATGCAAATAAGGTAAATCCTTTAATCTGTGTCTGGTGGAGACATAACCATGAACTGGTGAGTCAGACTTCAATTGCGGTACACGGAAAAACCTCCGTTCTTGCAAACGGAGGCCTTCTGAAAAGTCGTTTCCTACGAACCCGGCTTAACGGTTTTCGTAACGGGCGCGCAGCATTGCGGAGAAGGCAGCAACCTTCTTCTTGCGGCGCTTGATCTCCGACTGCTTTTCAAAATAGCGCTTTGCGCGCGCATCGCGGATCACGCCTTCGCGGTCCAGCTTCTTCTTCAGGCGGCGCAACGCGCGCTCCATCGGTTCGCCCTTACGTATCTTTACTTCGAGTGCCATGCGGGAAAGTTTCTATCTCTGTTCGAGGAAAAGGAGCAAATACAATCACCACGACCATCCCTGTCAACACATCAATCCCAGTAGAAGACAATCCACCGCATTCGCACCGGTTGGTTCGCCCCGTCTGACAGTAATTTCCTTCGCAAAACCCTCGTTGCTAGAGCCTTGATATTAACCGTTGGCGCCGGTGAATAACTCCTGCTTGAACCCTTCTGCCATTTCGAGGTTCTATAAGAACCATGGCCGACGCCGAACAGCCCTTCGTTCACCTGCATTGCCACACCGACTTCAGCTTGCTCGACGGTTGCGCCAAAGTTGGCAACCTTCTCAAGCGCGCGCAGTCGCTGAACATGCCGGCGCTGGCCATCACCGACCACGGAAACCTCTTCGGCTTGGCAGATTTCTATAAGACCGCGAAGAAAGTTGGGGTAAAACCGCTCCTGGGCTGCGAGATCTATCTCGTCATCGACCACGCCATGACAGACCGTCCCCAGCGGCGCCGTGGGAATGAGCACGACGAGGAGGATAACTCAGGCACCCTGTCCAACAAGATCTTCCACATGGGCTTGTTGGCGCGCAACTTCGAGGGTTATCAGAACCTGGCTCGCATTGTTACAGCAGCGCATACGAAAGGATTTTACTACAAGCCGCGCGTCGATTTTGAGACGCTTGCGGCTCACGCGAACGGACTCATCGGCTTTACCGGCTGTCTCCAAGGGGTTATTCCACAGCACCTCCTCCGCGGCGATTGGGACGGCGCACGTAAGTGGACGCAGAAGTTTATCGATGTCTTTGGTCGTGATTACTTCATCGCCGAGCTGATGAATCATGGGCTTGAGATGCAGATCACCGTGGATCGCGACATCCTGAAGCTCGCACGCGAGTTCAAGCTCAAGACCGTCGCCACAAACGACATTCACTATAACCTGCAGTCCGACCACGACCCGCACGACGCCCTCCTGTGTATCCAAACCGGCGCCAAGCGCATCGATGAGAAGCGGTTCCGTTTCTCCGTCCAGCAATTCTACATGAAGTCGCGCCAGGAGATGGCGCAGATCTACGGCGAGATTCCCGAGGTGCTCGATAACACGGTGGAAGTCGCCAGTATGTGCGATGTGGCTCTGCCGTTTGGCGAGAACCACTATCCAGTCTTCCATATGCCGCCTGAGGTGCGCACCACCAATCAGGTCAAGATGGATGAGATCATGGAGCGCTACGTTCAGCTAAAGAACAAGCTGCTCCAGGCGCAGGGCAAGGAGCCGAACTTCACTTTCGTTCCCGAGATGCGGGAGAACATCCGCACCAACGGTTCCTACTTGCTCGACATCTGTATCGAAGGGCTCAAGGAACGCTACGGAGTCGACTATAACAATCCGGATGCGTATATCCCTGCGGAGAACCAGCAGGCAGATATCGCCAAGGTCCTGTGCGAGCGTATCGACTACGAGCTGTCAATCATCGCTGGTACAGGCTTCGTTGATTACTTCCTAATCGTTCACGACTTTATTGCGTGGGCCCGCGCCAAGGGGATCTCCGTGGGGCCGGGCCGTGGATCGGGCGCAGGTTGTCTGGTCGCCTATCTGCTCCACATCACAGACATCGACCCGCTCCGCTTCGGTCTTCTTTTCGAGCGCTTCCTCAACCCTGAACGTGTTTCGCCGCCAGACTTCGATATCGATTTCTGCATGCGCCGTCGCGACGAGGTCGTGGACTACGTGCGCCGCAAGTATGGCCAGGAGTGCGTCGCAAACATCATTACCTTTGGTAAGTTCGGGGCCAAGATGGTTGTTCGCGACATGGCTCGCGTGCTCGACGTGCCGTTCTCCGAGGCAGATCGGCTGGCCAAGATGGTGCCAGACGATCTCAACATCACCTTGGACGCTGCATTTGAGAAGAGTCAGGAACTCCAGACCGAGGTTAAGCTCAACCCCATCGCCCGAGAGATCCTGGACAAGGGGAAGGTCATTGAGGGCATGGTGCGCAACACGGGCAAACACGCCTGCGGCATCATCATTGGCGACCGGCCACTGGTGGAGTTTGTCCCGCTTACGCTTCAGGAAGGCGACCTTACTACCCAATACGCCAAGGAGCCGGTTGAGGAACTCGGGCTCCTCAAGATGGACTTCCTGGGGCTCAAGACGCTCACCGTCATTGCAGACGCCGAAGACAACGTGCGCCGTACCGTAGACCCCAAGTTTGATATTTCCAAGGTAGGTTACGACGACCCCAATACCTTCGAGCTTCTCAACAGCGGCCGCACGGTTGGCGTGTTCCAGCTTGAATCCGGCGGCATGCAGAGCCTCTGTCGTCAGTTCCAGATCTCCTCCATCGACGAGATCATTGCCCTCATTGCGCTCTACCGCCCGGGACCGATGGACCTCATCCCGGACTACATCCGCGGCAAGCGCGACCCAAGCACCGTCAAGTATCCGCACCCGCTTCTCGAAAACGTCTGCCGTGAGACTTACGGCATCATGGTCTATCAGGAGCAGGTCATGGAGGCTGCAAGGATCATCGCCGGCTACAGCCTTGGGGGCGCAGATATTCTTCGCCGCGCCATGGGCAAGAAGAAGGTCGAGGTCATGGAGGCCGAGCGCGCCAAGTTCGTCAAAGGCGCTGCGGAAACCCACGGCATCGAGAAGTCCAAGGCTGAGGAAATCTTCAAGTTGCTGGAGAAGTTTGCGGGCTATGGCTTCAACAAGTCTCACAGCGCCGCATACGCCATCCTCAGCTATCGCACAGCTTACCTGAAGGCCAACTATCCGGTTCAATTCATGGCGGCTATCCTTAGTTGCGAATTGGGCAACGCCGAGAAGTGCGCAGGCTTCATCGACGAAGCCATCGCAATGGGCATCAAGGTCAGCGGGCCTGATATCAATCGCTCGCGCGAGGCATTCACCCCAGTCATCGCCAATGGTGAGGGAAGCATTCTCTTCGGTATGGCCGCCATCAAGGGAGTGGGGGAGGCCGCCGCTTCCTCCATAATCAAGGAGCGTGAGCAAAATGGTCCATTCAAGGATTTCGCAGACTTTGCCGCCCGCATCGATTCCAAGTCAGTCAACCGCCGCGTCATCGAAGCGCTGATCAAGACTGGCGCCTTCGATGCACTGGGAGAAGACCGCGGCGCACTGCTCGACGAGGTAGACGCTGTTCTCAAGGAGGTCGCAGACCTGCAGCGCGACCGTGAAGCCGGACAGACAAACCTCTTTGACATGTTTGCAGAGGCGGCGCCGGCCAACACCGCCAGCTCAAATGGCCGCGCCCGCAGCAAGGTGCGTATGCCCATGCAGGAGAGGCTGCAACACGAGAAAGATCTCCTCGGCTTCTACGTCAGCGGGCACCCCATGAACCGCTTCCGCGGACTCGCAGAACAACTCACAAGTTTCAAGGGCGACGAGTGGCGCGAGGAAGAAGACCGAGAGCCCTTTCGCCTTTGCGGTGTCATTACAGCTGTCGCCCACAAAATATCAAAGAAGGATAACCGCCCCTGGGCCATCCTGAGCGTCGGCGCCCGCACACACAGCTATCAGGTCAACCTCTACCCCGAAGCCTACCAGCGTCGCATGGAGAACTACTGGGCGGACATGGAGAACTACAAGCGCCAGATCGCCGAGGACCCTTCCTTGAAAGACGAGCTCAAGGAACCCGCAGATCCTCTTTCCCCGGGCGCCATCGTGGTCATCGAAGGTTCGATCTCGCAGCGCAACGACGACCCGGCCCTCACCGCCGAATCTGTACGCGATCTGGAACGTTCCCTGGAGCGTCTCATCACAAACGTCCGTTGGATCATCGAGCCCAATGGGGCTAGCGCAGACTTCCTCCGCCGCCTGCACTCTGTGCTCATGGCCCGTTTTGGCGAAACACAGGTTGAAGTTGGCTTCCTGGTCGACGACAACGCCATAGCCTTGGCAAACGTCGCAGGCTCCCTCACTTGGCGCATCGAGCCTTCTGACTTCACAGACCTTTACGCCCACCCGGCCGTCAAGGACGTTGAGATCACCAGCGTCCCGATCGAGAAGCGAGAACCCGCATGGATGCGTTTCCAAACAGCCGGCGCCCGCGGCAACAACTGATCTTCGAGGCCCCCGCTCCTTTCTTTCCCGGGACGCTCCCCTCGCTTCTTCCCTTCACTCCTTACTCTTCTCCTGGGGTCGGGGAATGAATTTTGGCGTCTGCTGAATTCTCCCCAAGACCAAACCATCCGCGAATGCAGTCACCTTTCCCTCATCAGGTAAGATCCTTACATTACCTCACATTTGAAGCTACGCTCCGATACCAGCGACCTGAATCCCCGCCAAGTAGTCAAGTCCCTCTCCCGATGCTTTCACCTATCTCACGTCAATCTACCGTATGTACACTTTAACTGACGGGATTATGATCAGGGGTAAGAAAATTCGAATATTTGTCTCTTGCGATTGCGCAAGACGTTGATACTTCGAGAGTCTTCCCCACGCACGTGGGGATGAACCGACGTTCGA
>CAYSHY010000076.1:0-14989 GCA_964430955.1 uncultured Puniceicoccaceae bacterium | reverse complement strand
TAAGTGCGGCCGGGGAACAGCGTGGCGCTGGTAGCGGTAAATGTGATTGAGCCTTCAGCTGATTCGCCAGTCGTATAGGACAGATTCTGAATCGTTACGTTCGCGCCAGCCAACTCGAAGAGAGTGGTGATGTTGACGTCACCAAGAGAAGCGGTTGCTGAATCTATAGCGAAACCGTTTTCACGAATAGTGACACCATCCAAGTATAACCCTGGTGGACCGGTCGCCGACTGATTCTTCAAGAACAGCAGTTCGACAAAGACATCATCCACACTCGCAAGCACGGAATCGCCGGTTGCAGTCTTCCGGTTGTAGCTAAGCACCACTCCAGCAGCACTTGCACGGAGAATGTTCGATACGACAATATCAACCTGATCGGCGGTAATCGAGTATGCCAGATCCCCGAGATCGATGAATCCAGTCAATGCATTCGAATCTGCATCGTCACCATCTGTGATCGTAACTGAGAATGCCCCACCAGAAGAAAGTTGAGAATTACCCGCCTCGAAGGTGAGAGAGCCTGTCATTTCGCCGGTTTCGAAATCGCCTGAGAATGTCGCCGTGCCTGACAGTGTATCAGAAGTTATGAGCGTTGAATTCTCCGCGCCCATAATTGTTACATTAACTAGCGTTAACGATCCGGTAAACGAGATGGATGAACTATCAAAGGTTGCGCTCAGCGAGAGATCTGCATCAGATGCATTTTCACGAAGGAAATCGAGAGTCGCTGATCCGGTAGCAGATCCACTGAAGGAGTCTGGCGAAATATTCAGTGTAAACGAGAGGGAATCAGCCGTGACTTCCAGAAGTTTGAGCGGAGAAGTTGTCGCGGCTGAAACCGTCCAAGTTTCTGTTACAGAATCATAGGCGCCAGAAATCTCGACAGTAGCCGAGGCCCCTGCGTTCGTTTTGAGCCCCGGTAACGCTAGTTCGCCGGAAAGAGAATGGCTGTGTTCGAACTCCGTATCGAGTGTCGCCAAGTTGGCATCGAGAGCCGCGGACAACTGATAATTTGCGCTCACTGCACCGACAGCGAAATCAAGCGTGACAGAGAGACTGCCACTTGCGGTTGGAAGCACAGTGGCGGCCAAGGCGCCGAACTCAAAATCACCAATCCTATAAGTCGATTGTGTCGGATTCAGATGAAGCGCCAGATCGATTGCTCCGGATGCATTCCCAGAGAGGTTTACATTTGTCTGGCCTCCAACTCGACCCGATCCGCTGATAGCGCCCGCGCCGGCAAGAGACAATAATACAAATGTATCACTAAAGACAAAGAAGCCTGATGCATCGAGGCCAAAGACTAGGTGAAGGGTGAGATCTGCCGCAAGGTCAAGCACGCCACTCAGTGAAAACTCAGATGCAAGACCAGATAGGAGTTGCTGAGTTGCATTGTTGAAAGCAGCAGTACCAACAAGGCTCGCCCCCAAGGTGACATCGATGGAGGCCTTGATCGAATAGTCGCCGGTGACATCAGCAACAGCGCCACCGCCAACAGTTCCACCCCCAAGGATCTCCTCGATCGAAAATCCTCCATCAAAGAGAGACTGAGCAAGCTCACTTAGTGAGGAAGTGGCGCCAATTGATGGGAAAGCGTAACCACTGATCGCGGAGGAAAGGTCAAAGACATCCGCTAATGTGGATGGCAGGGCAGGAAGCGCCAAAGGCAATCTGCTCTGAGACGAAAAATCGATTTGATCTAGATTAAAAAAGGATAACAGATTGCCAAGACCTTCACTCAGGTCCGCCAAGCCCAGGTCAACCTGCTCGCCATCCGAGACAGTGGACTCATCAACCAGATCGATCCGGAGCTGTCCGTTTTGCCAGACAGCCTTCGCAAAGATGCCGTCGCCGATAACCTGGACATTGGAAATCTGGCCGCCACTTACCCCATCAATACTCAATGGGTTGAACGATTGGCCGACCTGGAAGCTGTGCCCCGGGAGAAAGACGATCTGCATCGATCCTCCGAGGAAGAAGGCGTTCTCGAGCACCAGAAGATTATCGTGAATCTGACCGTCCTGGGCTTCAAACTGAACAATGGATGGCGCGTCGAATCGAAGCTCACCGGCAATCATCAGATCACCAAATCCATTTTCGCCACCCGGCGCCAATGTTACGCCTACCGCGTGAACGTCTCCCTCCAGTACGCCAGAACCGGCGAGGGTCCCACCGCTCAGGACAAACTCTTGCTCGCTCCGAATGATTCCATGGTCGAGTTGGACGGTTCCACCGCTGAGTGTGAAAGTGCTTTGACCGCTTAGCTCGACAACAGACTCGTCTCCTACGGAAACCAGACCTCCACTGATGGCTACTGACGATCCGTCCATGCCCAACAGGACACCATTGCCCAGGAGGAACTCACCACCTTGAACCTCGAAAGTTGCACCACTTGCAACTTCCCATGCGCCGTAATCAAAAGTGACCCGACCGTCGACAAGCAGTACGGTAGCATTTCCAGCCGCGCTGACGATACCGTGCACATTCGTCTGGCCGCCCTCGATGATAAGAGAAGCGTTGTCAGAGAGAATCACCTGAGCGGAAGCCGTGATGGATAGGCCCCCTGCTGAACGGAGGGAAGCATTTCCCTGAAGCTCTACGGAGCCTGTAATTTCGCCCGCGGCTGTTTCATCAAAAACCAAGAACCCGCCATCCAATACGGTTACGTTTCCAAGAACAAAAGCACTTGAAACGACAAGCTCTCCACTGATCTCGAGATTGACGTGGGAAGCGTCGATGCCGTTAACCGCCACTTCAGAGTCGATGACAACCGTGGCGCCCGGCGAAGCCAACTCAAACGAGACATATTGATCCGAGAGAGGGAGAACTCCTCCCACCCAGTTGGCAGGATCCGTCCAAAGGTTTGAGAGGCCTCCCCCACTCCACATGGCGGTTTCGTCAGCTGCCTTCACGAACTCCTCGCCTGACAGCGGGGCGAAAGGTGTGCGCTCGGCTGCATCGGAGGGAGGCAGTTCCTTTGCTTCATTCAGGAATAAATCGAGCGACTCACAGTCAGAAAGATCAATGCCTCCCGATTCATTTGCCGCGTAATCGTCGTTTCCATCGATAGAATACGCGCCAATCTCTTCCTGAAGAACCACTTGAGGAGCGAGCGCATCGAGAACGGCATCCGCGGCAGCAACGGCTCCCGGAAGTAGATCTGCAGACAGAAGCAGCCGCTGTTCAAGCGACTGAACCTCAAAATCTGAAGATCTGGTTTCCCTAACGATAGCCACAGGAGAGAGAGTATAGACTCTGGGAGGACTATGAACTAACGTGCTGATTGCAAGCGGTAATTTCCTCAAATGCAGAAAGATACACTAGAAAAGGGTAATTTACCGCGATTTCACAACCACTTACGGATTTACTCCACCTACTACAGGCCAAAAGCGGGGCTAATCGAAGACGACGGTCTTGTTGCTATATGCAAGGATGCGATGTTCCAGATGCCAACGCACGGCCTGCGCCAGGACGCTTTTCTCGAGGTCCCTACCCTTCCGAATGAGATCATCGACATTATGCCGGTGATTCACGGGCGCCACGTCCTGCTGTATAATTGGTCCCTCATCCAGAATCTCTGTGGCGTAATGTGCGGTTGCGCCAATGATCTTCACCCCACGTTCATGGGCCTGATGGTATGGCCGGGCTCCAGCAAATGCCGGCAAGAAGGAGTGATGGATGTTGATAACCGGGCAGCCACAACCCTGGAGAAACTGGTTCGAAAGAACTTGCATGTAGCGAGCCATGACAACCAGTTCTACGCCCGCCGCCTTCAAGAGACCGATCTGCTGCGCCTCCGCCTCTGGCTTGTTGTCCCGGGTGACGGGGATGTAGTGGTAGGGCACGCCGTAGTGCTCCGTGGCCTGTCGGAGGTCCGGGTGGTTGGAAATGACCATTATCACCTCGCACGGAAGCTCCCCGGCCTTCCACCGCAGCATCAAGTCGTGGAAGCAGTGCTCGATGCGGGACACAAAGACAGCAACGCGCATGCGCTGGTCCCTGCGCGCCAATTTTACCTGCATACCGAGTTCGTCGGCGGCGAAACGGCGAAAGGCGTCAGCCTCTTGCTCTGCCAGAAGCGGGTCAACCGGACGCCACTCGATGCGCTGGAAGAAGATTTCCTCTTCCTCGTCGCGGTGTTGATCTGCGTGCAAGATGTTGCCCCCCCGCTCGAAGATCCAACCGGAGGTGCGAGCCACGAGCCCCGGTTTGTCGGGGCCGTGGAGAAGAGCAACTAGCGACAGCGGCTGGCTCATGCCTTATTTTGATAGCATTTGGCCGTACTCCTGCAGCGATTTCACATGCACATCGTTCTTGCGCAGGGAGTTCATCGCCATGACGGCCATGCGCGCACCGGTTAGCGTAGTGAAAATAGCCACGCCCTGACGAACCGCCTCCGTGCGTATGACGTTCTCGTTCTTGCGCGGGATGCTACCGTGAGGCGTATTGATGATCATGGCCATCTCCCCGTTCTTGATGCGGTCGACAATGTTTGGCCTGCCCTCATTGATCTTGTGCACGAGAGTAACCGGAATGCCAGCTGCGCTGAGGGTGCGAGCTGTGCCACTGGTGGAGTAAATATTGAAGCCCAGAGCAACAAGACGGCGCGCGAGATCCACGGCAGTTGGCTTGTCGCTGTCCTTGACGCTGAGGAAGACATTGCCAGAGCGCGGCAGAGCCGGGCCTACTGCCATCTGTGTTTTGGCGAATGCCATTCCCAAGTCGGTATCCAGCCCCATGACCTCACCCGTAGATCGCATTTCCGGCGTGAGTGCGACAGGCGCACCCGGGAATCGCACAAATGGGAAGACAGACTCCTTCACTGCCCAGAACGGAGGGGTAATCTCCTGTGTAAAGCCCAGTTCGCTGAGCTTCTTGCCTGCCATAACCAGCGCGGCGTACTTTGCCAGCGGCACACCGATGGCCTTGGAAACAAAGGGAACCGTCCGGGAAGCGCGGGGATTAACCTCGAGCACGTAAAGGTCGTTGTCCTTGATCGCATACTGGACATTCATCAGACCCACGACATTCAGCTCCTTGGCCAGGGCATAGGTCGCCTCCTGGACGTCCTTCAGCATCTTGCGGCCCAATGTGTGCGGCGGCATGACCATGGTGGCGTCGCCGCTGTGCACCCCTGCAAACTCGATGTGCTCGAGCATCCCGCCAATGAGAGCGGTTTCACCGTCGGAGATGGCGTCAACATCCAGTTCGATGGCGTCCTCGAGAAACTTGTCGAGCAGCACAGGCTTGCCGGGCGCCACTTCGAACGCCTGCCGAAGCACGCCGCGCATCTCCTCTTCGCTGTAAACGATGAACATGCCGCGCCCACCGAGAACAAAGCTTGGCCGCAGCAAGATCGGGAAACCAATGAGTTGAGCTTCCCTGTAGGCCTCTTCCTCTGTCATCGCGATGGCGTTGCGAGGCTGTTGCAGGCCAATCTTGTCGAGAATGTCCTTGAAGATCTTCCGGTCCTCAGCGGCGTCGATCATATCAGGATCTGTCCCGATGATGTTGACTCCGGCCTTCTTGAGCTCGGACGCCAGGTTAAGCGGCGTCTGACCGCCAAACTGTACAATGGCGGCCTCGCAGCCTTCGGTGCGATAAATTTCCAGTACGTCCTCGAGAGTGAGCGGCTCGAAATAGAGTCGGTCGCTGGTGTCGTAGTCCGTAGAGACGGTCTCTGGATTAGAGTTAACCATCACCGTCTCATAGCCGGCTTCGCGGAGCGCGAACGAGGCGTGAACGCAACAGTAGTCAAACTCGATGCCCTGGCCAATTCGGTTCGGCCCGCCTCCGAGGATCATGATCTTCCGCTTGTTTGACGGCGTGACTTCAGACTCGTCGCCGTAGCTCGAGTAAAAGTAAGGGGTGTAAGCTTCGAACTCAGCAGCGCACGTATCGACCAGGCGGAACGTGGTCTTCACGCCCTGGCTCTCACGGCGCTCGCGCACCTTCACAGGAGTGCTGCCAGTGATGTTGGCTATCTGCACATCGCTGAATCCAGCCTCCTTGATCTCCCGCATGAAGTCTGCATCGATGTGGTCCAGCGAGCCGGCATTCCGGATTTGCTTTTCCAGCTGTACTATCTCCCATACCTGCTGCAGGAACCAGCGGTCGATAAACGAAATTTGAAACACATCCTCCACCGACATACCTGCAAGGAATGCGTAGCGAATATAGAAGGGACGCGAGGGTGTAGGACGGCTCAGCAGCTCCTTGATCTCGGCGATGTCAGGGAGTTCATTACCGCCAAGCTTGCCACCGCCTCCCAGGCCGATAGCGCCCGTCTCGAGACTGCGGAGCGCCTTCTGGAAGGACTCCTTGAAGGTGCGACCGATCGCCATGGCCTCGCCCACGCTCTTCATGGAGCTCGTCAGCGTATTGTCGGCAGTCGGGAACTTCTCGAAAGTGAATCGCGGGATCTTCGTTACAACATAGTCGATCGTGGGCTCGAAGCTGGCGGGCGTTTCTTTGGTGATATCGTTGCGAAGCTCGTCGAGAGTGTAGCCCACGGCCAGCTTTGCGGCGATTTTTGCAATCGGAAAGCCAGTGGCCTTGGAAGCGAGCGCGGAGGAGCGCGACACGCGAGGATTCATCTCGATCACGACCATGCGGCCGTTATCTGGATTCACCGCAAACTGAATGTTGGAGCCACCGGTCTCTACGCCCACCTCGCGAATACACGCGAACGAGGCGTCGCGCATGAGCTGGAACTCCTTGTCTGTCAGCGTCATCGCCGGGGCGACAGTAATTGAGTCGCCAGTATGAACTCCCATGGGGTCGAAATTCTCGATGGAGCAGATGACAACGCACTGGTCTGCGTGATCGCGCATGACTTCCATCTCGTATTCCTTCCAGCCGAGCAAACACTCCTCGATCATAACCTCATGGACCGGGGATGCAGCCAGACCTACCTTTACGAGCTCCTCAAATTCTTCCCTGTTATAGGCTACCCCGCCGCCCGTGCCGCCCAAGGTGTAGCTGGGTCGGCTAATCAGAGGGTAGGAGCCGATGTCCTCGGCTGCGGCCAAGGCTTCCTGCAGGCTGTTTACAACATGGGAGCGCGCCACATCGAGGCCGATCTTGATCATGGCCTCCTTAAACAGCTCACGGTCCTCACCCTTCTTGATGGCCTCCACTTTTGCCCCGATGAGCTCAACATTGTATTTGTCGAGAATGCCCATCTCGTGGAGCTTCATCGTGAGGTTCAAGGCTGTTTGACCGCCAAGCGTCGGCAAGAGGGCGTCCGGACGTTCCTTCTTGATGATCTGCTCAATGGCAATCGGATCGAGGGGCTCAATGTAGGTGACGTCCGAAAACTCCGGGTCCGTCATGATGGTGGCCGGGTTGCTGTTGATAAGGACCACTTCATAGCCCTCATCCTGCAGCGACTTAAGCGCCTGGGTTCCAGAGTAATCAAACTCGGCCGCCTGCCCGATAATGATTGGGCCGGACCCGATGATGAGGATTTTCTTGATATCTGTGCGCTTCGGCATGTCGGAACAAAAATTCCGTCAAGTAAACGAGTTCACCCCACCATCGCGCAAGTGAATTTGGCATTTATTGGGAAGATTGGCTGAATGGACGAAATAAGATCCGCTTAAAGGAGGGCCAGTTTCAGCGTGTGTGGGAATCCCAGGCAGAGGGAAACAAGAAAGGCTCCCGGTCGAGGAGCCTTTCGTAAAGTAGTATAATACGAGGAAGACCTAAGCTTCCGTTGGAGTCGCGGCGGACTTGTCGGACGCTGCAGCCGGCTTCACAGCCTTCTTCTCGGCCTTAACCACCTCGCTCTTGACGGGCTCTTCCTCCATCGCATTGCGGAAGTCCTCCTCGATGTCCGACGTAGCCTTCTTGAACTCGCGCATAGACTTTCCAAGCCCGCGCGCCAACTCTGGCAACTTCTTCGCTCCGAAGAGCAGCAGGATGATGAACAGAATGATCAGCAGCTCCTGCGTGCCTACGCCAGGAAGGAATGCGAACGCGGATTGGCTTATTGCCTGCATAATGGGATATTCTACCATGGGCCTAGTTCCTGTAAACTCTGAAACCATACCCAGTGCATGGGTTCCAGTCTATTTTTCCCGAGAAGAACATTACGCCGGTTTCCTTGGACGTCGATATAGTGCTTTGAAGAACCATGAAGACATCCGCTAAAAACGTCCTCGCTGTCGTTGTTGCAGTCATTGTTCTCCTCATCGCCATCTACATCTGGCAGGAGCTGATTGGTGGCGAAACGGCCGCAGTTGACGATGCGGCGCAAACTAATCCTGTGGCGGTGCAGACTTTCGCGCCAGCCACAGAGACAGGAGGCGCCAGCGTCGAACCGGCCGTAAGTGAGCCAGCGCAGGTCGAGCCCCAACGGGCTGGCCCTGCGCGGCCCCAATTTCAGATCATGTCTCCGGTGCACCAGTCGATTGCCGAAATGGAGTCACTCCTGAAAGGCAGCCCCACCGCGCGGCGGACGCATGAGGCAATGAACCAACTGCGTGAACAACTGCTTGCAGAGGACCCAGAGTTGGTTTCCGGAGCAATCCAGGATTTTCTGGCGAGCGGACGAGACGCGGAGACGGGCTTGCCGTTTGCAGTGGGAGAAGGCGGCGCCTTGCGCTATGCAAACACGCTCCGCGCCTTCCTGATGGATATCCTGGCCCAGATCGACCCTCAGGCCGCTGCAATGATCGCCGAGGATGTTTTCCAGCGGATGACGTCTCCAGAGGAATACGCGTTGGGGCTTCGCGCCGTGGCGCGGGCACAGTCGCGCGGTGAGCAAACGCAGGCGTATGTCGGAAGGCGCGCCAAGCAAATGCTCACCTACGAACCATGGGTAAGCAAACCAAGCGCAGGACTGGCCGAGGCGTTTGACGCTGTCGTTTACGCCCGCGACCTGAATGCAATCCCCATTCTAGCCAGCCACGCAGCGCCAGCAGCCGGTCGTGCGCTCAATCACCCGGCGTTCATGGCAATGGATCGTCTGGTCATCCAACAGCCTGAGAGCGCTCTGGAAAGAATGCTCGAGCATCCCGAAGTTCTCGACGAACGTCCGCTTACCCGCGCGAGTTTCTTTGCGCGCGCTGATCCCAATGATCCACAGCAACTCGCCCTGGCGGAGCAGTACCTGGCCTCGAACTTGTCCGGGCGCGAAGCACAACACTTTATCGGGTTGTTCCCCAACCTGAACTTCATGCTCTCAAACAACCTGCTCACGGAGTCGCCCAGCATCAGCGGCGAGGAGGTGCGCAATCGCCTGCAGGGAGCACTCCAGACAATCCAGCGCTGGCAACAGGACCCTCGTTTTAAGCTCTATCATGAAGAACTGGCCCGCGCCGAAGCCCGCCTCAGCCAGCAGGTGGCGGGGAAGTGACGTTCAAATCGCTGGTTTGGTGTAACATTCTCTAATAAGTAGCTGGACTCTTGGGTGGGAGTGACCATCTTTGATGTCTTATCGTGACCGTTTCTCTGGTCGCTCTACCGGGCCTCGATTATCGCTGATGAGCCCGGAAATTGTCGCCCCTCCCGTGAAAGCGGGGTGGGGTCTGTACGTTTGAGTAGCGTCAGCTTCTGTAATTTTGGCATCCGCGCGTCGTTGATTATTGGTCGTCCTGGAGACTTGCTGGACGGTCTTTTCAGTTTAACCGAAACTGCGGACGCTAAATTCAGCTGCAGGCCCTGTAATGGGGCGACTTCTGCCAAAACGTGTGTAAAAATAATGTTAAACAAAATGAGCGCTTTCTGACGCCTCGACATGGGGTTTCATTCAGATACCGAGGAACCCCTATGAATTTTTCTACGGGGTCACTCGCTTTGGTGGGAGCGCTTGTTTGCCAGTCTCTGATTGGGCAAGTAAGCTTTAACTTCTCAGATTTTATTGATTCAGCGCCTACAGCGGAGCTGATTGCCGACTTTGAAGGGTACGCAATGGACAATGGTATAACCATTGTAAGCAATCCTTTCGTCCATTCTCCAGATTTGACGCTGATCACAACAAACACGGCGAAAATCTATGGTAAAGGTCTCTCTGGCGTGCCGTCAGGGATGTTCTTTTCTGATGGTTACACCGACACGCTAACGCTGCAGTTCACGAACGGCGTAGTGGCTGTGGGCTTCGACTACGTCCTTGGGAGCCGTTGGAGCGAAGAGCCGATGAGCATCAAGGCCTATGATGCGCTGGATGGCGGAAATCTGATCTATGACAGCGGGCTGTTTGACGGCCCGGTGTCACCGCTTGCAGGTAGTCCAGCTTTTATAGGTCTAACTGGCATTGGCACGATCTACCGTATCGAGATTGGCGGCCCTGGAGTAGCAGCGCCGGGAGTGGACAACATCTACACGGCTGTGCCCGAGCCAAGCACTTACGCCGCAATGATGGGTCTGGCAATCCTCGGCGTCGTTGCCTGGCGCAGGCGCAAGTAACCTAAAGCAGAGCTGGTTCTTTTCACCTACGGCGGTCACAGACGGTGGCCGCCGTTTTATTTGGCTGAGTTTTACTATATCAGATGTGGATGCTTATGGACTCCCGTGGCCATGGATGGACCTGACCAGACGATTGCCTTGGCCTTAGTCAACCTTCACCGGCGCCGACTCTCTACGTGCCGCAGAAAGTTTGGTAAACACCCTCGCCAGGAGCGGCGGGATCGCTGTATTCGGGGAGATCTCTGGAATGATCAAAGGGGGACTTCAGGACTTCGAGGAGTTGTTGGAGAGGCGATAGATCATCGCTGTCTTCAGCTGCTTCAAGAGCCTGCTCCACCTTGTGATTGCGAGGAATAAAGGCCGGGTTGCATTCTTGCATGAGCCGGATAGATGCCTCGAGGCTCTCTGGTTGCTGATCAAGGCGGCCCAGCCATTGCTGACGCCAGCTCGTGAATTCTGGATCCTGGACCGAGGATTCATCTGCGTTCAGGGATAGGTTGCAGAAGGTATTGGTGAAGTCCGCCTTGTTCTTCCGCATCCACTCCAGGAGCGAATGGATCAACCCGTCGTCCTCTGGGGAGGGGTTGAAGATGCCTAGCTTACGGGCCATACCGCCACGCCAATAGTCATTGTAGAGATCGGCAAAGGTATCGAGGGCTTCGGTGGCTAGCTCGACAGCCTTATCGTGATCATCGTGAATCAGCGTGATAAGGGTTTCGGCAAAACGGGCGAGATTCCATTGAGCGATGGCGGGTTGATTACCGTAGGCGTAGCGTCCGTGGCGGTCGATCGAGCTAAAAACTGTAGCGGGATCATACGCATCCATAAAGGCACACGGGCCATAGTCGATCGTTTCGCCAGAGAGAGCCATGTTGTCGGTGTTCATGACGCCATGAACAAAACCAACGAGCATCCACTGTGCGATGAGCTGTGCCTGACGATCGATAACGGTTTCGAGCAGGGCCAAAGCGGGAACGTCAGCATTGATGCGGTCCGAAAAGTGGCGCTCGATCGTGTAGTTAATGAGGGCCTTGAGTGCATCTTTTTCACCCAGGGCGGCAATCCATTCAAATGTGCCAACGCGAATGTGGCTGGCGGCCACCCGGGTGAGAACGGCGCCCGGTAAAGGCCGGTGGCGCTGCACTGTTTCGCCGGTTGCGGTGACAGCCAAGCTTCTGGTGGTAGGAATTCCAAGTGCATGCATGGCTTCGCTGATGATGTATTCACGAAGCATGGGGCCAAGAGCGGCCCGGCCATCGCCGGCACGGGAAAATGGGGTTCGACCGGCGCCCTTGAGTTGGATGTCAAAGCGCCGTCCGTTGGGCGTGATTTGCTCGCCAAGCAGTATCGCACGGCCATCGCCCAAGGTCGTGAAGTGTCCAAACTGATGACCCGCGTAGGCCTGAGCGATCGGCGCGCCGCCGGGCGGGAGGCGGTTCCCGGCAAAAATGCTGGCCCATTCATCAGGGGTAAAGGCATCTGGATCCAGGCCGAGGGATTCCGCCAAAGGCCGGTTGAAGATCACAAGGCGCGGCGAGCGAACGCGGGTCGGCGTAACGGGATCGTAAAGGATACCCGGGAGGTCGGCGTAGGTGTGCTGGAGGTTCCAACCTGCGGTGGACACGGTTATTGCAGATCTGAAATGTGAATGTGATACAAACCGTTCTGGAGGATCCAGGAGTCAGGAGATCCCAAGAGCAGGAGAGGCGCCGGGAAACGGACAAGCGTGGGGGCTTGCTAGAGGAGGTGACCTCCGGCGACCTGGATTATTTGGCCGGTTATCCATGAGGACTGGTTGGAGCCCAGAAAGATGGCGGCGTTCGCGATATCTGCCGGGGACCCGAGACGACGGAGTGGAATGTCGGGGAGGACTTGTTGCTCGAGATCACTCGTGATCCAGCCTGTTTGAACCGGGCCGGGAGCGATGGTGTTTACGCGAATTCCCTTTGGACCCAGTTCGATCGCCAAGCTGCGGGTGAATGCCTCGAGGGCAGCCTTGCTCGCGCCGTAAGCAATCTGACCAGCAAAGGCTCGAGCTCCGTTGGTGCTTATGTTGATAACAGATGCCCCGCGGGCGTTGGTGCGCCCGGCGAACTCGCGGATCAAGAGCACCGGCGCCCGTGCGTTAACCTTGAAATGGCGGTCGATAATATCTGCATCGATCTCTGAGATCGTGTCGTGTCCCTCGCAGTGGGCCGCGTTGTTGACGAGGATGTCCACCGGGCCCAGAGCTTCCTCGACGGCTCGGAAGAGAGCAGCTGCCTGGACTGGCTCTATCAGGTTGGCCGGAAAGACTTCTGCTACGCCACCGGCTGCCAGAATCTCTCGCCGCACCTTTACGGCGCCCTCAAGCCCGTCAGTTGTATGAAGGATTTCGGCGTCAGTCGCGGAGGTCGTCTGAGCATCAAGATAGTGGATGGCGATCTTTGCCCCAAACCGGGCAAACTCGCGTGCAATTGCCGCACCGATGCCCGCACTTGCACCTGTCACAAGGACGACTCTGTCTTTGAGCTCGGGATCAATCATCTTAGGCGGATTTGTGGTGCTCCCCTGCTCTTTGGACGCGAATGTAGAGAGGTTGGTGACTGGCTCAGACATCAAACGAATCACAGATTGTGTTACGCAGATGATCAGCAGCACACTATGCACTGTCCAGATCGTTTCCTGACGGGTGGCAAGGGGTGCGTATCGAGGCTTTGAATGGCGTCAGCGTCTGGGCTAGGGGTCGGGGACTGAATTTTGGCGTCGTCGGAGTGTAGCGAAGATCCGAGAGTGTTCGCGGGTAGAGCCGTACACGGAGATAGAGCAGCTTGATGACGCCAAAATTCAGCCGCAGACCCCGTTCGGCGCAAGGGTCGTCCTTAGACGTTTTCTCTGGAATTTATTTGCGCGTTGGCCGGTGAGGGTTCATCGGTTCTGGCCACAATGAAGGCAATCAGGATTGGAATCGCTGGATATGGAAACCTTGGGCGCGGCGTAGAGAAGGCTGTTGAACTGTGCCCAGACATGGAGTTGGTCGGGATCTTTACCCGCCGTAATCCAGAAAGCGTAAGGCCTGAAAATCCAGCGGTTCCGGTTCATGCGATGAGTTCGGTTGGAGATTTTTCAGACGGCGTTGATGTGATGATCCTGTGCGGTGGCAGCAAGAGCGACTTGCCGGAGCAGGGTCCGGAGTTGGCTGCGAAGTTCAACACAGTCGATAGCTTTGATACGCATGCGAAGGTCCCGGAGTATTTCTCGGCAGTGAACGAAGCGGCGAGATCGGGCGGGCGCACAGCTATTATTGCAGTAGGTTGGGATCCCGGCCTATTTTCGCTGAATCGCCTCTACGGCGAAGCAATCCTACCGCAAGGCGCCACCTATACATTCTGGGGCAAGGGGGTGAGCCAGGGACACTCCGACGCCATCCGCCGAGTGCCGGGAGTGAAGGCTGGCGTGCAGTACACCCTACCCTCAACGGACGCCATCAACAAGGTGCGCAGCGGGAACATGCCCGAGCTCTCAACCCGCGAAAAGCACACGCGTGAGTGTTATGTCGTATTGGCCGAAGGCGCCGACTCCAAGGCGGTGGAGGAGGCTATTGTGACGATGCCAGACTATTTCGCGGACTACGATACCACCGTGCACTTCATCACCGAGGATGAGCTTCGGGAACAGCACTCGGCGATGCCTCACGGCGGCTTCGTGATCCGCAGCGGCAAGACCGGCGACGGCAACACAGAGGTAATCGAGTATTCCCTGCGCCTGGACAGCAATCCGGAGTTTACGGCGAGCGTGCTCGTGGCCTATGCCCGGGCGGCTTATCGGCTGAATGCGCAGGGGCAGGTAGGCGCCAAGACGGTGTTCGATATCGCTCCGGGGCTGCTTTCTCCGAAATCGCCAGAGGACCTGAGACGGGAGCTGTTGTAGGCGAGAAGGAAAAAGGGCCGACGCTTCGCTAGGGCCGTGGGCCGAGGGTAAGGGCCGGGGGAGGGGGAAGGGGTGAGGTCGTTGGGTAGATGTTGCTGTCTTGGCGGGGTGGGCGGTTTGAAGCGACGAGACGTTGCTGGCGCGCTGGTTGGATGCCCCGGTAGGATGAGGAGGAGGAGGGATGGGCGGGGGAAAGTGCTGAATGGGATGTCTGGCTGTAGGAGGCTGCGGCGCTTTACAGCGCCAGAGAGCCGAGCGTTGCAACGGTGAACCCACCTGACATACAACGCGACGTGGCAACAATACTGCAAGGAGAAGTGATAGAGTGATATGAAGAGGCCCAACCTTCTGGAAAAAGCGTCCCTCTGGACTCATGCTAAGGCGCTTTCCACACAAAACGCCTGACCTATTCCTATCATGAATCATCCGCTAGCGACAACCATTACTGGCAATCGCCTACGATGGGCGAGTATCTACGGGAGCTTGCTCTTGGCACTTGTTGGTTGTGCGACGATGCCGTCCAAGGAGAGCTTGAAGAGGGCGGACCGGATAGAAGTGATAGGAATGTCACTGCCGCCTGAACTGGAGCCATACTTTATCACGGATTCCCTCGAGATTCGTGAAATTATCGCAGCTTTGATGGCACTGGACAACAACTGGTGGAACTACT
>CAYSHY010000075.1:0-15757 GCA_964430955.1 uncultured Puniceicoccaceae bacterium | reverse complement strand
TCCGTTTCCCGCGAGGGAGTGTGGGTTCGACCCCCACCCCGGGTACCATTCAAAGTCGGGCCTACGCCAATGTTTGAGAGAGCGGCCAATTTTGGGTCTACACCAAAGTTTGGGGGATGGGCCATTGTTGATGATGATGTTGTTGGTTTACCCGCACTGAGCGATGACTCGCAGGCAGTAGTTTTTAAAAGTACGGTCGCCATGATCTCTGAACTACACCTGCGGCGGGCCGGCGATATGTCGCCTTGTGGAGCGGCATAGAGATAACGGTAACAAGTTCATCATGTAGCGAATACGCATTGGGGACGCATCTTGCGATTCGCGTATTCGTGGTTAAGCGTATACACCGTGAGTAACTTGGAGCCGGATCTTCGGGGTCAAGTAGCAGAGTTAAAGCGCCAACTCGCTAACGCTGAGGCTGAGCGAGCGCAGGTTTTGGCGCAATTGCAGGTTGCTCGTGAGAGTGTAGCGAAGTGGCAGCGCATCATGGAGGAGGCAGATGTGCCGATTGCCATCCATGAAGGGCCAGACCACATATTTCGATTTACCAATGAGCGGTATAACCAGATCACCGGAAACCGGGACTGTATTGGCCAGCCCAAGCGGGAGTCTTTCCCTGAGCTGGGCGCTCAAGGAGTCTTTGAGCGTTTCGATGAGGTTTACCGGACTGGTAAGCGGGTAAGGTTGCCAGTTTTGCGCTTTCGCTCACACCAATCACACGAGCTAAGCGAAGCTTACTTTACACAAGTATTGCAGCCGTGGCGCAATGCCGCCGGTGAGATTGCTGGCGTCATGAGCATTTCCCATGACGTTACTGATCAGGCGCGAGCGCGTCAACGGGCGGAGCAGAGCCTGCGTCTCTTCCAGGCTACGGGCGAGAATATCCCTTATGGTGTTTGGTGGTGTGGCCCGGATGGCGGGATCGCGTATTTCTCGCCAAGTCTGCTGGAGTTTACCGGCAAAAACATAGAGGAGGTTGCTGGTTATCAATGGCTTGGTCTTCTTCCCCAAAACGAAGTAGAACCTACCAGACAAGCCTGGCAGCGCACTCTGGAGGCGAAGGAAGTATGGGAACATGAGTATCAGATTAGGGGGAAGGACGGCGAATACAGCACAGTTCTCTCGCTGGGACGGCCCATATTGTCCGAGCATGGGGACCTGCTGGCGTACGCAGGCCTAAATATCGATATAACCGACCGGAAGGAGGCCGAGCAAGAGCTCAAGCGGGCCAAAGAAGCAGCGGACGCCGCCAACAGGGCGAAGAGTGCGTTCCTGGCGAATATGAGCCATGATATCCGTACGCCTCTCACCGCCATCATTGGCTATTCGGAGGTGCTCTCTACCCGCGTCCATGGACAGGAGAGCGAGATCGTGAAGCAGATTTACAACGCTTGCAGACACCTGCAGACCATCCTTGATTCCGTTCTCAAGTACGCACGCCTTGAGTCTGGTGTGTCGAAGCTGCAAACACAGTCTGAACTCCTGGCCCCGCAACTAACTCAAACATGCGAGATGCTTCTGCCAAACGCCAGGGAGCATGGTGTGCGCCTGGAGCTTCGGGTTCAAGACCCGGAAATACGAGCCAGGATTGATATCGGCGCATTCAACCGGGTGCTGACGAATCTTATCGACAACGCTATCAAGTACTCATCTTCGGGGCAGCCGGTTATTGTTTCGCTCTCCCGCTCAGGCGACGCCGCATGCGTATCGGTCAAGGATTTTGGGATCGGCATGAGCGAGAGTTTCAAGCGGCACTTGTTTGAGCCGTTTACCCAGGAGCGTGAGAAGCAGCCGCCGTCGGCAACGGGAGCTGGCCTCGGGATGGCGATTACTCGGCAGCTGCTAAGCCTCATGGACGGGCGTATTGAAGTTGACACGTGCGAAGGCGAAGGCAGCGAGTTTCGCGTTTACCTGCCGGCCGGAGACGCAACGGGAGTTAACGGTTTCGAGAAAGGGGAAAAGCGTGAAGAACCGGTTCAGGCCGCTGCGAAAGTCATCGCCTCTCCCTGTGTTCTTGTCTGTGAGGATTCCTCCAACACCCGGCAGGTGCTCAGGTATATGCTCGCAGACTACAATGTCGAATTTGCCACAACAGAGGAGGAGCTATTCGAAAAATTTGATCACCACGACATTGTGTTGCTCGACATCAATATTGGTGGGCGAAACATCGGCGGAATGATGCTTGAGCGATTGCGGCAGATGGAAGGAGGCAGGGAGTCGCATGTTGTCGCCTTCACCGCTCACTCCCTCCCGGGGCAGTTGGAGGAGTTTCTCGCTGCAGGCTTCGATGACTACCTGGCCAAGCCCTTCACAAAGAGGGAGCTGCTTCACGTCATTAACAGCTCAATCGACGCATGATAAGCCTCATACAGGCGCCACTGCTTTTTTCCGCTTTAGTTTTATTTCCGGGTCTGCGTTCATATACCGTTTCTGTTTGAGCATGAAGCTATACGATACGCTGACTCGTCAGGAACAGCCGCTTGCCGCAGCGGATGGCCGTCGCCTGCGCATGTATGTGTGCGGTCCTACCGTTTATGGGCCCTCGCATATCGGGAATTTCCGCACGTTTGTGCTCTGCGATGTTCTCCGCCGCACTGCGCAGGTTGCTGGCCTCGAACCTTTCTACGTTCGCAACATCACGGATATTGATGACAAGACGATCAAGGGGGCGCGCGAAGAGGGATCTTCGCTTCGCGACTTCACCCAGCGCTGGATCGACGCCTTTCATGAGGACTGCGGCCGGTTGAACTTGATCCAACCAGATGTCGAGCCGGCTGCAACTGACCATATCAGGGAACAGGTGGCCCTAATCGAGACGCTGATTGAGAAGGGCCACGCTTATGTTGGCGGCGATGGCTCAGTCTATTACCGCGTTCGTTCGTTTGAAGAATACGGCAAGCTGTCTCATTTCGATCCTGAGGACCTTCGCACACAGGCTACAACAATTTCCGGCGCGGCCAATGTGGCCGACGAGTACGATCGCGATCAGATCGCCGATTTCGCGCTTTGGAAGGCGCAGCGGCCGGAAGACGGCGACAATTATTGGGATGGTCCACGAGATCCTCAATCGGGAGATCGTATCCCGGGGCGTCCCGGTTGGCATCTCGAGTGTTCGGCCATGAGCATGAAATATCTCGGCGAGAGCTTTGATCTTCATGCAGGCGGTGAGGATCTTTGCTTCCCGCATCATGAGAATGAAATTGCCCAAAGTGAGGCAGCCACCGGGAAGACTTTTGTGCGCCACTGGATGCACTGCGTTCACTTGCTGGTCGAGGGGAAGAAGATGAGCAAGAGCCTCGGCAACTTTTACACCCTGCGCGACCTGATGGAGAAAGGGCACTCGGCCCGTTCAGTGCGCTTCCTCCTGATTTCCGGTCATTATCGCCAACAGCTTAATTTTACGATCTCGGGTCTTCACTCGGCGGACAGCGCACTCAAGCGGCTGGATCGCGCTGTCGCATCGCTGTTGGATAGGACCGGCGAACCCCTGGAAGACTTTCTGGCGAGACCGCCCGCAGATGCACAGTTGGTCCGCAACTCACGCTTTGCTCCGGTTATCGAAGCTCTGTTCGACGACTTAAATACGCCAGAGGCGATTGGCGCGTTATTCACATCGCTCAAGTCTCTTTCCGATCCCTCCCCCGACGACCTGCCGGCACTTGCCACGGTGCTGTTTGCATTGGGAGTTCAACCTCAGGCGCAAGTCGCAGAAGAGGCGCCTCAAGAGATCCGCGAGCTTGCCGAACGCCGTTGGCAGGCAAAAGCAGGGCGCGACTTTGCGCAGGCAGACGCGCTCCGAAACCAGATCCAGGACGCTGGGTGGAAGGTTCTCGACAGTAAGGAAGGATGGAAACTTGAGCGACTCTAACCTTTCTCCGGAACTTCAGGGCCCCATCATTCCAGCGGCGCTACCGTATAAGATCAGCACCCTCATCTATATTCGTGACGAGGCGGGTCGACTGCTTCTCATGCGGCGGAACCGCCAGCCCAATCAGGGGCTGTGGAGCTGTATCGGAGGAAAGCTGGAAATGGGGGTGGGGGAGAGTCCGTTTGAGGCCGCTATCCGCGAAGTTCAGGAAGAGATTCAGCTAACCGTGCATGAGAAGGATCTACACCTTTTTGGCATTATTGCTGAGAAAAACTATGAGTTCCGCACCCATTGGCTGATGTTCCTGTTCGATTGCCGGCTTAGGCTAAAGGACTTGCCGCCTCCGATTCCTGAGGGTGATTTCGCCTTCCACGAACCGGAGATCATTATGGATTTGCCTATCCCGGAGACGGACCGTTTATCTCTTTGGCCGCTTTGGTTTGAACGTCGGGATGGCTTTACCTGTATGCGCGCAGATTGTCGGCCAGACCGGCCTCTGCAGGTAACTGAGGAGGAACATTTGTCGCCCCCAACGGTCAATCCCGCCCACTAGACTTCCTTCCCGGATTGTCTTTCATCTTACACAGTGTTTCGATCCAGTCCTAATCATGAACGGTAAAGACTTCGGCGAAGTCGTTTCCATCATAGCAAAGAACGACAAGCGCTATGAGCGTGGCGCCTATGAGTTCGTTCGACAGGCGCTGGATCATACCCTGCGTACGATTCGCGAGCGTAACCTACCTCGTGAGTCTCAGCACGTTAGCGGCAAGGAGCTGCTCGAGGGCATTCGAGAGTTTGCATTGGAGCAGTACGGCCCCATGACGCTCACCCTCTTCCACCACTGGGGCGTCCATTCTACCGAAGACTTCGGCGAGATCGTCTTCAACCTTGTGGAGTATGAGGTCTTCGGCAAAACCGAGAACGACGACAAGAAGGACTTTAGCGGCGTCTATGACTTCAGAGAGGTCTTTGAAGATCCGTTTCTTCCACCTTCAAAGCGAAGACGCGCCAGAGCTGCCAGGTCAACAACAGACAATGACTAACGAATTCCCCCATCCTCTTCTGGAGCAAATCTTTAACGATCACGTTGAGCGATATACGCTCCCAAACGGGCTAACGGTCATTCACAAGGATGACCCGGGCGGTCTGGTCTCGGCTCAGGTATGGGTTAAGACGGGAAGCATTCACGAGGGGGCGCTGCTTGGTGCAGGACTTTCACATTACCTTGAGCACATGCTCTTCAAGGGAACCAGTCGTCGCAACGCCCAGCAGCTCACGGCAGAAATCCAGGCTCTCGGTGGCGGCATAAACGCCTACACTACTTTCGATCGCACCGTTTACTATGTCGATGCTCCCTCAGAGGCGACAGCCCAGGTGCTCGATATTCTTGCAGATATGGTCTTCTGCTCCGTCCTCGCTCCCACAGAGGTGGAGCGCGAACGCGACGTTATCCTGCGTGAGATCGACATGACCCTCGACGACCCGGACAGGCAAGTATCTCGGGCGCTGTTCGAGCAGGCCTTCCGCAGCCATCCTTTCCGGCATCCGGTGATCGGTCACAGGGAGCTTTTCGAGAAGATCACCGCCGAGGATCTTCAAGCTTACTATCGCAGCCGCTATGTGCCGCAAAACATCACGCTCGTTGTTGTCGGCGACCTTAGCGCGGACGAGCTGAGACCCTTGGTCGAGAAAACTTTTGGACCCTATCCACGCAGCCTTTCATCCAGCCCATTGATACCGTCGGAGTCGCCGCAATTGGGACCACGGCGCCTCCGGCTGGAAGGAGATGTCTCGGTCTGCCGTGGAGGCATGGCCTTCCGCGTACCGTCGATCTCCCACCCGGATGCCCCGGGCTTGGATCTTCTCGCTGCGATTCTTGGCGGCGGCGAAAGCTCCCTACTCTGGAAGTCTCTACGCATCAAGCAGCAGCTTGTGCATGAGATCGACTGTTCGTGTTGGAACCCAGGTCAGGAAGGTCTCTTCTGGATTTCCTATATTTGCGATACTGGCCGGACTGATGAAGTGGAATCCGCCATCATTGAGGAGTTGGCCGTAATTGGACAGTCAGGCATTCCCGCAGCGGAGGTGGATAAGGCACGACGTCAGGCCGCAGTATCAGAGATTAACAGTCGCCGCACCGTGTCTGGTCAGGCAGCTCGACTAGGGGTTTCAGAAGTGGTCGTGGGCGATCTCTCGTATAGCCGCTACTACTTTCATGCGCTCGAGAAGGCTACCCCCGAGCTCCTGTCAGCTACACTGCAGCGTTACCTTGCGCCGCAGCTAATGACAAGTGTTGCCCTGGATGCGCCGCGCCAAAAGAACAGCCGCGCGCGCGTCGCAAAGCAGGTTCTTCCGGATTTCGAGGAGCTCAAGTTCAAGAATGGCGCGCGTTTGCTCATGCAGCGGGACTCGCGACTACCCAAGGTGCATATCCGATACTGCGGCTTGGGTGGGCCCCTCTACGAGAACGCCCGTAAACGCGGGGTTACGCAGCTCATGGCAACACTGCTTACCCGCGACACCCGGTTTCGCAACGAGTCCAAGGTTGCCGCTGCGGTAGAGTCGCTCGGCGGGAGTTTCCACGAGTTCTGCGGTAACAACGCCTTTGGCCTGAGCATTGAGATGCTTGCTCAGGATATCGATACTGGAGTGCGGATTCTTCACGAGGCTCTTTCTGCTCCGGCTTTCAAACCGGAAACTGTTGCTCGTGAGCGATCTGCCCAGCTGTCTCGCCTCAAGGAGGAGTATGACGAGATTGCAGATCGCGGTCGTTCGCTTCTTAGGCGCGCCTTCTTCGGCTCGCACCCTCTGGGAATTGCCGCTGAAGGGGACCTGAAGACAATAGAGAATCTGGATGCAGACGACGTCGCCGCACAGTTTCAGCGTCTGGTTGTTGCCTCTAACAGCGTGTTTGTGGTCTGCGGCGATTTCGACCCGGACCGCATCGTTCCTCTGCTTGCGCCGATGATCGATGGCATCGATCCGTTCCGTTTTAATCGCGCCCAATCAGATTTTCAGGGTCCTCTCGCACAAGACATTGTGGAGGTAATGAATCGGGAGCAGGCAGTTGTGTTCCATTCCTACCAGGGAGCCGGCATCACAGAAGAGGACTATCTTGCCTCAGAGCTTCTCGACGAGATCTTCAGCGATATGTCCGGGCCTCTCTTTCACAGCGTGCGCGAAGAGAAGGGCTTGGCCTACTTTGTAGGAGCTACCCGTCTTGTTGGCGTCGATACGGGGATGTTTACGCTCTATGGGGGCACCTCGCCCGAGACCGCCGACCAACTACGCAGCGAGTTTGATCTGGCTGTCGATCGCGTGCGAAAGAGCGGACTGACCCCAGAGGAGTTGAGTCGTGCGCAGGCCCGGCTAAAGGCGCATCGCCGAATGGGCTTGCAGACTATTGGCGCACGAGCCGCAACAGTTGGTCTGGATGTGCTATATGGGCTGCCATTGAACAACTGGCGGACTTACGATGCACGTATGGATGCGCTGACGGTTGACGATGTTACCAACTTCGCCTGCAAGCGTCTGGATCCAAACCGACGCGTGACGCTTCAGATTGGTCCGGCAAACGAGGAAGCCAAAAAGGCTGGATAAGTGGGAAAGAGCCTTACCCGTTCCCGGTAGTGCGCCCGCGACCAAAAATCGTGTAGAGAATCGGTAGCACGATCAGGGTTAGGATCGTGGATGTAATCACGCCGCCGATGACCACTGTTGCCAGGGGGCGTTGAACTTCCGCGCCCGCGCCCGTAGATACCGCCATCGGTAGGAAACCTGCCGCATCAGTCAAAGCAGTCGCCAGAACCGGTCGCAGTCGTTGCATGGACACCGCGGCGACGCTTTCCAGCAGTCCGGTTCCAGCATCGAGATAGGACCGTACTGCGGTTACGAGTATTTGGCCGTTGAGCACTGCTATGCCAGATAGCGCTACAAAACCAATGGCTGCGCTAACGCTGAAAGGCATTCCGCGGATCGAAAGCGCCACTACCCCCCCAATCAGGGCAAACGGGATCCCTGTGTAGATAATCAGAACATCCCGCAGGCGCTTCATGCTGAAGTAGAGGAGAACAAATACCAGCATCAGAGTCATCGGCGCCACGATCATCAGCCGTAGTTGGGCGCGCTCCAGATTTTCAAACTGGCCGCCCCACTCAACGATATATCCTGGCGGTAGCGTCACCTCGCGTTCGATGCGTTCTCGCGCTTCTTCGATAAATGAGGTGGGATCCCGGTCTGCTATATTGCACTGCACACGAATCAACCTTCGGCCCCACTCGCGATTGATCGTTGCCGCACCTTCGGTCGATATTACGTTTGCAAGGCGATTTAGCGGTAGCAGTTGGCCACCCTCGGTGGGTACGATCGTGTTCTTCAGCGCTTCCGGGTCGGTCCGATGTGCGTCCGGTAGTCGCACCACAAGATCGAAGTGCCGTTGACCTTCGAACACTTCCCCAACGGTTCTGCCGCCGACTGCCTCCACAAACTCCAGAACATGCTGTGCCGGCACGCCGTAACGCGCCAACGCGTGTTGATCCACGTGCACTTCGAGCATCGGCTGGCCGGTCAGCTGATCCACCGCAATGTCGGAGGCGCCCGGTACGGTTAGCAGGATTCGCTGTATCTCATCGCTGATCCGCACCAGTTCCTCAAAATCATCTCCGTATACCTTGATTCCTACATCGGAGCGGATGCCCGAGATCATCTCGTTCAGGCGCATCTCGATCGGTTGGGTGAAGACCATGTTCAAGCCGGGCAGATCAGCAAGTTCCGCCTGCATCGCGGCCATAAGCTCCGTCTGCGTTCTTGCGCGCTTCCAATGTCTGCGGTCCGTCAGCGAAATAAAAATATCGGTAAGCTCGGGACCCATGGGATCCGTGGCTACCTCAGCAGTTCCGACCCGGCTCCAAACATGCCGCACTTCATCGGGAAAGGCCTCCAGGATCAGTTGCTCGATTCGCGTGTTGTAGGCGTTGGACTCATCGATCGAAATGCCAGCCAGTCGTATCGTATTCACCGAGATAGCGCCTTCGCTTAATCGAGGGATGAACTCGCCTCCAAGACGCGTTGACTGCCAGACACTCAGTCCTACCAGCGTAGCGACGCTACCAAGAACCCACCAGCGGCGCCTCAAGCTCGTATTGAGCAAACGTCCATAAGCGCGGACAAGTTTCCCTTCTTTTGCTTTCCCCGCTTTCGCGCTGCGAGGCAGGAAATAGTAGCCTAGCACTGGCGATAGAGTGACCGCGATCAATAGCGCTCCCAATAGCGCGAACATGAACGTCCAGGCCATGGGTTTGAACATCTTACCCTCGATTCCCTCAAGAGTGAGTACCGGGATGAACACGATCAGGATGATTCCGATCCCGAAGAATACTGGTCGCACGACCTCTTTCCCGGAAGATCGAATCAACTCAAGCCGTTCCAACCTGCTCAACTCTTTACCTGACGCCAGCGATTGTTCCCTGAGTCGGCGCAGGTTTGCTTCAGTCATCACTACAGAGCCATCGATAATGATGCCAAAGTCGATAGCGCCTAGACTCAGCAGACTGGCGGCTATCGAGAACTCATACATTCCCAGTGCCGCAAAGAGCATCGCAAGCGGGATGACGATCGCAACGATTAGGCCCGCGCGCAGATTGCCAAGTAACACGAAGAGAACAATGATCACGAGCGCTGCGCCAAACAGCAGGTTGTGCTTTACTGTCCCAATCACTGCCTGTGTTAATTCCGTGCGGTCGTAAACTGCTTCTGCCTTTACGTCGGCCGGGAGCGCAGAACGCACATGCTCGAGCTGTTGCTTTAGCTGCTGGGTGACGACTTGCCCATTTTCCCCCATCAGCATAAACGCCAGTCCCAATACTGCCTCGCCCCGGCCATCTGCCGTTACCGATCCTCGCCGAATCTCGTGGTCGATCTTCACTTCCTCGGCGATATCGCGCACATAAACTGGCCGCCCATCATGGCTCGCGACGACGATATTCCTTAAATCTTCCAGGCTTCCTACCCGCCCGGTCCCGTGAACCATCTGCGATACGCCACCGCTGGTAATGACGCCGCCGCCTACATTCTGGTTATTCTTTTCCAGCGCCTCGAAAACGTTGTCCAGGGTCAGTCGGTACTTTACGAGGGCCTCAGGCGATACCACTACATGATATTGCCGTACCTCGCCGCCCCACGCGTTGATCTCCGCGACTCCGGGAACTTTGCGCAGCTCGGGTTTAATCACCCAGTCATGGATGGTTCTCAGCTGCTCCAGCGTTCGTTCGGGACTCTCGGAGCTCACAATATAGTGGAAGATCTCTCCGAGACCGGTTGAGATCGGGCCGAGCTCAGGCGCTCCGATACCTGCTGGCAGATCTACAGAATTGATCCGCTCGGTGACATACTGTCGTGCATCGGTAATTTCCGTGTCATCCGCGAACGTGGCGACGACTTGCGAAAACCCAAACTTTGAAACGCTACGCACATTGACCAGTCCCGGCAGGCCTCCGATTGAGAGCTCGAGCGGCTGCGTTATCTGCTGTTCCACTTCTTCCGGATTCAATGCCGGCGCCACGGTGTTTATCTGCACCTGCACCGGTGTGGTGTCCGGAAAAGCGTCAATGGGCAGGTTGCTCAAGCGCCAGGCGCCAAGACCACACAGGATGGCAAAGAGAAACAGGATTAGCAGCCGGTTCTCCAGCGAATAATCAATGATTCGGTTCAGCATTGGGTATGGATCAGTGCCCGGCGCAGCCTGCTCCCAGCCGCGACTTCAGGAATTCAGACATCACGATGAAGCTACCTTGTGTCACCACCGCCTCTTGAGGCTCTAGACCTGAGAGTATCTCGATGTTGTTGCCACGGACGGCGCCGGCGTCGACGCGACGCAGTGCGAACAGGTCTCCTTCATCCTGAACGAAAACATAGGCGTTACCCTCGTAACGCTGAACTGAGCTCTTTGGCGCAAGCGTGGCTGTGCGATCGTCTCCAACGATGATCTCTGCCGTGCCAAAGAGACCACTCTTTATGAGGTCTCCATCATCCTGCACGAGAGCGCGGGCGGTCAGCATACGTGTGCGTGGGTCAATAGCGCTCGCTACCCATGTAATCTTGCCACGGATGATGATGCCGGGCATTTCGGGAAACTCAGCATCCACCGTTTGCCCTACGCGCACCCGAGCGCCTTCTGCAGAGGGAATGGACAAGACCAGCCAATGGGTCGAAAGGTCGGCAATCGCAAATAGCTCTTCTCCGGCTTGCACTGCTTCGCCCATCACCGCCTTTCGATCAATCAGAGTGCCGGTAAAAGGGGCGCGCACCAAGAGCGTGGCGGAGGTGTCCTGCTCTGCTTCGATCTTGGCAATCGCATCCTCCGTGATCCCATAGTTCAGGAGTTGCTGCCGAAGACGTTTCACATCCAGCTGCGCTTTTTGCTGTCCAGCGCGCGCCTCCAGAAAATCACGTTCGGCTGCGATACGTTGATCATTTAACCGCGTGGCGCGTTCCAGCGCCTGTTTGCGAATCTCAAGCTCTACCAGGGAACCCAGGTAGTCGCTCTTGGCTTTTGCGATTTCAGCGGAATGAAGTTCAACAAGTGCTGTCCCCGCCTCCACATAGTCTCCCGCGTTGTGATATACATTGCGTACCATGCCGCTGACCAACGGAGTTACCTTCGCCAATGCGTTCTGGTTATACTGGGCCTCACAGATCGCCCTCACTCGCGGCGCGGTTGTCGCCGTTGATAGCTTGGCTGTCTGTATGCCCGCCTTTCTGGCGGCCTCGGGGGAGGGGAGCCTTACTTTCATGTCCGCGCCAGGGAGAAGGCCAGCTGCCAGCTCAGGTTGGCAAATGGCGCACTCGATTTCCGGCACTCCATGCTCGTGACAGAACAAGTCCGCCAAGTCGGTTTCCATATGAGATTGGCCGCGATCATGCGTGTGATCATGATTCGCATAGCTCGAAGTTGAATTCATCGCTGAGGCGGCGTGTTGTAGCTCTGGGTGACAAATGAAACACTCGTCCTCATACAGGAAGTGCTCACTGCAGTATGGGCGGCTCTTGTCCTCAAGCTCAGGATGACATATCCAGCAGCGATCTTCGTAACGACCGTGTTCTCTACACCAAAGTCGTCCAACATCCCGCTTGGCGGGATCGCAGATAAAGCAGGTCTTTCCCGAGGTTCCGTGGCTATGTAAGCCCCCGGTTGCGACGACAGAATGCGAGTGTTGATGGCCATGATCGTGATCATGATCATGCGCCTCTGCAGTGCTCGTTACAGAATCTGAGCAACCGGCGAGAATTGCAGCACAGGCCGTAGCAACCGATACAGTCAGAATTCGTTGCCAAACGTAATGTTTTATTAGGTTCGTGCTCATCACTGCTTCTCCATCACTTGTTCATTTCTAATCGGTATGCCCACTAGCGCCTCTACCTCTGCAAGAGCGGTGTGATAGCTCACCAGCGCCCGCACGTATCTTTGTTGCAAGTCAAAGTAGCCTCTCTGGGCCGTGATTACTTCTACCAGCGACGCATCTCCTTCTGTGAATGAAGCTCGGGCGCCTTCATAAGCTGCTTCCATGGCAGGGATTCCACGCTTCACCAATACCGAGGCTTCTTCATAGGCGTTTACTAATCGCTCATACTGCTCACTCAGGAGCGACTCCACTCGCAGCATTGCCTCCTCCTGCTGATGCCAAGCGGCGCGTTCGGCCCTTCGTGCTGCGAGTAAGGTCCCTTGCTTGCGATCAAAAATTGGAAGCGGCATAGTCGCGCCAACGACGAAGGCGGTTTCATCAGTGTCATTCCAATGGCGTATCCCGCCGCTGGCTGTGATGTTGGGGATTGCTTCGGCAACGGCAAGGCGTCGCTCGGCTTGCCTGAGGGCGATCTCGCTCGCCCAGCGCGCCACTTCAGGGTTCTTTCCCAATTCGAGGGCGAGCTCGGTGCGTTTTGGGGGAGCAACAGCCTCTTCAAGGTTACCGCTTAGATTTTCGAAGTCCAAAGTGCTTTCGCCCATTGCAAGCGCCAGTCGCAAACGGGCGGCCTCTCGGGCACGCTCGGCGCGACTGAGGTTCAGTTCAGCATCCAGTAACGGTGTCACCGCCCAGGCTTGCTCGATGGGCGACGCCTCGCCTGCTGCAACCCGTTGGTGAACTACGCGAGCCGTTTCCCGGGCAAGCTCAAGTTCGTGTTGCGCCAACTCCAGTAGTCGATCCGCTGCCAGCGCTGCAATATAACCATGGGCAATCTCTACAATCACCTGAACTCTCGCCGCCTCGTATTCCCAGTCTGCCTGGTCCGCAAAGCGGGACATTACTTCTCGTCTCCGACTTATATCACCGCCAATGCTGAACTCCTGGGAAAGTAGCGCCGTTGTTTCCGCGGCCTTGAAGCGCGACATCCTTCCGCTGCCGCCAACATTTTCCACTTCTACTTCCAATTGGGGATTTTGCCATTTCCCTGCTTGCTGGATCTGGGCTTCAGAGCGGCGCTTTTCCCAATAATAGGCCTTCAACAGCGGTCGATGCTCAAGAGCATGCGAGATGGCCTCCGACAGGCTGAGTTTTTGGATCGCCATAGTCGGGGTGGGGGATGTTGTTGCCTCTCTTTGCCCCAGTGGTGGAGAGTCCGCGGCCAGACATTCGGCTGAGGCAAGGACAAGTAGCATCGAAATCGCTATACTGCTTTTCAGAGACTTCAGATTCATTGTTTTGTGACTTCCGGGAATGAATGACGGCAGACGAAGGTCGGCCGATCAGCCTTGGCGACAGCGGCAGGTTTCCGGCCTGCAGCTCGCCTCAATCGGGCGCAACGTTCAGCGCACCGTCCGGTGAAGTCTCAAACAATCAAGACAATGGTCCGTAATACACTGGTCGGAAAGTCTCGTGGCAGCGGAGACCAATCTAATGGTTCCGCAGTTGGCTGCGTGACCAGAATCGGTCGAATTATAATGTTTGTGAGGATGCTGGGCAGTAGAACCTTGATGCTCGCGTCTTTCACTCGCACATCGGAGCCAGCAGATCCTGTAGCGGCCAATTTGGACTCACAGACCGGGCCACACAGGCAGTCCCCGTCGCAGCCTGCAGCGCCTCCACATTCGGGGGAATGGTCAGTGTAGCAACTGGTCCCTTCCGTTATCGCGCAAGCATCCTTCGCAACAGCGCACTCAGCAAAGCAGACCGAGCCGGTGGGGGATAGTATCACGCCCAGCGTCAGGATCAGAATGCCGATGTTCCTGATAATCGCCTGCACAGACTGGATTTCTTCAACTACTCTCCGAGCTTGCAATCAAAAAGTGGCAACTCGTTGCATACCGAGTCCAATCATCAAGTGATTCAACCTCAGTTCAAACCGCCACTGGCGCCTTGATTCCGGGGTGCGGATCGTATCCCTCGAGGGTGAAGCTTTCGTATGTGAAATCCTCCAGTCGTTTTACGCTTGGATCCACCTTCAGGGTGGGAAGGGCCCGTGCTTCGCGCGACAGCTGTAACTTTGCCTGTTCGAGGTGATTGGTATAAAGGTGCAAGTCGCCAAAGGTGTGGACGAAGTCTCCCGGCTTGAGTCCAGTTACCTGCGCCACCATCAGCGTTAGCAGCGCGTAACTGGCGATATTGAAAGGAACCCCCAGGAAGATGTCGGCGCTTCGTTGGTAGAGTTGGCAGGACAATGTGCCCTTCTTCTCGTCGACGTAAAACTGGAACAAGGTGTGGCAGGGGGGAAGCGCCATCTTGTGCAATTCCCCGGGATTCCACGCGCTGACAATCAGACGGCGACTGTTGGGATTCCGCTTTATCTCATCGACCACCCACTGGATCTGGTTGATCGAGTCGCCATCCGGTGTTCGCCAGTCGGTCCATTGAGCGCCGTAGACCCGGCCAAGATCGCCACTCTCATCCGCCCACTCATCCCAGATGGACACCTTGTTCTCCTGCAGCCAGCGCACATTGGTGTCGCCACGAATAAACCAGAGCAGCTCGTAGATTATGCTCTTCAGGTGAACCTTCTTTGTCGTTAACAGCGGGAACCCCGCGCTAAGGTCAAATCGGGCCTGTGCGCCAAACACGGAATATGCGCCAGTGCCTGTGCGGTCATCGCGCAAGGCGCCGTTTTCCATCACGTGCCGGAGGAGATCTAAATACTGCTTCATGTGCGACGCCCCACATCCTACCGCTCACCTCCACGTACTAAAGCCCTTTTTCAAAAACCAGCCCTTGGACGAGAGAGCGTCCCTCTCCCTGAACCAACCCCATTAACCAAACACCAAAATAATAAAAGCTACAGCCAACTCTTGGTTAGGACTCGACAACCTTCTCCCGGCCCTTGGCTCGCTGCTCTCACGCAGATTCGCCGACTCCCCGTTTCGCCGTTTCCCCTTCCCCCGGTACACGGCCACCGGCACTCTTCATTCCCTTTAAAATCTCATTCACCTTCGCGATATCTTCCTGCGCACTCTCAGTGAGATTATGTTGCGCAAACTCGGATGCGATTCGCATCGCAGAGGCGATCGCGTGGCGGTTGGAAGAGCCGTGACTTTTCAGTATGTTCCCCTGAAGTCCCAGCAGGGGGGCGCCGCCATACCGGTCTGGGTCAAGACGTCGCTTAACATCTGCGAATGCTGGCTTTGACAGAAGCGCGCCAACCTTCCTGATGGGGGTGCGCGTCATTTCATCCTTGATGATTCCCTTAAGGCTCGCAAACAGGCTCTCGCAGGTCTTCAGCAGCACGTTCCCTGTGAAACCATCACAGAGAATCACATCAGCGCGATTGTTGAAAACGTCAAATCCTTCGATCGGACCAACATAGTTGATCATATTGCCGATCGATTTGAGCATCTGGTTAGTCGCCTGGATCAGCTCGTGTCCCTTGCTTTCCTCTGTGCCGATCGAAAGTAGTCCAACTCGGGGC
>CAYSHY010000074.1:0-16232 GCA_964430955.1 uncultured Puniceicoccaceae bacterium | reverse complement strand
ATGCCCTGTGGATAGATCTTCTTGATTGGTCCATCCTTCTTTTCGTGCCTGAACTCGTTCCAGATTGTGATCTTCATGCCTCTACCCATTGCCTAGTTTCCAACTTAGGCAAAGAACAAAATCCTCATACGCAGTAGCAAAAGAAGCTCGTCAGTGAGATTGACTTGAAATAATCATTGTTGCGTGGAACTGTCTTATACGGAAGCGCCGCGTTTGCGGGAGATGGCTGTTCATGAGCGACCGCAGGAACGTCTAGAGCGCCTCGGAGCTTCAGTGCTCAGCGATTCTGAGTTGCTGGCAATGTTATTGCGAAGCGGCAGTAAGGGCTTTGACGTTATCAGCGTGTCAAAAAGCATGATAGCGGAGGCTGGATCTCTCTCCGCGCTGATGCGGTGGTCGCAACAGGATTTTACAAAGGTCAAGGGGGTAGGGAAGGTGAAGGCGCTTCAGCTTCTGGCTGTGATGGAAGTGGCCAAGAGGGTGCTTACACAGGAAGGGGCTGAGTCCCCACTGCTGGACACGCCGGAGAAGGTCTATAAGCAGATGATCCCATATGCAGCGGGCCTCGACGTTGAAAAGTTTTGGGTGCTTTGTCTGAACAGGAAAAATCGCTTGATGCGACTCGTCGAGGTTACGTCTGGAACAGCGACAGCGAGCCTTGTTCATCCAAGAGAGGTGTTCAGGAACGCCATACGGGAAGGCGCTGCAGCCATCATTTGCGCCCACAATCATCCCAGCGGAGATCCTGCGCCAAGCAGCGCCGATATCCAGATTACGCGTCAGTTACGATCAGCAGCTGAGACGATCGGCATCGATCTTTTGGATCACGCAATTATAGGGTCAATGCATGCCGATCCACTGGGGCGAGGTTACTATAGCTTCGCCGACAGCGGACTCATTTAGCACCGGCTACGAACGTCTGCTTAATCAGCGTTTGCGCTCATCCGGATTTCTTTTAAAAGCTCTTCAAATTCTTGCAGCTCATGTTCTGACAGAACTTGGGCGGCTCGAATTACTGCTCGCAGTTCATCCTTGGTTATCTCGCCGCTACGGAAGCGCCCAACGGACACTCCAGCGCGAAGACACACTTCTACAATGATCTCTCTTCGGGTAAGCATCAGCCAAACTGTACATGAACCAGTTAGCTTGTTGCGTAAAGCTTTTTCCTGATCCTGAGCCGATGCAGACGCGGAAGGAACGACCTGTGCTAAATATTTAAGGAGCCTATGAATCATCCGGTCCTGCTCTACGACGGACAATGCAATCTCTGTCGCGCAATTGTGCAGTGGGTTGCTGAGCGCGACAAAGACGAAGTGCTTCGATTTGCTGCGCTGCAAAGCACGCCGGGGCAGCAGTTGCTGGCGCAGCATTCCCTTCCACCCACTTACTTGGAAAGCGCAGTCTTTTTCGAAGATGGGCGGACTTACCTGGGATCCGATGCGGTTCTCAAGACTCTTGAATATGTCAAGTCTCCGTGGCGAAACTCGAAGGTGATTGCACGCGTCATACCAAAGGTCTTCAGGGACTGGGGCTACAAGAGAGTCTCCAACAACCGGTCCATCATCTCAAAGCTTGCAGGAACAATTGATGAGCGTTGGGAACCCGGGCCGAAGCTTCGGCACCGCTTTCTCGACTATGAGTTTCCCGACCGGACGCAGGAGGAACTGCACCACTAGGCGGAGAGGTCTATACTGCCAGTGTGGAGCGAGCTCAGTCGAACGCGTCCCCGCGAAGTATAGGTTTTGGTGACCCCTCGGGGCTTCAACTTTCTCAACACTTGCTCCTGCACTTCACCGGCCCGTGCCAGGAGCGCGCGATTACGTCGCGTAGATGCTTGGACTCGCTTTAGGATCTTTTCGGCTTCCTCTAGGAGCGCTCCGAACATCGGCCGAACTGCGCTGGGAAAGTTCTGCACCAATTGCTTTAGTTCAGCTTCAGGACATTCCGGACAAAATGATGCTACAAGCTCCTTAAGGATTTGCTCACGCTTTTGTCTGAGCTCATTTGCGTAGCGCACTTGTTCCTCGATCGCCTTGTTCAGATTTGTCAGCTTCTCCAGGTCCCGGCTCAGCAAAGCGCCTTTCTGTTCTTCAAGTAACTGAAAAAGGCCGCCATACTCCGCCAGCTCTTCACGCAAGGCCTGCGCGGCAGGCTCCCAGCCATCGTTCTGAGACATCACGTTGAACTTCATTCAGCGGCTCCTTTCATGGCGCCGGGCTGTTGTAGCTGCAATTGCAAGGTGCTGGATAGCCCGAAGCCTCCTCCACGGCTGATTCCCCCCGCCAGACTATCCACAATCAACTGCTGATATATTCCTGAGGATGCGCTGTCCTCGCCAATGATTCCCTTGATTATTGGCTTGAGTGATTCGCCTAAAAATTGCCGTACAAAGATCGCCTCAAATTCCTGAGCAACTTGCTGCAGTTGGGCTTGCTGGGGAAGCTTGTTTAGCTGCGTCATCATTTGTGACGCGCTTAAACCAGCCCCACCGGATATCGGATCTGCTTCCATGAGATAGGCCTGAAATTCTCTAGTTTATGATTAACTCTGCCTGTAATGCTCCGGCCCGCTTCATCGTTTGAAGAATCGAAATCATCTCCCGCGTTGTTACCCCCAATGCATTAAGAGCAGCCGTCAGACGCTCTAATGTCGGATAGTTTTCTATAATTGCAAACTGGCCCTGTGATTCTGTGATGTCCGTCTCTGTTGAACCAACAACCACGGTCTGTCCGTTCTCAGACAGGGGATTTGGCTGACTCACTCCGAGGGAGGATGAGACTGTGATAACTAGCGCCCCATGGCTGACAGCCACCGACGATAGCCTCACAGTGTGTGTGGCCACGATCGTGCCCGTCCGTTCATTTATAATGATTCTGGCGACGCTGTCGGGGTTGACCTCCAGATTTCCAATGATCGCAAGGAAATTCACCTCCTGCCCCTGAAATGCCTCGGGAATATGTATGTTTATGCTCGTGCTATCGACTGCCATTGCCGATGCGCCAAAGATAGTGTTGATGGCGTCTGCGACCCTGACTGCAGTAGTGTAGTCCGGGTTCAGGAGCAGTAGATTCATCCCATCGGTTTTTGAGACGATTTCGGTTTCGATCTCGCGCTCCACGATCGCCCCTCCTGTGATTACACCCACCGTTGGATGGTTTTTCGTTACGGTGGCGCCGCCTGAGCCTCCTGCGCCTCCCAGGAAACCACCTACTGCTACAGGTCCCTGAGCCACTGCATACACCTTTCCATCGGCGCCTTGTAGGGGAGTCTGTAGCAGCACCCCTCCCTGTAAACTTTCAGCATCCCCAATTGAGGAAACGGTTACGTCAAGACGGGTGCCGCCCTTTGCAAACGCACTGATGTCGGCGGTGACCATCACTGCCGCAACATTGTCTGAGCGCAACGTCTCGGGAGGCACGCTCACACCGAAACGCTCCAGCGCATTCGCAATACTTTGCACCGTGTAGGTCAGTCTGCTGTCTCCATGGCCGGCGAGACCAACAACGAGGCCATAACCCACCAGTTGGTTATCCCGCCCTCCTTCGACCGTGGTGATGTCCTTGATGCGCGCCGCATGGATCGTTGGCGCAATGAAGAGCTGAATTAGCGCCAGTAAACAGAGTAGAAAGATCTTCTTGCTCATTCTGTGCCTGTGGTAGTCTACGGGGAATAGCGATTGGCTGCACGACTTAGCCAGCCCTGCTTCTGCGCATCAGTCAGAACGCCTTCGGCAATGACTTCGATTCGTGCGTCTGCGATCTCGCTTGAATGGATCGTATTGTCCGGTCCAATGTCCCGGGCTCGGCAGATTCCCTGCGTCAGCATGAAGTAGGTTTCGTTTGCGTAGGAAATTACCCGCACGCCTTCGAGGACGAGATTCCCGTTTGGCAGCACGTCAATCACTTGTACCGAGATTCGGGTGCTAAGCATCCTGGATGCGTCGGAACTGCCCCCGGCATCATGTGTGTTCGGGCCGATGCGGATGTCCGTCGACGGATGTTCACCGTCGCGACGCAGGATCTCGTTGAACAGAATTCGAGAGAAGTCATTTGAGATGGATGACTCCTTGGAGGTTGTCAGCTGCACGCTGGTCGTCATTGACGCAGACTCGCCCACGATGATCGTGACGATATCACCACGACTTGTGGCGCGCGCATCTGCAAACATGCTTCGTTCCGAGGCGCGGGTTGAGCCTCCCCAGAGGGAGCCTTTTGTGGCGTCGCGTGCTTCCACCGCCCCGGCTATCACGAGGGCCAATAGGCTAAAATAGAACTTGGACCACCTGCTCATTCAGAATCCTTGCTTGAAGGTTTTTTCGGGTCGTAAGGTTTCGTACAGAAATGAAGTCGCCGGCCTTGCCATCCTGGAGCGCTTCTCCCTTTACACTGATGCGCATGAAGCCCTCCTCGGCTACAACTTCAACCACCTGACCTCGCTTGATCAGCGGCTTTTCCTGTATGTCTCTCCACGAAAGGAGCTTGCCCGGCATGAGTGATTGTTTTGATTCGTAGTTCTCGATGGGCTCACTGGCGGCAACGAGAGGTGAGTGACTGGCCAGAACGTCACGAACGAGAACTTCAAAGTCTTCCGGAGTGAGTGATTCACCGCGATTGATCTTTCTTGCTGGAACGAGGACTTCTCGAAATAAGCGGCAGTTAACAACCAGTTGATGTTCTGTCGATTGGTCGCCGCAGTTGATGCGAATCGGCAAAACCATTCGAGACGTGAGCCCTTGTTGAGGAAGGCGCATGAGCTCAACTTCCCATGCCTGATGCTCAACCAGAGGACCTGTCCAATCTTGCAAGAGAGTCAGTTGGAGCTCTCCATCAGCTCCGAACTGCCGCAGGAGGGACTTGGCGAGGGCAGCCAGGACATCTTCCGCGCTTACTCGAACTGCTTTCGACGTTGAAGTATCCTCTTGTAATTTCACTGAGGCGCCATCTTTCGGAGATGATCTTTCCCCAGCGCTGGGCTTAAGATCTTCGATTGGAGTAAGCAGCGAAGTAATGTCAGCACGAGCCTGTGCAGCCGCCAGGCAAAGGAATATGAAAAAGATCCGCTTCATCATTATCGCTTCAACTGATTGATAACGGACAACATCTGGTCGCTGGACTGGATCGCCTTCGAGTTGATTTCATATGCTCGCTGTGCGACGATCATGTTGACCATCTCCTGTACAACGTTGACGTTGGACATCTCCAGATATCCCTGTTGGATCGACCCATACCCGTTTTCATCTGGATTCCCGATTTCAGGCTGTCCGCTTGCCTCTGTCGCTTGGTAAAGATTGCCGCCCAAAGCCTTCAAGCCCCCCGGATTTGCGAACCTGGCCAGTTGGATTTGCGGGCCTTGCTGTGTCGTACCGTCGGCCATCGTAAACGTCATCTGTCCACCGGGGGCGATATAGACTCCGACAGCCTCAGGCGGCGCCACGCCGAGTCCTGTGAGGGCTTTGCCATCGCTTGTCACGATCTCGCCCGTCGAGCTTAGTTTGAGCGCCCCATCACGGGTGTAGACGATCGTGCCATCGTTGCTATTCACCTGGAGGAAGCCTTCGCCTTTGATTGCGATGTCCATTTCCTCACCGGTTTCTGTAAGTTGTCCTTGAGTGAACACCTTGCTGGTCGAGACGACTTTGGTCCCATTGCCCATGGCCACGCCGGTGGGAACTGTGGTTCCGCCGCCAGTTTCACCGCCCGCTTCGCGCTGGTTCTGGTAGAGCAAGTCCTGAAACTCAACCTTGCTTCGCTTGAAGCCGGTTGTGTTAACGTTCGCGATGTTATTGGCGATCGTGTTCAGATTGACTTGTTGGGCCTCCATTCCGGTGGAGGAAGAGTATAACGACAGTAGCATGGCTGAATCCTGTGGGGTTACTGTGGTCCAAATGTTGTTGTAGCGCGTTCAAGCAGGCGGTCGCCGGTTTGAATCACCTTCTGGTTGGCTTCATATGCCCGTGAAACGGCAATCAATTGCACCATTTCCTTGATTGGATTGGTGTTTCCGGCCTCAATATAGCCCTGCATTACCGTCACTTCTGCTGGGGACGTGGAGAACTCCTCTCCGCTTCGCGCCACAAAACCTCCAGAGACGGGCTGTAGTTGATCCTTATCCCGGATTTGCGTCAGGGCTATCTGCCCCAGCTGGACCTGCCCTTGAAACGCGTTTCCTTCTGGATCGATCCTCAGCGCGCCTCCATTCGGGGTTAATTGTAACGGACCATTTGCACTGCGAACCGGGTACCCGTTCTTGTTCACCAGTTGGTTCGATTCATTAATGTGAAATTCGCCGTCGCGAGTGTAGAGAATGTCACCGTCTGGGAGCAGCACTTCAAAAAATCCATCTCCCTCAATGGCGAAATCCAGAGGTTTCCCGCTGGCGATAATCTGGCCTTGTTGAAAATTCGTTTTTGATTCGGCCTTCACCATCGCGTTATCGAGTTCTGCTTCAAACTGAACTTCTTTGCTGGATTGCGAGTTTTGCATCCGTACGTCAGTGCTCTTGAAACCTGCCACGCTCGAGTTGGCTATGTTATGGCTGATCGACGACTGCCACTGTTCCAGCGCAGTCATTGCTGCCGAGCCTTGGTAGATGCCGAGATACATGGCTGCAGAATAGCAAGCGTAGGGCCAAGTATCATAAGATGCTTTAGACAATTGAGATAGGAATTTAAGACCGATCGATGTGGAAGAAATTTCCTCTTCAGATGGGTCTACTCCGTTTCCTTGCCCTCTGCGACCAGTGACCTAGACTTCATCCAGAATGTGTACCGCCACTTCATGGAACACTTCCCCGGAGGAGTTCGTCGCAACTTTTCGCAATTTCGATGTTAGCGATCTTCCGAGGTATAGCAGACTGATGATTCGCCCCACAGAGTCGCAAGTGTTCTGCACGAGCAGCCGTCACTTTGAGTTGAAGACATTCGGGATCCTGGACCCAACGCCCGAGCGGCAGAAGAGACGAATCGTAAACGCAAAACGAGAGAACCTGGGACGTAGCCCATTATGGCGTTCAATGATGGAGAGCCAACGCTGCGTTGTCTTTGTTACAGCCTTCTATGAATGCAGGCGCGATGAGAGCATGCATGTCTATCGAATCGGAGAGGCGAGGGGCGATCAAATGGGGCCCAGCGCGATGGCAGGACTTCACAATGAATCCGGGGTGGTTATTGTAACGCGACCGGCCGAGAATGTGATGGCTGGTATCCACGATAGGATGCCAGCGGTACTTCAGCCGGACTGGCTTGATGAGTGGCTCGATGGTTCACCGGCGGATGCACGACGACTGATCGATAGGCCAGCGCCTTTGCTACATGCGATCGAGATTGCTGCAGATGCTTTCAAGAGGGACTCTAATGATCCTGTTCTACTTAAGGAGGATCGCCAGCGTCCCCCGCAACAGCAGCTGCTATTCTAGGAACACTACTGCGCCTGCCTATGCGTAGTCGCACTCGAGTTCCAGGCGTCGACCGTCGGGAAGATGAACGATGATCGTTCTCACAACGCCTTCTCGCATTACCAGGTCGACATCGGGGGCTGAGGACGCATCTTCCATCTTCTCTGCACGCACCACCTCTTGCGCCCCTCCCTCACGAGCCGTCTTCGGTGGAGAACCGGGCTTTGGTTTGGGAAGGTTTACCCTGAATCGCTGGGTTTCTTTTCGACCTTTCAGAAAGTCTTCCATGTCGGGATCTACTGGTTTACCAGAAAGCTCAGCTCCACGCGTTGCGCGTCATGTGGATCTTCGCTGGCGATGGCATCGAGCACTTGAGAAGTCACTTTTTCAATCTTGCGTGGATCTAAAGCGAAGTGCACCAGCTTCTGTCGGACAGCGTTTGCACGGTTGCTGGCTAAGAGCCAAGCGGAGTCCTCTTTCGATCGGTTCGAATCGCCAGACGCAAATGAGTCAATTCGGACGTTCATCGGATGTTGTTCCATCACCCAGGCCAGATTTTGAACAACCAAGGCGCCCCATTCCGTGAACGTGTCGCTGCCCTTGTTAAAGATTGGATGCTCGTCACGGTTAAACATGGTAATTCGCAAACCATCCGAGGTCACGGTAATATCAATCGGCTTCTCGTCGATGTCTACTGCGTCCAGGTTCAAGAGGCGATAGAGCTCATTTGCCAATGCATGCAGGAGCGCAAAGTCCACCATGTTGCTCTGCTCACGTTGTCTGGACTCACGCGCGCTGGATACGGGTTCAGAGGGCATCACTCCCGAGCTCCTATCCATCGGCGAGTTGAACGGATTCTGGAAGTATTGTGAGGTCGCAATTAGAATCTCTTTGTCCTGTGCGGAAATCCAGAGGACCATAAAAAGCGCCATCATTGCAGTTACGAAGTCTGCATACGCGACCTTCCAGGCGCCGCCATGATGCTGATGCTTCTTCTTCGACATCTTTGCTAGGCCCCAATCGAGGCATTCATGGCCTTGAGCGTCTTTTCCAGCTCATCTGCCTCGGGCCGTACTGCCTCCTCGAGGGCTCGTCGGGCAATCTCCACAGCCATGATCGGCGCTAGTCCGCGCGCAAATCCAGATATCGCACGCGACATGGTATTAAAATAGGTAAACTCAGCCTTATGCATGAAGCTGATTCGTTTTGTGAGTGGGTTCACGAAACCGTAAGCACCGAGTACTCCCAGAAAAGTTCCCGTTAGCGCGGCAGCCACCTTCTCACCTACAGCCTCTGGACCATCGGCGATGGCGGCCATAGTGTTGATGATTCCCAATACGGCGGCAACAATCCCGATCCCGGGCAAAGAGTCGCCTATCAGATTCAAGACGTCGATCGGATGGTGAGCTTCCTCCTCCATCGTCTCGATTTCATTATTTAGAAGCTCCTGCAGCTGGTCTGGCTTGATCTTTCCGTCGATGATCGGTCTCAGCGCGTTTCGCAGAAACTGCACCCTTTTCTCGTCTTTCGTAAAACTGGGATACCGTTTAAAAAGCGTACTTTCGGAGGGGGTGGTCACATGCTCATCCAAGGCAATGAGACCGTTTCGTCGTCCTATCATGAATAGCTCATAGAGTAGCTTCATGAGATCTAGGTATTCGTCTCGCGAAATCCCGCTGCCGCCAAAGCTCTTCTTGATGTCGTGAAAGACGTGCTTGAGCACCGAAGAGGGGCTCGCAACCACCAACACGCCGATTGCTACGCCACCAATCACCACGAACTCCGATACATGTACAAGTAGCATCGGATGTCCGCCAGCGATCATAAAACCGCCGAGTATGGCCGCGGTGACGATGAAGAATCCCAGAACAAGTAACATCGTCTTATCCCTTGGAAATTCGCGCCAGATAGGTCCTTAAGCTGATGACCGCCTGGGCGTGTATTTGGCAGATGCGCGATTCTGTTACTCCGAATACCTCGGCAATTTCAGCTAACCTGAGGCCTTCGTAGTAGTAGAGCATCAATACCTTGCGCGGAATGTCAGGCAGTTCCTGGATACGATCCCTGAGCAGTTCCAGCATCTCCCTGCGATCGCATACGTCCCTGGCGTCCTGCTCCGTTTCGTCTGTGATGATCTCGTGAATCGGTCCAGATTCGCTCGTGTCTCCAGCGTCGCTATCCAAAGAAACCAATGTGATTGGGCGTACTTGGTCGAGAAGTTTGAGATACTCGCTACGGCTCATCTCCATGGCCTCGCAAATCTCATCTTCGGTAGCTGGCCGCATGAGCTTTTGCTCAAGATCACTCACAACCTGCCTGAGTCGTTTTGCCTGAATGCGGTGATTCCGGGGCATCCAGTCCATCTTTCGAAGCTCATCGAGAATAGCCCCCCGGATTCGTAATGCGGCGTAGGCTGGAAAAGACTTGGTTTTCTCTACATCGCAACCGCGGATCGCTTTGATGAGTCCGGTGACCGCGATGCTGTAGATATCCTCCATGTCGGCATGCGGTGGAAGGTAGATCCTCATCTTTGAGACGATCGACTTCACCAACGGCAGATATTGCTCAAGCAAGGTCCAATCGGGCTCGTCATGTCCGGCGGCCTGACGATAAGCCTTGTTGGCCAAACTTGCTTTGGATTGAGAGGAATGCGCTTGTTTGAGTGTTGCGGACATGAGAGGGCGCTGATTTATCGGCCGGTAGTTGGCGTTGGTTAACGAGTTTCTGCAGTGACGCTATCGGTCCTGCGGGCTTGTGGGTCGTGAATCGAAGAATCACGGTTGCGGGCTTCTCTTAGCGCGGTGCGCGTCATGAAGAGGAAGACCTTTACCAGGAACGCAGTGGCGATCATGGCTACGGAAGCTTTCATTAATGCTCCGTCCAGCCCCGAGCCGCCTGTTAATGCGGCCAGAAACGCACAGGCAAACCCGACAAGGCCGCCGAGCGCGAGAAGGAAGGATTCTGTGCTTCGCGTCATGGTTCGACTGCTATTGGATCAGTGTGCTGGGGAACGTCTTTTCCAGCATGATGCGAAGGACGTCTGTGCTGTAGTCGCCGGTGACGTTCTGGCCGTGACTGGCAAACAGAGGGGTAAGTCCGCTGCGCAGGATGAATGGCCAGAGCTTCGTTGCGGTACTTAATTCATCTACATGGGTGATTACCAGATGGGTGGCGCCCATTCGGGCGCCAAGGTCGAACGCCTCGTTGATCAAGTCACCGGCAAACAGTCCATGGATAACCAGCACGCGGCTTTCAATGCCGAGTTGATCGAGTCGTAATCGCAGATCCAGCCACTGTTCCCGTTCCCTGACAGGGACGCCGGGCAGGTCTACATACAAGGCGCCGGTGTCTGGAAGCTGCTCTGGCTCAATTGGATCTCTAAGCAGGGGAACGCCAACAACATCACAATAGAGGGAAAGAGCGTCGTCAGGATTTGGACTGTCTCCATCCAGCTTCAAGACCTGAACTTCCTGTTGTGCAAGGAAGACTTCACTCGCGATGCGCTTGCACAGCGCTGTTGTCTTTCCCACGCCGGGCGTGCCGAAAAACGCAATCCGCTGGGTGAGGGGCTTCTGAGGGATGGCCGCGTATTGCTCACGGAGCCGTCTGTTTATTTCCGCCATGGCGTGCGCCAGGGGTAGAGACTCCAGATGGCTCTCATTGCCAAGACTGTGAATCAAACTGTCGCTGAATCCTGCACGCCTTAGCACGGACCAAACATCGCTACCCCGACCCTTGCTCTTGGCTGTCCTCCCATAGGTGGCCCTGATTGTGCCTTTGAAGGGCCCGTTTTCTGTATGAACCTCCTCTTCGAGCAAAGCATCTTCATCGATGTCTTCCGACACTTCAGCTGCCAAGTCGGGCAGTTGATTTTCAACACGTGCTTCAGGATCTGGTGTTGCAGCGTCATTGGTAACTTCTTCGTGATCCACAGGTGGGATCCATGCGATGATCTCAAGCTTGGGTGATTGTAGGAACCTGGACAGGCCATGCCCTTCCAGTTGTTTGACAGAAATCACTTTCGCCTCAGACCCAAGTCGGCGCTTCAAAGTAGAAATCGCTTCCTCAGCGTCACGAACACTAAAGCGGTATTTTTTTCCCCTCTCAATTCCAGGGGGGAGACTGGCGGGTTCGCTTGAGACAGCATTCATCTTCCTAACAAACAGTGACTTCGAGATTCATGATTACGCACTTGCTACAGCTTGTCGCTGTAGAGTAGCAGAGTTGTCTGATATAGGAGCAGCAACCATGCCGACGTTTATAAGTTGGGTCCGAGCAGGTATTTCCTGATATGCGAGCACCGCCAATCGCGGAAAGGAAGGCTCAAAGAACCGCTTGAAGGCGAGTCTAAGCTCCTGTGTGGTTACGAGCACAGGATTCTGCCCGCTAGCGAGCATGTCTTCCAACCGCGGACTGAGCTCCTGCATAACGTGCTGCGCCAGATGCGGGTCCATGAGTAAGGTCACGTCGAACTGGGATCGCTTCACGCGCTGCGCCAATGCTTGTTCCAGGCGGGGTTCAAGCGTAAGTGCGCTCAGCACCCCGGGTTCGCTTTCCAGCTCCGGCACAAAGTAGATGCCAATCGCGCGCCTAACCTGTTCCGACAGTTCATCCGGGTTCTTTGTGAAGCTCGCAAAGTCGGCAATTGTCTCCAGGATGATTGATAGGTTTTTTATTGAAATCCGTTCCCTGAGAAGGTTCTGGAGCACCCGCTGAATCAAGCCAACGTTGACCAGATCCGGGAGCAGCTCGCTGATTAGTGTCGGATTTCTTGTCTTAACCTTGTCGAGTAGACGCTGGGCGTCCTCCCGCTCAAACAGTAAGGCTGCATTTTCCTTCAGCGTTTCTGAAAGATGAGTGATCAGAACGCTTGCCGGATCCACGACAGTAAAGCCATGGACCTCGGCGGTTTTTTTCTCTTCTTCCTGGATCCAGACGGCTTCGAGATTGAATACGGGCTCCACTGTAGGGATGCCTTTCAGTTGAATGCTGCTCCCAGCCACGTTCATAGCCAGCCAGCGATTGGGAACAAGGACGCCTCGCGCGACTTCCTTGTTGCGCAGGAGGAAGCGGTACTCATTAGTCTCCAGTTCAAGATTATCTCGGATTGCAATGGGGGGAATAATGACTCCCATTTCCCGGGCAAAACTGCGTCTGACGCCGGTGATGCGCTCTATAAGGTCTCCGTCCCTGCGCTTGTCGGCCAGCGATAATAAGCCATAGCCCAGCTCGATGGCGAATGCATCCACAGTGACGACTTCTTCGAAATCATCTCTCTCTTTAGGCGTCTCGCCCTCTATTGTCTCTCCGCCTTCGGCAGCAATAGCGGGCTTTTCTGTTGAAGCGGTAGCGGGGTCATCATGTCTCTTACCCACACCCATCTTCCTGAATGTCCATGCAGTGCCCCCCGCCAGAGCGGCAAGGAGAAGAAAGGGTAGGGCCGGCATCCCCGGAACTAGTGCGAGGATGGCCATCATAACGCCTAGAATCCCCACTGCGCGGGGATAGCCGGTCAACTGGCGTCCCATGAAGGCGCCAAGATTCACACTTTCGCTTGAACGGGTAATCAGAATACCCGCCCCGACTGCAACGATCAATGACGGGATCTGAGAGACCAGTCCGTCTCCAATCGATAGAAGAGTGTACTTCTGAAGTGCGTCCCCAATGTTCAGCCCTTTCTGGAAAACGCCAATCAGGATACCGCCAACAACGTTAATCAGCGTGATCAAAATCCCAGCCACTGCGTCGCCTCGTACGAATTTGCTGGCGCCGTCCATTGCGCCGTAGAAGTCAGCATCTTTCTGCACCTTCTGGCGCCGTCGGTTCGCTTCAATCTCATCTATCGCGCCCGCATTCAACTCGGCATCGATAGACATCTGCTTGCCGGGCATGGAGTCCAGGGTGAATCGGGCAGCAACTTCTGCAATTCTTCCAGATCCCTTGGTGATTACGATAAAGTTGATGACTACAAGTATGGTGAACACCACCAAGCCGACCACGTAGTTGCCTCGAACAACGAAGTTTCCAAACGTGTTGATCACGTCACCTGCATAGCCATCCAGCAGAATCAGACGGGTGGACGCGACATTCAGGCTTAGCCGGAACAGCGTTACAGATAGCAGGATGGTCGGGAATACAGAAAACTCTGGTGGGTCCTTTACATAGAGTGTGACAAGTAGAATGAGGAGAGAAAGCCCAATGCTCATCGCCAAGAGCAGATCAAGGATCAGGGGCGGGGCAGGCAGGACGAGTAGGAATACGGTCCCGAACAACCCGAACGTCAGCATCAGGTCGGTATTCTTGAGCAGCTTGTTCAGGCGTCCGTTGGTCAGGCTTTCAATCATTAGTTTTCGCGTAGAAACAAAGTTACGATGCAGCTACCAGCTCAGCTCCTCCAGATGCAGCAGCCTGGCGTTCGGCCATGCGCCTAATCTTGAGGCGATGGAAGTAGTAACGGTGGTTTCGGTAAACATGGGCCAGGATTTGGGCTACGACCTGGTATAGTTCGATGGGAATGCTCTCGTTGACTTTGCCGGCTTTGTATAGCAGGCGCGCAACGGGCTTGTTTTCCACCATCGGGACTCCGTGCTGATGACCGATCTCCTTGATCTTCAGGGCCAGTCTGCCTTCGCCCTTGGCGAGAATAATCGGAGCTTTATCCACTCCTTGCTCATATTTGAGCGCCACAGCGAAGTGTGTGGGATTTGTAACGATGACATCTGCGCCGGGGACTGCCCGTGTCATTCGTTGTTGGAGCATCTTGATCGCTATCCGGCGTCTCTGGGCCTTGATCATGGGATCTCCCTCAGCCTGCTTCATCTCATCCTTGACCTCCTGCTTGCTCATTTTGAGCTCTTCGCGGGTCTTGAAGCGCTGCCAGAGGTAATCAACAGCAGCAATCACCATGAGTGCCACGAGGAGGCGGGAGATCATTTGCAGGAACAACCTGAACAAGAATTCGCCTAGGTACTGTATAGGTACCGGCGAGGAGAAGATCGGGTCGTTCATGACCTCGCGTATCAACCCGTATAGGATTGTCAGCATGGCGCTGAACTTCACGAGGTCGACCAACAGCTGGATGAAATTGCGCTTATTGAAGAGTCTCTGGAATCCCTTTATGGGACTCAGTTTGTCCAACTTTGCTTGAAGCGCCTTCGGCGTCGGCTTGAATCCGCTTTGAAGCCCGCCTGCCATGCCGGATGCGACTGTAACACCGAGAAACAACGGAATCAGGATGCTCGAGATCGTTCCGATGGCATTCCGAAAGGTCGTTGCAGCGCTTTCCGTATTGAGCTCGAGGTTGTGAAGATTGCTGAAGATCGAGATCGTGTAGTGACCAATCTCCACCGCCTTGCTCTTTCCGGAGAAAACAAGTAGCCCGAAAGCCGCAGCGATGATCATCGCTGTAGCCATCTCCTGCGATTTGGCGAACTGGCCCTTGGCGTGGGACTCCGCAAGTCGCTTTGGCGTTGGATCTTCAGTTTTCTCTCCGTCGTTCATAATTGAGAATTAACGAGCCAACAGGAGATCCGACATGCGCCCAGCCATGCCATGGAACATGTCATCCATGTAATGCGCGAGCAGTGTGGCGGTTGAAATCAGGACGAACAATCCGGCAATGATGCGAACAGGAAAGCTCGTCATGAACACGTTCATCTTGGGCGCAACCTTTCCAAGGAGCGCGAATGTGACGTTGATTAGGAAATTTACAGCAATGAACGGGGCTGCCATCAGGACCCCAACGATGAAGATCTGTCGCGTTGCAAGAGTGAGCGCCCCCAGCGAAATTCCCTGGGTCTGGATTGATCCCGCTGGGATCGCGAAGAAGCTTCCGGAGAGGGCCGCAAGCACTTCGTGATGCATCCGCGTCGCGAGGAAGATCAATACGCCAACGAGAAAGAAGAGCGTTCCAAGGCTGGTGCTTTGCCCGCCTGAATCAGGATTCATGGCAGTGCTTTGGGCGAGCCCGATCTCTGTTGAGATCGTTGACGCTGCGAATTCTATGGTGGAAAAGACGGCTTGAACCGCGATTCCCATCAGAAGGCCAATCACTATTTCGCTTACCAGCGCCAGAAGTAACCAAAGCGTATGTGAGCCCCCGAGTGGAGCCGCAGGACAAATGGGGGTAAGCACAACGGCAACAAGAAGCGCCAGCGCCACGCGAACTTGCACAGGAATCATTACTCCCCCAAGCATCGGAACCGCAAGCAACAGCGCGCCAGCCCGAGTAAAGATCAGGAGCAGAGAGTAGATGCTGTCCAGATGAATGCTCACAATACTTCGGGGCGGTTGAACCTACGCGGTCATCTCGGGGAGCTTTTGAATCATAAGGGTTGCGAACTCCACCATCCCTCGAAGTAACCACTGTGCGCTCACTACCAGAACAGCGCCTACCGCCAGTAGCTTCGGAACAAACACCAGCGTTTGCTCCTGTATACTCGTAACGGTTTGTAGCAGGCTGACCGCGAGACCAACCGTGATGGCTGTAACCAATATCGGGCTGATCAGCACGAACGAGGTCCAGATCATCATCTGCAACAGTTCGATGGCGCTTTCTATAGTCATGTGAGGGAATTAACTGCCACTGTGGCTTTAGTCGCATCGAAAGCAGAGCCTAGGCCAAGGCTTATAAGGTGTTAAGGATCAAAAGAATAGCAAAGAGGCTCTCTGAGGTGCGGAGAAAATTTCCGCTCAGGATCAACATCCACCTGTTCCACTGGTTTTGATGTGCGTCCTTCATATCCTCAGCGCCCTTTTGATCCCTCACGACACTTGATGTCAACCGTAACTCTCGATCGCTCAGCTACTTAGCTATCTTTTATAAAAAACCTCATTTTTCC
>CAYSHY010000073.1:0-16392 GCA_964430955.1 uncultured Puniceicoccaceae bacterium | reverse complement strand
AGGAGAGAGCAACTGCTCTCTCCTTTTGCAATACCAGCTCAACGCTTGGTCTACTTTGCGGGGTTAAAAACCATAGGCACGATGATTTTGAACTTCACTGCCTTGCCATCGACATAGCCAGGGCTGAACACCCACTTCCTGGCGGCATCCAGTGCAGCGCCATTGAATGCGGCATTCGTGGACTTGATTACCGCAGCCTTCTCTACGTTGCCAGCAGTATCAATGATCAAGGAAACGTGCACTTCTGCAGCATGCCGCTGATGTCCCCGCGGCGTAACCGGACGGACTTGCCGAAGAACTTCAGGGTAGCCGTCAAGATGTGAGCTATCCAGGATATCCTCAATGGGCTGAGGATTTAGGAAATCGGTGACGCCAGTGACAGGAATGACTACACCGTCGGCCACAGTTACCTTAAGCTGATCAAGCGAAGGTGGTGGCGGCGGGGGCTCCGGCGGGGGCTCTATCTTCTTTTCATCCTCTTCCTTTACAGGCGGTGGAATAGGCGGAGGGTCCGCCGGAGGAGGATTGATTACAGGAATGTAGTCGTCAGGGATGCTGAGCTCGGGCTTGGAGCCATACTGGGACAATGACAGACCTATCATCAACGAGGCTACCAGTGTGGTGGAAACCACAATGGAGACAGCTCCACGGTTCTTCGGAAGGGTCGGAGGAGTAGTCATTCATTACCTTTCGATGGGGTTACCTAACATATGCCGGCGCTTTCGCGGCTGTTGCCAAAGTAACTACATGTGGTTACTATTGCAAGCACCGACTACTTAAATGGTTCTGACAATAATCTTCGAGAATGTCGGCATGAGAAACCGCCCATGTTTGACCCCGGGGATGGGAAATCAGATCAGCATTAACCAGAGTCGGTTTCGAGCAAGATCATCAAAAAACAGGATGTGCCGCAGAGGATGGGTTTCTCACCTGCGGGCATTCTCCAAAATATGCTCCGCCAAATTGAATTTCGGACGATGCGATCCTAGTCTAGTGAGGACTCTACTTTAATTTGAGTATCGGTTGGCAAGTGGAGATGACAGATCATCGACTGGAAATCGCCCTATCCATTCTGATTCATATGAAGCAGGTACATGGAACGACAGTGACCTTTCTCGAGTGAACGCACTATTAAGCCCAGCGCAGAGAGAACTTCGGGAACTCGCATCCCATTTTGCCCGGACCCAACTGCGTCCCAATGCTGCGCGACTTGACGCCGAGCCTGAGTGGCCTCGAGAGTCGATGGCAGAACTGGGGAAAGCCGGTCTACTAGGTTTGAACGCGCCAGTAGACTGCGGGGGCCACGGCGAAGGGTTGCTTGGACTGCTCGTAGTGATGGAAGCGTTGGCGAAAGGATGCCCTGCCACCGCCATGTGTATGGGTATGCATTGTGTCGCGACAGCCGTGATCAACGCCAAAGCCACCCAGGATCAAAAGGAGCGATTTCTGAAGCCAATTGCAGAAGGACGCCATATAACCTCTCTAGCCCTTTCAGAGACGGGCACCGGTTCCCACTTCTACATTCCCCAGACAGATGTGAGACTAGAGGACGGGCACTACATCATCGATGGGGAAAAGCAGTTTGTGACGAATGGTCGCCAAGCGGATTCGTATGTGATCTCAACAAAGGCTAGTCAGGAGGATGCAGACGCCGGCGAGTTCAATTGCCTGATCCTCGAGAAAGATTCACCCGGGTTGCATTGGAAAGACGACTGGAATGGATTCGGCATGCGCGCAAACCTGTCCTGCGGCCTGGAGCTGAAAGGCGCCCGTGCGCCTGTTTCCAATCTTCTGGGCGAAGAGGGAGATGAGATCTGGTACATGTTCGAAGTGGTGGCGCCGTACTTCCTGATGGCGATGTCTGGAGTCTATCTAGGCATAGGCGAGCGTGCTCTCGAACTTACCATGGATCACCTGCGGCAACGGCAGCACACACATACGCACGAGAGGCTTGCAGAGATACCTCAATTGCAGCACCGAATTGGCATCTTGTGGGCGAAACTCAGGGCAGCGCGCCTACTTGCCTATTCTGCAGCATTCCAAGTCGACCATGGAGAGCCAGAGGAATCGGACTTGCTTGCATCAATTCTATCATGCAAGGCGGAGGTAGCTGACGCTGTTGTGATGATAACCAATGAATCCATGACACTTTGCGGCGGTATAGCTTACCGGGAGAACAGCGAGCTTTCCCGTCTGTTGCGAGATGCGCGGGCAAGCCACGTAATGGCGCCGTCTACGGACACCCTGCGCATTTGGACCGGGCGCTCGCTCCTGGGCCAACCGCTCCTGTGAGCACCTACTGCAATGAGCGCAGATGAAGGAAGCCAAAAGGGGGGTCAAATGAACATCCTCTTGATCGGAGAACCCAAAGCATGGGAACAAGCCGCCCTAGCGGTGCGCAATTGGGCCACCTTCCAGGACTATGCGCTCACCGAGCTCGACGTGAGCGAGATTAGCGAGGCAAGGTTGGCGAAGTCTGCCGCCAATGAACCGCAGGCTATCATCTATGCAGGGGAGGTGAACTGGTTGCCGAAGGTGACGCGCGCCGTCCGTGCTGTTTATCCCAACACCCAATTGGTGATCATTGGTCCGGAGGATCAGCGGGGACGATACACGGAGAATCTGCGAATCACACCTTCCTTCGGGACATTTTGGAAATTTGCGAGTCTTCAAAACGGCGAACTGGATGCAGCATTGAAGGATGCAGTGCGGGCAACCCGTCAGCGGTCACAGTTTCGAAAGACCATCATGGGTCTAAATCAAAGACTGAAGGAAAACCGTCCTTCAAATCCTCAGGACTACGATCGGCTTGTTGTTTCCGACTGGCTTCTCGCTAGCGTCCTTCGGGCATCCCAGGATGGGATTCTGGTAATTAACAGGAACCTCCGCGTTCTGGAGTGGAACCCGTCTTGCGAACGACTCTTTGGGCTCGAACGCCTGAAGGCTGTCGGACGTAAGCTAATGGAGCTTGTTGGCGGCTCTGACGCCCCAATTCTGGAGACCTGCATTCAGTCCATCCTTTCGACAGGGAAAAGCATCGTTCGTGAACTAGTGCTACGCGCCCCGACTGGACGAACCATAGAGATTGAAGCGACGTTCAATCTTGTGCCCGCGATAAAAGGCTCCAGCCAGGAGTTTGTCGCCATCCAGGTCCGCGATATCTCCCAAAGACGAAAAATGGATAGAATGCTGATGTCAGCAAAGGAAGCAGCTGAGTCGGCAAATCGCACCAAGAGCGAATTCCTGGCGAATATGAGTCATGAAATTCGCACTCCAATGACTTCAATCATCGGATTTGCTGAGATCCTCGAAGAACGTTTTGCCGATGGCGAGGACCTCGAGTTCATCAGAACGATCAAGCAAAACGGCGAATTCTTGCTGAGGATCATCAACGACATACTTGATATCTCAAAGATAGAAGCGGGCCGCATGGAAATTGAGCGTGAGCGTCTGAGCCCCATCAAACTGGCGGAAACGGTGGCCGAGATGATGCGGGTGCGGGCGGAGAAGCGGGGCCAGAAATTCGATCTTCAAATTACTCAAGATGTGCCTGAGAAGGTGATCGGCGACCCGGTACGCATTCGACAAATACTGATTAATCTGGTGGGCAATGCGATTAAGTTCACCCCACCCGGGGGATCTGTATCGCTCACCGTTGCGCGCAGCAACGGGTTCGTCAGCTACCAGATCCAAGATACCGGCCCCGGCATATCCGACGATCAACAGGAGGAAATTTTCGCACCATTCGCTCAAGGCGGCCAAGTAAGCCGAAATTATGGCGGGACCGGACTGGGACTAACAATTAGCCGACGCCTAGCCCGAATGATGAACGGCGACGTGAAGCTGGAAAGCGTGCCCGGGAAGGGGAGCACCTTCACATTGCTGATCCCCTATATTGCGACACTCTCTGGCCAGAAGTGAGTCCTCCCTGAGGAGTCCTTACCTCTGCGCGGGATAAAAAGCCTTCTGGGCAAAGCCTAGCTTTTCACCTGAGCGTTATCTTCCGTTGATGTTGCCGAGCCCTGCTGTTCGATGGCTTCCTGCTGGTTATCTGTGCGGGGCGCGCCTGCGACCTTAGCCAGCGCGGAGGAGAAATCACCTTCCCTTGTCAGCCCAGCCAGGCTATTGGCATCCAGGCCTATCTCGCCCAAAAGCTTCTCAACCAACGGCAGGTTCATTCTGTATGCCAGGGCAGCATCGACGAGCTGATTTGGTAACCCAGACCCGCTGCCGGAGGCGCCATTGCCGGTAGAGCCATTGCCGCCCGGCATACCGCCAAAGCCGTTTGCCTGAATAATCTTGATGGAGTCGATGCGCTCCATGGGTTTGACGCTAGCTTCGATAACCTTCGGGGCAACCTCGGCCAGGACCTTACGCAGCTCGAATGCAATGATCTCCGCGCTGAGAAGATTCTTGGCCTCGTTGATCGCACGTTCCCCATACGCCTCAACTTCAAACCGCTTTTGATCCGCTTCAGCCACAATGCGAATGCGATCGGCATCGGCCTGTGCTTGAATTCGTGTTGCCTCGGCGCGATCCTTGGCAGCTTGTTTCTCAGCCTCTGCGGCGACCGTGACATCGATCGCTTCTTGCTCGGCTGTCTCACGAGCCTTGATCAACCGGACGCTCTTCTCACGTTCGGCGATTGCGGTCTCACGAACAGTGACGACATTTTCTTCTTCCTTCACGCGAAGGGCGCGCGCAGCAGCCGCTTCTGCCTCCGCCTTGGACTGTTCTTCCGACTTCTGTGCGACAGCGATCGCTGCCTCCTGATTCGCGATGTCGACAGACTTTTTCCGAATAATATCAGACTCCTCAACAAGGCGCCGCGCTTCGATATCCCGCTGCTTGACAGCCTGGTCCGCAATAATGGCGGCTTCCTTCTCCTTCTGTTCTTCGGCAAGTCGAGCTTCCTCCGCCTCACGCTTGCGCTGTGCTCGCTGACGGGCGATGAGGGCTTCTTGGTCTGCCTTGCCGATCTCAACCTCGCGGACCTGGCTGAGGCGAGCAAGCTCCTCGTCGCGCTTGATGTCCAGGCTTTGACGTTCTGCCTCGAGATTCTTGGTCTCAATCTTTATACGCGTGTCCTGCTCAATGCGGTTGCGCTCTTCACGCTTCGCTTCGGTGATATATGTCAACTTCGCCAATCCCTGAGCATCGAAGGCGTTATCGTCCTTGAAGTACTGGCGCGCAGTCTGGTCGAGAGCGGTAAGGGAGACCGACTCCAGCTCAAGTCCGTTCTTGAGGAGATCCTCACTAACAGAAGCCTGTACGCTCTGGACAAATTCCGCGCGCTGTTCGTGAAGCTGCTCCATAGAGAGTCCCGCAGCAACCGATCGAAGCGAGTCGACGAACTTGCCCTGTAACAACTCCTTCAGCTTTTCCGGCTGAAGGGTTCTATCGCCTAGCGTCTGGGCGGCCTTTGCAATGGATTCACGTTCTGGTCTTACGCGAACATAGAATTCTGCCGTGACATCGACACGCATGCGGTCGGCGGTGATGAGCCCCTCCTCATTCTTGCGGTCCACCTGAAGCCGCAGAGTGCGCATGTTGACACGCACTAGCTCGTGGAACACCGGCAGTTTCAAGGCGCCGCCGTCCAGGATTACCTTTTCTCCGCCAAGACCTGTGCGGACCATCGCTTCCTCTTTTGTCGAACGCTTATAAAGGGACGAAAGAATGAGAAGGATTGCGAAGGCAGGAACAATGGAGATGACGCACCAAAGGATGATATTCTGCATGACAAAGGGAGATTAGGTTAAGGAAGTGAAATAATTAGTCCGCGTTACCTGCTTTGCCCCGTTCGTGGAGGGGGAAGCCCAGGTTCGGGTGCGTGTTTGCTATGGCGGTATAAAGATAGCCTCGACGGCCAACTATCAGGACATCCTGCCCCTGTGAGAAAGTTTCGCCAGGAACATCAGCAACCACCTGCACGTAATAGGTCCGCTCCAGGTGATCCTGAACTCGAGCTTCTGCCGGACGATCGTTAGTAGCAGTTCCAATCGTTATCTGCGCGATTCGGCCAATGTGCTCACGCCCGCTGATCACAGACGTCTCATCCTTTGGGAGAATCTTCGCGAGTGCTGCATTGCCATAGCGGACGATGGGAACACATGCAATTAGGGCGATTGGGGACGCCAACCACCACGGAAGCCGTTCCACACCCATCTCATGCAAGATCAGCTGCAAGTTGTAGCCGATGCAGGAGAAGAAGAACAGAAACAGCAAAAGTGAAAATACGACAGGGATCTTGCCCAGGTTGAGGAAGGATAGCGCTGCCTGAACCGGCCCCAGAGCACCGAAATCAACATCGGCGTCGAATCCCACGTCAAAGTCCGGCGCAATCCCGTCCATGAAGCTGAACACATTGGCGCCCGCTATGAAGCTGATGAGCTCCACCATAAAAATGAAGAAGAGCATGCCCAAAGCGATTGCAAAGGGCAGATTTTCAGGGGCTACAAGGTTGTCCCACATTGGGCGTTGGATTGACGTGAGGTCCGCGGACTCTATAGCAAGGAACTCTACGGTTGGGTCTCGCCGCCTTCCTTGAGAGCCTGAAGTTTCGCCTCGATTCGCACACGGCGGCTCAGGTGCGCGAGTTCCACCAGTTTGGCGGAGTCGCTGCGAGATGTCCTGAGTGTTTCACGACGAACTCCGGTTGCACCCTCCAGGACACGACTGAAAGCTTTGTCGGCCCTATCGGCGCGGGCCTCCGCCCCACCCTGTCGCCCTGCTTCACTGCTCCCGTTACCGAAAGCAACACTTGAAGAGCGAGCAGATTGCTTGAAATGGAAAAGCTCGTCCTCCATTTCGCTACGCTTGGCGATTAGGCCAGTGATCGCCTGATTGAGCTCCTTCTCCTAGCCGGCCAGATGGGCAAGCTGGTTCTCCAGAGCGGGCAGCTGATCTTCAATATCCACCTGACGGCCCACAGCGGTTTCAGCCAGGTCGTCCCGTCCCTCCCGCATCGCAACCAGAATTTGTTCCTCTAGACGCACGTTCTCCTCATTGAGACGACTCATGGCCTTGCTTACGTGGTGCTTCTGCGCGATGACCAGTCCGAGTTCGGCTTTCACTTCGTCAATCGCCGAATCCACTTCATCAATCGCCTGCTCGAGTATAGTCTCCGGGGCCAAGCCTTCGATGCGGCTAACAATGCTGTTGGCGGTCCCAGTAATAATCCGCCGAATCCGGGCGCTGATGCTGTCTTTCATGGGTAGGAGCTTTCTTTTAGAACTATTGACGCGATTGAATTAGAGCAAGCAATTCGAAGCTTCCTTCGAGTCGCTTCTGAAAAAGTTGTGGGGAATATGTGGGAGAACGCTTACCGGATACCGCCAGGCGAAGTACGCTTTCGAGCAAGTTAACCACTTGATCTCCCAAGCGTGCTTCCAAATCAGTCAGATCCCGAATCTCCTTCTTTCCGGAACCTTCCGGCGCAAAGGCAATCAGCGTGGCCATAAGCTCTGGCAACGCGACGAACAGTTTCTCTACGAGTTCCGAGTGCTTCCCCTGGTCTCGCTCTGCACGCAAAACCTCCCGCCGCGAAGGTTCCAGCAGGCGCTGTAGCTCGACCACACATGAGGCCTCATCCGTCATTCCCTCCTGAAAGCGACGATAAGCGCTGAAAAGATACCGGAGCTTTTCGCTGGCCGTTACACGGCCTTCCATCGGGGCGGACATCACATAGTCAAAGTCGGCCTGAGAGACCCGTCCACTGACCATCACACTGGCGGCGCTGGAGTTCACGTCTCCACTCTTGTTTAACTATTATACATTTGTCAACAAAGTGAGCGGCTTTTTTGGCTCGGCAGCGATCGGCGCTTTGCTTGACCGGGTCAAGGACGGATGCCTAGGTTGTAGGAATCAAGAAATGAGCCGTTCTTACACCCCCTTGGAGATCAGTCGCAAAAGTGCGCGACTGATGATCGCGCTACCCCTCTTATCGCTCACGTGCCTTGGCGAAGTCGTAGCTGCAGAAGCCGAAGCACAGCGAGACAGCCGGCCAAATGTCGTGTTGATCATCACTGACGATCAGCGAATTGAAGAAGTTGGCGCATATGGTGGGAAAGTGTACACGCCGAATCTGGATCGACTTGCGCACGAAGGCATACGGTTTACCAACGCTTACACCGCGCATACGGTCTGCACCCCCAGTCGGTATGCAATGTTTACCGGCCGCTACGCCAGCCGCTGCACGCATCCGGGGTTTCTCAGACGCAATCCGCTGGGCGCCACTGCGCGACCAGACAACCGCACAGTCGTCCTTGAAGAGGACCGCCCAAACTTGATGAAGGCCCTTTCCACACATGGGTATGTGAGCGGCATCTCAGGAAAATGGCACTTGGGCGAATGGATGGCTGGGTATGTGGTCGACGGGGAATGGCGTCACGTGCAGGACTATTTTGATCTGGGATTGAGGGCTTATCCGCAAGACGCACCAATGGATGACCCGGAGCTCAATTCCGCACTCGGCTTCAACCAGGGCATCTATACGCGGGAGATTCAGAAGGTAGGTTGGGACGAGGCGATGTCTATCGTCTTTGCAAATCCCCGCGAGTTTCACCACGACGTGTTGAGCAATACGCATAACCAGGAGTGGATTACGTATGGCGCTGTCGAGTTTATCAGGAGGCACAAGGATCGTTCTTTCTTTTTGACGATGGCAGCGACGATCCCTCACCTCCCAGACCCCGACCTTACCCTTTCGGAGAACGTCGACCCACGCATAACAGGCGAAGGCTTAACAGATAAGCATCTTGGGGTGCAGCCATCACGGGAAACGCTAAAGGAGCGAGTGGAAGAGGCGGGCTTTGATCCTGCAACAGCCTACCTCACCTGGTTCGACGACGGCGTCGGCGCCATCCTCGCCACGCTTGAGGAGCTTGGGCTAGAGGAAAACACGGTTATCATATTCACCTCGGATCATGGTTTGGATGGAAAGGCCTCGCTCTACGAAGATGGCGTAGCGGTTCCTATGATGATCTATTGGAAAGGGAAGATTGAACCGCGAGTTGAAGATCGTCTGGTCCAAACAGTGGACTTCACTCCCACAATCCTGGGACTGACTGGCGCCGAAGCACTCCCTGACATGATACTGGACGGCAAGGACTGGACGCCGATGCTTTTTGACAAGAATGTGCAATGGCGGGAAGACGTCTACTTTGAGAAAGGCTACGCTCGCGGCGTCAGGAGCGGCAAGTGGAAGTATATCGCGGTGCGCTACCCGGAGGAGGACTTGCGTAAGTTTGAAGCGGGCGAGATTGACCAGCTCCCCACCTACGGACGTCACAAAGGCCTCGGCCAGTTACAGGCGGATCGCCGCCCCAACTACTACGACTTCGACCAGCTCTATAACCTTGAGGAGGATCCGACCGAGCAAGTGAATCTTGCTAATGATCCGAATTACAGCGAAGTCCTGCAGGAAATGAAGGTGCGGATGCAAGAGTATCTGAAGACATTCCCTGACCGTCCCTTCGGGGAGCTATATCCTCACGGGAAATCGAGGACCTGAGCCTGAGCTTCGATCACCTCACCTTTGAAATCCCACTGCCCGGCGGCCGAACAATTCGGCGCCGGGCAGTTTCTTTAAACTGATCGAGCAGATCCCAGACGGGGCTGCTCCCAAGCGGGCTGAGCTCGATAAGTGAAATAAACTACGCAGTTGCTGGACGGCGCATTGGCGGAAGGTAACCGAGGGCGATGAAGCCCAGCTGGCTTGCGATGAACAGACATAGCCAGAAGAAGCCGCTGTCCGTGAAACCGTAGCTGTGCAGACCAACACCCAAGAGGTTTGTCCCAAAATAAGACCAGGCGGTGATGATGTTTCCAACAATCATCAACTGAGCCAAAGCGACTGGAGAAACCAACTTCCCCCAACGGGCGTGCAAGACCAGGGCATTCCAAAGCACGATCATTAGGGCTCCATTCTCCTTGGGATCCCATCCCCAAAACCGTCCCCATGATTGATCCGCCCAGATGCCACCTAACACTGTCCCGACAAAGCTGAACAGCAAAGCGAAGCAGACAATGCCGTAGGCCATGCGTTGGAGTGCGTTGGCGTTACCCTGGGAAAGCCAGGGCCTGCCTACGATATAGCCAATGGCCAAGGCTCCGGCCAGAAACGTTGCAGAGTAACCCATGGTTACAGTGATCACGTGGGTTGCGAGCCAGAAATTGTCGTCAAGAACAGCCCGCATCATCTCGAGCGTATCCCCTTGAGCACCGAGATTCTGCGCTACGATCAGAGTGCACAGACCGACCACAGCAGCCATCGCGCTTCCGAATCGATTCTTAAAGAGCCACTCGAGTACCGCTGCAAGAACCACAGAGAACCAGCCGATAAAGATGGCGGATGAGTAGAGGTTGGTGACTGGAGGGCGTTGCTGAATGATCATGCGCGCCACAAGGCCGAAGGTATGTACAGCGAGGGCGATAAGCATCACCCAGAATGCCGCCTTGCCCAACTCACTTCCCCAGAAGAGCCACGAGAATGCCGCTACAAGGAAGACAATGACATAAAGCGTCATCGCGACCATGAAGGGCTGGGTGTGATTAAAGAATTGCTCGAATGCTACGTTGGACTGGGACTCTGGACTGCGTTCAGCCATCTCGGCGTGCAACTTCTCCAGTGCAGCATTGAAAGCTGCCCAGTCCCGGGACCTCATATTTTCACTCATTGTACCGAGTCCGACGAGTACTGGATCAAGCTCGCCTGACTGGAAAGCGGCTAATGCAGCTTCACCAAGGTTCTTCCAGTCGTCCGGATTGTTGCTGCCTACAGGAGGGGGAACAATCTTGATTTCTGCCTCAGAAGCCAGCTCCCGGAACATCTGAGTCATCATCACGCCCGCTTGGGCATGCATTCGAGCTTGCTCATCACCAGAGCCCAATGCATGCGCCGGCATCTCCCGCAAAGCCAGCAATGACTGATAGGCGCTCATTGCGGAATCGCCGAACATGCGAGGCGGGATGGCGCTTACGGCCAGGCCATTGTATAGAGTGACGCCATGGCCCAGCTTGACCAATGCGCGCTCGTACGGCGTGCGCTTCTGAGCTTCCGGATTCACCAGCTGAAGCTGTTCGCCAAGCTGTTGCATTCTCGCAGCGATTTCACTATATGAATAGAGCGGACGTTCGCGGCCATCCAAACCAAGTCCGAGAAGGCCAAGGACCTCATGGTTGTCGATGCGAAATACACGGTCATGAAGCGACTCGGATGGGTTCAGTATTACTTTTGCAAGCCACTCGATGGCAGGGCGACGTTTCCCTTCCGCGTCCTGCCAAGTCTGCTTTCCACCCAATATAAGGAGAGAGTTTCTGGCGACGGTATCGAGAGGTTTCGTACGTCCTCCCCCCAGCACAGGCAGTTCTGCCAACCGCTCAAAGTCCGGACCTTCGGAATAATCAGCGGGGCGAATCGAGTTGAGAACAATAACCAGGCCCAGTGCAAAAATGAGCCATTTTACAAGAGTCTGAGCTTTCATCGGGCAACGGCCTCTGTTGAGCGTTGGGCGAGGGGAGATTTGTCCTGACTGGATGCGCTGCTGCTGCGACGCTGACGTCCCGCAAACTTGGTAAGTCCAAGAACAAACTGAACCATCAGCCCCAGAGAAATAATGCCGCTGGCAACGTAAGGGAACCAGCGAGCCGGATTACTAACAACCTGGAACATGGAGGACGTGTCTTGGTTAGCGAACGAGGCTTGGTAAAAGGTATAGCCAGCGAAGCGCAGAGGATTGTTCATGTAGATGACCGTTTCGCGGTGCTGATCGCCACCGATATAGACCCTGCTGGCAAAGTTGCGCGGGATCTCGGTTCCCGGGTAGCGCTCGTGCGTAAACTCACGAAGCTCAAGGGACGTAGGCAGGTATTCGCGGGCATAGCGCATTGCGATCTCCCAACGCTGCCCATTTATCTCAAACTCCTGCGGCGAGAACATATCGGTCATCACCCCATCGGGCCTGCGGCTACGAAAGCTGTTGGAAACCAGCCAAGTGCCGATTTCACCCGCCGGAGAAGCAAGGCGGACAATGGCAGTTGTATTGTTGCGCATATTCTGCGCAAACGTCATCGGCTCCTGCCAGACCACCAGGTCGATTTCGGCGCCAATTCCTCGATTGAAAACCATTCGAGGAGCGTCCGAAGGAAGATCTTGTCTGCGGGCCATTCCTGCATTGGGAAGGAACCCCAAAACCTCTACTCTGAATGGAAGCGCGTGGTGTTGGATGGAGACCGGATGGCCATCGGAACCGCTCTTGAAGCGATCCACCGGGATACGAACTTCCCTCCACTGCTCACCGGCCGACTTGTTTATCAAGACTAGCTCATCCTCCGTAAAGCTCTCCAGATAGTTGGCGCTGCCCCCTTCATCTATCCACATGAAGTAGTCTTTCTGGGCAACCTGGGTCGCTAGCTGGCCAACCAGCAGGAGAACCACCCCAAAATGAATCAGAACAATTCCTGCCTTACTCCATCTGGCCCTGAAGTAACGGAAGTGGGCGCATACTAGGTTAACCACCAGTAGTGGACCTAGAATGTACCCCCCGGGCATGGGGAGAAACAGCCAATCCAACCGATCTCCCCATATCCACTGGCGGGGATACTCCCATATGGCGATAAAGCTTTCGAAATAAAGCTGTTGAGTGTGGTAAACGCCGTAATGGACTTGAGCCAGCGTTCCAAAGAAAACCAGGATGATGCTTGCCGCCAGGAGGACTATTGTGAGCTTCAGGCTGCTAAAGAATTTAAAGAGAGACCTTGTCATTATTGAATTAAGCTGGCGACTCGCAGTAGGCAGACTAGTGGAAGCTGACGGATCGAACGAACTCCAGGAAAGCTTCGCGTTGAGCTTCCATCTGCTTGTTTGGACCAGTCATCTTGAAGAACCATGAGGTTCCATCATGCATTGCGGATACTGCAATCGTGCCCATCTCTGGTCCGCTCATGGACACCAAGTGTCCAGAGACGTGATCCACCTCAAAAGGTTGAACAACGCCTTCCAGGTCATTCGCCGTCATCGGGATCAGGCCGATTTGCTGCCGCCAACGATTAACGTTTTGCAGAAGCGTTCCGACACTACCGGGGAACGCCGTGACGGAGATATCCACCTCGCCCTGCGGACCCGCGACAAAGCTAGCCCTTCGGACCTGCGAAGGGGGGCCTTCACGCCAGCCAGATGGGACTTTCCAATGGGGATTGCCCACTTGGCTAATGGAGCCGGCCGGCAATGATTGCTGTGACATTGGCACGGCGCCGGTTGCATTTGAATCTGTGGCGATGGGCGGGTGACCGGGAGGGAGCACCGGGTCGGCGGCGCCAGGACTAATCCGTAATGCGGCTCCGTCCTGAGGAGGTGGCACATCAGCCACTTCAATCTCCTTCTTGCCGCAACCGGGCAATAGGGACAACAGCAGAAGGATGAAGGCGGAACGCTTGATGTTCTTCATAAAAACTCCCTGGAAGAATGCAGTGGTTTTGATAAGTCAGCGCTTATACATTAAAACGGAAGTGGACTACGTCGCCGTCTTGCATCACGTATTCCTTGCCCTCCATGCGGTACTTACCCAGTTCACGTGCACGCGCAACGCTACCTGCGGAAATAAGATCTTCGTAGGAAACGACCTCAGCCTTGATAAAGCCACGCTCGAAGTCGGTGTGAATTACCCCTGCACATTGAGGCGCCTTCATCCCCTTGCGGAAGGTCCAGGCGCGAACTTCAATCTCGCCCTCAGTGAGAAATGAGGCAAGCCCCAGCAAGTCGTAAGTGGCGCGAATCAGATTGGAGACGCCGCTGTCATTTACCCCCATTTCAGCAAGAAACTCCTTAGACTCATCCAGCGACATCTCCGAGAGATCTTCTTCGAGTTTGGAGCAAATCACAGTGCTGGCGGCATCGCGATGCTCCCGGGCGTAATCGCTGACAGCCTGAACGTGCGGGTTACCCGATGGATCCGCAATATCCGACTCTGCAACATTGCAGGCATAAATCGTTGGCTTTGCGCTCAACAAGAAGAACCGCGCCAATCTCTTTGCTTCATCATCTCCCGCAACCGGGAAAATGTTCGCTGGCTTGCCTTCGTTGAGATGCGGAAGGAGACGCTCGAGAAGTGCGACATTTGCTTGAGCCTCCTTGTCCTGCCCCTTGGCTCTGCGCTGGTTTGTCTCCAACTGCCGTTCGCAGCTTTGCAAGTCCGCCAGAATGAGCTCGGTTTCGATTGTCTGAATATCCCGGACAGGATCGACGCTGCCCATATTGTGGATAATGTCGTCATCCTCAAAGCAGCGTACGACATGGATGATGGCGTCGACCTCGCGAATATTCGATAGGAACTTGTTTCCCAGACCTTCGCCCTGACTCGCGCCCTTCACCAATCCAGCGATATCAACAAACTCGATTGCCGCAGGGATGATCCTCTGAGGCTTCGCAATCTCCGCGAGTTTCTGAAGGCGCGGGTCGGGAACCTGAACTACACCGACGTTGGGTTCGATGGTGCAAAACGGATAGTTAGCCGCCTCGGCCTTACGAGTACGGGTGACCGCGTTGAAAAGTGTGCTCTTGCCCACGTTGGGCAATCCTACGATGCCTGCCTGCATTTTAGATTGGATTGGGTGAAGACGCCAAAAAAAGCGTCCAACAAAAGGGCAGGTTCTCTGAGTCCCGGAGCGAAGGGTCAAGACAAACGGGTCAGGAACAGCGAACGTCCTGAAGCGTACTACTGCTCGCTTCCCTTCAACAATTGAATGAGAACGGATTGTAGCTTCGCGTTCTCAGGTTGGCCAGGCACGGCCGCGTTTCAGGGATTACATAAAAACAATCCGCCCGCATGACTCACAGCGCGTCAATTCACCGACAGCGCCTGCCCCCTTGATGATCTCATAGCTAACCCTCAAATGGCAGCCGGTACACTTCTGTTCTTCGATCGTCGTTACATAAGGAGGCCTACGGACACGTTCCTTAACGTAGCGGTATGTGGATAGATGACGGGGATGGATTCCTTCCTCGGCGTCAGCTACAGCTTTTTCCGCACCTTGCAACTCTTGCTTGAAATGCTGTTCAATCTCACCGAGACGAGCAATATGCCCCTCATACTCTGAGATTTGCTGCTTCCGCTGCTCCTCCTCCGCGATTACCTCGGCCTTCTTCTCGTCGATCTCGATCATTAGCTCGAGAGCCTCACTCTCAAGATCACTAATGCGTTGCGATGAATTACCGATCTCCTTTTCCAATGCAGTATACTCTTCGTTCTTTTTCACGGAAAGTTGCTGCGTACGCAAACGGTTGCACTGTTCCTCCATTTGGGAGACCTGCGTCTCAAGGTCTCTACGCCGAAGCTCCAGCTGCCGCAGTGCCTCCCTACCCTGCTCTATCGCCTGTTTCTCAGTTGCGATCTTTGCTGTGAACTGGGCAATTTCCGATGGAATATCATCCAAGCGCTTGCGCACTTCGTCCCGACGAATGTCGCGGTCCTGGAGAATAAGGAGCTTTTCGATCAGTGGGTCCCGAGGCATTGCCCTAAGATACCAGCCTGTTAAGGTCGATGTAGGCAAGACAAAGCAGCTTTGATGGCGTTGAAAACCGCAGTCGTCGGTGGCGGTACAGGATTCTGGAAGCAAGACGGGAGAATTTGGGCAGTATTTTTGATTGAAAGGAATCCGGCACTCGGTATGTTCTGCGTCTTCGATCAGCTGAACCTGGTCCTCTCGATGCCCGATGGTGTAATGGCAGCACGAATGGTTCTGACCCATTTAGTCTAGGTTCAAATCCTAGTCGGGCAGCCAGAGTCGAGACGTGGCGCAAGATGACTGATTTCTAAAAAAAGGACCGACGCCCAAGAGCAGCCGGTCCCTCAAAATGAAGCAGATTGGGAACGTATCCTATTCCTTCTTCCCCCGACGACGCCGGACCACAAAGCCGATCGCGCCAACGCCTACCAGTAGAGCGTAAGTGGAGGGCTCTGGAACGGGGGTCACATCTGCCCAGGTTGTGCCGAAACGAAACTCATCGAGGAAGTAACTCCCCGGAAGCGCACCTGAACTTGTAGAGGCAATCACTAGCCGATCAACAGCACGACCCGTGTTACCTGTGAGCGAATAATCGGCTTCGGGAGGAATCAGCTGGCCAAGACTGTCTGGATCCGGATTCACCCAAAACTTCACATTGTTGCCTCCGCTTACGCGAGCGTAGGAGCCAACAATCAGAAGGGTTTGTCCTTCCGTATAGAATTCTGGTGAAACGACCGAAGCGTCATGGCTGAAACCACGATGCTCGCCATGAAATGAAAGCCTGTAACCTATCGGTTGATCATCGAGAGTTTCCCGGCCGAATCCGATACTGCCGATCACCTCGTGCCCTGCGCCTCCCGGAAAACGAAGGTTGATGATCCCAGACGG
>CAYSHY010000072.1:0-16943 GCA_964430955.1 uncultured Puniceicoccaceae bacterium | reverse complement strand
ATTAGGCCGACACCCGTAAGGAGCAGGATCATGAGCAGCATGCCGGCGACAAGGGCTGAACGAAGAAAGAGACCTAGAATAAGTAGCAGACCCACAGCGACCTCGCCAATTACAATGATGTAACTGGTAAGCTGTACGAGGATTGACGGGAGAATGCTCTCAGAGAATCGCTGCTGCATCATCTCCCCAAACTGAGCAAGCACGGGTAAACGGGTAGCGCCGTGAAGGAAGATATTCACGCCCAAACCGATACGCGCCAAGGCGTGGGCCATTTGTTGGTGGGATGGAGATTTTGAGGTCGAGGTCATGGGCTGCATTAGCCGACATAACCATAACTGCATACGTCGCAACACGAAGCAGAAGTTTCATTGCCTGAGCCAAGTCAGAGCGACTGCCCAGAAACAAAAAGCCCGGAAGTCATGAACTTCCGGGTCGGTTTTAAGAGAAAACTGGTAAACGTTCTAGAACCTCAGGGAGAAGCCCAGCTCAACTGCGGTATCATCTACATTGCCCCAGTCTTCGCCCATGAGTTCCGGATCATTCCACCACATAAAACGATAGCCCAACCGAGCCGAGAAACTCTCTGTAAGAGCGTATTCAAAACCGGCCAGTGACTGCAGCGTCAGAACGGTGTCGCTGTCCGAATTCCCCCACCCCGAGAGTTCAATCCGGCTGGCGCCTACTCCTCCGCCCAAATATACGGAAAGAGGGCCCGAGAGGGTGGCTGAGAAGCGATAATTCGCCATCACTGGAACGATCTCGATGCTCGCGCCGTGGGCGTCGACGTCGTAGTAGCCAGTCTCGAGCTCAACATTGTGGGACAGGCTTTCCGCCCCCCCAAAGCTGGTCCCCACGCGGACGAGATACATCATCTCCTCGTCGCCAAACGTATAGGCGGCAGAGACGCCGGTATAAACAGCAGCCTGTGCAGACACGGCAGCAAGCAGTACAGTAACAGAGAGAAGAAGTCTTTTCATAGTTTGCGCAGACGACAGTTGCGGATTCATCTCAGACTCCAATTACTATTGCCAGCATTTTCGCAAATCATTCACCTATAAGCACTCATTAATACCCACTTAAGCGGTACTACTTCCATCCAGTTTTTGATATCTGAGAATCGCGTTTCTGACTGTCAGACTCTGTCAGGAGAAACGAGAGAGACTTTACCGCTCCCGATCCATTTGGTCGTAGTGTAGAATTGAGTGGAAACCATTCGTGGGTCTCGTTTGATGAAGGTAACTCCATGAAAAAACTACCTCAGGTTCTTTACTTGCTAATTGTTGGTGTGGTCGTTGTGTTTTTGGGCTGTCGACCTGGTGGTGACGGGACAGAAGGTACTGCTGATCGTACTGAGGATTGGATCCAGCTGTTTAACGGGCGGGATCTGGACAATTGGGTGGTCAAGTTTACGGGGTATCCGCTGGGTTTGAATCTGCGGAACACGTTCCGGGTGGAGGATGGTTTGCTGCGGGTGCGGTATGACGAGTGGGAGCAGTGGAACGGTGAGTTTGGGCACCTGTTCTACAAGGGAGAATTTTCACATTACCGACTGAGGGCTGAGTATCGCTTTGTGGGTGAGCAGATCAGCGGCGGACCGGGATGGGCGGTCCGGAACAATGGTTTTATGCTTCATTCGCAAAGCCCGGAGTCGATGGAGCTGAAGCAGGATTTTCCTGCATCCATCGAAGTCCAGATCCTTGGCGGCGATGGCGTGAAGCCGAGGCCGACAATGAATCTATGCACGCCGGGAACGAATGTGGTGATCGACGGCGAGCTGATCGAGCAGCACTGCGTTGACTCACGCTCGGAGACATTTCATGGGGAGCAGTGGGTTTCGGTCGAGGTGGAGGTGCTCGGCGGCGAGGTGATCCGACACTTCGTCAACGGCGAGGAGGTATTGAGCTACGAGAGCCCCCAGCTAGACCCGAGGGACAAGAGTTACGCGAAGCTGCTCCCGCCTGACGGAAATAAGATCCTTTCAAAGGGATATATCGCCATCCAGGCAGAGAGCCATCCGACGGATTTTCGGAAGATCGAGCTACTGGTGCTTGAATAGGCGCTCGGGCCGAGGACCGAGGGTGGCCTTGCGCGAATGGGGGATCGGGGAAAGAGCGACGTGCGAGAGTGGGGGAAAGGGACGTAAACGACCTAAGGGACACAAAGGATCAGGGACTGGGGAACGGCGGCGCCCGTTATTCTCAGGCGTTCGCGCCTGATCCCGTTCAGTGGGGCATTACTCCAATTTCCCAGTATTCCAGTCTTCCCGCTACTGGCCGGGGGTCATGTAGCTAATGAGGCGGTCGTTGAATTCTTTGGCGCTGTCGTGGCCCATTTGCTTGAGGGCGAGCACCATTGAGGCGACTTCAACGAGACGGGCCAGGTCGCGGCCGGGGCGGACCGGCAACTGAACGTGGGGAATTCGCTGGCCAAGGATGTCGAAGGTTTCCTGCTCAAGGCCGGTGCGTTCTTCTTCATCGCCGGGCTTCCACTCCTTAAACGTTACCACCAGATTGATCGCCTTATCCTTGCGCACCGAACGAATGCCAAAGAGCTCAGCGATATTGACGATGCCGAGGCCGCGACACTCCATATAGCCGCGGTTCAGGTCGCTGCTGGTGCCCACGAGCTCGCGCTCGTTCATGAGCTTGATGTAGACGATGTCGTCGGCCACCAGGCTGTGACCACGCTCGATGAGGGCCAGGGCGCACTCGCTCTTCCCCACCCCACTCTCACCGCGTATCAAGGTGCCGATCCCTTTGATGTCCATCAGGGTGCCGTGCTCGGTAATGCGCGGAGCGAACATTTCCTCCATCAGAAGCGTGGCGACGTTCATGAAGTCGCGCGTGTTCAGCGGGGAACGCAGCAAGGGGATGTTATTTTCGACGGCCACCTGGTGCATCGCTTTTATGGGCACCAGATTGCGCGAAACAACCATGCAGGGGACATGTTTCCGGGCAATTTCTGTTAGGACCTTGTATTGCTTGTCTTCCTTGATGTCCCGAAGGTAGGCCATTTCCCCTGCTCCAAAGAGCTGGAGGCGCCGGGTGGCAAAGCTCTTGTAATATCCCGTGAGGGCGAGAGCAGGCCGATTGATGCTCTTGTCGCGGATGAGCCCTTTCAGCCCTCGTTCGCCGGCGACCAACGACAACTTCAGCTGTTCCTTTCCAGCATTAAGGAAGTCCAGAACGGAGATGCTTTCGATAATTCTGGGAGTGGGACGCAGTGCCATCGTGAGAAAGGGTTGTAACCTGAGATGCTGAGAACCCGGAGGATGGCTTACGGGCCATACGGATGCAACCAAAAGGCTAACGCATGCGCTGAAGCAGCAGCGGATGCTCGGCAAGATTGCCCGCGGCCTCGAATGCGTTGCGTCGCTCCGTGTAGGCTGTTGCGGGGAACATACCGTGGGGCGCAGTAAAGGTGCTCTGAATTCTGAGCGTCTGCTGGTCTATCTGCGGCTGGATGCTATAGGTGCAGAACTCCGAAGACATCTCATGAGACAGGAGCCTGCTGTCGCTGGCTAGCGCGAAGTTTGAAGGCAAATCGACTGTTATGGTGGATTCTACAAGAATAGGCTGACGCTGCCAAATCGGCGCCCAGCGTCTGGCCTCTTCCGGCGGCTGGCGAAGGTAAATTGACTCCCAGGTCCCGGGGAGCCGACCGGCGATGACATCCCCAATGCTGATGAACTGTCTCGAGAGCTCATAGGCATAGGAAATCGTGAGCGGTTTCTCCCGATCGGCAAAGTTGCCAAGAGAGACACTACTTATGTGCTGAAAGGCAGGGATTGCGAGCATCTGACCGAGAACGATGGGGGCCTCTGCCTCTGGAACGTGAGCCAGATTTGCTCGCGCCCAGGCTGCCACAAAGCCGCTAAGGCTCACCGTCTCTTCAACTGCCAGCAACCCTTCCTGGGAAAGAGACATTGACCGCTCTATATCGACTCGGCTCGCGTCGCGCGGGTAGTCAGGCAGTTGCACCAGCCGGGGATTTTCCGGGTCAACGATCAGAGCCCGCTCACCGGCCAGGCCAAAAGGAACGGAATGGAGGGGGACATACTTCTCCGTTGCATCTACGAAGTGGCCTCCGCGGAACTCGGGCAGGTAGACGATCACATGATTGAATTGATTGATGTCGGGCAGCTCCGCGTTCATTTGGAGGCGATTGTCCACCAAAGCTGGATAGGCTTTGATCCCGGCAGCCCGAAGCAGTTGCATGAGGAGGAAGGTATGGTCTTTACAATCTCCATAGCGATTCCGAAGAATTAGCGCGCAGGAGTTGGGAATCTGTGCACGGACGCCGAACTCAATGGCCTGATAGGTAAGAGAATCGCGTACGAAATCTGTCAGCATCGCCACCACGCGGTCAGGATCGCTCACACCGCCCAGGATTTCCTCAGCCTTGGCGATGGCTTCCGGCGAGGGTTCAAAGTGCTCGCTGATGCGTTCGTAGTATTCCAGAGCCTGTTTCTCCCATGATTGCCCCGCTGCGCCAATCCAGACGACAGGCAGGAACTCCCGAGCTGGAGGCAAGTTATGCGCGATCGGGTATACGCGAGGCTCCCGGATCGAAAACACATTCACCGAATCATCGCCAACGCTCTCGTGCGCGACGCCCCCGCGCGTTTCGACCTCGACATCCTCGAGATCGCCCCTCACGCCGACAAAAGAAAGCTGAATGGGCATTTCGCCCGAGAGGACCTCATGCATGGGGACCACGGTAGATTGCGGCGCCAGGGATTCCTTACTCACAGCAATTTCTATACGGGCTCCAACCTGGGCTCCGCCTACTGGCACGTGAAGCTGCTTACGCTGTGTTGCAAGAATTCCCTGCTCCTCGTTATTCGCCAGGTAGTAATCGTCTATGCTCCCTTCGTGAATGAGCTCTCCGGTTTTGTCATACACGCGAAGGTAATTGACGTGGATGCGTTCCCAGAGGGGATCAAAGGGGAAGATGAACTCATTTACCCGTTCGAGAGCCTTGCGATCGAGAATGACAGCAGAGTAATACTCTGTGGACCGGAAGCGACTGCCCTTCGCGATCTCGAACATCTTTCCACGATACGGGGCATAAACGCCGTACTCGTTTGCAAAATCCGGCCCTGGCTCAGGAATCGAGGCCAGAATGCCCTCTGGAATCAGCACCGGCTCAATAACCTGGCGAAGGAAAGACGTATCAGCCTTGCCCAGCATACTGCTGGTCAGCTCCAGCAAACGTTGAGCTTCTGCGTGTCCCGGCATTGCCTGGACTGCGAGCTGTAACTGCTCGCGAGCCTCAGAGTAACGACCTGCAGCGACATAGGCCCACCCGACCAGATAGTTGCCGGTGGGCTCCTTGAACTCATCCCGCACTCGCAGAGCAATGCGAAGGGCGCCATCGTAATCCTCCTGGGCCAGATATAGTTCAGACAGGAGCTCGGCCGCGCTGGGAACATAGGCAGCCATGCGCTCGAGTTCGACCAGGATCGTCTGGAGCTCCTCGGTTTTCCCTGCCCGATAAAGAGCATGCGCAAACAAGCCCTGCACGGGAGGATTTTGAGGAAGCGACTCCGCAATCTTCCTCATGTCATCGATATACTCGTCACTCAGCTCCTTCTCGAGGAGGAGATTGAATAGTGACATAACCGCGTCTTGTTCGCGCTCGCCGCCATCAATCACAGAAGCCCGAAAAAGAGCCAGTGCTTCATCCGTTCTTCCCAACTGGCTGAGAAAATGAGCCCTGCGCCACATCAGGCTCGTGCTGTTGGGAAAGCGCTCCAAGAGGCCGGCGAGCTCCTTCTCGCCTGCAGCGTAGTCCCGTGAGATCAGGTAAACCTGCGCAACGGCCTCGGCCCATTCGGCTGGATCCCTTGCCGTGAGCATCCCCTGTCGCGCAACTTCGAGCGCCTGCACGAACTTTCCACGCTGCACGTAACTTCCCCAAGCGTACATAAGAGCCTGGCTCGAAAATCCACGCTCTCGCTCCGAGATTGAACTGAGCGACATCGTTGGACCTCTTTCGAAGGAAAGCTGCTGCCAGAAATCTCTCCCCCTGTTGCGTTCCTGTTCAGTTGCTCCCGGAAGAGTCAAAGCTATGTAGCTGTGCACCCACGGCCCAGATTGGACGCCAGCAAGGAAGCGAACAGCATTTCCCTTATCAATCTGAATGGCCTCTTCAAACAACAGCACCGTCTGACCATCTACGACAACCGGATCCTTACGCTGCATATTCTGCGCAGGAAACGAACTTCCCACGGGACCGAGAATCGCGTTTGTCAGCGCAGGAACATCCAACTCGATATCTCCAACATAGGCCGCCCGCCCCAGAACGATCAACTTACCTGGAGTATAATAAAGCCAGGTAATGTCCTCGTCTTTGGTGTTGAACTGTCCCGCATAATCCGGCGGGCGGATGTTTAGACCATATCCAGTCCTCCACAATGTCGCCGTTTTTCCACCGGTATAGCCAGATGACGGATTCGTCGTTTGACATGACGTCGCCAAGAGGAGTGATAAGACCAAACCAAGATAAATCGTTACGCGCATGTGGCTTTAAGGTAGAAAGAGAAGAACAGGAGCAGGGCCAGTCTCAGCTATCTCACATATTACGGCAAGTTTAGGATAACAAAGCGTGCAAGAAAGGCGACAGCAAGACAGAGGATAGTGTCACTCTGACACACGACCCGATACGATTGCCGCGCTGCGTAACCTGTATCCTAGTGATCCTCATAAATTTATCAATACTGCAGCGGGCGCTCCCCATGGCGCGCAACATGCAAGGAAAAGCAGCATGAACCTCGATCTGAACAAGTTCACTGAAAAGGCAGCCAGCGCCGTAATGACCGCGCAGCAAATTGCGCGTGGCCGCAACCAGCAACAGATCGACGGATTCCACTTGTTGGGCGGCCTACTTGAGCAGGAAGGCGGTATAACTGCATCTATTCTCAAGAAGATGCAGATTACCCCGTCCGCAGTAGAGCTGGCGCTTGCCCGCGAGTTGGATCGGCTTCCCAGTGTGACTGGCGGAGTAGACGCCAACCAGATGATGGTGACGCCAGTGGTGCAGGACGCCATCAAGCGTGCGGAAGACGCAATGGGACGGCTTAAGGACGAGTTCCTGTCTGTGGAGCACTTGTTGCTCGGACTAGTGGAAAGCGACCGCTCCGTCCCGCTGAAGAAATTCTTTGCCCAATTCGAAATTACGCCAGAAAGAGTGCTGGAAGCGCTAAAGCAGGTGCGTGGAAACCAGCGGGTGACCAGCCAGAATCCCGAGGCGACGTATCAGGCATTGGAGAAATACGGGACGGACCTTGTTGAGGCTGCCCGCCGGGGAAAGCTGGATCCGGTGATCGGCCGTGACAGCGAGATCCGCAGGGTAATCCGCGTTCTATCCCGCAAGACGAAGAATAATCCCGTATTGATCGGCGATCCGGGAGTTGGGAAGACAGCAATTGTCGAGGGCCTGGCGCAGCGGATCGTTCGCGGTGATGTTCCCGAGGGTTTGAAGGATCGGACAATCTTCTCGCTCGATATGGGAAGCTTGCTGGCCGGCGCCAAGTACCGGGGTGAATTTGAGGAACGGCTCAAGGCGGTTCTCTCGGAAGTTAAGAACAGCAACGGGCAAATTATCCTGTTCATCGACGAGCTGCACACGATTGTGGGCGCGGGAAAGGCGGAAGGCGCCATCGATGCTGGCAACATGCTGAAACCCATGCTTGCGCGCGGAGAGCTGAACTGCATTGGCGCGACAACGCTGGACGAGTACCGTAAGCACATCGAGAAAGATAAGGCGCTCGAGCGTCGCTTCCAGACGGTGATCGTTGACCAGCCAACTGTGGAAGACACCATTTCCATCCTGCGGGGACTAAGGGAACGGTTCGAAGTGCACCATGGCGTACGCATACAGGACAACGCCCTCGTGCATGCAGCCGTATTGAGCCACCGCTACATAACCGAGCGATTTCTTCCCGACAAGGCTATCGACCTTGTGGACGAAGCCTGCGCGAAGATTCGAACGGAAATCGATAGTATGCCGACGGAACTCGATGAGCTAACGCGGCGAACGATGCAGCTTGAGATCGAGCAGACCGCTCTGGAGAAGGAGAAGGACGAGGCCAGCCGGATACGACTTCAGGAGCTTAAGAAAGAACTGGCCGAGACGCGGAGCCAGGCGGACGAACTTCGCGCACAGTGGCAGGAAGAAAAGGAAGAACTGGGGAAAGCCCAGAAAGTGCGAGAAGAAATCGAGCGGTTGCGCCTCGAAATGGAGCGTGCGGAACGTGCTTACGATTTGAACAAAGTTGCTGAGATTAGGCATGGCCGCCTACCTCAGCTCGAGCGCGAACTCGCAAATCTGGAAGCCGAGAAAGCCGGAGACACGGCCGGAAACCGTCCGGGATCAAAACCGCGAATGCTGCGGGAAGAAGTCACCGCAGAAGAGATCGCCGAGATTGTCTCCAAGTGGACTGGCGTGCCTGTAACGCGACTCATGGAAGGCGAGCGCGAGAAGCTGTTGAAGCTGGAAGAAGTGCTGCATGAACGGGTGATTGGCCAGCATGAAGCTGTGCAACTAGTTAGCGAAGCCATCCTGCGGGCCCGCGCCAACATCAAGGACCCTCGACGGCCCATCGGATCATTCCTTTTTCTTGGTCCAACAGGCGTTGGAAAGACGGAGCTTGCGAAGACACTGGCCGCCACGCTCTTCGACAGCGAAGACAATCTGGTACGGATCGACATGAGCGAGTATATGGAGAAGCATTCCGTAGCTCGCCTTATTGGAGCTCCTCCCGGGTATGTCGGCTATGAAGAAGGCGGCCAACTCACAGAAGCTGTGCGCCGCAAACCCTACAGCGTCATCCTCTTTGACGAGATTGAGAAAGCGCATGCAGATGTATTCAACGTGCTGCTTCAGGTGATGGACGATGGTCGCATCACTGACTCGCAGGGGCACACGGTGGACTTCAAGAACACCGTTATCATTATGACGAGTAACATTGGCAGCCGTTATCTAACTGAAGGTGTGATCGGGACGGAGATCCCTGACACTGTACGCAATCAGGTAATGAGCGAACTGCGGCAGGCGGTACGGCCCGAGTTTCTCAATCGGATCGATGACGTCATCCTGTTCAAGCCACTGACGCTCGACGAGATCACATCGATCGTGGACCTTGTTGTGGCGGACATCAACCGCCGCCTGGCCGACCGCCGGATTGCGATCACGATGAGCAATCAGGCAAAGGAGTGGGCTGCAGAGAAGGGCTTCGATCCGATCTACGGGGCGCGACCACTACGACGCTATATCCAGAAGCAAATTGAGAACCGGCTGGCTCGAGCCATTATCGAAGGCACGCTCACGGAAGGGAACAACGTGAATTTCGACATCGCGGAGGATGGGCTCGTAATGCGGGTAGACCCCAGGGAGGATGGCGATAGCGATGTGGTAGACGCAGAGGTGGTCGACTAGACCAAGACTTAGCGCCCCTTCGAGAAGAGCTCCTTCACTTCCCCCGGATCCAGGGGACGGTTATAGAGACGGATTTCGTCGAGGTAGCCTTTGTAACTACGCTCGAGATCCATATCTGAGCGACGGCCAATAACGATATCTCCGCGAGGGTTGATGGGATCTCCACCGTGCGGCCAGGTGTTCACGAGCACCCCGTTGATAAAAACCGACATGCCGTCCTGGTGGGCGGTAACCACATAATGATGCCAATTACCGTCGGCCAAGCCGGGTTGCGTCAGGTAAAGCGGGCTGGTGTCTCGATCGTTGGTATCGATGAGCGTGGTTTTAATGCGCCCGGCAGCCCGTTTGTCGTGATGCCCGTCTTCGACAAAATACGCGTTGACGCTGGTCCTTACGTGAACGTTGCCGTGACTGAACATGTACTGGTACAACCCTCCTTCATTCTCGGTGGTATTGAACCAGAATGAAACCGTGAAATGTGGGCCGTAATCAAAGTCGGGAACGCGTACATGGTCGTCAAAGCCATCAAAGTATAGCGCCCCGGCGTATTCACCGGCGCCCGGAGTCGCGCCGATCGTTGCAATGCCTGCTCTTCCTTTGGCCGAATCGTTCGCCAATGCTTCGTCGAAGCGCAGGTGAAGCAACAGGGCTTCGTCACCTGAAGGGGCGCCAAGAGCAGTCAATGAAGCTGCCGACAAGATTCCTGAAACGAAGAGAAGACAATACTTCATCATGGATAGAATCCTTAGCATGACTGGGAAGGGGAATCCAACCTCGATGGAAGCAAATCGGCTAGCGCCCCTTAAGGTAAAGGTCTGCGACCTCGTCGGCATCCAGTGCGCGGTTGTAGACGCGGATATCGTCGAGGTAGCCGTTATAGCTGCGGTTCAGATCCATATCTGAGCGGCGACCAAGGATGATAGGGCCGGGAGGATTGATCACGTCCCCACCCTGCGCCCAAGTCTGGACCAGCTGGGCATCAACGTATACCGACATGCCCTGTTCGTGCACCGATACGGTGTAGAGATGCCACTGACCGTCTGAAAGTCCCGGCTGAGTAAAATACCTTGTGTCGCCATCATCATTCACGTCGACGATGGTGGTCTTGATGCGGCCCTCTCCGCCCTCCGACGTGTTACCGTCCTCAACAAAGTAAATGTTTACGCTATGCGTGGCGTGGACCTCGTTGTGACTGAACATGTAGCGGTAGAGCGAGCCCGCGTTCGACGGTGAATTGAACCAGAAGGAAACCGTGAAGAACGGACCATAGTCGAAGTCAGGAATGCTGATATAGTCCGTTGTCCCATTGAAGAAAAATGCCCCGGTGTAATCGCCTTCTCCCGGGATGGGGCCGCTCACAATAATGTTTGACTGCTTACCTGTGTCATCGACTGCCTGCCTGGAGTCGAACGAAAGGTGTAGAAGGAGCGACTCGTCAACTGCCGGCATGCTTGCTCTTGTCAGCCACCCCCATGCTCCCGGCGCCTGTAAGTCAGGTTCCTCGATGTAGGCCCATCCTTCCAGTGCAACGATGTGGATCCACGGAGCGTGACTGACATTAATCCAGCCAAGCCAATCCGCGGCGTCCGCCCAGCCATTTTCATCCACGGGATAGCCAGCCCATTCCGGGGACTGCGCCAAGCCCAGAGGCGCCGCCAGGAGGCAAGGGAGCAGTAAAATTCGCCGAATCATCAGGACTTCGGTCTAGCAGAAACCATCACGATAACCAGCCTGCATCCACGGTAAGTCCTGAGGTCGGTCGAAGAACGGCGCGAGAGCAACGTGCATTTCCTCCATCCGGTCTGGAGGCAATGGCTGGAAGTTCCTGAGGATTCTTACGTTACTACGAAGGACGTTAAGGCTATCCATGCCAATGAACGCAGCATTCACATACTCGAGGGAAAGGGAGTAGCGAATCAGGTCCTCAACCTTCAACGTCTTATTATTCTCTCTGGGGCGGATAGCCTTGATGACGCATACGCCCATGCCTTTACACGCAGCCGCTGGTATGGGATTCTCTTCGAACGGCTGCCCGGGCGTGTTGTGATTCAGCGCCATGATCATAATGTCGAAATCGTAGTTATCGACCACATAGCGCATGGCGGAGGCATTCTGGTGACCGCTAAAGCCAATAAAGCGAGCAACTTTCTGCTCCTTCATCTTCTGAAGCGCCTCCAGCACTTTTCCCTTCCCGGCAATGTTACGGGCGTCGCTAAGGCTTTCGATCGCGTGAACGTTGAGGATGTCAATATAGTCAGTCTGCAGGCGATTGAGGCTGCGCTCGATGGATTGCATGGCTCCGGAGTAGTCGCGAGCGTCGACCTTGGTCGAAATGACAACCTGGCTGCGACGGCCCTTCGCCACACGGCCCAATCGCTCCTCGGACGTGATACCCAAGGCCGCATTGCCATAACTTGAGCAAGTATCCCAGAAGAAAAGACCATCCTTGAGGGCCTGTTCCAGTAGTTGATCCGAAGTGTCTTCGTTTGTAATCGCCATGAACCGACTGCCCGTCCCAATAGCGATCCGGGGCACCCGTAGCCCTGTGCGGCCGAGTACGGTTGTTGGCAGGTCTTTTGGATCAGGAAGTGAAGTGGATATTGTTTCCTGTGCACTCGCTGAGGGTGCAATATTGCCTCCCACTGCTGCAGCAACTGCAGCAGCGCTAGCCTTGATAAAGGAACGTCGAGATGTATGGCTGTTCATAACAGGGGTATCTGAAAGGGGATGCAGTTTCAATGGATCTCAAGGGAGTGTGGTGGTCCATTCGCCTGAGGCGTAATCGAAGTACCAGACTACACCGTCAAACACCGCCAAGTAGAACCATGCGGAAGAATCGGCGACAAAGAGGCAGGGAAATACGTCTGCGGACGACCAAGCCCAATGTGCGCCCGGCAACCAAAGCCAGATATCGGCATCGCTACTGGCCTCAGTGTAGAACCAGCCAATCTCAGCGTGCCATATCCACGGCGCGTGGCGCGTACTAATCCAGCCGATCTTGCTCGCGTCACGCCACTCACCCACAAGATGGGCGATCGGGGAGTTCACCCACCAAGCATTGGTTTTCTCAACGCCATGGACCCGCACCTCTGCAATAGAGGTGGCCGTGGCGGTATGGTTGCCGAGCGCCTCGATGCGCACGAAGCGCGCGGGGGTCGGATCCAGGGGGTAGAATTCAAGATCCAGCGTTTGGCCGGAGCTTTCGAGCACCTCACTTTCGTAGTTCCAAGTCTGCCCATCCACCGAGGCTAGAACCTGAAACGACTCCACTCGCTCCTCGCCGCGTCTCCATGCGATACTTACGCCAGAAATCGTGCTCTCGCGGCTAAGCTCGATTTCGAGGGCGCCTTGTTGTCCTGAAAACCACGCCGTGCCGGGAAGATGATCGATTACAAGGACCGCGGCTTGATCACACAGGTCGCCAGAGGAACTGATCCCTGCAATGCCACACCAGGGTTCAACATCGCCTGGGGCCAAACCGGTAAAGACAAGGGAAATAGAAACAAGAAACGCTGGAAAGGCTTTCATAAGGATGGTCAAGGGTTGCTTCGAACCTAGCAACAAGATCAAGGCGCAACAAACCGTAAGCAGGCTGAACCAGCCTTCTGGGCGTTTTAGTAGCTCTAAAACTCAAGGACGTAAGCGCTGTTAATAATACAGATCACTCACATAGAGCCCGTTGCTTGGTGATTTTGATGTCCTGCTTGTAATTAGAAGCATGAGTGATAGGGTGCTTCACCCAAACTACTTACACAATTCCTATGATACCTCTGTTCTGGCTTGCACCCGTAGCCGCTCTGGCGGCGCTTGGATTCGCATGGATGTTCTACTCGCAGATGAAGCGAGCAGACCCTGGCAACGAAAGAATGGTGAAGATAGCCGCGCATGTGACCGCCGGCGCCCATGCGTATTTGAGACAACAGTACAAAGTTGTCGCAATTGTCTTCGTTGTCTTGCTGGTCCTGTTTGGGCTATTGGCGTGGGGTTTCAAACTGACCAATCCGTTCTCGCCATTGGCCTTCATTGCAGGCGGGTTCTTCTCTGGGCTTGCCGGATATTTTGGCATGAGGACCGCAACGGCCGCAGCAAGTCGCACCGCAGAAGCAGCTCGGCACTCACTGGATGGCGGTCTAAAGATCGCCTTCAGGAGCGGAGCGGTGATGGGACTTTCCGTCGTGGGCCTTGGCCTGCTGGCGGTGGCGATGGGTTACCTGTTACTGACGCTTGTGTATCCTCTTGAGGGGCCGCGCACCGCCCAGAACATCCTGATCATCACCACAACGATGCTGCTCTATGGCATGGGAGCGTCGCTACAGGCCCTTTTTGCACGTGTAGGCGGTGGAATCTACACCAAAGCAGCCGATGTGGGCGCCGACCTGGTGGGAAAAGTAGAGGCAGGCATCCCGGAGGATGACCCGCGCAATCCGGCAACGATCGCCGACAACGTGGGCGACTTTGTTGGGGACGTTGCAGGGATGGGGGCAGATCTGTTTGAATCCTACTGCGGATCTATCCTGGCAACAGCCACACTTGGAGTCGCTGCCTTTGCTGGTGCGCCTGAAATGCAGGTGAAAGCAGCTATTGCTCCGATGATCGTGGCAGCCCTCGGCATCTTAGTCTCCATCGTGGGCGTGTTCTTCGTGAGGGTAAAGGAGAACGCGAACATGAAAGAGCTCCACGGTGCGCTGGACCGTGGAATTTACCTCAGTTCCCTGCTCATGCTTCCCTTGTCCTACATCCCCCTTTGGCTACTCGATATCGGTAACGCGGCTGGAATCTGGGGAGCAGTGATCGTGGGTCTAGTGGCGGGTGTGTTCATTGGGAAATCGACGGAATACTATACGTCCCACAGCTACAAACCAACCCAAGGGATTGCCCGTAGTGGCGAGACAGGTCCTGCAACAGTGATCATCAGCGGCATCGGGGTTGGAATGATCTCAGCGACGGGTCCTGTTGTCGCAGTGGCCCTGGCGATCGTACTGGCTTACTCCTTTGCATCGGGGATGGACATGGCGAACATGTCCGCCGGTCTCTATGGGGTCGGCTTCGCAGCTGTCGGCATGCTTTCGACACTCGGAATCACATTGGCCACAGACGCCTATGGCCCTATTGCCGACAACGCAGGAGGCAACGCCGAGATGTCGCGCTTGCCCAAGGAAGTTCGGCAGCGAACGGACGCACTCGACGCCTTGGGCAATACGACAGCAGCGATCGGGAAGGGATTTGCGATCGGTTCTGCTGCGCTGACCGCACTGGCTCTGCTGGCTTCCTATCTCGAACAACTGAAGGCCGCTCTGTATACCGTCGGCGAGCCCATTGTGACTTATGGCCGCGGGTTGATACCCGTGGAACGGGCTTCGTTCTATGACTTTGTCACCTACTTCAAGATCGATCTCTTGAATCCCTTTGTGCTGGTAGGCGTGTTTGTCGGCTCACTCATGGCCTTTCTCTTTTGCGGCCTGACAATGCAAGCTGTAGGAAGAGCCGCAGCCGGGATGGTTGAGGAAGTGAGGAGACAGTTTCGCGAGAAACCAGGCATCCTTGAGGATACCGAAGAACCGGATTATGCCGCCTGCGTAGCGATCAGCACTGCCGGTGCTCAGAAGGAAATGATCGTACCGTCGCTCCTTGCAGTGCTAGCCCCGATTATCATGGGCCTTATCTTTGGGCCAGCGGGGGTTATCGGACTGCTCGCAGGTTCGCTTGGAACGGGCTTCGTACTGGCCGTATTCATGGCCAATGCAGGCGGCGCATGGGATAACGCCAAGAAGTTTGTCGAAGAAGGGAATCTGGGCGGGAAGAATTCGCCAGCGCACAAGGCAACTGTCATCGGCGATACCGTAGGAGATCCATTCAAGGACACATCTGGTCCGAGCCTAAACATTCTAATCAAGCTAATGAGCATGGTATCCATTGCCATGGCAGGACTGACCATCAGCTATAGCGTATTCTAGAAATACCAACTCCAGTCTTAGCCCAAAATAAGAAGCCGATCGTTCCAAATATCGGCTCCATCTTGTCTGCTCCATCCACGGACAGCAGCCGGTCTATCAACTGTCCTACGATGTCAGCGCTCTCGAAGATCGCATTGCAAGTAACCGAGCGTCTCTCTAATGATCAAGATTCAAGGCTTATTACTGCCCCGAACGATCACCGCTCCAACACTCTCCCAAAGCGATGACAGCCTCAGAATCGAAGATTCAACCTCGACCTCTCCTGTTCCAGTACAGAGATATTCAAACAATCTGGAGTTCACCGGAGAACTTCAATGGTGATAAGGGCGCCGGCGGGAAGGAAAACCATGGGGCAAAAGGAAGAGCCTCGGTTCCCTTGGCTCCGGGAGAATCAGCAAACCTTCTGGACTGGGAGGGGATGGGCATTGTGACGCGCATGTGGCTCACCGTAAGCGATCGTTCTCCTGAGATGCTGAGGTCTCTGCGCATTGACATGTACTGGGACAGAGAGTCGACGCCCGCAGTTTCGGCGCCTCTTGGAGATTTCTTCGGAGTGGGATTGGGAAGAACCGCCGCGTTCGAGTCAGAGTTCTTCGCAAACCCGGAAGGCAGGTCCTTCAATTGTTTTATACCAATGCCATTCCGGAAACACGGCAGGATAACCGTCACCAATGAATCCAGGACCCGTCTTGAAGCGTTGTACTTCGATGTGAATCTCCTGGCGCTCAAGGAATGGTCAGACGACTACCTTTACTTTCATTCCCACTGGCGCCGGGATCAGAAGACAGCGCTTGCAAAGGATTTTGAACTCCTTCCGCGGGTAATGGGAAAGGGGCGCTACCTAGGCGTAAACATCGGCGTAAACGCCAACCTCGCCTATGGAGAAAGCTGGTGGGGGGAAGGCGAGGTAAAGGTCTTCCTGGATGGAGACACTGATTTACCGACGCTCGCGGGCACCGGAACTGAGGACTATATCGGGACCGGTTGGGGCCAGGGCCAATACGCCACTCGATATGTGGGCAGTCCGGTTGCAGACGCAGCAAAGAAGCAATGGGCATTCTATCGCTATCATGTTCCCGATCCGGTCTTTTTCTCGACAGACATACGCGTGACAATTCAGCAGATGGGCGGCGGGGACCTGGAACTTGTCGCATCCATTCAGAATGAGGGAGCGCCTATGATGCCGGTAACAATCTCTGCCAAGGGAGAGATTTTCCACGTCTATAATCCAGATGGTCCTCCTCTGGACCTGGATGAAATGATAGGCAGACACGAGAAAGCCTGGGCAAATTACTACCGATCTGACGATGTCTCAGCGACCGTCTACTTTTACTTGGATAAGCCCCGAAACGATCTGCCTGAACTCGCTCCAGTAACTGAGAGAACAAGCAACCTGCGAGCGAGCTAAACTGTTCCGGAAGACCGACAGTTATATCAGCAAGTGGAGCATTCAGCATTAGCCTGGCTTATTGATACAGCTTTCCTTCCTGATACTCGCACTTGCGATACAATGTCTAATTGACCGCATGTATGTAGCAATATCAAGTT
>CAYSHY010000071.1:0-17193 GCA_964430955.1 uncultured Puniceicoccaceae bacterium | reverse complement strand
GTTGGGAATGGTCATCTCTCTGCGCAAGAGGATGAACTTGCTCGAACACGATATCCTCAAGAGCAAGCCTCAACGACAATCAAACGCGCAGGAACACATTTCACAATCCAAACCATTGGTCCGGGATGCGACCAGAACTGCGCCGCAACCTACCGCAACGCCGTCATTTTCTCCACCGGTTCCTCCGCCACTTCCCAAGACGGAAGTTTACTCAGGCGATACCTCCACTCCAACGAAGTCGCGAATTCTGGAGTCGACAGACCCTGAACCAGGACAACCGGCCCATCCATTAGCTGTATTTCTTCAGTCCATTGGAATGTGGCCCCCAAAGCGGGAAGGGGCAGATTGCGAGGTGCTCTTGTTGCAATGGTGGCTTCCCCGTATTGGCGGGCTTTTGGCTGTCCTTGCTGCACTGTTTTTCGGCGCCTACGTCAATCAGAACGCAAATCCGCTGATTCGCTGGCTGGAGCTTGCTGGATCTGCCGTTGGTATCAGTGTGCTGGGCCTCTTTTTTGAGCGTAAGCAGCAGTCCTTTGGATCGGTCCTCTTCGTAACAGGCCTTGTTCTGTGTTACTTGGCCACTGTGGCCGCATATGCTCTTGAACCGGTCAAGATCCTCCACTCTCCCGCTTTGGGGGCGATCTTACAGGCTGCATCCCTGGCCATCATTGTAGGAGCTGGCCTTGCCCGTCGCTCTCCCCAGATCGTCAATCTGGCCTACGCGTTCAGCTTCTTCATGCTGGCTTTCATGGCGTGGACAGGACTTAGGGACGCCACCTACATCAGCGCATTCTTACTCCTGCTGGCCGCTCCTGTCCTCGTCCTTCGTTACGCCTTCCGTAGTCTGATGTGGATTGCGATCCCGCTTGGAGCAGTGGCGCTGCTTGCTTTTCCGTTTATTCAGGAGTGGCGTACTCCGTTGCTACCGAGCGATGTGGGCACGCTCTTGTATCTGCAGGCGTACATTGCGTTCGCACTGGGATTGCGGGTCTTTAGTGAGTTGCTAAATCGCATGCTGCTGGCCTTGTCTCTGTCTCTGTCTCTCGTTGCAGTTTTTGCCGTGGGCAGAGCCTATGATGTTCAGGTTCTTGAGCTGCTGGCTGGCGTGAGTGGCGTTCACCTCGTCTTTTGGGCGGGAGTTGCACAGTGGCGGAACCGTCCGGTCGCGTATGAGTTGGCGTTCATCAAAGGATGCTTTCTGCTTGCCGTTTGGGTCATCCTTCACTGGCACGGAGATCTTCGCTGGATGGTGCTGGCCCTCCAGGCCTTATTGATTTCCCTCGCGTACCGGTCGCGACCAAGCATCTGGATGGAAGTTGCGTGCATTGCGGCTATTGCGGTCAGTGGATGGTTCCTTTCGCGGGCCATCGAGTCGCCGTCCCAAGGTGGATCATTCCTGTGGTGGATGATGGTCATCTATCCTTGGGTTGCCATACTTGCCTCGTCCATTGTCTGCGGCGTGTGGCCAAAGTCGGAACTGCCAAGGAAGGACTATGCATTCCTGCGCATCGTGATGCACGCTTTGGTTGCTTGTGGAGCCGTCAGCGTCTGGGTTCATCTGGCCCAGAACTCAACGGTACCATTTGCCCCCTCGATGCTGTTGGCGTCAGCGCCATACGCGTGCGTGGCCATTGCGTTGATTCCGAGGATTGGCGAGAGATTCGCACCCTTGGGCGGCGCGGCGCTGGCATATGTGGTCGCCAACGTCTTCTATTGGGATCATCCGTTCTCTGCGTGGTCTCTGGCGCTTGTTGGGATCTGTGCTCTTGCCGCCGGGTTCTGGTTCTCGCGCCGTCCCGCAGCGAAGCTCAACCAGATTGCAGAGGTCACGGTCTGGTTGTTCCCGATGATCTCGTTGGCAGCCTGGCTTGAACAGGCATTGCAAGGGTGGGAATCCAGGATGGTGATAACCTTCCTAATCGCATCGGGCTTGATCGTTGTAGGTTCGCTTGCCCGATTCCGGATGCTCGCCATCCTAACGGTTGCTTTGCCTGTGTTGCTCGCTGGGACAGGCATGCCTCTCTTGGCTCTTGGAGCAGGATTTCTGTGGATTGGGCTGGGCCTATTCTTGAGCCCGTTGCGTGAACAATGGCTCTGGAGTTTCCTGTTCGCTCTTGCCCTTCTTTACGCCTTTGTGATCCAGCGCTTTGATGGGTCTCATAACCTGGAGTGGCTCACATGGCAGACGACCACCGCTGTCGCGGCATTCCTTCTTTTCCTTTTCGCAAGGGTGAAGGATCTTTGGGGCCTTTGGTTGGGTGGGATAGGCTTCACTGGGATACTCATTGGCGCCCACCACTATGGCCTGGTCTGGAAGGATTATTGGAACAGCGACATGCTGCTTTCAGGGGCGCTGATCGTGTCGCTGTTGATTGGGGTTAATCTTCGAATGAGCGGAACCACAAGGCGCCCTCGTCTAAAGACGATAATTGATATCGTTGCAGCAGTTCTGGTCTTCGAGGTTGTCTACTTCACCTTTCGCGATGAGGCGTTCAATGTCGGACGATTGCTGACCCCTATCGCTGCCGCCACTTGCTTTGGCATGATTATTCTCGGCATCATCCACAAGAATAGATCCTGGAGGCTCACAAGTCTATTACTCCTCTTGATCCCCCTTTGCCGTCTTTTCCTGGTCGACGTTCAGGATGCCTTCTACCGCATTATCGCCTTTGGCGTGGCAGCTCTTCTCTTTGTGGCGCTCGGCTACATCTATCACCTCATCGAGCGACGCTTTGGCGCGCAGGGCAGCTGAACTGGAAAGCTTACTTTCCTTTAAATGCGGAGCGTCCCTTCTTCTTCCTCTTCGAGGGCGCCGGCGGCTCTTCCTTGGGCAGCCGATCGATTGCTTCCTGAACCGATTTCGCCTCCAGGTGAATAAGGTATTTCTCTTTGAAATACTCTAGCGGCACAAGGGTTTCAATCTCGTGAACTCGGAAAGGTTCCAGCGCAAGCTGCCCTAGTTCTTCCTTATAGAGCGAGCCCTTGAAATATAGAACCCCGTTGGGACTTTCCGGATCGCCGCCGGGGCGAAGGTTTTTACTGATCCATCCCAGGAACTGAGGGAGAGACGCAACCGCTCGCCCGAGGACAAACTCGAATCGGGACTCCAACTCTTCTGCCCGCTTATTCACGGCCTGCACATTTTTCAGCTTCAGCCGCTCTGCCATGTCTCGCACGGCGACGATTTTCTTCGCAACGCTATCAAGCAGGAAGAAGTTGGTATCGGGAAAACAGATCGCCAGCGGCAAACCGGGCAACCCACCACCGGTGCCGAGGTCGAGAACCCTGGTGCGAGGCGCGAACTTGTGCACCTTTGCCAGCGACAACGAATGCAAAAGGTGATGCTCCTCGAAGCAGTCAATATCCTTGCGCGACACCAGGTTGATCTTCTCATTCCACTCCCTGAACAGGGTCGACAACTGGTCTAGCTTATCCAGCTGTTCTTCTTTTAGTTCAGGAAAATGCTCGGCGATGACTTCGCGCTTCATGTGTTCTATGGATCCTGTAGGCTACAGATACAGAAACGCCCCGGCTATTGCCAGGGCGCATCGCAAATTCCTTCTCGCCAAAATCAATTACTTGATTTCGCGGTGCAAGGTATGGCGGCGAAGATAAGGATTGTACTTTTTCTTCTCGATGCGCCCCTGCTGCTTCTTCTTGTCACGGGTGGACATGTAACGGGAAGGGCGCTTCCCTTCAGCGCGGGCTTCCGTGCATTCCAAAATGATATGTTCCTGAGGCATGACTTTAAAATTCGTTAAAAGGTGAGAACCTACTGTTCCAAGTAATCCCCGCAAGGCAAAACCGCTTGGTTTTGGGCTTCACCATAAAATTATTGCCAGAGTCGCTCTTCAATCGCGTTCAATACCCTTCGCGAAAGGTCTTCATTACCGAAGATTCCCACCCGTATGGTCATTTCCGTCAACTCGGGCGACCGGGAGCTCAAGGTAATTACAATTCGCTCATCCTTGGCTGTTCTCGCTACATATTTTCCGGACAAGGCATCCTGGTTGGTGCTGATCATATGCAGCTTGAGGTCGCTCTGGAGCGCCTGCGCCGTGGCTTGTTGAACCTTTTCGATCGGCGCATGGAAGGCAGTTTCCAAATCTCCGCGTAGGTACGCCACCGTGCCGCCAGCCGCTCCAGCAGCCGCAACTGCTACGCAGCCACTGGTGAAAGCTACAGGTGTCGCGATCGCCAGAGCAATGGCTAACCGTATCATTATATGCGGTTTCATTGTGGCCCTTCTTGTACAGCCCTCATTCAAAAAAGCCATATTGAATTAAATCGGCGCTTCACTGTCGCCGTTGATGCTCACCTTTTTGAATAGCTTCTCCACCAAGTCCCTTTCGCTTTGACAGTGTCAGCTTGGCGCCAAAAAGTCCTGATCAATGCTATCCGATGCGCTTCCCAGCGCTCCTTGTGTCAGATAGAGAACAATTTCATTCCCGATCATGGCAACCCCAGTAATCTTCAATTGCACTGTTTTAAGAGACGGCCACCAAAGTCTGGCCGCGACCCGGATGAGCACCGGGCAGATGATTCCTACCTTGGAGTTGCTCGATGGCGCCGGATTTGGATGTCTCGAAACTTGGGGCGGCGCAACCATTGATTCGGGGCTACGGTTCCTAAAGGAATTTCCCTTCAAGCGATTGGATGAGATCCGTAAGCGCACGAAGACCCCTCACATGATGCTCCTGCGGGGACAGAACATTGTCGCATACTCGCATCTTCCTGATGATGTGGTCGATACGTTCGTGGCGAAGTCTGTGGAGCATGGCATGAACATCATGCGGATATTTGATGCCCTCAATGACCCCCGCAATATGAGTCGCGCCATCGCTGCCACCAAGAAGGCTGGGGGGCACGCACAGGGAACCATCTGCTATACGAAAAGCCCTGTCCATAATGTCCAGGCTTTCATCGCGCTGGGGGTGGAGCTGGAGCGTATGGGGTGCGATTCCATTGTCATCAAGGACATGGCTGGTCTGATCCCTCCATACATTGCCGCAGATATTGTTCGAGGTCTCAAGAGCCGCCTGAAGGTTCCCGTATGGCTGCACACGCACGATACCGCCGGATTAGGCGCCAGCACTTACCTGGCTGCCATTGATGCAGGCGTTGACGCTATCGATGTATCGATCGTTCCGTTCGCGAACGGCACAGGGCAGCCCGATTGCATGCGCATGCTCAGCCTCCTTCAGAACCATCCGCGCAAGCCTGTTTTTGATGAGAGCAAGCTGATCGCTCTCCGCGAGATGTACGAGAAGATTTACTCGGAGCTTTCAAGCTTCACCAGCCACAAGAATGAAGTCGTCGATACCGACGCCCTGACGTACGAAGTTCCCGGCGGAATGCTTTCCAACTTCCGTAACCAGCTCAAGGAGCTAAAGATGGAGGATCGGTTTGAGGAGGTGTTCAGCGAGATTCCCGTCGTTCGCGAGGCTTTGGGTTGGATTCCACTCGTCACTCCTACATCTCAGATTGTAGGCGCACAGGCTGTGATGAATGTGAAGTTTGGGCGTTGGAAGAACTTCCTTCCCGGCGCGATGGATATCGCTCTTGGTTATTTTGGCCGTACGCCCGGCCCTGTGGATCCTGAGGTTCAGAGGCTGGCTGCAGAAAAGACTGGCAAGCAACCCATCACGGAGCGCCCTGCGGATCTGATTGAACCGGGTATGCCGCGCCTTAGGAAAGAGCTGGCGGATAAGGGGCTTCCAAATGACGACGAGCACTGTGTGATCTACGCGATGTTCCCTCAGCAGCTCGAAGAGCTTTACAAGAAGCCAGCGTCTAGCGAGCCAGCTGCATCCACTGCTCCAGTGGCGCAGTCTGCTCCTGCCTCCGCTCCAGTTGTTCCCACGGCTTCTATAGCTTCAGGACAGGCGAGTCGCCCAGATCCTGTCAGTGGAGTTCAGGCGGCGCCGGCGCCTTATCCCGGTCCACGTCAGATGCGCCTTACAATCAACGGTCGGGAGCATACAGTTCTTGTCGAGGAGTTGAGCTAGAATTCTCCGGTTTTCAGCGCGAGGGGGAGGCGATTCCAGCTGTTGCTATACCCCGGCGCTTTCCACGCCGCTTAGGACAAGCTCCCCTGTCAGGGTTGTGACGGTGGATTCGGTGATTCTCACCGGTACAATCTGTCCAACCAGTCGATCTGAGGCGGTAACAATAATCTTTCGGTTTCCCGGATTACGACCCTGGAAGCGATTCTCTCCTCTGCGGGCCGGTCCTTCAATCAGGACCTCCTGAACTGTGCCTACAAGTCTGGCATTCCGCTCCATGGAGTAATCTGCGAGCATTTCCAGCAACACCTGATTACGCCGCTCCTTCTCTTCTGCCGGCACGTCATCTTCCATTCCTGCGCTCACGGTGCCGCTGCGGGGACTGTATTTAAAGATGAAGGCCATGTCATAGCGTACCTTCCGGAAGAGCTCTACTGTCTGTTCAAAGTCCTCCTCCGTCTCGCCCGGAAAGCCCACAATAATATCTGTTGAGAAATACATGTCAGGGCACACCGCTCGAAGATCGTTTACGATCTGAACATACCTCTCTGCGGAGTAAGGCCGATTCATCGCCCGCAGCACCCGGTTGCTGCCACTCTGAACCGGGAGGTGAACATACGGCATTAGCTTCGGTATCCGTCCATACGCCTCGATCAGGTCATCCTTGAACCCGCGGGGATGGGGGCTGGTGAAGCGAATGCGTTCAATTCCGTCGATCTCCGCCACCGCCTCAATCAATTGAACAAACGGGCTCTTCCCATCGACGAAGGGAATCTCGCGTCGACCGTAGCTCGTCACAATCTGTCCCAGGAGAGTTACCTCACGTGTGCCCTTTTCCGCAAGATTGCGGCATTCATCCACGATGTCTTCAATCGTGCGGCAGCGTTCCTTCCCTCTGGTCTTGGGCACAATACAGAAAGCGCAATTCATATTGCACCCTTGCATGATACTGACGAATGCGCTCGGCTGGAGCCCTTTCTCTTCAAGGTGCTCCCGGATTGTTGCCTGGGATCCTTCTTCTTCCTCTAAATCAACGAGTGTGCTGGGTCTGGGGCCCATCCCCATCTGGCTCGCAATCAAGTTATCCAGCATGTCAGGCACGCGATGAAACTTCTGGGTGCCCACCAGCAGGTCCAGGTCCGGGAGGCTCTTCAGCAAGTCCTCACCGCGGTTTTGGGCCATGCATCCCATGATGCCCACGCGAAAATTCGGGTTGGCGTTCTTTCGGACAAGAAGGTGCCCAGCCTTGCCAATCGCCTTCTGCTCCGCTTGATCGCGGACCGCACACGTATTCAGCAACACCGTGTCGGCGTCCGCCTCGTTATCTACGATGCTATATCCACGGGCGCGCAGCATCGCCGCAACAGCTTCGCTGTCGCGCTCGTTCATCTGGCACCCGTATGTCTTGATGTATACCCGGTTCAATTTTCGAAGCCGCAGACTCTAGGTAAACGCTTGCTGACTGAAAAGGGGAAAATATCTGACTGGGGTACGATCATTGCATCGGTCCGTTCATGCAACAGGTTACACTCATAACGGGAGGAAGCTCAGGTATTGGGAGGGCCTTGGCTCACGAATTTGCGAAGAACGGCCATGATCTCGTTTTGGTTTCAAGGGATAAGGATGAGTTGGAGAAGGCTGCCGATGAGTTGAGACGCTCACATGCTGTCGAAGTCCTGACATTCAGTCACGATCTGGCTGCCCCAGACGAACCTGTTGCACTTAAGCGTCATCTCGACGAGCGGGGGATAGTCGTGGACATCTTGGTCAACAACGCAGGGATCGGGCAGCGTGGCAAGTTCCACGAGATCCCAATCGAGTCACACCTATCTCTCATCAGACTTAATATCGAGGGTCTGGTGCGCCTTACGCGTCTCTTCCTCCCAGACTTTGTGAATCGCAGCGAAGGCCGCATCCTCAATCTTGCATCGATTGCTGGATTTCAGCCAGGCCCGCTGCTTGCAACCTATCACGCCACCAAAGCCTTTGTTCTCTCGCTATCCCTGGCAATACGTGAGGAGGTGAAAGATACTGGTGTCACTGTGACAGCTCTGGCGCCCGGACCCACCGATACCAATTTCTTCGAGCGCGCTGATATGACGGATACGGTCGTGTATGAGAAGGGAAAGCTCATGCAGCCGGAGGAAATTACCTCAGGTGCGTACAAGGCGCTGATGGAGGGTGACGATATCTACATCCCGGGCGGTATGAATAAGGCGCTGACCTTCGTCCGTCGATTCCTCCCGAAGTCCGTCCAAGCCATGCTGAACGAGCAACTGTACAAGGACGCCAAGGACTAGTCCGCCTTGCTCTCCCGGGCATAGCTGAACACGCCGCCACCTTGGTGCAGGCTAAACGCATTCGCGTCTAATCTTTCGTCGCTGCCATCGAACTTTATTACGATTCCCGCCGGAGGGAATCGGAACTCCCGCTGGCTAAAAGCGGTTAAGGGGAATGGGGATTGACCAGTTGCCTGGGCGTAGAGCCTACCGTTCTCAACGCGCAGCTCGATCTTGAGCGGATGGTCGTCAGATGAAAAGGTGCCGGAAAGTCTTTCAAGGTATTCCACCGGCAAGTCCACTGGCGGTGGCGTTGGTGCACGCGTAAAACGGTATTTTGCTCCTGATTGATTCAATGTGAAGTTGTCGAAATTATCAGTCTCAAAAACAATCGAGATTCCAGCCGGCTCGAAGCGAAACTCGGTTTCACTGTGGGGGGTGAGTGGAAATGGGCTTTGCCCCGTTGCCCGGCCAATCAACTGGCCTTTGTTTATACTGAGGGTAACTCCCAGCGGAAGGTCCTGAGAAATGAATTCTCCGGCGAGCGACTGAAGCTCGTCTGGTGAAAGCGTGACTGGTTTGGCCGAAAAGTCCGGTAGCGCGTAGTCCACTCCGAAGCAGATGCTCAGCAGGCCAATCAGAATGTCGTTGAAATTGGAGTTCATTCCATTCGCCAGCACAGCAACCGCTACGTCTTCCTCTGGGAAATAAGCGAGATTTGAGACAAAGCCGTCAATTTCTCCATTATGCCCGAAAGCGCGCTTGTCTCCGAATGGAAACAGAAGAAGACCTTTTCCCATGCCTCGCTGGATATTCTTCATCTCCGATAACGAGTCGTTCGAAACCAATTTACCCTGGAACAGACCGCGGATGAGCCGACAAAGATCGTTAGGCGTCGAAACAACTGCCCCGGCTGCGTGAGGAATGCTCATGTCCGTTTCTGGTTGGCGTTGCCAGTGTCCTGTCTTGTGAGAGTAGGAAAAAGCCTCGTTGGGGTGAGCGTCGATTTTACTTCCCACATAAGTGTCCTTCAGCCCCAGCCTTTTCAGTATTCGCGCTTCAATTTGATCGCTGTAAGGCATGCCGGTGGCATCCTCGATGATATAGCCCAGCAACACGTAGTTTGAGTTGGAGTAGGCTGTCCGCTCTCCTGGTTCGAAATCAGGTCTGTAGCTCGCGATGAGGGCCAGCATGTCGGCCTTGCTTATCCCCTCTGTATGATAAGTCAGATACTCGGCATCGGCCGTGAAGTTGTGGATTCCGCTGCTGTGGTTCAGCATCTGGGCTAGCGTTATCTTCCCAGCGTTCTGGATCTGCGGAAAAAAATCCGACAGGCGTGTGTCCAGCGACAAGACGCCTTCTTCGATCAGCTGGAAAATCATCACCGCAGTGAAGGTCTTGGTGATTGACCCGATTCTGAACCGGGTATCCACGGTGTTTTCCTTGTTGCTCTCCACGGAGGCGTAGCCAATTGCAGCCTCGTATACAGGGCGGCCTTCTGCATGGATCGCTACTGACAGCATGGCCTTGTCATGTTCTTCAAGCAGGTTCAGGAACGAATCCATCTTCTGCCGATCAAAGGCTTCGTGGGCAGTTGCGCTACGACAAACTGCAAGTAACACCCACACAAAGGCGGTCAGTTTCCTCATACAGGATCTTGATGATAGTGAATCAAGAGCATAAGCGGAGAGGCCCTCCAATCAAGGAAAGTCTATAATTTATTATCACACAGTCCTTGGGCTCCAGCCGATCGTATTGATCAACGGGAATGTGATGATCAGAAGCGCACTTTAGTCCAAGCGTTGTTACTCTGCACGGATTGATCGATGCCATTTACGATAATTGAAGCCTGGATACCAATTGCTTGCAGGCTAATCTCAAACGCGCCTGTCTCTCCCTCGGCGGTTGCGATCTCAACGCTTCTATTTGCCACTCGGCCTGTTAGCGTTATCGGGGATTCCGCGCGCAAAACTTCGTTTCCTTCAATCCGAAGACTCTGGGCTTTTCTTAAGGACACATGGGAAATCGCCCCATTGGCGTCGATCCTCGCCCAGAGGAAGGTCGCATCGGTTTCGATTGGGCCGATTCTTACCCGCTGCCCTTGCAGCTGGACCATGAACAGATCACTCACACCGTTACTGAAATCTATCCGGGCTACGGAGCGTTGATCATCGCTCAGGTCTGTGACCCCGGGACCATCTTCATCGATATCCAACGGAAAGATAAGTTGCAGCATCGGCTTGGAGCGCCCCCTTGCTGAGGCCGTCGCGTATGGAAATCGTCCCCAGTCTCCCTTCAGGTAGGTCAGCTCGCCAAGTTGGTCCTCAATACTGAGGCCCTTGCCAATGAACCAGGCAGTCATCTTGGCGGACGGTCCGTAAGCGTCTTCACTATAGATCCAGGTGCGCTTGTTGGGACCGTCTGTCGTATAGCCGCGTCCACCAAACAGATTCACAGTGATGTCGCTTTCCTGATCCAGCTCAACCTCGTCGACTACCGCAAAATATGCCTCCATCGGGAAAGCGATCGCCCGACGGTGCGTGCCGCCTTCATAGTAGGCCTCCTTTTCTTCAAAATCGAACCAGCGGCTGTCGATACGGTGACGGGAGGGTGGGGTGGAGCCAACCTTCTTGTCAGCCGGAGCCTTTCCGTTAACCATCACCACGTTGTGCGCCTTTGCCTGGTTATACCAGCTTGTACGCACATTCTCTCCGTAACTTTCGCGGGTATAGCCTTGGTCGCTCGCCATCATTTGGTTCTTTGCCTGAATGATAAAACTCAGGTGGTCCGCATGCTTATGATTTTCGGCCTCGGCTACACCTTGGAAGAGCAGATACAAAGTCTCATCGGAGTTGAAGGCCCAGCTATTGCGGAAGAAGCTTTGACCGCCTTCGAGGAAGATCGTCGGAGAGACATTCGGAACTGTTTGTTTGATTCCCGGATCGTAGCCGAGGAATTCAATCAAAGGCATCGGATAGTCCCAGGTAGCGCCGCTATAGTTAAAGCCTGTCTTCTGCTCAATGTGCTCAAAGGGCGTCATGTCTGTGTGGAAGTAGCTCCACTGCAAGATCTCGCTGAGCGGTGCTTCCGTATGCAGACCTGATTTTGCATCTTTATAGTGTGGCGCTAGCAAATGTGTTGGAAACGGACGTATGAACGCGTCCTCGATGTTTGGGAGCCAACCTTTTCCATTGCGTGCAACCAACGGATATTCCGCTGCCGGTTGAAAGTATTCGAAGCCATTTATTCCCGTTACGTTCGTAAAATGATTCAGGAAAGGGAAGTAGTTCAGAAAGGAGAACATCAGGTAATGGCTTCCCTCGCGGTAAATTCCATCTTTGCTGAAGTAGTAGGCTGTATTCAGGTTGCTCCCCTGCACGGCGCGATCCAGCCACTGTTTTGCGCGGGGATGCGTCGGCATAGCCAGCGCAAGACTACCCAGCCCCCAGGCGGGTTTGCTCATATGATTGTGTGGATCCGCTGCGTAATCCCACAGGTCATTGAAGATGTAATCCGCTTCCTTTGCCAGGAGATCGCGTATTTCCTGGTCTTCTTCTTCGCTCAGTGCGGGTTGTATCCAGTCGTAGGCAGCAGCAAGGTTCTGCGCCCACACCGCATGATAAATCTCATCAACCGGCGTTCCCTTCACGTTGACCGGATCATAGTCATATAGCGGACCCTCAAAGAACACTCTCAGCGCCTTTGCCGCTCTGGCTGCCCACTCACGCTTCTTCGACTCTTCTGTCTCCAATTGGTGCATGGCCCCTGAGTACGCGGCTATCTGAGATACAGTCCCGTAGTATTGGTGCACCGGGTTCTTTCCGGCTTCCTTTGTAGGCGCCGAAGGTATGTCCATCGTGAGAAAGGGACTGCGGGATACCTTTTCCCATAGCTTCCGGGAGTAATCGTCTCCATTCCTCTTGTTGCGCAGGGCATCAAGCTCGTTTGCCGAGAACCACAGAGACGGATGGATTTCCTCAGCAGGTAGGTTGAAGTCTGTGGGAAGTTGGAAACCACCATAGCTGTAGAAGTGATCCGGAAGCGTATTCGGGTGCTGGGCTAGCGCGCAGGTTGCCAACACCTGGCTGCCGATCAGCAGCAGGGGAGAGAGGGGACTCGTTTTTTTCATCGCGGGGTTCGATACACTTTAATAAATATTACAAGCATCCCGGCAGACGCAAGCCCTCATACGAAGATGACGCCCCCTGGCGCTCAGCGCATCCTGTTATGCCTTCGCATGGATCAGACTGATCGGGTCTTGGCAAACACTGTTGCCAGAGTCCGCTGATTGCGCACTATCAGTCCTGTTCACTATCCCATTCTATGTTTCTAAAAGCACTTTCTGTCGTGGGCGCCCTTGTTGTCGCGCTGGTCTTGGTTATCGCCTTCTTGCCCGGCGGCTACAGCGTTACCAGATCGGCGGTTATTGCCGCTCCCGCTGAACAGGTGTTTCCACTCGTGAACAACTTTCACAATTGGGAATCATGGTCCCCGTGGGCGAAGCTCGATCCTGAGATGGAACTCACATTTCATGGCCCTGATGCTGGTGAAGGCGCCTCTTATGAGTGGTCCGGGAACAACAACGTTGGGCAGGGGAGCATGCAGATAGTTGAAAGTGTCCCTCCTCAGCGGATCGTTATCGACCTCAGGTTCCTCAAGCCAATGGAGGCCAGTTCTATCACTACGTTTTCCTTCGAACCTCAGGGGGAGCACACGCGTGTCACCTGGAACATGAAGGGAGAGAACAACTTCATCGGTAAAGCATTTGGCTTATTCATGAACATGGACAAGATGATCGGAAAGGATTTCGAAAAGGGACTGGCGGCCTTGGAGATGGCTGCTACGAATCCCTGACAGGCGATTCACTCATCTATCCGTTGACGAGAGACGGCGCCCGGGCTAATTCATAATTATATGAAGCCCCTGCAATTTGTTCTCCTGATGTTGACCTTGGCTGCTTGTAATGTTTTCGCAGCAGAGCATCTCGTTAACTCAGCCAAGGATTTGGAGCTAGCTGTTGGGCGTGCGAAGCCCGGCGACGTGATACTCATGGCCGCGGGCGAATGGACGGATCTACAGGTAAAACTTCAGTTTTCTGGTGAAGAAGACCAACCGATCATTGTCCGAGCGGAGTCGCCGGGGACTGTTGTAATCACCGGCCGCAGCAGGGTCCAGATCGAGGGCGCCCATGGTGAAGTGGGAGGACTCCTGTGGCATCGTGCGACTGTGCCCGATAGAGCCTCATCCTTGGTGCAGATCGGGAGCCGCGATAGTGGCGCAAGGGCCATCACAATCACCAATTGCCGCTTCATCGATTGTAATCCGTCAAATCCAGACAGCCGCTATGCATGGGTTCAATTATATGGCAGAGGGCATCGGGTAAGTCATAATGAGTTTGCCGGTCAGAATCATTCCGGGGTGACCGTTCAAATTCGCGTGGACGAAGAAGGTCCAGAGCACCGCATTCACAACAACCTATTTCGGGACCGCGCCCCGGGCGATGGGAACGGCTACGAGATGATCCAGATCGGCCAAAGCGGAGATTCCCGCAAACGAGGCGGCTGTATTGTCCAAGATAATTGGTTCGTTCGTTGTGATGGCGAAACGGAGATTGTTTCATCAAAGAGTGGAAAGAACATCATTCGGGGAAACCTGTTCCTCGAGTCCTCGGGGACTGTTACCCTGCGCCATGGAACGGATGGACTGGTTGAGAACAACTACTTCATTGGCCGCCTCAAGGAAGCCAGCGGCGGAGTTCGAGTTGTCGATTCAGGCCATATCGTTCGTAACAACTACTTTACTGGACTCACGGGACGCACGGGCGGCGTAGTTGCTCTCTATCATGGCATTCCTGATTCGCAACTCAGCGGCTACTTTCCAGCAAGCAATGTGAGGATCGAGGCCAACGTCTTCACGGACAATGTTGGCAATCTGATCTTTCTCGACGCGGGATTTGGTTCACGCAATCGGGTTCTCATCCCTGAAAATGTAATCATTCAAAATAACCTCTGGCTGGGACTCATGAACGGAGCAGTAGCCGTAGCTGGAACTGCTCCGGATGTTTCGCTAGACGGGAATCAATACGGTAGCGGTGTTGAGATCGGTCTGCATGAGGCCAGAGGAATTCGTCCGGTCGGGGAGGATGTCGATGCCGGTCTCTGGTCGCCGCTAAAGGATAGGCTGGGGCCCTCCAATTCGTGGCCTTCTCGCACAGAGGTGGGCGTATCCTGGCATCTGCCGTTGCCTCGCCTCACACTCTTTAACCCCGGGCAACTTGTAAGACTAGCTCGTTCCGATGACCCCGAATCAGCAGCGATTCGCTACTCCCTGCTGGAGGCGGCAAATGAAATTTTGGACGTTCAGAAGCTCTACTCAGTAACCGACAACGACATGATTCCGCCGAGCGGAGACAATCGCGACTACTACAGCACCGGTCCCTACTGGTGGCCGAACCCTGAGACGCCGGATGGACTTCCCTACGTCTTGATCGATGGTAAGTTCAATCCAGAGCGTGACCGCGTGTCGGATCGCGGACCGCTTCTGGCCATGATCAACGATGTAGAGATGATGGCGTTCGCCTACGCTGTATCTGGAGATGAGCGTTTTGCTCGGTGGGGCCATCGGCTGTTGTATGAATGGTTCCTGGACCCTGAGAGGGGCATGAACCCAAACCTGCGTCATGCTCAGGCGATCCCGGGTCGCAGCGATGGCCGTGGAACGGGAATCATCGATACCCACCCATTTGCTGAATTGATAGATGCAATCCTGATTCTTCAGGAGTCTCCGGGCTTCCCTTTCAAAGACGTTCAGGGCTTGCACAGTTGGTTTTCCCGCTACTTGGATTGGCTACTCTATTCTCCCAATGGACGGGATGAAGCAGACTCGGTCAATAATCACGGAACAGCCTTTGATCTTCAGGTAGCCGCTATCATGGCATTCCTGGGGCGGGAAGATCAGCTTCGAGATCTTCTGATTCACTCTGTATTACCCCGTATCGACCAGCAGATTGGGGCAGACGGCGGTCAGCCAAATGAGCTCCGGCGCACCCGCACTTGGAGCTATTCAACCGAGAACCTCGAACATTTCTTCAAGCTCGGGATCATCGGTCGCGGCGTGGGGGTTGACTTGTTTTCCTATCGTACGCCAGAAGGCGCTTCACTCAAAAAGGCGTTGGAGTATCTCCTTCCGGCTATCTGCGATCCTTCGAAATGGCCTCATGCGCAAGCTACTGATTGGCAGGAGGAATTTATTCTCTCCGTCATCTCCATTGCGGAACGTGTGTGGTCTCACATCGACTACGTGAGGTATCGTAATAATTGTCTCAAAGGAGCTCCCAATCAGCTTGAGGCATTCCTGCTGAGAGCAGACTAGATTCTGGACATGCCAGAGTAGCTCGAAGGCGGAGATGGCATTTGTCTATCATTGCAATTGCCATACTTATGTTCGGACAAGAAAGGGTTCGATTCGGTTATCCATGCGAAGAAGGCTGAACAACGATGTTGCTGACGAAGTCCTACATCAGCCTTCTCCGCTGGGGCGCGTTTTCCGTCGCTGGCTTGGGTATGGTTTCGGCATCGAAGGGCGAGGTTTTTATTAATCAGGTTGGCTACGTCGCGAACGAGCAGAAGCTCGCGCTGGTGGAGTCGGACGGGATGGCCTCAGATACGTTCGAGATCGTCGAAAGTGAGAATCAGGTAATTGTCTTCTCAGGCGCGCTGAGCCCGGAGATGCTTTGGCAGCCTGCTCCCGGGATCAAGGTCCGGATCGCAGACTTTTCCGCCCTGCAAACCAGCGGAAAGTATCGCTTACGAATCGGCGAGGATTTGTCCGGCGACATTCACATCAACGATTATCCGTTTGAGGAACTCACCCGTGGTTCTCTCCGTTATTATTACTTCAGTCGCGCTTCAACTGCGCTGGATGAGGAGTATGCCCTGCAATGGGCCCGCCCTGCAGGACATCCCGACACAAATGTGATAGTGCACGCATCCGCCGCCTCAGCAGAAAGACCGGCAGGAACCATAATCAGTGCGCCAAAAGGCTGGTATGACGCCGGCGATTTCAACAAGTATGTGGTTAACTCCGGAATTAGCACCTACACGCTCTTGCTGCTATACGAGCTCAACAAGGACTACTTCGCAAATCTGGACTTGGGGATTCCGGAATCGGGGGACGGAGTTCCAGACCTACTTGATGAGATTCGCTGGAATCTCGACTGGATGCTTGCGATGCAGGATCCAAATGACGGGGGTGTCTATCACAAGCTCACAACGCTGAACTTTTCTGACGCCGTAATGCCTCACGAGGCTACGGCGCCGCGGTATGTTGTCCAGAAGTCGGTCACAGCAACGCTTGATTTTGCCGCGGTAATGGCATTTGCGGCACGCGTATTCGAGGAGTTGGACCCTGCGTTCTCCAGGCAAGCTCTGGACGCTGCTGTTGACGCCTATCAATGGGCGCTTGAGAACCCCGCCGCTCTGTTCATCGATAATCCTCCCGGCGTCAGTACAGGGACATATGGAGACGCCAATTCGAGCGACGAGCAGCAATGGGCCGCTGCAGAGCTATTTATCGCTACCGGGGACTCGATGTATGAATCAAAGGCGCTGGAGAGCTTGGATACGTTGGCGCCGGTCCCAGGATGGCCCGAGGTCCAGATGTTGGCTGTGTATAGTCTCGCACTTTTCTCAGACAACCAACTTGCGGTGGATCGGATCATCCAAGCTGCCGAGATTCAGCTGGATATTGTTGCGCAGTCGGGATTCAGAACGCCGATGCAAGGCTCGGACTACTATTGGGGCAGTAACTCTGTGGCGGCAAACAAGGGGATGCTGTTGTCGATTGCGGAGCGTCTCACGGGGCGAAAGGAGTTTCGTGAAGCAACCATTCAGGTTTTGGACTATATATTG
>CAYSHY010000070.1:0-17507 GCA_964430955.1 uncultured Puniceicoccaceae bacterium | reverse complement strand
ATTTAATCCCGTGGCGCGCACCGGAGAGATTCCGGAGCGCCCGCGGGATTTTTTTTCGCCAGATTACTACGCTGCAGTTTGTCTGCAGGTGAACTAGTCAGACTCCAACACGGTGGCATTGGGGCTTATAGCCTCCAGAATATTCGCGGTAGGCCGGCGCGTCTCGAAGTGCTGGAGAACTCCCGCTCCATCGGCGCCCTTGAGGTCGCGGAAATATTCGACGTGCCCATCGAGAAAGATGATGTGCCCGCCCTCTGCACCATAGACGGCGGGGCTCTCATTGGTTAGGGCCTTCCATGTGCCGTCGTTCTGAAGACCTCGTGTCCAGGCAATTGGCGTAGTGGACGGAGGCGACGAAGGCGATAAACCGCTAACGAAGGCGAAACTGATTGGAAAATCGGCAAAGGCGGTATCGAGCGCCCAGCCAGAACCGTCTTCAGCCGGGTATGCCACTGCAACCGGAAGCGGCTGGTTATGCGCCTGCACCAGAGGATCATCGGATAGTACAAAAATTCCTGGATCGTTTAGACCGGCTTCCTTTGCCAGAAACAGCGCGAACTCATGAGCGTTGCTTGCCACAATGGTGCGCTGCTGCGAGCCCTCCTGACTGGTGTAATTAGCATAGGCGATGGCGATCTGCCGGAGATTGTTCGCAGCCGTCGTTTTCCTCGCCCTATTCAGCATCCCGCCCACTGCCGGGATGAGCACTGCGGATAATACGGCGATAATCGCAATCACCGTAAGAAGTTCAATCAATGTGAAGCCGCGGCGTTCACCCCCCGATGATGTTTGTACAATTTGCATATGCGCGTGTACCGCAGAATTGCTAATATACATGCAATGTCAATGTCAACGGCCGCAATGTTGCGCATCACTTGACTCTGAGGCACGAGTATTGCCATCTTTCTGAATATGAACGTTCTCGTCGTTGGTGGAGCTGGATATATAGGGAGTCACTGCGTGCGGCAGCTTCAGGCGGCCGGACATCGCGCCATCGTTCTGGATAATCTGGTTTATGGGCACCGTGAGGCCGTTTCGCCAGGGACGCCGTTCTATGAGTTCGATTTGGGTGACCGCGATCGCACCACACAGCTGCTTAAGGATGAGTCTGTGGACGTGGTTATGCACTTCGCGGCTTACGCCTATGTGGGCGAGAGCGTTCAAGACCCCCTGAAGTATTACGACAATAACCTCGCCCGGCCTGTTACCCTGTTACAGGCGATGCGAGACGCCGGAGTAAACAAGTTCGTTTTCTCGTCCACTTGTGCAACATTCGGCGAGCCAGAACAGATGCCAATCAGTGAAGATCTTCCGCAGGATCCGATCAACCCTTACGGCCAGACAAAGCTGGACGTAGAGCGTATGTTGCGCTGGTGCTCCAAGGCCTACGGCCTCTCATTTGCTTCGTTCCGCTATTTCAACGCGGCCGGCGCGGCAGAGGATGGCACAATAGGCGAAGACCACAATCCCGAGACACACCTCATCCCACTGGCGATATGGGCTGCCATGGGTCTTCGCGATAAACTGAAGGTTTTTGGCCGCGACTATCCTACCCCAGACGGCACTTGCCTGCGCGATTACGTGCATGTGGACGACTTGGCGAGGGCGCATATCGCTGTCTTTGACAAGCTTGAGAAGCCAGGTACAGCGCTGTTCTACAACCTGGGCACGGGCAAACCCGTGAGTGTCCTGGAGGTCATTCGCACGGTTGAGGAAGTGAGCGGACTGAAGGTGCCATTTGAAGATGCGCCCCGTAGGGCAGGCGATCCTCCCGCCCTTTACGCCGACCCGCGAAAAGCCCGGAAGGAACTGTCGTGGGAGGTCAAGCACCCTGACATAAGGGGCATTATCGAAACTGCTTGGAAATGGCACAAGTCTCACCCTCACGGCTACGCGAAACAGTCAGACTGACAAGCACTTCGCGCCATTGTAGGAACAAGCAGTTATCATTATCCCCTTGACGAACCTGCAATCCCGCCGTCTACTCCCAGGGTAACGTTTTACTCCTTTTACCCCCGATGAAGAAAACCTTACCCCAATCAGGTCGTTTGACCGCGTTACTCTGTCTCAGTTTGCTTGCTCCGCTGTGTGCGAATGCAGATCTGCTTTATTACGATGACTTCGAAGGTGGATTTAATGATACGACGAAACTGCCCTCTGGCTGGGCGGTAGCCTCGGAGTCGCTGGATCCAAACGATCACTACGGTCTAACAGTAGGTCACTCTTCCGGATCGTTGACCTATCCGAATTTAGCTGCGTCTGGCGGCAAGTGGGAGCTTGATAACACCCGCGAAGTTTCCTTAACGATCGCCAACAAGTTTACGGACACTCCACTGAGTGCAGGGCAGACGTTATACTTCTCATTTCTTCTGAATGTTGCGGTTGCTCCTGCGGGCACGGCTCAATCCGGGATCATGCGCCTGGGAAGTTCTGCGGGTGGCAATGATGTTGCCGCTATCGGTTTCTCTGTGGCCGAAGATCCAAGCCTATACAGACTCTCAGTCGATGGGCAGCATCGCGGCTACAGCCACGGAGACTCCCTCAAGATTGCTGACCCGTTCAACGTTGGTGAAACAATTCTGATTGTTGGTTCGTATACATACTCGGGCGGTAGCGTGAGTTTCTGGATCAATCCTGATCCCACTGACCTCGGCTCGTTGGTCCCGCCCGATGCCGATTACACCGATCCAGGCCACAACAGCCGGCCGATCGACCAGTACGAGATTGGATTTACCGGCACTAGCCAGGTTCCGGGCAGCTGGTTCCTCGATGAGTTTCGCATCGGCACGACCTGGGCGGATGTCACCCCAGTTCCCGAGCCTTCCGCCTACGCCTTGTTCTTGGGATGCGGCGCCGTTGGACTTGCTGTTGCCCGCCGTCGCCGAGTCGCCAAGAGCGAGACTCCTGTAGGCGAGTAACTCCAGGAAAGCCTCATTCACTGCGGCATTTACCGAAGAACGTGGAACTTGATGTTCCACGTTCTTGTTTTTTAGCCGATAACGAACGCTGTTAAAGACACACTAGACCATCCGGTCGGCGGCGAGAGTGCCGGTCGACAAGTGAGAGGTGTCGCCATTGAGGGCGAGGGCAAACCCATTCTCTCCTTCGCGAAGGAGGGTAAGAGAACAAAGACCGGCCGAGAGCTGTTCTTCAAACGTGCACAAACCTCTCGCACCGCCTTCTGCCGTTGCTCCGTGTCCCACAATGAGAATATTCCCCTCGAACTTCTCGAGTAAGGCCCTGACTGCCCGGCGGCATCGATTCATGCATGCATCCCAGCTCTCAGGATACTCGGGCATTACAAGCGACTCATAGCTTGTATCGAGCATCGGGAACTCCCCCAGAAGAGACTCAAGCGGCGGGAAGGGTGGAAACTCCGTGAACCACTCAGGATTCAGCCACTCGCACACGCCAAACTCGACACGCAAGGGCAGCTTCAGCGCTTCTGCAATGAGATGGCCCGTCTGAATCGTCCTAAGGAACGGCGAAGCAAAAATATGCTCAATGCGCTCTCTCTTGAGGCGCGCGGCAGTTTCCCGCGCCTGTTCCACTCCGTCAGGAGAAAGGGGTGGATTAAATCCTTTCCAGTTGGGGTCCACAAAGTCGATGCGGTTGCCGTGACGGCAAAACCAGACCTCGCGTCCTGAATGTTCCGGTAAACTGCTCATGATAAACAAAGATGGCCAGAAACAGCCGAGCAGAGCATCTTCCTCAATGCACCGCAATCGGGAAGTGACGGCCGGCGGCTATGGCAAACGGGTAAGCAACGATCCTTCCCAAAGACCGGACTCAACTAATCTGTAAGCGGCTGGAAAACCCAAGCTCCTTCCGTGGAGACATCCTGCTCAGGCAGAAAGATCCACTTCTGCATTCGACTCCAGTAAACCCAATCTCCCAGGCCCACATAAACCCATCCCAGGAACCGTGAACCGGTGTCGGCCCAGCAGCCTTCCTGCACAAGCCAATCCACCCACTTGGATTGCCCGCACGATGCCTCTACCTGAGCAAGGTATTCAGCGACTCCCGTCAGTATAAACGACTCGATCTCCCCCTCAGCGTTTAATCCGTGTCCAACAATCACGTTACCGTCTGTGGAGATATCCCGAGCCACCTCCAGCCACCAACCGGTAGCCCCCACAAGCGGCAAAAACGCATTTAGATCATAGACTGTCTGGCCGTCCCACATTAGCGCAACGCCATCGCTTAGCGCAGTTCCTACCACAAAGCGACCATCGTCAGAGGCGCCAAGGGCTCTGACATCCCGATCTTCACTGGAGAGAAAGGTGGGGACCGGCAGCACGAGATAACCTGTCTCTCGGGTCCAGCTAAACGCCAGGTTGCCGTTACTTCCAACAATAACCTCACCATCACCGGAGACGGCTAAGGCATAGGTTGACGCATCATTGAGCAGGCCCAGCCCCACCATCCCCTCCTCCTCGGTCCATAAGAAGGGTTCCGCCGCCTCTGCTCCCGAACTATCGACGCTACCGCTATCTCCCACGACAACAGAGCCATCTCCAGACACGCCAGTTGCAAGGCTATAGTCTCTCCCGCCAGGTAAATCTCCGAGATCTTGCGCGCCGTCCTTCTGGGTCCAATGAAAAGCCCTTCCCTGTAGGGGAAGTCCTATTCTTCCGACAATGACGCTGCCATCATGGGATATCCCAGCCAAAGAGCTGGACTCAACACTGGGAACGCCACCCTCTGACGACCAAATCTGCCCACTCGTGAACGGAGGCGTAGGTGGCTGCGGAGTTGGCGTCTGTCCAACAATGATCCGTCCATTGGCAGAGACGTCCGCCGGCACAAAACCTGGCGCCATGGCCACGAGGCCCGAGTCAACTGTCCAGACGAATCCTTTTAACAAGTTAGGGTGTCCAATCGATTGGCCGACCACGATCACAGTACTCCCATCTGGAGATACAGCTACGGGCTTGCATAGGAGGCCTGGGACTTGGCCCAATCCCTGAAACGCCATCTCGCCGTGGCCGGGCGACGCCATCGCTAGAGCAGCGACAAGGGTGGGTATGAGAGGACTGCGCGCGATATGACGTGAAACGCCAACTCCTCGCACAAGTTTCAGTACATGTGGCGAAGCCGCCCATGAGCATTACGAACGTCGCAGCCCGGCGCCAACTGCTGTACACATCTATACACAGGCTTGCGATCCTGAAGCAAAGCGTGCCTTTCCGCGGAACTATGCTCCCGCAATGGCGCCAGTGAGCAACGAGCCCAGTTCATTCTGGAATGGTGGCCCAAGACTTTAAAAACCTCCCAAAACATGGGAGACACGTTCGCGCTGTACACGTATAAAAGCCTAGAAGTACTTGTCTAGAGCTCCCTGCGCAGGCGCTCGTGCTGACGGGGATCAGTTCTCGCGCTTTAGCGCTGTTCCGACCAGTAGCGACGACGTTCCAGGATCCGTATCCGAACCTCAAGGTAGACGCTTGCAACTGCACTTACACCACCTTGACCGGATTGGCCCTAGGATGTAAGACACTTGGAAGCGTTCCGCAAGTGCCTGACCGCCAGCCATGACACCACTTCCTGAAGATAGACTCGGCAAGCTGATCCGACCTGGGTCGCGGATATTTATCGGTTCTGGGGTGGCTGCGCCGCTTGCCCTTATTGATCGGGTTTTAGCTGAGGCTGCAGATATCGGGGACCTGCAATTTGTGAACGAACTACTGGTTGGGCGAGCCCCGTGGCAAGACGTGGAGTATGAAACCGTTCTACGGGTGAACGCCCTGGGGCTCGATTCAAAGCTGCCGGACGCCGGACGCCAGGTAGAATATACGCCGTGCATGCGCTACGAGGCGCCGCCGCTGTTTGTTGACCAGGTTATCCGGCCGGATGTTGCGCTGGTGATGGTGTCTCCACCAGACACCCATGGATATTGCTCGCTAGGCCCTGTTGGAGGAAGCGCCTTGGCTGCTTGTCAGACAGCAACGACAGTGATGGCGCAGATCAACCCGAGCTTGCCGCGGACTTACGGTCAAAGCTTTCTGCACAAGGACAGAATCGCCTACTATATTGAAGAAGAGGCGGAACTGGCTCACCTGCCCGAGCGCGAGGTGAGCGATGCGCACCTGAAGATTGGTAGCTACATTGAGCAATTGGTGGAAGATGGGGTAACTCTGCAGATTGGCGCTGGCCCGCTCGCCACTGCGGTAGCCCAAGCCTTGAGCAAGCATCGCAATCTGGGACTGCACACCCAAGTGTTCAGCGACCCGGCCATGGAGCTCATGTTGAGCGGCGCACTGGACAATAGCGTCAAGAATGTAGACACCGGTCTATCCGTGGCGTCGTGGGCCGCAGGCAGTAATCAGCTCTACAAGTTCCTGCACGAGAACCCACACATCCAGTTTCGGCCGGTGGATCTGGTAAGCCACCCGCGCGTGCTTTCGCGGATCAAGCGGCTGGTGGCTATCAATATAGGACTAACGGTCGACCTTACGGGACAGGTTACGGTGGAGCCCAACCCAATGGAACGCGTCGCGAGCGCAGACATCGACTTTATTCGCGGCGCGGGACTGAGCGAGGGCGGCTCCTCGATTATCGCCCTGCCATCGACAAGCGGCGAGGGTGAAGATCTGAGATCCCGCATTGTCATACAGGTCGACGCCGCCGCTGGTGTGGGAAGCACGCGCGTTGACGTGCACCATGTGGTAACCGAATACGGCATCGCCACCCTTAACGGTCGCTCGCTTCGACAGCGAGTGATGGAACTCATACAGGTTGCCCATCCACAGTTCCGTGAATCGCTGCTGCAACAGGCGCGGGAGCACCGGCTGGTACCCGGCAACTTCAACCTTCCCCCACCCTACGAGCAGAGCAAGAAGACCGTGGTAAGCCGGCGCGTACGCCTGGCGGACGGGCAGCGCTATTTGCTCAGACCGCTTAACCCGAGCGACGACCAACGGTTGCAGCATTTCTTCTACACGCACACCGAAGACACGATTAACCGGCGCTACGGCTTCACGATCACCCGCATGAGCCAGCAACGCGCCTATGAGCTCGTGAGCGTAGATCAAAACAAGGACTTGGCGCTGGGCATTTTTGAGATGCAGGGCCCCAGGGAGATCATCCACGCGGTAGGTCGCTACTACCTCGACAAGAAGGGCAAGAGCGGCGAGATGGCATTCGTAGTCGGTGAAAATAAGCGGCGCGTCGGCATGGCGCGGACGCTCCTGGAAGAGATGATCGAGGTGGCTACGGCGCGGGGACTGAAGCACCTTTGGGCGCAAGTGGACAGAGATAATCACCCCATGCTACGGCTCTTCCAGAAATACTCAGCCCAGATAAAGCCGGGCGAAGAACCCAATACCGTCAAGGTCACCATTGAGTTGGAACCAGAGGAAGCGGGAGGGAAGCCCGGACTCCTGGAGCGTCTGCGGCAGAAGAGGTAAGGCCGGGGGGGGCGCTGTGTCGAATCGGGGAAAGGGTGAATTGGCGAGTCGGCGAGAAGAAATGGGAGAATGGGCGAGGACGGAGGACAGAGGTGATGGTGTCGAGTCCTGACTAAAGTTGACAGTGGTTTTCTTGTTTTGGTGGTTTGACTAGAAAGTTTAGCTGGGGGAATGGGGCGGAAGCGGGATGCCTGCCGGCGATGTAGAGATTACCGAAAACTACAGGGCGCCCCTACCTGAATCGGCGGGACGCCCTGCTAACCCTAATACCACTAGATTTTCGACTCACTCCTTGCGAAGAGCCCCTGGGCGCTTCGTAAAGCCTGATACCCTCTTACAACAAATAAAAAAGAAAGTAGTTTCAGGAAAGACATCTTTTTTGGTGAAATTTTTCGCGTATGCTGCGGGGTCCGCTAATTTTTTCTCTTTACATGGGGCGGTCATCTGGAGAATGTGTGCCTTTTTTCGGAAGGCATTCCGTCCAGCTAAACCATGGGAAATCTTAGAAAGAAACGTCGTCGTAAGATTGCGCAACACAAGCGCCGCAAGCGCTCGCGGGCCAACCGTCACAAGAAGCGCACCTGGGGTTGATCCTGTTAGCAGGATAACAACTAACATCGCGTTTTCAACAAGGGAAAAGCTTTATCAGCGCCGGATTTCAATGCGAGATCCGGCGCTCCTTTTTGGTTTTGCGGCGGAGGATCGTGAGCATAGTTTCTAATGCTCATTCCCGGGTCGAACCCAAGGCGCGTAACCGTAATCCCCATTCCTGTCTTGCATGAAATCCCTCCGAGTAGGCATTGTTGGTTGTGGAGCGATCTCCAGAGTTTATCTGGAACAACTGGGGAACGGACAATGGCCACAAGTACGGGTCGTAGCCTGCGCCGATCTGGACCACAGCCGCGCCAAGGCCAGCGCAGACAAATACGGCGTAACTGCGCTGGGTGTAGACGAGTTGATCCATAGCCCGGAGGTGGACCTTGTCCTGAATCTCACGATACCACAGGCCCATTTCCCGATAGGGATGAAAGCCGTTCGCGCCGGCAAGCACTACTACTCGGAGAAGCCATTCACCATGAGCGCAACCGAAGCGAAGGAGCTTCTGGACGAAGCGATGAAGCATGGGGTTAGCACGGGATGCGCACCCGACACATTCCTGGGCAGTGGAATACAGACGGCAATCGCCGCAATTGACGCCGGGCGCGTGGGCAGTCCGGTAAGTGTTTTGGGGTTCATGTTTACCCGGGGCCACGAGCGCTGGCACCCATCGCCAGAGTTCTACTACAAGCGAGGGGGCGGGCCCTTGTGGGACATGGGGCCCTATTACCTTACGGCGATGGTAGCCATGCTGGGACCGGTGAAAGAGGTCTTCGGCGTCGAAGACCGCACTTTTGATGAGCGCACGATCACCAGCGAACCGCTGCGCGGACAAAAAATCCAGGTGGAGGTGGCCACTCACGTTACCACGTTGCTTCGCTTTGCAAGCGGAGCAACGGGCGCCTTGATCACGAGCTTTGATACAGAGGATCCCCAGCTGCCCAACATTACGGTTGTTGGCACAGAGGGCACACTGATTGTTCCTGACCCAAACACCTTTGGCGGCGTTCCTCTCTGGCGTGCAGGCCGCGAAACAGAGGAAATTGCCCCGGTGCATGAATACTCGATGAACTGCCGTGGAATCGGGGTGGCAGACATGGCTGCGGCGCTCCAATCCGGTCGGCCCGCACGCGCCAGAGGACAACTTGCCGCCCATGTTACAGAGATCATGGACAAGGTGGGAAAATCTGCCGCAGAAGGAACGTGGCAAAAGGTAAGCGCCGTAGAAAGACCCGCTCCGTTTGCGGGTGAGCTCTAGACGACTCTTCCAGAGCCTCCTATTCTTCGTGCGAGAAGGGGGCCGGCAAAGCTTACCGTGGGATTGGCAGCTCCCCTTCAAAAACGGCCCGACGACTTTAGGAATCGGCCGTCATACGTATGTTGCTGCAGGGCAATATGGAAGAAGAAGCAACTGTTGTCGTGGTTCAGGAAGAACCGCATGGGGGAATCGCCGCGGTGGCGGAACAGGAACTGTTAGGTAACGAGTTGTGGCGATTCGGGATGCTGTTCGCATGTATTGCAGTCGCACTGGCCGTCGGCGTAACCGCGAGGTTTATTCTTCGAAGGGCGGCGGATCGACTGGAAGCGCACAAACGCGTGGCGACAGCCGGTATCGTGCGCGCTGCAGCAGACTCACTCGTATTTCTACTGTTCGTCATCGGCGCAGCAACAGGACTCGGCTTTCTGAACGTAATTCCAGCCCTTGCAGAACTGATCGACACCAGCGTGCATGTCCTGGGCGCAATCGCCGTGGGCTTCTTCCTTTGGCGCCTGGTGCACGTCTTGACGGAGGTCTTCGAGCGTCATGCGGCCAAGACCGAGAGCACACTCGATGACCAGTTGACGCCGATCCTGAGGAGCAGTCTTCAAATTGTCGTCGTGATCGTGATCGGGCTTCAGATCGCACAAATCCTGAGCGACAAGCCTATCACATCCATACTCGCCGGTCTCGGGCTGGGAGGACTGGCCGTTGCCCTGGCGGCCCAGGACTCGCTCAAGAATATCTTTGGCTCGGTCGTTATCTTTGGGGACAAGCCATTCCAGGTAGGCGACCGCGTGCTTGTCGATGGCTATGACGGGCCCATCGAGGAGGTGGGATTACGATCTACCCGCATCCGCACCAACACCGGGCACCTTGTCACGATTCCCAACGGCGAGCTGGCCAACAAGTCGATCGAGAACGTGAGCAAACGCCCATTCATCCGTCGGGAGCTCAATGTCACAATAACGTATGACACGCCGCCAGAAAAAGTTGAGGAAGCGATTCAGCTCCTGAAGGAGATCCTTGCGACGCCCCCCGGGGAGAACGGGAGGCCCATGGCCGGCGACATAAACCGGCCGAACTACCCTCCCCGGGTATACTTCAATGACTACAAGCCAGACTCTCTGAACATTTTTGTGATGTACTGGTTTTTCCCGCCTGCCTGGTGGGACTTTCTGGAGCTTGCCCAGTGGATAAACCTGGAGATCCTGAAACGTTTCAAAGAGGCGGGAATCGACATGGCGTTCCCTACGCAGACGATATATCTTGCGGGAGACCCTGCACGACCGCTCGACGTGGGCCTGCGGGAAGTGGTAAAAGAAGAGGATGGGAAAGCCTGAAGCAAAGCCAGCAGTCGCCATTATTGATTACGGAATGGGAAATTTGCGCAGCGTGTTGCGCGCCTGGGAGCATGAAGGCGCGGACGCCCGGATTGTACAGCACCCGAACGATATCGGGCAGGCAGATGCACTGGTATTCCCCGGCCAGGGAGCAATGGTCGACTGCATGCGCCTGGTGCGCGAGACTGGTTTTGATAAGTCGATTCTGGACTGGATCGAGGCGGACAAGCCGTTTTTCGGGATCTGCCTTGGGCTGCAGGCGCTATTCACCCACAGCGAGGAGGGGAACTGCAAGGGACTCGGCGTGTTTGCCGGTGAAGTACGCCGCTTTCAGCCTTCCCCTGAGGCTAAAGTGCCCCATATGGGTTGGAACGATGTGCGATTCGTAAAAGGAACCCCGGTATCTGCGGGACTCAATGAGACGGGGGAACAGTTTTATTTCGTTCACAGCTATTATGCGACGCCGGAGGACTCATCAGTGACATGGGGCGAAACAGAGTATGCTGGAAGGCGTTTTACCAGCGCCGCCAACCGGGGAAAATGCTACGCAACTCAATTTCACCCTGAAAAGAGCCAGGCAAAAGGGTTGCTTCTCTACCGGAATTTCCTTGGCTCCTTGTGAGCAATCGTGTTCACACCACAGTGTCGCTGGTCTGGATGCGCAACCCCAGAGCTGGAACCTGTTGCCAGGATCGCTCCGCTTCAATATAGAAAAACTTCCCTATATGTCCGAAAAGGCAACCATCACCGTCGAAGGTAAAACATTTGAATACCCGGTCATCGTGGGCAGCGAAGGCGAGAAAGCCGTCGACCTGCGAAGTCTGCGCTCAGATACGAGCTATATCACGTATGACGAGGGTTACGGCAATACGGGATCCTGCCTAAGTAAAATCACGTTTATCAATGGCGAGAAAGGGATCCTCCGTCATCGCGGGATTCCCATTGAGCAGTTGGCCGAGAATTCGTCGTTTATCTCGGTAGCCTACCTTGTGATCTATGGCGAGTTGCCGAACGCCCAGCAGCGCGAAGATTGGCGCGAGCGGATCCGCCGCCAGGCGTCTCTGCACGTTGGGATGAACACTTTGTTTGAGAGCTACCCGCCGCGCTCGCACCCGATGGCCGTCCTTGCCGCGATGCTCAACTCGCTGGGCTGCTACTATCCCAAGCTCGCCAGCAATGATCGCCACCAGGACCTCGAGAATTTTGACGAAGCCGCAGCACTGCTGATTTCCAAGGTGCGCACAATCGCGGCAATGAGCTATCGCACTGAGGCAGGGTTGCCGTTTGTGTGGCCACGTGAGGATCTGCGCTACACGGCGAACTTCCTGCACATGATGTTCTCCGAGCCGTACCGCCGCTTTGAGCCGGACGATGACATTACCGATGCGCTCGACCTCTTCCTGCTTCTACATGCTGACCACGAGCAGAACTGCTCAACCTCAACGGTGCGTATGGTGGCCAGCAGCGGCGCAAACCTGTTTGCCTCCGTATCTGCTGGTGTAAGCGCTCTTTGGGGTCCGCTCCATGGCGGGGCAAACACGGCAGTGATGAAGATGCTGACGGAGATTCACCGCGATGGCGACGACGGCACACGCTTTATCGAAGCAGCGCGTCGCGGGGAAGCACGCTTGATGGGCTTCGGCCACCGCGTCTACAAGAACTACGACCCACGGGCCAAGATCCTGGGCCGCGCTGTGGAGCGTGTGTTGAACCGTCTCGGCCGCAAGGACCCCTTGCTGGATATTGCCCGCCGGCTGGAAGAGACCGCTCTCGGCGATCCATATTTTGTTGAGCGCAAGCTTTACCCAAACGTGGATTTCTACAGCGGTCTACTGCTTCGCGCGATCGGCATCCCTGTCGACATGTTTACCGTGATGTTCGCCATCGGCCGTATGCCGGGCTGGATCGCAAACTGGAAGGAAGTGGCCGAGGCCGAGAAGCAGCGGATTTACCGGCCGCGGCAGATCTATATCGGGCCGGAGAAGCGCGATTTTGTTCCAATGAAGGAGCGTCCTACAGAGCAATAGTTCATAGAGACGCCTCCGTGAGTTTCAAAACCGCTATCCAACGATGGCGGTTTTTTTATGACTCCCCTTCCCTACGCAAGGTTTACCGATTTAGCGACGCCGATGCCTGATACCGCCTGGAAGCGTTCTTTACAACCGCTACGGGGCCCTGAGACGTCCGTGTCGCTTCCGTGCGTCAGTTGGTGGCGCAGGCGCGCCAAGTTGGCTCGCCTGCTTTTGAGACGGGAAGAAAAGCATTCGGGCCAACCGCAGAAATTGTTCTGCGCTGGCGCCTTGCGAAAACAACAGAAGCGGATTTATACAAAACTTGTGGGATTTTCGTGGCTTGGATTCTGCTCGTCAGGAACCTGTCGATATATAATGTGCACCCATAGGTTGGGCGCGTATGGGGACGCGGACGCTCCGACCCCATGGGCGCGCTCGAGAGACGAACTTTTAACTCGAAATGTCTGAGTCCCATATCTGCAAGGTCTGCGGCAAGCACGCCACCGTTCATCTTACCCAAATCGTTGGGAACAAGATTCAGAAGGTGGATCTGTGCGAGGCTTGCGCGCAGGAGAAAGGTGTTACGGATCCCGAAGGCTTTTCCCTGACCGAGCTCTTGTCACCTGCGGCTCACCCTGCTGGGGCTCGGGAAACCATGGTGTGCGAGCAGTGCGGATTTTCTCCCAAGGATTTCAAGAAAATGGGTCGCTTTGGGTGCCCCGCCTGCTACGAGAGCTTCTCACCGATCGTGGAGCCAATGCTAAGAAATATGCACCGCGACGTGACACACCGCGGGAAAGTGCCCGACCGCGCATTGGCTCGGCAATCGCTCCGCAAGAAGCTTGACCAGCTTGAGGATGATCTGCAGGACGCAGTTTCGGACGAACGCTTTGAGGACGCAGCCAATCTCCGTGACGAGATCGCAAAGCTCCGGGACTCGCTGGAGTCCTCAACCCACAGCGGCAAATAATGCGAATCAGTCAGCTCATAGAATCAAACGCGGACGCCATCCACGGTAAGGGCGAACGAGGCCCGATCGTGCTGAGTTCGCGTATCCGGCTGGCTCGCAACTTGGCGTCCTCGCCGTTTCCCGGCTGGGGTAGCGAGGCGCAGCGCCGTGCGGTGCTACATACCTGCATGGAGGGCATCTCAAGGGTGCCTCAGTTTGGCGGCGGCGCCACGCTGGAGCTCGACGAACTATCTGCCCTGGAGAAGCTTGTACTGGTAGAGCGGCACCTGATCAGCCGTGAGTTGATGAACGCCAAGAGCGCCGCCGGCGTGGTCATCAGCGCCGATCAGTCTTGTTCGATAATGATCAACGAGGAAGACCATCTTCGCATCCAGATGGTGCGTTGTGGCTTGGAATTCACAGAACTGTGGAAGCAGGTCAACAACATCGACTCCGCGATTGAGGACGAGCTGGACTATGCATTCTCGAACGAGCTTGGCTACCTGACGGCGTGCCCGACAAACATCGGTACGGGCCTTCGTGCGTCTGCCATGATGCACCTGCCCGGTCTGGTGCTTTCTGGCAACATGGACAAGGTGATCCGCATGGTAAACCAGGTGGGCATTGCGGTGCGTGGTCTCTTCGGAGAAGGCAGCGACGCCACAGGGAGCATTTTCCAAATCTCGAACCAGCAGACGCTGGGCGAAAGTGAACGGGCCATCATCAAACGTCTTGGCAACGTACTGGGTTCAATCATCGAACAAGAACAAAACGCCCGGCAGAAACTCGTGGAGGAAAAGCCGGACAAGATCTTTGATAAAGTTGGCCGTGCGCGGGGCATTTTGCAGAACGGGCATCTTTTAAGCTCAGAGGAAGCAATGAATCTCCTCTCCCTAACGCGGCTTGCGGTGGATCTGCAGATGCTGCCGGAAGAATGGCGCGCGGTGGTGGATCGACTTTTGGTGGAGATTCAACCCGGGCACATGCAGTATCTGGCCGGGAAAGAAATTTCACCCTCGAAACGCGACGCGCTGCGAGCGCGCCATGTTCGGGAACAATTTGCGGAGGCGCCGCCTCTTAAATTTACAGAAAATCTTGAATCGCCGAATGAAAGAAAGGGCTGAGCCATGCCAATGGAACCGATGAATAACTTTACCCCTCGAGCACAACAGGTGCTGGCCCTGGCCCGCAAGGAAGCAGATCGATTCCACCACAATTACGTGGGTACGGAGCACTTGCTCCTCGGACTGATCAACCTGGGACAGGGCGTGGCGGTTAACGTGCTCCAGAAGATGGGGCTTGATCTGGAGACTGTACGCTCGGCTGTTGAGAAACAGGTTGGCACGGGTCCTCAGTCCAAGCCGACGGGTAACATACCGTACACCCCACGCGTGAAAAAGGTGCTGGCGCTTGCCGGCAAGGAAGCCAAGGCGCTGAATCATAGCTACGTGGGCACCGAGCACATCCTGCTCGGACTGCTGCGCGAAGGCGAAGGTGTTGCTGCACGCGTGCTCAAGAGCCTCGACGTGGATATCGAACGTTGCCGCAACGAAATACTTTCCGAGCTGGATCCGAACTTTGCCGGAGACTCTGGCGACGAGCCGATCGGCGGCCCGCCATCCATTGGCGGTCCGGGCGGGCCCCAGCCTGAGGAACGTAAAGAGCTGAAGACTCCCGCCCTGAAGGCCTTTGGGCGCGATCTGACGGAGCTAGCTCGCAATGGCGACCTGGATCCCGTCATCGGCCGTAAGGATGAGATTCGCCGCGTGATCCAGATCCTGTGCCGTCGCACCAAGAACAACCCGGTGCTGATTGGCGAGGCAGGCGTGGGTAAGACAGCGATCGTGGAAGGACTCGCTCAAGAAATCGCGAACGGGCTGGTGCCGGAGATCATTGCAGATAAGCGCGTGATCACCCTGGACCTCGCACTGATGGTTGCTGGTACGAAGTACCGCGGCCAGTTCGAGGAACGCATCAAGGCCGTGATGGACGAGATCCGCCGCGCGAAGAACATCATCATCTTTATCGATGAGTTGCACACAATCGTGGGCGCAGGCGCCGCAGAAGGCGCGATGGACGCCTCGAATATATTCAAGCCGGCGTTAAGCCGTGGAGAGCTGCAGTGCATCGGTGCGACAACGCTGGCTGAGTATCGGAAGTATATCGAGAAAGACAGCGCCCTGGACCGCCGTTTCCAAAGCGTGATGGTGGAAGCGCCTTCACCGGAAGACTCGCTGCAGATCCTCAAGGGCATCGCTCCTAAATACGAGGAGCACCACAAGGTGCAGTTCACGCAGTTGGCCCTCGAAGCAGCGGTAAAGCTTTCAGATCGCTACATCACGTCGCGTTACCTGCCAGACAAGGCGATCGACGTGCTCGACGAATCCGGCGCACGCGCTCGTATCAATTCCCTGAACAGACCTCCCGAGATCGAGGAGCTCGCCAAGGAAGTGGACAAGGTGTGCGCGCAAAAGGAAGAGGCGATCAGCAAGCAGCGCTTTGAAGACGCGGCGCAGTTCCGCGACCAGGAAAAGCAGCTGCGCGCCAAGCGCGAACAGATGATCGAGGACTGGAAGCGCTCACGCGCAGAAACCACGATCATCGTTGACGCTGAAGACATGATGCAGGTTGTCTCCGGCTGGACCGGGATTCCGCTCAATCGTATGGAGCAAAAGGAAAGCGAAAAGCTCCTGCAGCTTGAGAAGGAACTGCAAAGCCGTGTGATCGGGCAGGACGAAGCAACTGTCGTCATTGCCAAGGCGCTTCGCCGCAGTCGCGCCGACCTGAAGGATCCCCGTCGACCGATTGGATCGTTCCTCTTCATGGGCCCGACTGGGGTGGGCAAGACGCACCTTGCGAAGGTCCTTGCCGAGACGATGTTCGGCGATCAGGACGCAATGGTGCAGATCGACATGAGCGAATACATGGAGACGTTCTCCGTGTCCCGTCTCATCGGCGCACCTCCCGGCTATGTCGGCTACGAAGAAGGTGGCCAGCTGACAGAGGCAGTGCGCCGCAAGCCATACTGCGTGGTTCTCTTCGATGAAATCGAGAAGGCCCACCCGGACGTCGTTCAGCTGCTCCTGCAGGTGCTGGAAGATGGACGCCTGACCGATAGCCTCGGCCGCACAGTAGACTTCCGCAACACGATCATCATCATGACCTCGAACGTCGGGGCCCACATCCTGCAGAAGGGTAATGTGTTGGGCTTCGGCGACAGCGACATCGACAAGAGCTTCGAAGCGGTGCGCGACCGGATCATGGATGAGACCAAACGGGTGTTTAAGCCCGAGTTCCTCAACCGCATCAACAGCATGGTGGTCTTCCGCCAGTTGGGCCGCGAGGATCTTATCAAGATCGTGGATCTGGAAGCCAGCAAGCTGGTCCGCCGTCTGAAGGAGCAGGAAATCGAGCTCACAATCAGCCGCGAAGTGAAGGAGTATCTCCTGGACAAGGGATACGACGAAAAGTACGGCGCACGCCCGCTTCGCAGGGCCGTGGAGCAGTATCTCGAAGATCCGCTCGCAGAAGCCATCCTTCGTGGCGAAGTGGAACGCGGCAAGCCGATCCACGTCGAGATCGAAGACAGCCACCTGGTCTTTAAACAAGACCAGCCAGCAAGCATCTCGTAACAATTTCCGCCAAAGCGCGGTAAACGAAGCCCCGGTTCAGATGAACCGGGGCTTTTTGTGGTATAAAGGCGGCCAGGGTGGATGGAAGCCACCGGAATCGTTTCGGAGTGCGGCTGCTTGCTGCCGCTTTGGAATCGAGCGGAGCGAGGTGTTGAGAGGTCGGGCGCGAGGTTCGGGAGTTGAGCTGAGAGGTGAACGATCTCCGGCAACGGGAGGCTAAGGACGAGATGTGCGTCGTTGGCGTGGCGTTCAGAAAACGGCGACGAGTCGCCGCACTCCATACACGCACTGGAGATGATGAAAATCG
>CAYSHY010000069.1:16180-17511 GCA_964430955.1 uncultured Puniceicoccaceae bacterium | reverse complement strand
TTTCTTCTAAACGAGAGGAGGCGCATATTGCGCGGGTGCTACTTGTAGTTGGCAGCTTCAATCTCGATCTTGTTCATCGTTGTGAGCGATTTCCCTCGCCTGGAGAGACAGTTGCAGGGAGCTTTGAGACGGGACCGGGAGGCAAGGGAGCAAACCAGGCGGTAGCAGCAGCACGCGCAGGCGGCGAAGCCGCGTTTGTAGCAGCCGTAGGCAAAGATAGCTTTGCAGATCGCGCTCGAGAATTCCTGGCAGGCGAGAAGAACCTGCAAGTATGCCTGGTAGAAAAAGATGACGCCCCAACCGGGACAGCTGGCATAACCGTTGAAACACGGAGCGGCCAGAACAAGATTGTTGTTGCGCTGGGGGCGAACCTCTTGCTCGAACCCGATGACATACCGAAGACACTACTGGATAGAGCCAAGGTCGTTGTCTGCCAGTTCGAGACCAACCGCCATACGGTCTCGGTGTTGTTAAAGCAGTGCAGGAAAAGGGGCGTTCTGACGATACTGAACCCTGCTCCAATGCAACCACAACACGCACATGTCGCTGCGCCCCACGCTGATATTATCGTGGCGAACGAAGCCGAATTTTCAGAACTGGTGCGCCAGTTCCACCCGGGCGGCTATGGTGACTTTACCGAAGAACAGATTCATGCGCTGACAGATGCGCAGCTTCATGAACTCTGCCGCGCGACGCTGGACAAGCAGTTGGTGCTGACACTTGGCGCACGTGGAGCGTTTATCTCTACCGTAGATCGGTACCGACTCATCAAGGCGCGATCAAATCTCAAGATCGTGGATACGGTGGGCGCCGGGGACTGTTTCGTCGGCTCGCTGGCAGCGCGCTTATCCGAAGGAGCTGATCTTTTATCGGCGGCGGAATATGCAAACGCAGCTGCGGGACTGGCGTGCACAAAGGTGGGCGCAGCGGCAGCAATGCCATTTCGAGAGGAAGTGGAAGGGCGCTGAGAGATCCAAAATGAGAAGGGAAGCGGCAAGCTAATGTGCCCCTACCTGGCCGCGGCGCAGGCTACCTCCACCATTCTCTGTTGGCGGGCCTTTACGGTGGCCATGATTGAACTTACCTGATCCGCTCAAGTGAAGCTCTGCTTCAGCCCATGCCTTCGCTAGCGCGCGAGTATTCGAAAGTCCATGTTCATCCAATCCTCCTTCAATATCCTCAACCTCAGAAACTCGCCCAGCAGGAGTTCCCGTGCCCCATGATCGAGTAAGACCGGCCAAAGGTTGATTTCTGCCTCAGGACAACGCCTCCAAATAAGGTTCAGCGCACCTGGCGTATGGCCCCACATCGCCAATATCACACTTTGCCAT
>CAYSHY010000069.1:0-16080 GCA_964430955.1 uncultured Puniceicoccaceae bacterium | reverse complement strand
GGGTGTAACTCAAACTACGGCAGCGGCTGCGTTTATGATCTTCCCAATAAGCTCCGATACTTGCTCATCCGTCCTCGACGGGTGCATCTTGATGAGAACGGTGCGATTGAGGATATCCAACGACTTTCGGAACACGGCTTCTGAGTAATCCTTCCTGCACTCTGCATTTTCAGCACGTCGGAAAGGATCCATTGCCGGATGGAGGTGCCCTGCCTTCTCAAGGACCGGGGTCCACTCATTGGCAGTGTGGCGGCCAGTGTGTCCGCTTACGATTCCGCCGACAGCCTCGGCAAAGGCACGGGCGGACTCTGCATCAGGAAGATTGTAAACGACATGCGTGCCGCATTCGCCATCAGGGTCGTGACTTGGCGCGGCGTTAAAAGGCAGGTCGCGAGTCTCTTTTACAATTCTCTTCTTGTGGCTGCGCATCGCGTTGAGCATTCCCGGGAGACGATCGAACTGGGCGTTCAGCATCGCGCCCTGGATCTCAGATGCCCGGGCGCTCCCGGCGGCAAAAGGACGGATGGAAGTCTCTTCTCCTCGCCAGAAAAAGCCACAGGAGTCGACGAGGCAGCTGGCCTTCTGGTGGGTGATGGAATCCTTTGAGACGATTGCCCCACCCTCCCCACAGGTTATGTTTTTGAAATAGTTGAAGGAAAAGGCAGCGGAATCACCAAGCGCACCGATTGTGACGCCCTTGTATACGCCGCCAACGCATTGACATGCGTCCTCGATAACGAGCAGGCCGTGCCTGCGCGAAATCTCGAGAATCTGGTCCATATCACAGACCAGTCCCCACATATGAACGGGAATGACTGCCCGGGTGCGGGGACCAATGTTTTGCTCTAATGAGCGCGGACACAGGGTTACAGACTCGTCGATATCTGCAATGACGGGAATAGCCCCGCAGGCGAGGACCGCCAAGGCGGTCGCCATGTAGGTGTGCGCCGGAACGATGACCTCATCGCCGGGGCCAATGCCGAGACTGGTGAGTGCCCCTATCAGGGCTGTTGTGCCACTGGAGCAGAGGCGCACGTATGGCCGGCCAACAAATTCGCCCCAGCGTTCTTCAAAGCGGGCGCACTGATTGCCTTCGTTATAGCGGAAAAGCTTCCCGCTGCGGATGACAGAGGCTACTGCCTCTACTTCTTCTTCACCAAGGATATACATGGGGGGATATAGGTGGGGAATTCAGTAAGCTTTAGAAACTATGCGACTGTCTGACAAAAGAAGCAAGGGGGAAGGCGGCACGAACTGCATCAAAGCAAGGGAGTGATCAGGTGGGCCAGATCCTCCGCGAGCAATCTGCTGCGGCGATTCCCCGAGCGACGATGTTCCTTATATCGGATACAGTGAGGCAACACATGGGAGGAGACCCAGTTCGTCAGAGCATCGACATCTCTTTGGCTGGAGTGAACGACAGCAACCTCGAAGTTCACGAAAAGACTGCGCAAGTCGATGTTTGCCGACCCAGTCAGCGCCACCTGGTTGTCCACCAGGATGAGCTTTGCGTGCAGCATGCGCGGACGATAGAAGAGCACCTCAGCCCCATTTGCGGAAAGACGCCTTAGGTAGTGATTCCGGGCTAGGTCGACCACGGGATGATTGGATCGTTCCGGAACGATAATGCGTATGCGGCGGCCGCGGTGAGCCTTTATGATGAGTGATTGCAGCAGGACTTCATCTGGAATGAAGTATGGGGTAACGATGGTCACTTCCTTCTGGGCTTCCTGCACATAGGCGATGATTTGCTCCCATAGTGGGTCTCCCTCTACATCGGGCCCGCTCGCCACGATCTGCAAATGACTCTCGCCGCACGGATTGACAGTAGAGGCGAAGATATCACGAAAATCTTCAATGCTCTTGCCGGTTGCAAAGGCCCAGTCACCCACGAACAGCTGATTGAATGCAGAAACGGCGGGGCCTTCGATTACCGATCCAAAGTCTGTAAACAGGGCGGGGTGATCATAGTCTGCGAGGAACCGACCGTCGATGTTCTGCCCTCCGACAATCACTCGCCTGCCATCAAAGATAGCGATTTTGCGGTGGTTGCGAAGATTCGCCGAGGTGCGGGTGGAAAGGGGCACGAGGGGAATAAAGCGCCCAACTTCGCCTCCTGCTTCTCGTAGAGGATTGCAGAACCTGCCACACTGGCGGAGCGAACCGAGTGCGTCGACCAGGAGACGAACCTTGACGCCCTCCCGCGCACGGTCCGCGAGGCGCAGAAGAATATCACGGCCGATATTATCCCGGCCGAGAATATATGTCATGATGTGTATGGAGTGGCTCGCAGAGGCGATCTGTTCACAAAGCTCCCTGTATGCCTGAACGCCGTCCTTCAGAAAGGTGACCCGGTTGCCGCTAAAGACAGAAAAGCCATATTGCAGATCGTGGTTTGGGAGCGATTCCTCACGGGCAACTCGCGCAGCCATGAGTTGAATTTCAAGCTTTCTGCGGGTAAGACGTCGAATCTTGCGACCGCCAAAAACGAGATAAAGAGGAACGCCAATGACGGGTGCGAAGATCAGCAGCAGCGACCAGGCGAAGATATTGCTGGGCTGTCGTCGCTCGTTGGCCATTCGAAGTATGAGAAAGAAAGCAACGATGAAGCCTACTGCCTGTACCAGCAGGGCCCAACCCCACCCATCCGCGGGTGGGATAGCAGAAGCAACGTACTGGAGAGTTGGCATTGAATGAAGATATGACCTAGGTTTGATAAGTGCTGAAGCTAAGCTCGGTAAGACAAACTAATCAGAGATGCGGCTGAACCTTTTGACATTCAACATCGCCCATGGCAGGGGCCCGGGAATCTACCAAGGATTTACGCGCCCACGCAAGCTGCGGCAGAACATGGAGGCGATCGCGAAGCTACTGAAGGAGAGTAACGCCGATGTGGTAGCTCTGCAGGAAGTAGATGAAGAGTCGCACTGGCACCGGGGAGTGCGGCTTATGGAGACGCTGTGCGAGTATGCCGAATTTCCCTGTCAGGTCATGGGAATCAACACCCTGAGGACCGGCCCCAAGCCCTTGAGCTACGGCAACGCTCTACTATCCCGATTCCCCGTGATGCACTGGCAAAACCAGCCCTTTGGCACAGCGACGCTTGGTGAAAAGGGGTTTCTCTATACCGAGCTCGCTCTAAACGACGACACCTTGCTCCCTGTGGTGAACCTCCACCTGGATTATCGATCGCGACAACGGCGAGTCGTCCAGGTAGAGCGACTGGTTGACTACCTGCGTTCACGTCCACGCGTAGAGGGCCGATTACACCACCCACCCATTGTATGCGGCGACTTCAACGCCGGATCGCAAAAGGCCCAAGACGCTGTGCAGCACTTGTTCGAGCACCTGATCGAGGACGATAACTACCAGGTTTTCCCCGAAGACGCACGAACCTTCCCCTCATATTGGCCGCGCAAGGGGATTGATTTCATATTCGTTCCAGGACGTTTCAAGGTGCACGAACATCGAGTCATTCGCACACTTTTGTCTGATCATTGCCCAGTTATGGTGAGCGTTGACATCCCTGACGAGCAAGCAGATAGGAAAAAGGCAGTGGCTGGCGCGTAGAGGTGGCATGTGACATGCGATGGTGCGGACATGTTTTTCCTCGGAATACACATGGCCGGGCTTGATCCACTGGGCGGCGTATTGCTCAGCCACCATATGCGACGTCACCGCTTTCTTCGCTTGTTGGGTCGGCTACTCTCTCCAGAATTTGGGGCAGGAGTCCTTCTGACGGCCTTCCTCCTGATGGCGCCGGAAATTGCCCATGGCGAAGATTACACTGAGCAGAGTCTATTTGCCTCTCTGGAGCGGGCTGAAGCAGCCACACTGGCCGTTGCGACTGTAAAGGGCATCGAAGGGAATATGGTAATAGTAAGCGGAGGCGATACCTACCTCGAGGGCCGCGAGTTTGTGGATGTGGTCTCCGGACAGGGAGCAGGCCAAAGCTTTCGCATCGTGGATGCGATGGGTGAGGTGATGATATTATCTGCCGACGTAAGCCAGGTCCTCAGGGCGGGAGATCAACTCGTGATTCGCCAACTGCCGAACATGAAGGTACTGGCAAGTTAACGACTTTTGTAGAGAAGAGAAGAAGAGAAGAAGATCAGGCGGATCAAAAGCTAAGCAGATAGCGCCGCGGCTGACCAACGTTGGCCGCGGCGATTCTTTATTCTGACCTGATCGGAATGGAGATGCGAAAGCAGGCTCCTCCAAGAGGAGAGTCAAGCACCACGAGCTGTGCGCCATGCGTATCTGCAAAAGCACGAACTGTCACCAGCCCCAGGCCGGCGCCATCTGACTTTTGCGTGAAAAATGGCTCAAATATCCTGGAGCGAAGATTTTGAGGAACCCCTTCGCCGCTATCATGGATCTCAACAACTGCAGATCCATTCTCGGAAGCCGTGCGAACCAGGATAGTTGATTTGGGAGTGGACGCTTCAGCTGCGTTGAAAACCAGATTTATGACGGCCTGCTCAAACAGGAGAGGATCTCCACTGACATTGAGACCTCCCTGAAGCTCTGTCTCGAGGTGACAGTGGCGAACAAACCGATTTAAACTCGCAAAGTTCAGCGCCCTGCAGACATGCCGATTAAGATCGAAGGGCTGCCCGGGCCGATGATTTGATCGACGGCTGCTGTCGACAAGGCGTCGGTTAATCTCGACCAGGTCGCTGAGCATTTTGACGACACGATCGATTCGCTCTACTTCACTATTAGGGAGAGATTGAGACGCCAGGGAGAGCTCCAGCTGCGTGCGGGCAACGCAAAGTAAATTATTGGAGTCGTGGGCGACCGAGGCGGCGAAAAGAGATGTGAGCGCCCGGCGCTCAACCTGCAGCAAACTTTGGCGATGTGCTGCGAGTGCGTTCTCGCGACGACGCACCATCCGAAGGAGCAAGAGAATAATGACGCCGATCAAAACGGCTGTGAAAGCCATAAAGACCAGGCCCTTGATCAACTCGAAACGTCCAAAGTCACGGACGCTGTCAAAAGCCTCAGTGGCAGAGGTGGTGGATAAAACGAGATAGACTGCTGAGAGAAGGAGGAAGGAAACAGAAGCGATGAGGGCAACCCACCCCGGGCTGTAGAGGAACCAGGACTTGAAGGTGGACCTATGAGCGCGCGGCTCGATCATATGACGCCCACAATTATGAGGCTTCCTCTCCTTGTTGTTGTTTCCAATGGTCGGAAAGCGTGCGCAGGTAGCGGAACGTATAAAGCCCTGTATTGTGCCCGTCGCTAAAGATGAACCTGACGGCATATGCGCCGACATATTCGAAATCGCGGACCTCCACGCCGGGGAACTGCTTCCGGGGATCACCGCCGCGCACTCTACCAAAAAGATCGGCCTCGCCCATGTTTTCAGCACTCGGTGACGCCGCGCGCAACCGCTCCATGGGCAAGTAGTCTTCACGCCCGTCGCTCCACAGGACTGCCACTATATCGCCGATGAGCTGGATATCCTTAGGGCGATGAATTGAAGAAGTGTGTTCCATGTTCAACCTGCACCTTCAAAAAGGTGGAACCGACAGTTGAAATTAGCAGTCGGCCTTACAACAGCAATCTGATTTCATAACGTGATAAAAAAAGCTGCGGCGAATGAGAGATGATAAGTTTGCCTCGGCCATGAACCACTAACTTGCCTTCCTCCCCTGCTACCCGTGTGACTTTAAGACCTAAAGCCCACATGCGTGTATCCCTCCCGGCGATTGCGCGAGAACGAAAGTGTGCAATGTTAGGAGCCTGAAAATGTATGTGCATGCGCCTGCTGCCTGACTTTACAAGGAACGCATTGATCCCTGAAGCTAGCTAATGAATGAAACGTCGCAGAGTCCGGCTCCGCCGGAGAACGGGTCCTTGCCCGGGATCCTGGATGCGGTGATGCATTGTAGCCAGGACCCGCTGATCGTCGTATGCGGAAATTGCACACGGCTGAGCGGCGCCGCGCAGAAGTTGCTGGGAACAGCCGAGGAATCATTGTCAGTCCCAGCGCTTGAGGAATTACTGGGCGAGTCCCGAGGATTCCGCGACATGCTGGTCGAAGCTGCTGAAAAGCCATGCAGATTCCGAAGCAAGCATGGCTCCGAGCTCGAGCTGGAACAAGCTTGGGAGGCTGTGGGTTTGAGGGTTTACCGACTGCACGAACGCGATCGTAATCCGCGGGATGGGTTCAAGCATTTGCCAATCGCTGCCTGGCAAGCCCGTGAAGGATTGGGCATCGTTTGCGCAAGCCAGGGCCTGATGGACTTGACGGGACGACCTGAGGGCGCCCTGCTCGGCGAAGGACTGCTGGAAGCAGTGCACCCCTGCGATCGGGATGCGCTTCAAACCGCCATAAATCAAAGCCTGAAGAGCGGGCAGGAACTTTACGTTCGCTGCAGGGTGCTCACCTATAAACAGGAGTTTCGCCGGGCCACGATGACCGGAGTGCCCAACATACGCAGCAATGACCAAAGGCGGATTTTGACAGGCGTTGTTGTGAGCTCGCGTGATGAGCAGGAAGGAGAAGCAATAGCGCCCGCAGTCGCCGGGATTAAGGGCGATGCGCCCGCTGTCGGAGACATCACAAGTAGAGTATTGCGAGAGATCCTTGAGGGGATGAACAATCTGGTCTCTGCAATCGATACTGAATTTCGTTACATCGCCTTCAACAAGGCATATGCAGAAACCTTCAAGGCGATGTACGGGGTGGAGGCGCGGGTGGGATGGCCACTCGATGACCTGATGAAGGAAGCTCCGACGCAACAGGTGGAATCTCTTGCGGAATGGGCTCGGGCTCTTGCAGGGGAATCCTTCACTTCCCGCAGGAAAGCCACGATAGACGGTAAGAAACGGATATTTGAGCTGCATTACTACCCGCTGACAGATGAAGAAGGTAACCGACTTGGAGCAGCCCAAACAGTGTGGGAAATCACGCAGGAGCTACAAAATAGGGAAGTAGCAGATCGATTCCGGCAAAATCTCGAAGAGCTCGTCTATGAGCGAACGGAAGAACTCAACGCGCTCCTGGGCAATGCGCCAGTGGGTTTCTGCCTCATTGATAGAGAGTTTCGCTACGTGAGGGCCAACCCCGCGATTGCCAGCATGCAGGGCGTAGCTGCAACAGAGCTGATCGGCAAAGCGCTGGGATGGAACTTCCCTGCCTGGGGGAAGACCTTGCACCCATACTTCAGCAACGCATTTAATACTGGAAAGCCTATTGAGAACGCAGAAGTCTCGCTAACGTGCCTTGATGGCCGAACCCGGCATTTTTTGACAGCCCTCTACCCTGTAAAGGGCGCCGGAGGAACGGTAAAACAGGTCGGCTTGCTTGCCCTGGATATCACTGATCGCAAGCAGGCGGAAACAGAACTGGCCAAGGCTGAGAAGCGCTATCGGCAGCTTCTGCAAGCTGGTCGGGACGTGGTGTTAATCTACCCAATTGATAGCCGGGGACATCCTGGACCGTTCACTGAGGTCAATGATGAGGCATGCCGCCGGTATGGATACACCCGACAGGAGCTGTTAAGTAAAACGGTATTCGATATCGTGGACAGGCCGCGGGAGGAACTGGAACGACTCCTGGTGTCGCTAAGCAAAGGGCAGCATTCGGTTATCGAGGCAGTCCACGTCTGCGCAGACGGACGCCGAATGCCGGTAGAAGTTAGCAGCCGCATTCACTTTATCGAGGGACAGGAGTATGTAGTCTCGACCTGCCGCGACATGAGCGACCGCCTGGCCGCGCAGAAGAAGCTCGTGGAGAGCCAGCGGCTGTTTATGCGCTTGGCAGAGGCCAGCCCGGACCTGCTGTATGTTTACGACGCCAAGACTCTTGCCAACGTTTACTGCAACCGGGAACTGGAGAAAATTGTGGGTTATACGCCTCGCGCGATGCGAGAACTCGGAGAGCATGCGGTGGCGAGAGTGGTGCATCCTGAGGACGAGGCGCGGGTGTATGCGCATATGCGGTCGATGCGCCAGATTCGACAGGGAGAGATCAAGGAAATTGAGTACCGGGTTGTTGCAGCCGACGGTTCCTGCCGATGGTTGCGCTGCCGGGAAACCCTGTTCCTGGCTGGCGATGACGGCGAAGCCAAACAGATCATCGGCATCGCTCAGGACGTGACAGAGCGATTGAGGCATCAGCGGCTTCTTGATGAGAACCGCGAAAGACTGGACCTCGCCTTGAGCACGGGTCGCATGGGGCTTTGGGACTGGGACCTGAGCACGAACGAGTTTATCTGGTCGGAAAGCTACTTTGGACTTCTCGGATATAAGCCCGGAGACGTACAACCTTCAAAAGAGGCCTGGCTCGAGCGCGTCCATCCAGACGATCGAAAGGCGCTGGAAGAAAAGATCGAGCAGGCATTGTCCGAAGGCAGCGAGTTACAGTTTGAGTGGCGGGCGGTCTGGCCCAACAAGACCATGCATTGGCTGGAGGCGCGCGGAAAACTTCACCGGGACGCCGACGGCAAACCCCGCCGAATGACAGGGATTATCAGTGACATCGACGAGCGGAAGCGACACGAGTGGGAGTTAAGGCAAAGCGAGGCAAGGTTCCGATCAACGTTCGAGACGGCGGCGGTAGGTATGGCTATCGTAAATGCGAGTGGGCGTTGGCTACGGGCCAACGACGCATTGTGCAACATCGTCGGCTATACGCACGACGAGCTTACGCAGAAAACATTTCAGGGGTTAACCCACCCCGAGGATCTGGAAGCAGATCTTGCGCAGCTTAGTCGTCTTACGGCAGGGGATATTGATAACTATCGGTTGGAGAAGCGGTACCTGCATAAGGACGGGCATGAGGTATGGGTGCGGCTTACGGTGTCCATGATGGGGACACTCGGCGACGAGGAGAACTATATAGCGATCATTCAGGATATAACGTCGCGGAAACATGCGGAGCGGGCACTGAGAGACAGCGAATCGCGTCACCGTGCGCTCTTTGACGACTCACCATTGAGTATGATGATGGTCGATGCGGAGACATTGCAGCTGGCCCAGTTCAATGATGAAGCGCACCGGTCTCTAGGCTACGATCGCGAGGAGTTCAGCCGCCTTTCGCTGGGAGACATCATGACGATGCCTGAAGGGCGACTGCGGAAGCTTGTCCATGAGACCGTAGAGACAGGGCAGTCGCGGCAATATGAAACGCAGTTCAAGCGCAAGGACGGCACGTTTCTGGATGTGCTGACAACAGCACGCCCCTTGCGAATCGAGGGACGCACTTACCAGCTTACCACCAGCCAGGACATAACAGCCAGAAAGCGGGCTGAGAAGGAGGCCAACCGGCTCATTCACCAGGTTACGCAGGTGAACGCACTGCTGGACAACCTGATCGAGAACGCCCCGCTCGGCATTGCGTTCTACGACACTCAAACGCGATTTGTGCGAGTGAATGAGGCCTTGGCTGCGATGAACGGCATACCTGCCGAAGATCATATAGGCCGCACCGCCACGGAACTGCTGCCCGGACGACGCATGGATGTGATAGGCGTGCTGGAACGGGTGATGCAAGCGCGTCGGCCCTTGCGACGAATCGCCGAGGGAGAAACCCCGGCGCTACCCGGCGAAAAGCGTCAATGGGAGATCGTTTATTACCCTGTGGAGGTCGATGGCGAACTCCTGGGAGTGGGCGCGATCAGCGAAGACGTAACAGACCGTCGACGGGCGCAAGACGCTATTTTGCGGGCGAACCAAAAAATCCGCGCGATTGTGGAGAGCATCGGCGACGGGTTTATCTCGGTAGATCGCAATTTCCGGGTAACGTATATCAATGCCTCGGCCACGGAAATGCTGAATGTAGGAGTGGCGGAGGCTCATCTGCGCGTACTCTGGGAGGTCTTCCCATCGTCCGGCGTGGATGTGCTTCGCAAGCGCCTGAAGAGGACAATCGCCACGCGGGCTGACCAACATTTCGAAATCTATTTCGACGAGTTGAAGCGCTGGTTTGACGTTCGGTGTTATTCGCGGAGCGACGGTTTGTCTGTCTTCTTCGCAGACATAACGGAACGAAAACGTGCGGAGACTGCGCTACGCGAGGCCAAAGAGGAGGCGGAAGCCGCAAATCGCTCCAAAAGTGCGTTTCTTGCGAGCATGAGCCATGACATCCGCACCCCGCTCACCTCGATTCTGGGATTTGCTGAGTTGCTTGCCGAGCGCGTTGAAGCGGAGGAACGCGAGCATGCGGAGACCATCCGTCAAAGCGGGGAGCGCCTGATGGAAACGCTGGAGAGCGTCCTGGCGCTGGCCCGACTGGAGGGTAAGCAACTGCAGCTGAAGCCGACATTGATTGACGCAGGCGAGGAACTTCGTTCTGCCCAACGGATACTAAAGCAGCAGGCTGAAAAGCGTGGTTTGGAGCTGGATCTGGAAGTCCCGGACGAACCGGTCCAGATCAGAGTGGACCGCTCCGCGTTGAACCGCGCACTAATGAACCTGGTGGGTAACTCTTTAAAATTCACGAAGCAGGGAGGAATCTGCCTGCGGTTGATTCGCGGGGAAGGCAAGGCTATCATAGAGGTGAGCGACACCGGATGTGGCATACCAGAGGAATTCTTACCCAAAGTGTTCCTTGCCTTCGAACGTGGAACAGACGGCGGCTCGGAAGGGCCGGAAGGAAGCGGGCTGGGGCTCGCAATAACCAAGCAAATCGTTGAATACATGGACGGCACGATCAGCGTCCAAAGCGAAGTGGGTAAAGGCACTACATTTACTATGGAATTCCCTATCACCAAGGAACCTGAGACTACGAGTCACAAGCCGGTGAGTCCAAGGCTGGAAGACTCGCAAGACAAGGCGCGCCGCAAGATGCTGGTGGTGGAAGACTACCAGAACATACGGACGATCCTGCGCGTAATGCTCGAGGAGCACTACGAGATCAAGATGGCTGCCACTGTTGCGGAAGCATTGGAGATCGCCCGGGACTTCCAAGCAGACATTGCGTTGCTGGACATTAATATCGAGGAGAAGAACTCGGGGATCGGCCTGTTGCAGAAGTTGCGGGAGATGCCCCATTACGCGGACCGGCCGATTGTCGCCTTTACCGCCTATGCGATGCCTGAAGATCAGGAGCGATTCACTTCCCTTGGCTTCGACTCGGTGCTCGTGAAGCCTTTCACACGGCAATCCCTGGAGTCCGCATTGACGCAGGCGTTCTCGGGTCGCGAATAACGAAATTTTAGAAACAGAAAGCGGCGTCCCCCGCTATCTCTGGGACGCCGCTACTGATCTAAGCATGGGCTCCGCGGTGTCGCATTCCGACGGAGCTACTACTACTGTCTCGCTATCGCTTCGCTTGGATTACATCATCTGGCGCCTGAACGAGCTCTACGAGCACGCCTTCAGCGCCGATGGGAAATTCTTCATTACCCTTTGGGTGTATAAAGCAGACATCGAATCCACTGGCCCCTTTTCGGATGCCCCCGGGGGTGAAACGCACGCCTTGCTTTGTCAGCCAATCCACTGCGGCGTTCAGATCGTCCACCCATAGACCAATGTGGTTCAACTGGGGCTCATGAACCTTGGGCTTCTTCTCCGGATCGATGGGCTGCATGATGTCCACCTCCACAGCGTGTGGGCCCTCGCCGATCTGCAGTACGTCTTCGTCGACGTTTTCGCGCTCGCTCTGAAACTCCTTTACTTTTTTGAGCCCCAGAGTGTCGCACCAGAACGCTGCGAGCTTGCCCTTGTCCAGGCCGCCAATCGCTACCTGCTGTATCCCGAGTATCTTGAAAGGTCTTTCCATGTCCGCCTCCAACGATGTTCAAGATACAACGGATCTTATCAGAAAATCAAATATAAAGTTCTCCTAAGTTAAATTTTTCTAATCCACTCAGGCATACTACATCTCGGTATCACATTAGCAAAACTTCTACGGAAGGGAGATTGCCTGAAGAACGATCCCGGGGGTGAGAACAGGGGGAAGTTCGATAGGATCTTTACCGGGGGAATAGACGAGATTGAAGGGCACCGCGACCTTTCCATATTTCGCAAGTTCTGCAGTAATGGCGGGATCACGCGCGGTCCAATCGGCTTTCAAGGCGATTACGCCTTTCTCCCTGAAACCGTCGATAACCTCGTTGGAGGAGAAGACGGTGAGCTTGTTCGTCTGGCAGGTAGCACACCATCTGGCGGTGAAGTCGACGTAAACGAGATGTCCCTGCTCGGCCAATTGTTCTGGGAGGCCCGGTCGCCATTCGTTGAAGTAAGGCTTATCATCTCCTGCGAGAACGGCAGGGCGAATCGTTAAGTCCGTCGATTGCGCTTTAGCAATTGCGCCTGCCGACAGGTTTGTGGCGCCTGATTTAGGGTAACCAACAAAAAGAGCTACGATCAGGACAAGCACGCTAACAGCGCCCCCCCCAATTCTGGATTCCCGCGAGCGCGAGGGCTGGACCCAACGGCCGTAAATCCAGGCAGCGAGGGCAGCCATAATCAAAGCAAAGAGCAGTAGCAAGAAGCCGTAGTCGCCGTAGAGGGCAGCATTATTCAGCAGCGGAGAGATGCTCCAGACCAGGAACGCGACAGATGCGTATAGCAGAAACGCCAGGCCCTGTTTCAAGGATTCCATCCATGGGCCGGGTCTGGGCAAGCGATACGCCAGATGAGGGAAGAGGGAGAGAATGAGATATGGAGAAGCAAGACCGATGGCTACGAAGGTAAAGACCAGGAGCATCTGAAGCGGAGGCATAGCCAGAGCCGCGCCGAGTGCGCCGGCAAGGAAAGGCGCCGAACACGGCGTTGCGACAACCGTAGCGAGGATCCCGCTAAAGAATGATCCAGTGAAGCCCTCGCGGGTCTGCAGTTGACCGCCAACGCCAACAGCGCGCTGCCCAATCTCGAATACTCCGCTCATGTTCAGGCCAAAGAGCAACAAGAGCACTGAGATGAAGAAGACAAAGGCCGGTTCCTGTAGTTGAAAGCCCCAGCCGACGTTCTCTCCCGTCAGCCGAAGCGCTAGAAGGACCCCGGCAAGAACCCAAAAAGAAAGCAATACACCGGCGGTGAAGACCACGCCATGTAGCACCACGCGACTTCGTTCTTGCCCGGCCTGATTTACAAAACTGATTATCTTGATGCCAAGCACGGGGAAGACACACGGCATGAGGTTCAGGATAAAGCCGCCGAGAAAAGCGCCTGCCAGAACTGCCATGATTGGGGGACCTCCCTGATCGCCAATCTCGCCCGCTGCTGCGAGAGCGACGTGATCTACAAGCGTCTCGTCTTCCTCAACAGATGCCAGCGGCACATCCACCAAAATCCCGGGGAGCTTATCACTTCCCCACCCTTCCGAAGCCGCCAGCACGCCGTTCAGCCGGTCAATCACATCAGGCGCGGTCTCGGCTATGGTCAAGTGAAGCCGGTATCCGCCTTCGGGCAGTTCTTCCTGCTGTTGCACGGGCTCCGCAACAAACAGCATATTGCTCGAGTAGAAGTAAAGTTGTCCTACTGAGTCCTTGTCGACCTTCCCGACAGGACGCGCCTCAATTGTAGCAGCGTCGCCGTCGCGTGCAGCAAACACCTGCCACTCAGGCAATTGCCGGGGTAGTTGCGCCAAGGTTTCAGAGACCTTTGCCCCCCATCGTGGATGCAGTGGAGGCGGAGCGTCTACGACGGGCAATTGAAGGGAAACGTTAGCGTCGCCGGGTATGCAAACGTCTGCACACATGAGCCATTCCACGGCCGCCTTGAGCGACACTTGCGTTCCCGGCCGCAGGTCTTCCGGTGGCGTAATCTGAACCGGAAGGAAGGTTTCACCCTCGAACACATAGTCCACGATATGCGCCTGCTGATAAACCTTTGGAGTCGGCCAATAAATGTCACTCGCGGTAAATCCCTCGGGCAGCGTCCACTCGATGGATGTAGGAAAGCCGGTGGAGCTTGCCCGCCAATAGGTGTGCCACCCTGAGTCGTGCTGCAGGCGAAGCGCTACCCAGAACGGTTGTCCGGGCTGAATGCCTGCAACTTGGGGAACAAGTTCCGCGGCAACATGATTACTGCGAAGCGGGAAAGCGGAAACAGAAGAGGCGCAACACAGAACCAGCGCGCCTATGAAACGGGACCATCGCATGTTAAATACGACGCATACGATGGTGTGAATATTTCAAAAGGTAAACGGGGAAAGGCTGCTGGATAGAGAATGGCCGAGGTCGAGGGCCGCGGAGAGAGTGGATTGTGATCACGATTCTGCTGATTGCATCTTGATGGCTGCTTGCATCTCTTTTTCCACTTCCGGGGTGATCTTGTAGAGCATCACCGCCATTCCTGCGATAACCGCAACGCCGGCCGGAATCCAGCTCATGATCAGCTTCATGCCGTGGAGGGTCTCGGGAGTCTGATCGACGTTTGCGATGTAGCCGAAGTAGCCGAGGAGCCACATTGCGATTGCCGGACCAATGGACCAGCCAATCTTTTGCGAAGCTGTGCCCGAGGAGAAGATGATCCCTGTCGTGCGCTGCCCAAGCTTCCAAGCTCCGTAATCCGCCGTATCTGCGATCATGGACCAGAACAGAGGCATGAGCGGTGCAGAGATAAAGGAGCTGATGAACTGGTGCGCCATGACCAAGGGAATGTTCTGTGGATCGATGAAATAAAAGGCCGCAATAAGAGCTGCCGAAACGAAGGTGATGGCCATGAAGGCGCGCTTCTTCCCCCCGAGCCATTGGGAGATGTACTTCGTAAGGATCACGCCAACGAGCTGCACACCATTGCTGATGACCAGGAAAAGGCTGCCCCAATGCTCGCTACCAGAAGCATACTTGAAGTAATGAATGGCAATACCGTTGCGGACGGCTATCCATATAATCGTGAGGACGCTGATCAGGATCATGACCAGCCATGGTCCGTTTCGTAAGAGCGCCTTGAAATCGTCCCTCAAGAGTTGCTTCTCGCGTGGCGGCGGTGGGACACGCTCTCTGGTCGCGGTGAAGGTGAAGAGGAACAAGCCGGCGGCCATGACGCCGTACAAGCCCACCGTGAGTGGAAACCCGAGACGCTCGTTGCCCTGTCCAAAGATTTCTACCAGAAAGAGCATTGTGGCGCTGACAAACATCGTGCCAGCAAAAGCGCCAATAAATCGAAAGGAAGCGAGGATGGTGCGTTGGTCGGAGCGTGAGGTCATGACACCCATCAACGCGGAATACGGCACATTTATCGCCGTATAGACCATCGTAAGTAGCGTGTAGGTCACGTATGCGTAGATCAGCTTACCGGCGGGACTTAGGTCGGGAGTGATGAAGGTGGTTAAGCCAAAGATGACAAACGGGCCTGCCATCCACAGAAGCCACGGCCGGAACACCCCCATGCGGGTCCGCGTGCGGTCTGCAATGGCGCCCATGATCGGGTCGTTAATCCAATCCCAGGTGCGGGTGAGCAGGATCATGAGGCTGACAGCCGCTGCCGAGATCCCGAAGACATCCGTATAAAAATAAGTCAGGAAGTTTGCGAAGACGCCAAAATAGAGGCATGAGGCAAAATCGCCCGATGCATAGGCAAAACGCTCCTTCCAGCGTATGACGACATTAGGATCGCTGTCATGGGAATAGTCGGAGGTGGATTGGGCGCCGGGATTTGCCATCGGGTTGTAGGTAACGAGTGAAGTAGAGAGAAGCCGACTGGGCTATTGGCCTACGAGAGCCGTTTATGGAAGATCAAGGCTTCCGGTGAACCACGCCTATCAGCATCGCGGCATCCTTGGAGCGGAGCGATGTAGGGCAAGCTATCTGTTCTTCTAACTATTTTCTTTGGAAGCGGGGCCCCACACGGTTAGGGTCGGAGCATCAAGGCCGGCAGAAATCATACGAAAAGCATAGTGTGATGTTGCCGGAGTGGCGCGTGGGGCAGAAGATAAGGCGATGCCTTGGCTGGTAGTGGACGGATATAACGTGGCGCACGCCTGGGGCGCGGGGCGAACGCCCGCAGCGCTGGGACCAGACGCCGCCGCAGCCTTGCTTGTAGACAGGCTCAGAGTGTTGCATGACGGTGGGGAACTTCGCGTCGTGGTTGTGTTTGACGGCAAAGGGGAGACCGTTCAGGCGGTGCAGGAAAGGGGAAAGACCGATGTGGAGATTCTCTACTCGGCCTCGAGCC
>CAYSHY010000068.1:0-18403 GCA_964430955.1 uncultured Puniceicoccaceae bacterium | reverse complement strand
GATGTCTGTTGCGCGGTCTTCGATTGCTTTGGCAATGATCTCGTTGACGAAGCGGATGATCGCAGCGTTCTCGTCTTCGCTTTCCTCCGCTTCCCGGCCGCTGTCCTCGGTTGAAATATCACTCTCGCTGAGGCTGTCTGCCCCAACTCCAAAATTCTGGGTAATGCAGTTGATGACGTTCTTCGCGGGACTGATGTGCCAGCGCGGTTGCCGCCCCGCAACCGCATACACCCAGTCGTCCATTCCATCCTCGGGCGGCCAGGGAGTCGCCAAGTTTGCGACGCCATCCGCCGCATCGCCCTCCTGCGCAAACGGAACAGCCTGATACTCATGGATCAACCGCAGTGGGAGAACATGCGTCGCATTCTCCTCGAGGGTAAATTCCTCTACAAATCCATAGCCACAGGTCTCGGCTATCTTTCGCGCCGTTTCCGCCTCGGATTCACGGCGAAACTGGGCCAGCAGCGGCAATCGATTTTGCCGCGGCGCCTCTTCCAGCATGGCTATCTGGTCGGGCTCAAGGCCTTCAAGTATTTTCGAAAAGTTGTCTTTGGAAAGATCTGTAACCATCACTATGGCGAAGCTCCGGGTGGAGGAGCACTGGGAGGAGGAGTGGGCGGCACCATTCCATTCCTCACAAAGTCCGGTATCTCGGGCACGAAATCTGGCGGAGCGCCGGGCGACTCCATTGTTGGCGGCCGGGCTGAAGGCGCCTGGGGCGCCTTTGTGGAACCACTACTACCCCCAACCCCTGAGTTGGAGCCTGTTGTAGGACCATAGGCAAAACCGGAGGAACTGCCCGCATTCCCTTGTGTGCGAACAGCAGGCGGAGGCACCGGACGCCCCCCTGCGCCGCCCGAACGCTGCAACACGGCAGGCGGTGGTGGCGGCACTGTACGATTCACTACGCGAGACGGCACCGTTCTGCGCACAACCCGTGGATTATTGGACTGATTTTCTCCAGGATTTGCGGGCAGAACCCTACGATTTGCCGCGTTGCCGCTGTTCGCGGCTAGTTCAACCGGCAAGCTTCCAGCAGAGGGCTTTGCCATCGCCAGCGTTTCATCACGGCCATTCAAACGAATGCTGATCCTGTCTTGCTGAAGATCGAACGAGGTGACAGACAAGCCCTCAATCTCATCATTCAGCGTCAGCCACTTCCCCTTGTTCTCCCGCTTGTTGAAGACGTTGAAGTAGTAGCGTTCTCCAAGGGAGTACATTCCGCGAAACTCCAGATCGCTCTCGCTTACCGCTGGGCCTTGCTGCGCCTGTTGTTGACCTGCGTCTGGCGGTAGGAATGGAGAGTTTCCCACCAGATCGGCGGCGCGTAGATCCTGGCCCATGCCGGCTGTCGCCGGCATCAGCGTCAAAAGAAGGGGTATGGCTGGTCGTAATTTCACTTCTATGTCACTCGGGTGGACAGGCCATTAATGGCCCTTGTTTCCTGAGATTAACCCCCGATTTTCCAAAACGTTTCAAAGCTCTCGCACAAAGTTCGTCTTACTGCACCTCTACCCACTGGCCGCGACGCAGGATTCGCTTCGGCTTCTCCGCCTCTGCCTCGTCCTGTTCCTTCTTCATGTTGAAGTGGCCGCTTTCAAGGTATTCGCGAATCCGCTCGGCTGCCTCAGCCCGATCAATCTGACGCTCAGCATCGGTATTTGCCTCCTCTGCGTTGTTCACCACAACCGGACGAATAAAAATGAGCAGTTCCGTGCGGGCAATCGAACGGCTCTTGGGTCTGAAGAGCTCACCCAGGACAGGAATATCTCCAAGAAGGAAGACCTTACCGGAGCGGTCACTCTCGTCGACCCTCTGAAGGCCTCCAAGCACAACCAGATTCCCACTGCGCACGCTGACGAAAGAAGTTGCCTGACGGGTGGAAATCGTAGGTTGAGGTTCAACGCCGCCACCAATCGCGCGAGGCTCGCCCAAGGTGTCGTATTTCTGTTCAATCTCCATTTGTACGATCCCGTTATCCCCAATCAAAGGCTTCACATTCAGCTCCAGCGTAACGTCTCGGAACTGGACTTGAGCGGTCTGGTAGCTGGAACCTTCCAGACCCTGAGTTGTGCTCGTAACGACCGGCACCTGGTCACCAACGATGATCGAAGCTTCACGGTTATGGGTCGTTACTATTGTCGGCGCTGAGAGCACCTGAACCCGGTTATTCCGTTCCGCAACCTGAAACAATGCCTGGAAAGTAAAGTGCTCCAGAGCGAAGGGGCTAATAAGCGCGCCCCCGCCTTCGAGGCTTGGCCAGAGCCATAGATCCTTGTTGCCGCCCCCAAGCCCTTCCCCACTGGGAACGTCATAGCCGTCGCCTCTAATCGGGTAAGGCGCAGCATCCGGACCGCCCTCTACGAAAGCACCGGGCGCTTCACGGCCATAGGAAAGTCCGAACTGGTTCAAGCCGGAGACGTCATTTTCAGCGAGCTGCACTTCCGCAATGACGACCTCGATCCGTACCTGGGGAAGCAGGGAGTCGAGTCGATCGACAAGCGCGTTTAGCAACTTCAGATCGCTGGCGGTGCCAGTGGCGACGATTGTATTCGTACGCTCATCGGGGACGATGGTCAGGTAGGGGCTGAACTGGACGCCGGGACCGTCTGTGGTTGCAGCCTGTTGTTGCGCAGGAGTTACGGGCCTGCGCACGCGCTGCCCTGTCTGCTGGTCGCGCACCCGCTCCTGTCCTGTAACCACTTCGCGGATTACCTCGGATACTTCCACAGCGTCGGCATGGCGGATGGAGAAGATCTCGGTGCGTGTGAGAGGTTCTACATCCATGTCGAGCTGCTCAACGATATCGGAGATGAGCTTGACGTTACTGGGGTGCGTGAAGACCAGAAGCTGGTTGGTGCGCTCATCAGCGTCTATGGTCGTGTTGCCTTCCAACCGCGCGCGGAGGCTCCCCTGCTGCAGAGTCTGAAGTCGGCGCAGCGCATCCTGTGCGTTGATATTGCGCAACTTAAAGAAAGCCATCTCCGTATTGAGGGGGGCTGGCTGGTCGATCTTGGCAAGCAAGTTCTCCACCCTCTGAATGTTTACCAGGGAGTCCGTGATGAGAATCGCGCTGTTCTTGCCGAATGCGATCGGCTGCCCCTGAGTCAGGAAAGAGCTGACGGCGCCTGCAGCTTCCTCTGTGGTGAGGAAGTTCAGATAGAACACCTTGGAATAAACCTTTTGGCTGGGCGTCAATCCCAGGGAAGAGCCATCGATGAGCACGGGGACCTGGCTGTTCACGGTAGAGAGTGGGACAGCCTTCAGGAAGGTGTCGCCAAGCTTTGTGACCGCAATTCCATTGAGCGCCAGCAAACTTTCGATGGCGGTAATAGCCTGCCTACGTGTCAGCTCGCCCTGGCTGAAAAAGGTAATGCGCACCTGGGGAAGGTTCTGCTGCCGGAGAACAGACTTTTGCGTAAGGTTCTCCAGCATTTCCAGCACCTCGTTGGCGCCAAGCTCGGGGATGCGGATGACGCCTACCGGCTCGTCAAGGTTCACATTCGGGGAGGCCAATGCGCCGGGATCGTTTAGAACCTCTTCCACGTCATCGGGAAGTTCCGGCAGATTGGAGGGAGCGGCTGCGCGTGGCGATGGCGAGGCCGGCTGCTGAGCAGACGTCTGCGGCTCACGCGCTGGCGCATTCTGTGGTCCTTGTTGAGGCTGCACCCGTCGCGGCGGCGGGACGCCCTGTGGCGGCGGAGGCGGCGTGAAGTTAGGCGGCGGCGATGGCGGAGTGAAGTTAGGAGCAGTGCGCTGCACCGGCTCCGAACCACTACCCTGTGACCACGGCGCGTTATCGTCTCCCTGCTGCTGCGCCAACGCTGCGCACGGCGCCACCAAAACCGGCAGAAGAGAAAGGAAGAAAAATTTGAGTCTGCGATGCACGATTATCAAAGGAGTCAGAATTAAAAATAGCTCTCGGCCAGTTCAAAGGATTCGATTTCAAAGCTCGCGTTGAGCTGATTTGGATCTCGAGCGTTGGCGTCCAGCTGAAAGCGTCTCAACGCCAGATATGGCGCCTCGGCGCGCACGGACTGCACGAAGGTAACAAGCTGTTCGAGCGTGACCCGCCGTACGCTTACGCGCACCGTGTTCGTGTTGAATATGCCGGCTTCACGTCGTAGTGGAGACTGGATGTCCGGGGTCATGTCTGCCGCGCGTGCAAGATTATCCACCGTGCTGAAGAGCGCCGAACCTGCGTAGGTTCTGGAAGGATCTATTCCCGCACGGGCCTGCTGCTCACGCTCCTCGATTAATTCACGGTTATCCAGAAAAACCTGCTGATCCACCAAAGTCTGACGAGCCTTCGAAAACTCAAAATGTTGAGCCCTGTATTTCTGCAACAGCACGGTCATCCAGAAGAGCAAGCCCAGCCAAATGAACGACACCAGCAGGAAACGCTCTCGGAGGGAAAAGCTATCAAAGAATCGACGTATCATTGGGTGTACTCTCCTGATTCTTCTTGTTGCAATTGGGCATCCGTGTCAGGTCCGGCCTCCCCTTCGCCTTCAATAAACTCCTCCACAGCAGGTTCAACTTCTCCTGTGCTCAGTTCACTCTCGCCGACATCTGAGGGCGGGGCGCCTTCCTCCTCAGCCGGGGCGGTCTCCGGCTCGCGAGGCGGCAGCGGCTCCAGATCTGGCGGGCTCACAAAAACCGCCTCCAGATCAAAGCTGGTCCGACCGCCACGTGTTTCCGTACGTACGTTGCGCACGTTCTCGATCAGCGGGCTGCTGCGCAATTGTTCGATATAGGAGGTCACCTCTTCCGCGCGACGACCCTGCCCTTCGATACGCAGCACATTCCACTCTGCGGTACCAATCCGCTCAAAGTAAATGCCACTGGGCCGAACAGTGTTGGCCGCCTGAAGCATGGCAAAGGGCTTCATCTCGCGCTCAGTTACGTTCTCCAGCACCTCTGCGAAATCATTCTTGCTCTGCAAGAGCATTACCTCGGCAGCGCGGGAGTCAGCCTTGTTCTCCAGTTGCCGTGTCCAAAGCCCAAGCCCCCAAAGCCCAAGCTGCCCCAGGATCAACAACGCGAGAAACGCTCCGGCTGCAGCAAATCCCCACCATGCCCAGACAGCTCGCTTGCGTTGGACCTTGACGCGAGCAGCAAATATGCGTCCGCGAACATCGGCGTTCCAAAGTTCGGCGCCGGCGTAGGGCCAGTCAAAAGTCTGCTCCTGTGCGTTACCATCCGGCAAGAGACGGGTCACTGCAAAACAGACCTTTTGCTCGCCAGAGACCTCGGCCCGCACGCAGCGCCATAAGCCACGCTCGGGCTCATGTCCATTCGGCTGCATTGCCCGCGCGAGCGCGTCGCGCGCCTCTAGAAGCTCATTTTCTGTCAGCGGAGCACCGTCTTCACGCTGGGGTAATGGGCGTGAAACGACCCTGTGCGGCGCACTGGCGCCAGCGCGGATGAACAGCGCGCTGATAGAGTTTCCGGCAGATACAAAGCGAAGCGTGTCGCGCTCTACTGTCTTGCCCAGCATGGGTGCGAAACTTGGCAGCGCGTGCCACACGACATCCAGGTTCTCATGCCGCCGGGACAGACGTTCCGCACTGGCTGCATAAACGAGAAGTCGGTTTCGGCCATCGGGAACAAAGCCCCAGGCCAGCGTCTCCAAGGGGAAGGGCGACACCGATTCCAATGAAAGTTCAGCGAACTCCGCCAAGTCGCCAATCTCGGCGCCTTCCGGTTTCTCGAAGGAATGGCAGTAGTATAGCTCCCCCGGAGTCAACGCAACCTCACGCTCAGGCAAGCGACTGCGGATACGCTCGAGCAAATTTGCGAGGTTGGAATTCATGCAGAAAGGGGGCGATGCTCAAAAGCGCAGCAGCTGAAGTAAATCATAAAGTCTGGTTTTCCAGTATACGGTGAATCTTGAAAGGGTAATTAAGGTCGCCGCCCGCAGTGGTGTCATTCGCAGTTCTTGCCGCCCGCTGAGCCGCCCGCGTATTGGCGCGTGGCTGGCGCTGGGACGGCGTCTCTGCGCTGGCTACAGCAGACGAGCTTGGCGAGACAAGTGCGCTTAGTAGAAAGGATGCTTCCCCATATGTTACGCGCACATTAACCTCAAGCAGTTTTACCTCGTAGCCCAGTAATGCGGGCTGCACTTCGCCCAGCAAACCACTACCGTCATAAAGGATCTCGTCGTCTGCAGTGCCGCGGATCTTGTCCCAGCCGGCGATCCTCTCCTCAAAGAGTCGCGCGTCAAAACCCGAGAGCTGGGCTAAAGTCGCCAGCACCAGCGAAGGAGCGGTATTTATGTTAACCGTTTCGGTGCTTACCAGGGATACGCTTTCCTGCAGGCGCGCAAGCAGGGGGGTCGGCCTGCCCGTTTCATCCCAGAAAAACCGGTCGAAGCCCTCGATCAGGCGAAACTCCTCCCAGGATTGCGGCATTGCGTTGGCCGCGCGATAGGGAGGATCCTTACGGTCATAGTCACGCCCATCGAACCCTTTCAGCCGTTTGTCGTCATCCTCATCGATCCAGTCCAGGAGCGTATCCGTCAGCATTTCGGCATCCATGTACTCCAGACCGAGCTGATGGAATAGCTCGATAAGTTGAGACATGTCCATGCTGGCGAGGGGCAGCTTTGCGGACTCATCCCGAAACTCTACGGTAACCGTATATCCCTCGGGGAACCTTACGCCGGCATATTCCAGAGGGTTTCCCCACCCCTGAGCGGGTGTGATCAACTTCTCGTCAATCTCCGTAAACTCATTGAGCACCGAGAGAACAACTTCCAGAGCCGAATAAGCCTGCACACGCAACTCGCCTCTTTCCTCAAGCAGGCCGTGGTACTTCATCTTGTCGGTCGCCTCGGCAAGAAACGACACCAGCAACGCCGCCAAAAATGCGATCAGACCAAGCACCAACACGAGAACGCTGCCGCTGCGCTTTTCCGAATTATGGTTGCGTGATCTCATGGCTCCTAAAATAGCGGCGCTCCTTGTTCCGCCTTTGGTAGGTAAATCAGGCGGCTCGCCTTTTGATCTTCGTGCTCAAAGACCAGCTTGATGAACTGGGGAAGCTGGTAGTCGTTATTCTCGCGTCTCAACTCGCGCTCCTCATCCCACGTCTCTGTTTGCTCGTCCAGATAGCAATAGAGCACTTCCGTGATGTACGGGGAGATCAGCGTCGTGCGGAGCTCATCTTCCTCGGAGAAGGCATCGTCACCAAACAACGGCGATCGCCACACCACCGAAAGCCCTGCTCTTTCCTCAAAAAACATGTAAGCTTCTATGGCAGCTCCACCCAAATGCCCCAGTGTGAATACCGGAGGCGGCGCCTTCATGGTGAAGTAGATCAGCGGGGCCTGCACTTCGCTGTAGCCCGGAGGATGCTTCAATTGTAATCCTCCGCCGGCGGGCGATCTGCGCCCCCCTTGCTGGTTGTCGTCTTCTTCCGGGGGTTGAGAATCCTCGCCCTGCTGTTCCTGCTCGCCTTGTCGCCGCTGGGAAGGATTCGCCCCTGCCCCAGTCTTCATACGTGAACCACCGCCAGTATACTTTACATCGCTCGTTGTAACGGCCTGTTGAAGGGTGGAGTTCAGGAAAGATGCAACCCCATCTACATGCTCCTGAAAGTAGTCGTCGCTCGTGCGGTGTATCCAGATGTTCGACAAGGACACGATCTGGAATGTCATCGCAGTCAGAAGGATGCCCGCAACAGCTGTCGCAAGCAAGACCTCCACCAAGGAAAAGCCTCTGTTACGCTGCTTCATTTATCGCGACGAAACCTCCCTTCCCGCGCTCGCTGCCGTTCAAGGTTCTTCTGCGCATCGGACAGACGGATCGATCGTTCGAATGGATCGGACCAAGTTGGTCGCAACACGTAGAAAGTTTCCTCGTGAACATGCGGTTCGCGCTGATCTGGGAGCGTTAACTCTATAGTGAGCCACACTTGGAACAGGTCCAACACGTCCATCGGCTCGACATCTGCTCGCCACCGGGCCTCCCCGTCATCCGGGGTGCGGATGTCGCCTCCATCCTCGAACTCGTCGATGTCGGTGATAGAGATCGCGTGTGAACGCACGAACCGGATGTAGGGCGAGTAATCAGCCTGCCTTTGTAGCGTGCTCAGCGCCTGCAGCGTATTCACGAAGGCCGCGGTGAGGCCAACCATGGCGATTCCGAAGATCGCCATCGCCAACACGGTCTCGATAAGTGTGAATCCGGCTCTCTCCCGCTTCATCGCTTTGCCTCCACAATCTGAAGGTTTGAGAACGGGTCAAAGCGATGCGTTGACTTTTCCCCTGCGTAGGTGACCTCTGCTATAAAAGGCGTGGAGCTTCGGTTCGGGGCGAAGGCAATGACCTGTGTTGGCGCGCGCTCCAACTGTGCGAACTGCCCCCGTTGCGGACTACGAATTCCCTGCTCGGGCAGAATCTGATAAAACACGATACCATCGCGCTCTGGCGTTGCGTCGGCCTTAAAGGTCGCCAAGGCGCTGCCGTTACTGCCAGTTATGACGAGCGTGGCCTTCTCCTTGTCATAGCTCAAGTAAACAGGCTGCTTCGTAAAAGCTGCCTGGTAGCGGGCCTCCCTCACTGCCCTTCGCAGCGTCTCCGGCAACGGCTCGTCCCCGGTTCCGGCAAACAGCGCCCCCATGTTCGCGACGACGAGGCCTCCTAACAGCCCCATCAACGCGATTACAATGAGCATCTCGAATAATGAGAATCCGCTGTTCCTGCCCTGTCTCAAATTTCTGCCCAAAAGAAGGTTATGATCCGATTGCCAAAGTCCTTTAAACGCTCGATTACGGTCCAGGTTTCAAATTCATGCCGTTGGGCTTAATTGTTCCGACTTGAAAGGGTTCCATTTGTGCCATCCTTCCGCACAGTCAGCCTTGCATCCAGCAGTTCCTGAAGTTCGCTCTCGTAACCCTCGATAACGGCGTCCCATGAAATGCCAAGCGCTGTTTGGCGAGCTTGCTCTCTCAATGTGCTCCAATTGTCCTGCGTCTGCGCCAATTGCCTCGCTGCTTCAAGAAATGCTGCCTCATCATCGAAAGGAGCGATTACCCCGTTTTCCCATGATCGAATATACGCGTGTGGAGCGGCATAATCATACGCGAGCACAGCAAGGCCGCTTGCCATGGCCTCTGTAACCACGTTGCCAAAAGTCTCGGTCGTACTGGCGAACAGGAAGATGTCTGCGCTTGCGTAATGTGTCGCCAGGTCCTCTCCGCGGCGAAGACCTGCAAATATCAACTCCGGGTGCTCGGATTGGAGTCGCTCGCGCAAAGGCCCATCCCCAACAAGCACCAGTTTCATTTCAGGCCTGATGCTCCGCATTTCCAAGAACGCCTTCAATGTCAGCGGGATGTTCTTCTCCCCGGCCACCCTTCCTACATAAATTGCAACCGGAGTTGCCGGATCCGCCCCCCAGGACCTGCGAAGGCTTTCGCTGCGGCGGGAGGGGTCAAAGAGCCGGGTGTCCACCCCACGGCCCAGAATCCGCGTGTTCAGGAAATCTTCCTTGTCGAGCAGGACACGCAGGTCCTCACTCGGAACAAACGTTAGCGAGGTCATATTGTGAACCTTCCTCAGCCATGAAAAGGCGATCTTTAGCAACGCCCCATAGCCGTAGTGCTTTCCATAGCTGTGGAAGTTTGTGTGAAAACTCGAGACAACAGGGAGCCCCAATCGCCTGGCGGCGCGAATTGCGCTCCAGCCCAAAGGGCCTTCGGTAGCCACATGCACCACATCAGGGCGTTTCCTACTCCATAGCCGCGCTAATGCGCGCCCTGCTGGAAATCCAAAATGCAAGCCTTCGTAGCGAGGTATCCCTGCTCCGCGCACCGTCAGCTCCTCCACGCCGTCCTGAACCTGCCCCGCATCGTCCCGGTGCTGCCGCGGCCTTACCACCAGAATCTCGTGTCCCCGCTCGGCGAGTCCCCGGCTCAGCCGGCTCAGCGTCATGGCCACGCCATTGACCTCAGGCGGATAGGTCTCCGTTACCAGGGTGATTCTCATTCTCCTCAACACTCGCCATCTTCCAGTCCCGGTGCGATAAAATTCCAGAATCGGTCGCCTTGTGGCTCAAGGGTCCTGATCTGGTATTTTGGATTTCCGGCTTATCGGCGAACCAGTAAGCTGTGCGATTCCATGACTCTTTACTTCCTCATAGGGCCCACTGCTTCTGGTAAGACAGACCTCGCGTTACGGTGGGCAGAGGCGCACGGGGGTGAAATACTCTCCTGCGACGCCTTCTGTGTCTACAAGGGCATGGATATCGGAACCGCCAAGCCGACAAAGGAGGAGCAAGAGCGTGCTCCGCATCACGGAATAGATGTGGCGCCGGTTTCTCAACCGTTCTCAATCGCAGACTTCGTGGCGCTGGCTGAGCGAGTCGTTGCAGATACGCAGCGCCGAGGCGTTCCTCTCCTGGTTACCGGCGGAAGCGGATTCTACGCAAAATCCTTCTTCGCTCCCGTTACAGATCAAACAAACGTTCCAGAGGAAACTCGCCAAGGGGTGCGGAGATTAATCGCGGAGGGCGGGCTGGAGGCTGTTGTAAAAGAACTTCTGCGCCTTAATCCCGACGGAGTTCAGGACCTCGACCTGAACAATCCGCGGCGCATTCAAACTGCTCTTGAGCGCTGTCTCGCCGCCGGTAAGCCGCTCTCTGTCCTGCAACAGGAGTTTCGCGCCCAACCAGCGCCGTTTCACTACATCGAGAAGAAGCTTTGCTTCATCGAACGCGATCGCGAAGATCTCTTCCGCCGGGTTGAGCATCGTGCCCGCAAGATGATAGAGGACGGCCTCATTGAAGAAGTACGTCGTCTGCGTAAAGCCGGCCTCGAGCAAAACCCAAGCGCGGCCAGCGCCATCGGTTATCGCGAAGTCATTGAATGGCTCGACAGCGGATCCTCCTCTACAGATGAGCTTGCAGACGCCATCACTGTAAACACCCGGCGCCTCATCAAAAAGCAACTCTCCTTCTTCCGGAACCAGCTCCCCGACGGCAGGCGCGTCACCCCCGGCGCCGACGGCTCAATCGATCTACGCAGCCTTTTCGACTGAGCGACCTGTTCCGGTCGCCCTTGGATGGCGCCTGCAAATTGGGATCATAACACCGCCAACTTACGGCAGGTGGACCTGCCGGTAGATTCAAACCAAGCTGGGCAGTCCCCTGATCCATTCGGGGGTGGGACTTCCTCACTTCACAGGATGCGTTCAAGGCCCTTGCGAAACAATTGACACAGTGCGGCTACAGTTTAACTTGCGCACTTTTACCCCGCCTCAGGATGTTTACTTGGATTCAAACCGTCTTCCAGAAACACCACCGCGCATTGTTCGTGGTGCTGCTGGTCATTATCGTTTTCACCTTTGTCCTCACCATAGGAAACCAAAGCTTCTTTGGCAGCGGCATGGGCGTACAGTACGCCAAGCAGGACTTCTATGGCTATAACCTGGTGGACAATAGGGATCTGGCTCGAATCATTGGCCAAGGCGAAATCAGCGCTACGCTGAACCCACAACTGCGTGTTCAACAGAACGTGCAGGACTACGCCCTCGCGCGAGTGGCGGGCATTGCCCTGGCAAATGAGATGGGAATCCCCGGGCCAACGCGGCAGCAGCTCGAAGACTACATCAGAGGCAAGGAGGTGTTTCAGAATGATTCCGGGCAATTTGACCCCTCCACCTACAACAACTTCGTGATGATGCTGTCTCTGCAATCCCGGATGACGGAGGATGCCGTTGCGGAGGTCCTTCGCAACGACTACCGCCTGGAGCGACTCAGCAACATCCTGGGCGGTCCGGGTTTCATCCACCCATACGCGGCCCAAGTAGAGCTGCAGGATAACGAGACGGTTTGGTCGCTTAATGTAGCCACTGTACGCTTGGCCGACTTTGACCCGCAAATCGACCCCAGCGAGGAGGCCTTGCGCGAGTTTTACGAACAGTCGCCGGCTCGCTTCCAGGAGCCTGAGAAGATGCGCGCCACTGCTGTTCGCTTTCTTTCAGAAAACTACCTCTCACAGGTTAAGGAACCTTCCGAGCAGGAACTGATGGCCTACTTTGAGCGTAACAAGTCCCGGTTCCAGCAGCCTCCGCCGGCGCCCGCCGAAGGAGAGGAGCCACAGGAGCCAGCGGAGCCGGTGTTTGAGGACGTTCGCGACCAAGTCGCAGCGGCTGTGCGTGAAGAGCGCGCGCGCAGACTCGCAGCGGAAGCTGCAGACGAGTTCACGGTTGCTCTGTGGCGGGGCAAGGTTGAACAGGGCTCCGACGCATTTGATCAATTGGTGCAAAAGATGGGCGGCCAGATCGAGGAGATCGAGCCATTTGCCCGCAATCGGCCCCCACTATTGACCGGAATTCCTCGCACTGCATTTGAATCTGCCTGGGTGAGCACAATGGGCGACCGCTACTTCAGCGATGCAGCACAGACCGGCAACGGCGCGGTTGTGCTCATCAAGGAAGAAGTAATTCCTTCCCGCGTGCCTCCGCTTGAAGAGGTGCGGGACTTGGTAAGCGCCCAGTATGTCCAGGAAGAACGACGCCGCCTGTTCACCGAACATGGCGAGCAACTACGCCAGCAACTTATTGCCGCGGTTGAAGCTGGCCAGAGCTTTGCGGAAGCTGCCGAAGAACTGGGAATGGAAGTACAGTCCTATGGTCAGTTCAAAGCTTCCGAGGCCGAACCGATGGTGCAATTCATGATCCTTCCGCAGGCTCGTAACCTGGATGCTGGCGAGATTTCCCCAATGCGAATCCAGGGCGCGACAGGTCAGCTGATCCATGTTGCCCAGAAGGATGTGCCTCAGCTTGAGAACACCGCTCCTGAGCAGGCTCATGTGTTGGCTGAATTTTCCAGCACCATGGATCCATGGCAGCTCTATGGAGATCTCGCCAAGCGGCGGCTGGCTGCATACGCACCGGAAACCGAGCCTACTGAGTAAAGCAGGGCCCTGGTAACTTTTTGAACGGCTTCCTCCAACTTGGGGGAAGCCGTTCTTGTTTTAGATTTTATTGGCGGCGTCTCGGCGTGAGTCGACGTGGGGCGGTTTCATGCACGATCATATCCGGGGGCAGATACCCGCTGAACGCCATGCTAACCACTACGCTTCTCCGTCCCAATATGGCGCCCGGCTGTAAAACACTGTTACACCCGGCCTCAGCTTGGTCGCCAAACAGGGCCCCCAGCTTGCGCAATCCCGAATTTTCCCGCCGCCCATCGGGCAACTGAACGGGCACGGGCTCATGATCCAGGCGCAGGTTGGCGCAGATCACCCCGGCGCCTAGATGGGCTTTATTGCCCAATATGCTGTCGCCCACATAGTTAAAGTGAGGGACTTGCACTCCGCCAAGCAGAAGGCAATTCTTGAACTCACACGAGTTTCCAAGCACGCAGCCAGGGCCAACAATCACATTTCCCCTGATGTAAGCGCCGGGCCGGATCTCTGTTCCAGAACCAATCCAGCATGGTCCCTGAATGACGCCATAAGGGGGCAACTTAACGTCAGGCGCCAACCAAACGTCCCCTTCGATCGAGAATCCTGCAGGTACTCTGGACCGGTCCAGACCGCCTTCGAACGTGAAGCCCTTCAGTGCAACCTTGATTTGAGGCACCCACTCCCAAGGGCGAGCATCAGGATCAAAAAATTCCCCAAAGGGCATCGTGGAAGGATAATCAAAGAGATCACTGGCCTTCATAGTCTTATGCCTGTCCACATTGCAGGTATCCCCGCAGCTGGCAATTTCACATCTTCATTGGTCTTTGGCGCAACTTGCCTCCTGTGCGCTTGTCCGTATATTCCGTGAGCGTGTCCACGATTGTACAGTTGCCAGAGGGCGTCCGGGTAGGAAATGAAAACCTGATTCGGTTAACCCCGGATGCGGGACAAAAGGCCCGAGCTCTTCTTGAACGCGGTTCAGAAGGGCCGTACCTCCGCGTCGCAATCACCGGCGGGGGCTGCAACGGTCTGTCTTACAAGATGCTGTTTACCGACGCCACCCGCAGGGGAGATATTTATGTTGAGTCGCAAGGAGTACCTATCCTCGTGGACTCAAAGAGCGCGCTTTACTTGAAGGGTTCGGTTTTGGACTACTCCAACCGTTTGGTCGCCGGAGGCTTCAAGTTCTCCAACCCAAATGCAAAAGCAAGTTGTTCTTGCGGCGAGAGCTTCAGCATCTAGCTTTACCGGTCCAGAGAGACCGGGATGGATCAAACAAGTAGCCTTGTTCGTAATGCTGGCTTCACTCTGGTGGAGTCCGTTTTGAGCCTTTCAGTGCTGGCGCTTGCGGGGGTAGTTTCGATTACTTGCCTCATACGCTCAAGTCCAGCCCGGGACCGCTCGCTAGCCCTGCGTCATGCTCCATCCGCAATTGCGGCGCTGGCCCGGGAACCCTTGAGCGAAGCGTCTGTGCTTCTGAGGAACAAAGAAGGAAATTGGCAGCTTGTCCCGGAATCCAGTGAACTGCTGTCAGATTATCATGACCTTCGCTATCGAGTAACCATCGAACAGCACGGTCGGTATCAAGTGGCGTTCCTACAGTGGGCGCCCGGTGGTGAAGGAAGCGACGCAGTCGACGGCCGCAATCCACAATGGACGCGCCTGGGGACGGTAATCCTGAATCGCCCAGGGCAATGAGCAGCCGCGCGTTCACGTTGCTCGAACTGATTCTGGGAATTACGATTCTCGGGCTGATAGGCGTCCTTGGCGGCAAGTTGTTGACGACCAGCATGAATCAATGGCGGGACGATGCTGAGAGAGTTGCAGTCGAACGCGCTGCCAACGCCGCCCTTCGAGCCCTGGCCGAAGATCTACAGACCCAAATTAACCTGCCTGCCTGGCCGAATCCATTCAGCGATGACTGGAATCCGCAGACAGACGATCGCGCTCTACCGCTCTTTTCGTTTCCAATGTACAGTAACGCCCCTGTTGCTGTGGTGTGGTTCATTGAAGGGAACGACTCCGACTCATTGTCGCTCTGGCGCCTACAGGCCTCGCCGATCGCAACACGGGCGGCCCTACCTGAAAACGCAGCGTTGAACCAGCTGATCGACCCGTCCAATGAGGAGCAGAACGTACAGGTCATCCTTGGCTCCAGCTCGGCCGTTCGCCTTTGCGAGAGCGTACGATCCATACGCATCCTCCGCCAGCACGACGGCTTCCACCTCTCACTCGAGCTGGCCTATCCCGGCATTGGCGAGAGAACCAGCGATCATGCACGCACTTATCGCGCACACACCTACGTCTTCACGCCGACTGTCACCTCGGGCACAGGAGTCCCGCAAGAGGACTAATACATCAGGTACGCCTCAGATTCACTATCCCAGAAATAGCGAAAACCGTCGTATAACCCCTGGTAGTACATCCACCTGCCATGGGTCGAGTCAAACATCCACCCGTGAATCTCACGGTCTGTATAGAGCCAGGCATCGATCGTGTAATCATATGCCCAAACCCCCCAGTCGCCGACCGCAAACGGAGTTGCCACCACATACTGCCAGCCATGTTCGAGGTGGTAGATAAGATCTGCACCCGGTTCCCGCCAGAACCAGCCATACCAGTTTGAGTCTACCCAAATGTCGCCGTCTGCGGGCAGCGACCAATCATCCCATTCCAGCGGATCTTCCAGCCCCTCCTGTATCCACTGCTCGATCAGCGCAACACCGGCGTTATCGACCAAACTGGTCGCGATCGGTGGCATCTGGCCCGCATGACCGCGGTTGTTGATGCGTTGGAGAATAGCTGAAGCTTCTGGCGCCCCGGGAACCACGACGTGCGTCCCCTGGATCGGCCCCCGCTGCAATTCGCCAAAGATGATCTTGCTCATGGAGAGCATTGTGACCGCCCGCGCATCCCAGTCGCCCAGACCAGGTCCCCCGGGCTGGTGGCAATAGGAACAGTTCGCATGCAGGTATGACTTTGCCCGATCCGTCAGGGTCGCTGTCGAATCGTCCATTCGCGACAAGGCGGGCGCAGCCTCTGCATCGATCGTTGCAACGTCAAAGTAACCTGCCTCCGCCATCGCTTCGAGTTGGTTGACTCCCTCATGAATCGAGTTGAGCTGATGGGTCGAGAAAGCGAGTGCATGGCCTCCTACGTCGGTATGGCACTGCATGCACTGGGCTCGACTCGGGATGTTCCAATTTTGGATCCGCGTACCGCCATCCTCTTCTTTGATGGAGTACGAGATCGTTTCTCCACTTGCATCCGCCAGTGTAGCCTCCGTTTGGTCCTCATTCCACCGATAGGCTATCCCGTAAGTTGAGGTCTCTGTCTTCACAAGCAAACGAGTCTCTACCCGAACTGCGGACTCAGGATTCCCCTCCTCGAGTTCGAGGTCAAAATGCTTCACCCAGATCGATCCGACCGGAAAGCTCCAGTTATAGTAAGGGTCATAGCCGATGTGCTGGTCATACGGGATATAGAATGCGCGGGACTTAATAGAATTGTCCGACCAAAACGGTACGTTCACTTCGTAGCGCTCAAAACCGTCAGCGAGTTCGAGCGTGGATACATCCTTGAAGACGCCAGTTTCTCCAAGCGTCGCAGGTATCTTGGCGGCGTTGCCCGAGTCGTACTCAAGCGTCCACATGCGCTCATCCAGGAGCGTGACAAGAATCCCTCCATCACGTGGATCGTGTTGAAACCCAACAACGGTGTTTCGCGCAGTAGAAAGAAGAGCAAGATCGACCTGACCATCTTCGTCGAACCGTAGCGCCCAGATAGCCATGCTATAAGCGTCGCCAAAGATATATGCGCCATAGAGTTCCGGAAATTTATCGCCGCGATAGATAAACCCTCCTGTTACCGAGACACCAATGTCTCTGCCGTAGGCGAAAACAGGCGGGATATACTCGGCGTTGGGCGACGGTTCGATCCCCCAATTTGTCCGCTCATACCCTTCATAAACCGGCCACCCATAGTTGCCGCCCTTGATGACGAGATTCACCTCCTCAAAGGATGCCTCGCCGACATCTCCAACCCAAAGATCGCCGGTGAGCTCGTCAATGGACATACGAAACGGATTGCGGAACCCCAAAGCATAGATCTCAGTGCGAATTTTTGTGGGATCCACGGGCTCACCTGCAAAGCTTGTTGCTCCCACGAATGGGTTATCTGCTGGAATCTTGTAGCCGCCTATTACAGAGGGATGCGGGTTTGGATCCAGCGACTCAGGATGTTGATCTACGTCGAGACGTAGAACAGCTGAGAAGAAACCGCCGTCAATCTTCTGACTATTCCCCCACCCATATGGCCCATTCCCACCGTCGCCAACGCTCAGGTAAAGGTACCCGTCAGGCCCAAAGATCAACGTTCCACCCTGATGTGTCAAAACCTCATCTTCCTGATCGATCAGGACCTCCCGGGATCCAGGATCGAATGTATTTCCATCGTGTGAAAGTTGATACTTCACCAGGCGATTCCGAAAATTGCCCTCATCTCCAGCAGTATGCCATAGATAAACACTCGGGTTATCCGGGAACTGTGGATGGAGCGCTAATGAAAGTAGCCCCTTCTCCCAATCCAACTCTCCAATCTCTTCCGTGATATCGAGGGCAAGAATAGGCTCCTTGCCTTCCTTCAGGCGCACAACCCTTCCGTGCCGTTCCGCTACGTAAAATACGCCCGGCTCTTGAGGATGTTCGTGGGCCTCCATCGTCCATCCCGCAGCGGTAAAAAGCGAGTCTCTAGACAAAACATAGCCGGGAGTAGCATCCTCAGGGAGATTTAGTCCGGAGGCCGGCGTTCTGTGAAACGCAGATGCTTGTAGCGCCAGCCCAAAGCAGAAAGCGGAAAGAGGCAGCAAACGAAACAGATTCGTACAAACGGAGAAACGCAGAGAAACAGACATTACAACTAATTGATATTTATATAAGCGAGAGCGTTCTTTGCTAAGGAGATGAAACAAATCCGCAAGAACTTAATCCTCACCGCTTTTAATAGCCGCAGAAACAGGCTCCCCGATTTCTACTCATCTTCCTTCCACACCTAATACGACAGAGGCGTCGCATTAGATGCACCCTTCGTGCGGTTATTCCGCTAAACTAATAGTAAACTTACCACCAGCTGCTTTAAAAAACTCTCCCAAAGCTTTCCCACAGGCCCAGCTCCTCCCACTCAACCAGCCGGCGCCAGCAGGTGGAAGGACTGGGAAAGTCAGGAGGCATGTCTCTCCACCTCGCTCCGGCCCGCAGCAACCAGAGGATGCCCTCCAGAAGAACGGATTGATCGTCGCAGCGCCCATCTTCTTTGGCTCAGGAAGATACCAGCGTATATGCTCCCACTGCTCGTCAGATATCTGGCGCTCAACCTTTCTCATGCTTCTTCTCCCCTTGAACTAGGAACGTCGAATGAAGGTCGACGAACGGGGGTTGGTCTAGCCCGGAAATTTCATAAAAAAACATCGCGGTCAGGCTCAAGATGCTGA
>CAYSHY010000067.1:0-19169 GCA_964430955.1 uncultured Puniceicoccaceae bacterium | reverse complement strand
TCGAACTCTCGACACCCAGCATGGCAAGCTGGTGCTCTACCAACTGAGCTACGCCCGCATCAGTTGTGAAAGCCCGGAATAGAAAGGAAAGTGAAGGCACTCGTCAACCGGTTTTTTTGAAAAATGTGAACTTCGCCAAAAATACGTTTCATCATGAAAATGAGCGAGCAAAGGCGCTTCGAGCGCGCCGGAAATCCGAAGCTAATTCCCCAACACAAATCTGAGCGAGACGGCAGCGTGTGTAGGCGACTATATGGCGGGCGTGGGCAGCCCTGAGCCTCGGGGTAGGGCAAGACTATGAGTGCTTGCAGCGGGGTGCCCACTTTTGGCTGCAGCAAGCTGGAGGGCTCATAAGGGTGGCAGCCGGCCGCACCCCACATCGCTTCGTGACACAAGAAGGCTGATCCACCATTGTTGAGTCCCTTGGATTCCCCGGTAGCTGTGAATCTGGAATTATGTGAGACAGTCGCCTGTCTTCCGATTCACCTGTTCTCCTGCCCGGTGGACGGCGCGATACCTGGAGCCTGCACAGTCGCTCCTGTCTCCTGACTCGGCGCAGCCAGGTTACTTCCAAGGCGGCGTTGATGGCAGGCGTGCTTCAAACTCCTTCATCAGGCCAGCCTCGTAATCGCCTGCGTAAGTTCCTTCCAGGAATTTGGGAAGGGCTTCATCATGCAGACGCTGCCACGACTGATTCTCCTGCCCCGGTATGATCGGGTAGAAGAGGGCGTTGCTGGCCTTGCCCGCCTTCAGATCGCCAAAAGCGTCTCCGATCATCAGCATGCGGTTTTCGCCATACTTGCCAGCAGCTGCGATTCTGAAGTGATCTGTTTTCGTGCCAAGCTCCTGACCAGCGATCAGGCGCACGTAGGAATGGATACCGTGCTCCTCCCACTCGCGATCAAGCGCCTCAGACGGCGTCTGCGACACCACCATGAGATCTGCCTGTTTGTGCGCCTTCTCCAGGAATACACGCGCGGCAGGGAATGGAGGCACATCCATCACCAGGCGCTCAACGGCCCGGTTAACATCGTTTGACCATTCCCACACTCGCTGCAGGTCCTCATTTCCTGTGCGGGCCAGCTCTGTCTTCAACGTCGCATTGCCGAGCGTCTTCTCGCGCTTGACCCACTCGCGCAGCCCCGGAAGCTCTGGTACATTTGCGCCGCGTTCCTTGGTTTCCGGCCGCTCGCGCAACAGGTCCAGAGCTTCCAACACGGCCAGAAACCGGTTTGCGCCGCGACTCTTGGAATAGAGATTCACGAACTCCCAGCACTCGCGCGCCAAGCTGGCCACGCGCTGGAGACCAAAGTGGAGGATAAACTCCGGGCAAAAGCATTCCTTATGCTTGATCTCCATGCTGTCGAAGACACAGCCGTCGGAATCAATACCGATAAAGTAAGGCTGCTTCGCTTGGAAGTTCTGCAGTGCCTGCGCAGTGGTTGTGAAGTCGCTCATTGCTAGAAAAAGTAGATTTCCCTTGGGGTTAAAACGCCTCGCTTGGCGGAAAACACTGAAGTAGCCGCATCTCGCCCTTTGACTCAATCTCAAAGCCCTCGAGCCCCGCCGGGATCATGATTTTATCATATTGCTTCAGCTCGACGGTTTCGGCCGCCGTGTGAATAGCCCCAGACCCCATGGTCACAATGCCGATAAGCGGACCAATGCGCCCTGCCCGCGCCTTACCATCTACGTTAGCTATGCCCACGCGGTAGCACGGGGTGGTTTCCGGGCCGATCAAGGCATACATCTGCCCGTCCCCTTGCAGCCCATCCACTGGGCGCGGCTCAAACATATACTGCCTGCGCACTTCCTCTTCCGCTACGGCCCGGTAGTCAAAGACATCCAGGCAGAAGTCCAGCCCCTTGCCCATGAACCTCGCCTTCTCAGGCAACACATAGCCCGCCTTCTCAAACTCAAAACGCACCGCAAGGTCAGACGGCTCCATAATCTCCACCATGAGGATGCCCTCGCCAATCGCATGAGGAAACCCGCCCGGGATGAAAAGCGTATCGCCCGGCTTCACCCTAATCTTATCGAAGCAGCCCTCGATCGCGGCAATATTCTGCGATTCGATCCAGCGCTTTAGCCGCTCTCGCGATGGCGGACGCTGAAAGCCCAGGTAAACATACGGTTCCTTAACATCCTCGCGGATCGACAGGATATGGTAGGCCTCCGCCTTGCCAGACTTCGCGCCCAGGTACTTCCGCGAAAACGCTGCAGTGGGGTGACACTGGAAATGCAACCGTACGGCGCTGTCGAGCAGCTTTACCAGAAGCATCATCTGCGGGCCAAACTGCTCCACATGCTGCTTACCGAGCAATGCTTCCGCATGTTCGCTTAGCAGCTTATCAAAGCGCATTTCCTGATCGCCAACAAGGGCCGTAGAGACGCCCTCTTCCACATCCTCGCGCCCGGGATTGATAGCTCGCGTTGTGGAAGCGATCCAATCTTCGGGAAAGTGGCTGTCGGCGGGAGCGGACTTGTTGGCCAACTCGTCGAGGACCTTGCCTCCCGGATACGTGCGCCACACCCGGTTCTGGGGAAAGCGAAGAATCGTACTGCTGATGTTCATGGAAATCAAACGCCGTAATATCGCGTCGCTATTCTATATATTCTACATCTGTGCCCGGGACGATTTATCACCGTCGGGCGGACACAATTGACGCCCAATGCAATCAGGATGCGTTGGGTGGCTCTACATGCCGAGCTGAATCCTTGGCATTGCGCTTTGACCCAGCGTAGAGCAGTGCGCCAACCCCAAGCATGAGCAACCCGCAAAAGACGAATGACATGCGCCCCTGCATGTCGTTGGGAATGATCAGGGCCAAAAGCGCGATGAATCCCCCATAAACAAAGCACAACATCCCCAGGATCTGAGCCTGCTTGCCATCGCTCTCCTCGCCGCCTTCACCACTGAAATCTACCGGCGTGTTGATGCGGCGAAAAAAGTCTTCCACGACTTCCGGCGGTCGATAGCTCACAAGTTTCCCAATCCAGATCGTAATAAAGAACCAGATCGAGCAGATGATAATATTGCCCAATCCGCTGACGATATAGATCAAATCGGACGATTCACGAGCGCTTAGTTCAGTGTAACCCAGCCAGGCTGGATCGAAATGCCGGTGCAGGAAGTATGAAAAGCCAAGACCAACCACCAGGCTCGACCAGGCAGACGCGCGCGGCGCGTTCTTGAAAAACAAGCCCCAAACCAGCGGCATCGCGTAGGGGATCGCCACCATTGAGCCAAACAGCACCATGATCTCAAACAGATTAAGGCTCTGCAACTGTCGGATGAATAACGCCGACAGGATGATCAAGAGGCCAAATATCAGTGAGAATATCTTCCCCATCGTCAGCAGTTCCTTGTCGGAAGCTTTGGGGCGAAATACCGGGTTGTAGAAGTTCTTTACGATGATCCCGGCATTACGGTTCAGGCCCGAGTCCATGGAAGACATTGTCGCCGCAAACAGAGCGCTGATCAAAAGTCCAAGCATCCCGGCGGGCATCAGCTTAATGCCAATGTAAATGAACGCGCCCTCATAGGCTGTATCACCCAATGTGGGAAAGAAGCTGGTCAGGTCTGGCTCGAGGATGCGAGCCGCCATTGGCGGGATGAACCACAGAAATGGCCCGAAAAACATAAGGGCTGCCGCCATCAATGCAGCCTTTCGGGCTTGCCCATCGTCCTTTACCGCCAAATAGCGATAAGAGTCGAACATGTTGTTCAGCTTGAAGGACTGGATCACAAATGCCGCAAAGATCCACACATAGACAAACGTGGCGTCCTCGGCCTGCCAGAACTTGAAGTGGTGTTCGGGCACTTTCTCCAGAAAGCCCCCAAGGCCGCCGACTCCAGGCGCGGACAGCGCCAGATAACAGGCCACCACCGTGATGCACATCAGGAGCACCGCCTGCAGGAAGTCCGAGGCGATGATTGCCCAGGAGCCCCCTGTTACGCTCATAAGTACCACCACTCCGCCCACGATCCAAATCGTTATTTGTGGCGGCACGTTGAAAAACGCCGCAACAACGATGGCCAGTCCGTTCAGCCAGATCCCCGCATATACCAGGCTCATAGGCACCTGCAGCCAGGTGAAGACCTGCTCGTTCAGTCGTCCAAATCGATCGCGTACGCCGTCGATCGGGGTGATCACGCGCATCCGCCTGAAACGGTAGCTGGTGATGAAGTAGTTCCCAAGGTAGCCAACAGCGTTTCCAAAGAAAATCGCCGATACGAGCATCCCGTCCAGGTAGGCTTTACCCGCCGCACCAGTAAAGGTCCATGCGCTAAACTGCGTCATGAAGGCTGAAGCGCCCACCAACCACCACACCATGCTCCCGCCGGACCGGAAATAGTCGCTCGCGTCCTTGTTAAAGACTCGGAACACCAACCCGATGCTGAACATGAAAACGAAATAGAAGGCTACGACCAGGAAGTCCCAGAGACTAAGATTGGTTCCGAACATGTTGGTAAAGTGATTTGGGGAAGTATTCGTTTGTCGTGGAACGTCGACGGTTTCCGGCGTCGTTCGGGGCTGTTCTCGGCTTCCTCTCCGCAGGTTCCTGCTTTACCGAGTATTTTTAATAAGAATTAACTCCGGGGTTTCGGCAAGCAGAATCCCCGGCTTTCCTGATGATAAAACCTTGCTCATAAGAGATGGTTTTGTAATGTGATCGGCTGCTCCACCTCCGGCGCTCCGGTATGGTAGGGTTTGTTCGCATCAAGCCTTCTCAACTAACGACTTGCCGTGTCGCTCTCGGTGGTACAATACTTATTACCTGCTAACTAGCCGATGGCTCGCGTTTCACAGCAACGAATTGCCCAGGAATTGGGCGTCTCACAATCTCTGGTCTCCATTGTTCTCAATGGGAGGCGCGAGGGTATCTCCGAGGAGACATACAACCGCATCTGGCAATGCGCTCGCGAGCTTGGTTACACCCCCAAGGGGATGAAGATGAACCTGCTCAACGAGGGGAGGGTGGGGCTCCAGTCTGTCGGGTACCTACTTCGGGCCCCGCTTAGTCTGGCCACCACGAGCAACTTCTTCAGCCACGTCACCCAGGGGCTCCATGATTTTCTTGAAGAGCATCAGATAAACACTGTTTTTCTGGGCTCGGAGAAGGAGGTGCCGAAGGACTCGCTTCCCCGGCTTGCGTGGAAGATCGAATACCTGCGGGGAATCGTAATTCTTGGGGAGGTGCAACCGGCCTTCCTGGCGGAGGTGCGCAAGCTAGGTAAGCCGGTAGTCTACGTCAGCGCACGCGCCCCCGGTCTCTGCCACTCCGTAAACAGCAACGAGGTCCAGGCCGCCGAGATGCTTGCAGAGCACTTGATCGGCCTTGGGCACAGCAGCTTTGCAGTGCTGGGGTCCGTGTCCCCGAGGTCGAGAAACCTCGAGCGTATCACTGCGCTAAAGGCAGCCCTGGGCATCCGTGGCGTGGATCTGCCAGACGAGGCGATTCACCTTTCTGATGGCGGGGACCCCATCCATGGATTCCGTCTGGCCCAGAAGATCCATGAGAACCGCGCCAGCCAGCCCATGCCGACGGCTCTGGTTGCCATGAATGGTCTGCAAGCGCGCGGGGCTATTAACTATTTTGGTCAGAACGGCTTCAAAGTCGGCCGCGATATCAGCATCGCCGCTTTCGACATGACTCGCGTTTGCACGCAGGACCACCCCTCTATTACAAGTGCCGCCGCTGTGCCGGAGGATCTGGGCAGGCATGCAGGCAAGCTCCTCATCGAGCGGTCTGAGGATGAGCCGCTTGCAGATGTTGTTCTGCCCGCCCGGTTTGAAGCTCGCGAAAGCACAGGGCCCGTTTCTCAAGCCGAACGACGCCTCGCATAACGTCTCCAGGATTACCAGGCGGAGACGTTTCTCCTGCACTGTTTTTGCAGAGTAACGTTCATTATGATGCCCTTGCATCAAAAAAGCCGTTGACAGCTTGCACTCAAGCGCGTCATAACTATTAATGATACCTTGAACGCTACCCTATTTCGCAATCACCCACTTGATAAAATGGCGCCCTATGAGCCCATTGTATCACTTTGAGAAGGAGTTTTCGACAGCGACGATCCCCACCGCTGTCTCGATTCGTTCCCACAGTTTTCTAAACCCAAGAACCCCATGCTGAACCGAATTCCAAGCTACGCTCTCGCATTTCTTGCGGCCCCGTTGCTATCGCTTCCGGCCTTTGGTCAGGAAGCCGAAGATCCCGGAGATGGAGATGTCGTTTATCTATCTCCCTTCGTCGTGGATACTTCACGCGACATTGGCTATCTCTCTTCCAACGCCATCTCGGGGACAAGCCTGAATACCGAGATCAAGGACCTGCCGATGGCGCTCCAAGTTATCAATCAGGAGTTTATTCGGGATATCGGCGCAACAGACTTGGATGAAGCGCTCGCCTATACGGCAGGGGTTTTTACCAGCGATACGCAAGCTTCCTCAACGGTAGGCGCCACGCGCCGCACAAGCAGCAGCGGCAGTGATCGATCGATCTCTTCGGCCGGCGGCGGTCGTTTTTCCAACACTGTCTACATTCGTGGCTTACCCGTTCCCTTCCAGAATCGCATGGGCTTCCGTTACGGCGGCATCGTCGTAACTCCAGACGATAGCGTTGTGCTGGGCGGCCTCATGGACACGGTCAACGTCGAGCGTATGGAAGTCGTTCGCGGCCCAAATTCCATCCTCTATGGGGTGGGGGTCCTTACGGGTATCGTCAACGTCATCCCCGAGCGGCCGCTCGCCGATCCACATTATGAGTTCAGCGTGCAGGGCGGTAGTGACGACTATATGCGATTCACCGCCGAGGCCACCGGTCCAATCTTCAAGGACAAGAACGGCCACACCCTGAGCTACCGTCTGGCAGGCGCATACGACGAGCGCGCCAGCTGGATTGACTGGGCGGATCGTTCCACCGAGTACTATGCCATTCAACTCGAGCACCAATTTCGGGATAAAGCCACGCTCTTCCTCGAGTACCAGAACGGCTTCACCAGGCAGCAGGGCATCGGCACTCAGTGGTTCTACGACGACACGGCAAACGCCAAGGATACCGAGTTTCGCAATCAATGGGACGAAAACTACAATTATGCCCGCCATCAAGGGCCAATTGTGGGACTTCTGCCCTTGGTTGAGTTCGATGCCCTGATCCCCATAGAAGGTAGCACCGGTCGCCAGCCCGGCTTTCGCACTGGCGATAACAACTTCGTTGGCGGCGCCAAACCAGACGATTACCGCATCACCGGTCCAGATACGTTTGCCGAACGTGATGAATGGAACTTCCTCGCAAATCTGGACGTTACTCCCTTTGAGAACTTCACGATCAGCGGCGGTGTTTTCTACGCGGAGCAGGAAACTTACGAACGCAATATCCGGTACGAGTCCATTTCCGGCACAAATATCAATCGCTTCTACAACGACGAGATCCTGCGCGATCCACAGCTTCGGGGTATCTGGGAAAGCGGCGGGATCTACGGTTGGCGGATGCAGGATGTGCTCCGTAACCACTTTGGCTTGAACATCAATCCCGACCCATCCTACGAAGGCAACTACATCCTTCCGGCGACGGTAGATGACATCAAGCTCCTCGGTTACTCATGGGTGGACTCCATCGTCAAGGCCGAGTCATTCCAATGGCGTGTTCGCGCCACTTATACGTTCGACACACCCTTCATCTTCAGCGACCACGCATCCCATACCTTCCTGGTCGGTTACAACTACATTAACGACGTTGTTGACTTTCCTGAGGGCGGGATCGGCGATGAGAACGCGCGGGCCAATACGCAGCGCGGGAATGAGATCGAGCGCCAGGGTGAAGATGGCTGGTACTTCCGCTCCATCGCCAATTTTGACCCCATTTACTTCGATGGCCGCAATGACGGCGTCAATGGGCACAATGTCGTGCGCGATGGCGACCTGTATGTTCAACAGGATATTTGGCAGCGCGGTATCTACGGCGTTTACCACGGCAAGTACTTCGACGAGCGTCTGGAGCTGATCGGTGGGGTGCGCCGCGACACCTACAATGCAGACCAGTTCATTCACAAGCGGGTCAACATTTCCGATGAAGAGATTATTGCTCGCGCGCAGACCTGGGCTGAGAACACGGCGGCTGGAGAAGCTCAATACACCAGGGGTCAAGCAACCTATGAAGAGCTTCTGGCGAATCTGACGGCCAACAACCAGCACGTGCCCACCTTCTATGAAGACTACATCGAAGGCGGGAATGCCGGCTATTTCGACGCCGAGCGCTTTGGTGCGCCAGATGCGTCCTTCGGCCCGGTTCCTTATAGCCAGAGGCAGGTCTTTGAGCGCGATATCAGCGTTACGACAAACAACATCGGTCTGAGCTACAACCTCACGGAGGCCCTTACCATATACGGTGTGTATTCCGAGGGCGTCATGCCCAACACCGCTTTGCGCGATGGAAACGGCGACCCGATCGAAGCTGAGCAGACAGCCAACAAGGAAATCGGCTTCAAGTTCGACTTCTTCGACCGTAAACTCTCCGGGAGCATTGCCTACTTCGAGATCGATCGCGAAAACGCCATCTGGAACCTTCCAATTGCGCCAAACGCATCCGGTTGGTCAGACGCAATCGTGCATCCGAACCGCCGCTCGAACTTCGACCCGGTATCGTATGACCCATCGTCTCGGGCCACATACCTGGTTAAGTCCGACTACTTTGTCGATTATCTCGCCAGCCAGTTTGGAATCAGCCCGAACAGTCTCAACTTTGCCGGAACGGTTGGGGGACAGACCAATTCGGTGTTCCAGGAAGTCTCTCGTGACGACATTCCGGACGATCCGAACCTGACGCCCCAGGAGAACTTGATTCGGAAGTTCCAGATCGTGGCCGATGTTCGCAATCGCGCTGTTCTGCCCAGCGGATTTGCAGACGCTTACACCAGTCAGGCGCCATTCTCGGGCAGCATCACGATCGATCTGGCTGGCATCAACCCGGAAGGGCTGGACGACCTATATGAGGTCACCCTTTACGACGTGCAGAACGATGAGTTCATTACCCGCACCGTCAGCCCGTTGCCAGTCCTGTACAACGCATTCATGGATCGCACGGTCGACTTCACGAAGATCCCGATCCTGCAGAATGTCCACCCTATCCGCTACAACCGGATGACCGGGGACGGCATACCACAGTTGAACAACAACGTAGACTTCAACCAGGCTCGTGGCGCATTGGTCACGTTCGACGAGAAAATCAACGGTGTGGACCTGGAGCTCATCTACACAGCCACCTCCAATCTACAGTTTGTGATCAATTATGCCCACGTGGAGCGCAAGGCAAAGGACACCTTCGACTTCACCGGATGGCGGAGCATCGCCACTGGCGAACATCCATTTGTCCCCGCATTCACATTGCTCCACCGCGAGTTTGGCTGGGAAAACGCGGGCATTCAGTTGGCTTGGGTTGATTACGACGCCTATGCCGCTGTTCGCGACGCTGCCGGCGATGCGCCAGTCAGCATCTCTGACATCGACTCCGCCTTCATCGAGTACGTGGAGAACGTGGATGAGCAGATCCCAAATTCGGAATTCTCGCAGCGCTACAACAATCGACAGCAGCTGCTCTTTATCAATCCGGATGGAACCATCATCAACGAGAACTCATCGGCGCTGGCCACAGACATGCACAATGTCATCGAGGGGGTGAGCCTCAACTACAACCCCGAAGACAACTTCACCTTCTGGAGCAAATACACCTTTACCGAAGGCACTCTCAAAGGTCTTCAGTTGAACCTCGGTGTTGACTGGACAGGTAGCTCAAAGACAAGCGTCGCTTTCAACTCGGTGAGCCCGATAAACGACTTCACGCTCACGCCGGAGGTCTCGTCGTATTACCAAGTGCAGTTTGGCGCATCCTACCGCTGGGAATGGAACGACCTGCTCATGCGCCTTTCTTTCAACGTCTATAACCTCTTCGAGCACACCTACGACGTTTCTACCTATACTGTTGGACAGCCACACCCCATCACGGGCCAGACCATCACCAAGCGCCAGGAAACCTTCCATGCGCCACGTCGTTTCCGTGTTGGGTTGGCGGTGTCCTTCTAGGCTTAATCACTCGTAATTAACCCTGAAACCTGGATAACGTAACATGCAAAAATCGATTAAACTCCTCCTTACGGCCGCCCTCGCAGTTCCCGCGGTCGTAACGCAGGCCGCGTGGGAAGTAAAATATACTTTCGACTCCGCGGCAGAACTCGATGGCGCTGCAATCATCAGAAACATCGAAGATTCAGGCGCCAACGCCACAGTCGAGAACGGTTATCTCAAGCTTGAGTTCGGTGATCTCTTTGAAGACACCTCCAACCTCTACGTCCTACTTCCGCTGGGCGTTGATCTCAAGGCTGCATCCGTTGGAAATGGCGGTGTGGTAACCGTCTATTCTGAAGTAGTTCACCCCGTCATTAACGGCAATAAGGCTGTTGTCGACACCGTTTGGGGGCTTTCAAACATCGATCCCGATCAGGTGCTCGATACCCGCTTTGACTCGTTCAACGTCATGCAGCGTATCGTAGTTACCACCGGCGCATATGAAAGCCGTGACGGCAACGCGTATGTGACTCATGAGCAGCTGCAGGGCGACGTTACCTACCGCATGTGGTGGGTCGTGGACTTCAACCTCGGCTACTGGACTGCATATGTTCAAGGTGGCCAGTGGGAAAATCAGACGATCCTCGGAAGCGGCGCATTTGGCTTCCGTGCAACGCCAACTGCTGAACAGACCGTCGACCATTACATGTTCGCGCTGTCTGCAGGTAACATCGGCGATCCGAAGGGCAAGGACTACACCTACTTCGACAACATCGCGGTTGATGTATCCGGCCAGAACCTCACCGTCCCTGATATCGGCGGCGGCGGCGACGGCGATACCTGGGCTTACTGGAGCGACAACGACGCCGACAACTGGATCGATACGGAGAGCTTCCTGGGCTGGCTCTATATCGGTCCGAACGGCTGGATTGCGCCACAGGACCTCGGTAGCTGGATCTATCTCCCAGAAGAGAACGTCACAGAGAGCGGCGCCTGGTCTTACATCCCACGCTAATCAACGTTCCGTTCATATTTAGACTCTCAAAGGCCGGATGCATCGCGCATCCGGCCTTTTTCACTTAACGTCAGGAAACCGTCCGGGGGAAACAGGATCCACCTTCATGACGTAGGCCAGCTTGGCGCTTGGCGCACCCGCGTATCTGGCCCACTTGTCACTTGCCACAGGTCGCTTCTCACTTTCTATCTCCTTCATGCAGAAGATCGTTGTTCCCAATACTGACCTTCAAGCCAGCCGTATTGCTTATGGATGCATGGGCATTGGTGGAGACTGGCAACCAGGAGAACCATCCGCAGAAGTCGTGCGGCAGGGTAGGGCGGCGATCGATCAGGCTCTTTCACTCGGCATCAATTTCTTCGATCACGCCAACATCTACTGCGGGGGCAAGGCTGAGACCGTGTTTGGTGAAGCTCTCCGTAACGGTCTGGATCGGGACACAGTAATTATTCAGACAAAGTGTGGAATCCGCTTTGGTGGAGACCCAGCCTCGGATGCGCCCCACCGCTACGACTTTACCTATGAGCACATTATTGAGTCGGTGGATCGTAGCCTCTCCCGGCTCAAGACCGATTTCATAGATATCCTTCTACTTCACCGGCCAGACCCATTGATGGAGCCGGAAGTCATCGCGCGCGCCTTCGAGGAGCTCAGCTCCCGCGGCAAAGTCCGCTACTTTGGTGTGAGTAATTTTACCCCAATTCAGATCGAGCTGCTCCAGCGCGATCTCTCGCATAAGCTTGTGACCAATCAGATTCAGGCTTCGCCTTTGCACGTCCAGCCGTTCGACTCCGGCATCGTTGCCGGCTACAGCGAGCCCGGAACGGCGCTCCGTGGCGATGATACGGTTGATTACTGTCGCCTGCACAATATTCTGGTCCAGGCTTACAGCCCGCTTGCAGGTGGACGCCTCTGCCGGGAACCGGGCGAGGATGCCGAACCGCGTATCCGCACCACAATCGATGTTCTCAACCAGCTCGCTCAGAAATACGGCGTCTCCAGCGAGGCCGTTGCCGTGGCTTTCCTATTGCGCCATCCAGCAGGAATCCAGCCCATCGTCGGCACAAGCAAGGCGGACCGTCTTCCTTCCATAATGAAGTCGCTCGATATCCAGCTATCTCATTCTGATTGGCACCGCATCCTGCAGGCCGGCCGGGGCCGCCGTTTACCGTAGGCGTTCCCTTTCCTTCTATTACCACATCCGCGGCTCTTTTTCGGAGACGGGCTTCCCCAGTATTTCGGAAAGAACGATAGCTGCGCGTGCGGCCTCCCTGTTGGATCGTAGATGCGCGGCAAGCGCTGCCGGCTGGAGCGAGAAGGTCCTGTCTGGTGTCGATTCGACGACCTCTACAGCCTCTCGACGTGGACGACGGGCTGATGCGACCTGACGAAGCGAGGCTGCGACTTTGTCTTCGCTTTCGCGCTGCAACCTACGGGCCTGCGCCAGCTTTTCGGTCCACTCTGCGCCTCCCGACGTTTGAATAGGCGTGGCAGGCGCTGCAGGTTCCACTCTGCGCTCCGGCGCTCTTCGGGGCTGCTGTGGGATCAACGGTGGAGGCTCACTCCGTTGTGGCGCAGGTTCAGCAGGCTTGTCCTCGGGCGTTTTCCAGTTTCGCGCCCGTTCCTGTATGCGTCGGCGTATCTCTTCCTGGATCTCCCGCGCGCGTCGCTGCGCCTCCGAATCGTCTTCCTCGATCACCGGCGGTGCGTTGTCGCCGGTGCTCTTCTTGCGTCCAAAGAAAAGCGAGTACAGCCCCCAGAGAACCAGGAAGACCAGCCAGATCAGGTCCTCATTGACTTGCAGCGCCAGGGGCGCGGCCAATTGTAGGCTGCCGAAGGTCATCAATATGATTAGGATGCGCTTCCGCCAGACTTCTCAGGCTTGGCGATGGACTGCCGCATATCCGTATCGCTCTGAATATTGCGCAGGCGGTAATAGTCCATGATGCCAAGATTGCCACTGCGGAATGCTTCGGCGATTGCCTGTGGCACCTGCGCCTCGGCCTCCACGAGACGCGCGCGCTGTTCTTCCACCTTGGCGCGCATTTCCTGCTCCAGGGCTACGGCTGCTGCACGGCGAATTTCGGCCTGAGCCTGCGCCATGTTCTTGTTAGCGATGGCCTGTGCTTCCTGCAGTTGGGCGCCTATGTTGTCGCCCACATCCACGTCGGCGATGTCAATGGAAAGTATCTCAAATGCTGTTCCAGTATCCAGCCCCCGGTTCAGCACGTTTCGCGATATGGCGTCTGGATTTTCCAGAACCCACTTGTAGCTGTCTGCAGAGCCAATTGTGGTTACGATGCCCTCGCCAACGCGGGCTATAATCGTTTCTTCCTGCGCGCTTCCTACATATCGCTCCAGATTGGACCGCACCGTCACTCGGGCGCGAACCTTTACCTGAATACCATCCTTCGCCACGCCGTCGATTGTCGTACGTCCGCTTGATGGCGACGGACAGTCGATCACCTTTGGGTTAATCGATGTGCGCACGGCCTCAAGTATGCTTTTCTCCGTGCCCTTTGTTGCAAGGTCGATGGCGATCGCGCGGTCCCAATCCAATGGAATACCGGCCTTGAGTGCGTTGATCAGTCCTTGCACCGTCTGGATTACGTCACCGCCAGCGAGGTAATGTGTTTCGATCTCGTCTGTGGAGAGCGGCACGCCCGCCTTCATCGCGTTGATTCGCGCCTCTACAATGACGCTGTAGGGCACCCGGCGTAGCCGCATCGCCACCAGCGTTGTAAACCCAACGTAGGCGCCAGACAACCAAGCCCGTAACCACACATTGAAGAATGAAATGATTATCAGGGCAAAAACCAGGAGAATTACGGCTCCCCCAATCAACAGGACGTTTCGGATAACTTCAGGCATTACAGTAGCTTGGTATGGATTCCTCTTGTGGCGTTTCTGCCTGTCTCTGCTACCCTTGTATGGGGCTAGTGTCAACTAAAGCAGCCCTCACGGATTCAGGAAGTTGCGCGCCGTCGAGCAGTCGCCATAGTCGGCGTCATGGAGGACCTTATCAGCAGCCCTCAAAATCCTCGGATCAAGAACCTCGTACGCCTGCGCGAGGGCAAGCATCGCCGTCGCCAGAAGCGTTTCATTATTGAGGGCCTGCGGGAGATTCAGCGTGCGATAGACGCACACGCCTTTATCCGGGAGTTTTACAGCTGTGAGGAACTTTGGGTCCATGATGATGCGATCGATCTCGCTGACCGCGTCCGCAACTTATCGCAAGTAGAGGCCTTTGCCGTCTCCGAGCCAGCCTTTCGCAAGGCGTCTGCACGAGAAAATCCAGACGGATTGCTTGCTGTCGCGGAGATGCCACAGCTCGAGCTCGATTCACTCCAACTTGCTCCCTCTCCATTCATTGTTGTTCTCGAGCGTGTCGAGAAACCCGGTAATTTGGGCGCAATCCTTCGCAGCGCCGACGCCGCCGGGGTAAATGCAATCATCCTTACAGATCCCGCAACTGATCTCTACAGTCCACAGACCATTCGTTCCTCTCAAGGCTCGGTCTTCAGTCTGCCAATTGCGGTTTCCACAAATGAGGAGACGCTTGCATGGCTTCAAGGGCGCAACATCTCCATTGTGGCGTCTACGCCCTCAGCACGATCCCTCTATTGGGATGTCGCCCTGCGCGGTCCCATCGCCATTGTCATGGGAAGCGAGGACACAGGCCTCACCCCATTCTGGCTGGAGAATCCGAAGGTCCTAACGGCGCGCATTCCCATGCAAGGCGCTGCAGACAGCCTTAATGTCTCCGCTGCCGCAGCAATCTTCCTTTTCGAGGCGCTCCGTCAACGCATCCAGTCCCGCTGAACGCCCCTTCACCCTGAGAAGGCTGACGGCACAGCCCCGTTCATCAAGGGCAATCGTTGTCCGTAAGACGCTGTCGCACAACTTGTCGGCGCTCTCCATTCAATCTTCGAGGAAGCGCATCTTCGGAGTTTTGAGACTGAGATTTGTCAGCTCAACCAGCCCACGAAACAGCCTCCGTCAAAACGTAAACTTTTTGAGACGCAGCGGAAAGAGTAACTGGTTGAAGATAAGCATGCCGGCATCGATGGTAATGCGGTTTTTGAACCAACAATATCAATCCACCCTCGAGCCGTTCCATCGGATACTCACGTGAACGTCTCCCGGGACCAATTATATGAAAAAGCTACTCCTACCCCTATTGAGCTTGTTCTGCTTGGCGACGCTTGGCGCTCAACAGATCAGCGTTGTCGTACCTGCGAGCTCGCCGAGCCGTCCGGCTCATTTCAATTGGGAGTTTGAGTCCTCTGGCGGCGGCGATGTGCAGATAGGTCAGTTCGCCTGCGGAAGTTATTGGATTGCGCCTGCCAATGGGGATTCGGCAGTCAAGCTGATCTCCCTCACCGGTAATCCGGCCTGGACAGATTATCTTAGTTGCGACGCCGATCCGATTGCAGAAAGCCACGGTTTGCTCGACGGGAGCAACAACTACGGAAGCTATAATTCGTCCGAAAACCTACTGGCCAGCCTTCCGGTCACGATTACGCCGCCTGCCAACTCGTGCGTCTCACTTGTTGCCGCAATGCAGCGAAACGAAGCAGCAACGAGCCCGGGCGGCACATCTGCAATCGTAGGCGAGGTTGTCGATGCCTACTGCGTAGTAACAGTCATGGCGCAACCTCCCGCCAATGGAGGAGCTGACATGATTCGTCCGAACATAACCGGGACAACCAAGGAGTTCCTTACTTGGGATGACTTTGATCTAACCCGTCTTCCGTCATATACTTTCCTTGCCGGGAAGACCTCGCAGCAGTGGGAAATCACGAGAATCCGGTGGAGTCACTCCACTGAGATCTTCAGCATGCTGGTGGAAAAGTCGTCTGGAAACTGGGGAAAGTATTCCGAAGGGGGCCGCGCATTCCGGTCCGCCATTCTTATCGATGATTATGCATCTGGAGTGGCTCAGGCATTCAATGATGATCTGTTGGCGATCTTCTCTTCCTCGGGAACGTTGGAGGAAAAGAAGCCAAGCCTGGCTGCGATGATCTCCTACGGTCTGGATATCTATCACAACCGCTACAATTACGGCAGTAACAAGCGAAAGGCGTGGTCTTCAGGCGCTGGCCAGTCATCAGGAACGTTCCTGCCCCCCGTCTTTGCTGCGGCGCTTCTCGAGGACGAAACCAAGGCGAATGAAATGAAGAAGGTCGCGTTAACGAGTCATGATGAAGATGTCGCGCTTCGTGGACCACAGGAACTGCGTCAAATCACACGTGGCGTTACTGGCGTCCTGCTTTGGGGAGACGGAATGCCAATCGTGCGCACTGGGAATAACCTGACTACGGATGAGAAGGCATACTGGGGACGTCTTACGCTTTCAGCCTGCTTTGATGGCGCCATTAATAGCTGTAACGCTAACGGAGGATCAAAGACAGGCGCCGACCCTTACGGATATATCGATGGCCCACCGAACTCTGCTGGCGCCTTCTATATGAACACCTCCGCTGGAGCGTTTCGGGGCTTGGCAGCAGCGATGATTCTGATGCCGCAAATCCGCGATATTGTGAACACCGATGATCCTATTGAGTACGCCGATAGGATTTCGCGCCACGGCGTATGGACATATCCGGACCCTGTCGCCGTCCCGTCTATCGAGACACAACAACAAGCGTGCAATGTCTACAATTCGCAGTGTCCCGGATTTGGCGTGACCTGGGGCGCCGACCCGTCAGATGTCCGTTTTGCCATCGAGGACGGGTCTGGTCGATTTGTCAGTAAGCATGGCGATCCAGTAAACCTGAACTATGATTCATCGCGCGTTGCAAGCAACTGGGCCCAGATCATCGCATTGTATAGCGGTAATACGTTTGAGGATAATGCAGTTTCCCTGGGGACACTGGCTGCTCCTATGATCCTGTTTGAGTATGGATCCAACCCGAAGGCGCATATGAAGGCCTTTAATCCGGATGCAGTAATACGCTACACTGTGAATGGTGGAACGCCGACCAGTTCGAGCACCCTTTACGCAGGTCCCATCGATGTGGATCCCGGAGATGTGGTGAGAGCCCGCGCCTTTCTCTCAGGCATGAGCGATAGCCCGGTTCGTGTGAAGGCATTCGGATCCGGTTCATCAGGCGACACTCAGGCGCCAAGCACGCCAACTGGCCTGGCGGCCAGTAATGTGGGTTCGACCACGGTCGATCTGGATTGGAACGCGTCAACCGACAATGTAGCTGTGGCGGGATACAAAGTTTACGTCAATGGATCGAATCCGGTCTCAGTTGGGGTTACTAGCGTCACAATTAGCCAATTACAGCCAAATACAAACTATGCATTTACGGTGACAGCCTATGATGCCGCACAGAACGAGTCGTCACCAAGTACTGCTGTCAATGTCCAGACGACTACCGGTGGAGGAGGTTCGACACTGGATATTGAGGCAGATCCCAATGACCAAGAAATCTATGAGAACGGGGGCGCTTCTTGGCCGGGACACGTTACGGTGCGTGGCGGTGGCGGCAGTAGCGGCGTGGATATCAATGCCGTGTTCCCCTTTGAGCTGCCAGCCTTGGGTTCTGGGGAGAGCATAACGGAAGCATCGTTCTCGGTAAATATCGAGGGTGTTCCGGGATCGCCAACGGGCGTGCTGGATCTCTATGGTCTCGATTATAGGAGCACGAACGGTGTCTCAGCTTCAACAGATTACTATCAGGGTTCCTATGGGAATGATTCGGCGTCAACTGCGCTGCAGCAGTCATTCGCGACCGGCTCATCATCCACTGGCATTGTCAGCACGAGTTCGACCGGTGAGGCGGCGTTGGTTGCCTATCTGAACGCCCAGTATGCAGCAGGCGCCCAAGCAGGCGACTTCGTATTCTTGCGCCTAAGTCCGAGCGTATCCAACGAGGCCAACTCCCAAAGTTGGACGTTCAGCAGCGCGAACAGTACAACCCAGGCAAACAGGCCCGTTCTGTCAGTGCAAATCGGCGTCGGAGATACCCAGGCGCCCTCGGCCCCCACGGGTCTGAACGCCAGCAATGAAGCTCCGACAACCGTTGATCTGAGTTGGAACGCTGCAACGGACAACGTTGGCGTGACTCATTACAAGGTGTATGTAAACGGAACGCCATACAAGGTGTTTGGAACTGCCATCACCATTGCTGGGCTTTCAGAGTTGACTGCCTATTCCTTCGCAGTGAAGGCGTGCGATGCAGCAGGCAATGAGTCTGCAGCGTCTTCCCCGGTTAACACAGCGACGACTTCCAGCGCTGTATGGGTCGATGTGGAAGCTGACCCTGCGGACCAGGAAATTTATGAAACTGGTGGATCAAAGTGGGTGGGGCAGGCGAACATGCGGATTGGCGGTGGAACAAGCGGCGTGGATATCAACGCTGTCTTCCCCTTCGAGCTTCCCATATTATACGAAGGCGAAGTTATCACCGACGCCGAATTCTCAGTGAACTTCGAATCGATTGCCTCATCTCCGCTTGGAGTTCTCGACCTCTATGGACTCGACTATAGGACATCTGCTGCCGTTAACGCCACGGGGGATTATTATCAAGGCGCCTTTGGAAACGATAGTGCCGCCACCGCGTTGGACGACGCCTTTGCCACCGGCTCATCGTCTGCTGGTGTTCTGGCCACAGACTCTACAGGCGCTGCAAACCTGGTGGACTACCTGAACGATCAATACGCATCCGGAGCAGAACCTGGAAATTTCGTTTTCCTGCGCTTGAATCCCAGCGTAGCAGACGAAGGGGTCTCCAAGTATTGGGAGGTGAGCAGCGCCAATGCTTCGACTGTAGCAGACAGGCCGGTGCTCAGCATTGAGATCTCTGCGTCGGGCGATACACAGGCGCCGTCTCCTCCGACAGGACTTTCGACAGTCAATACGTCACCAACTTCAATCGAGTTGGAGTGGAATGCCGCTTCTGACAACGTCGCAGTCGTTGGTTACATCATTTACGTGAACGGCGGAAACCCGGCTCTCGTGGCCGGAACTGAGGCAACCATTGAAGGGTTGGCGCCGGGGACCAGCTACACCATCACGGTCAGCGCCCTCGATCCGTCCGGCAACGAATCCAGCCCGAGCCAGGGACTGAACGAGAGCA
>CAYSHY010000066.1:2627-20008 GCA_964430955.1 uncultured Puniceicoccaceae bacterium | reverse complement strand
ATCCGGTCGTCTCCACAGAAGACGCCGGCAGGCTTTCGGAGTCGTGAAAGGAAGCCACGGAAAAGGCGCCTGCGTTCCTCGATGTCGCTGATCTCAGTCTCCCACTGCTTGCCGGTCGCAAATGAGGTCTTCAACATGAGCGTCTCCACCTCCAGCCCGTGTTTGGCGGCCTTGCCCGAGAACTCTTGAAGACGCCGTGCGTGCCCCAGGGTGTGCGAGTTGCCTATGAATCCCAGCGAATTTAGCTTCGCCTCCTCGACAAAGTACTCTGCAGCAGTCTCGCCTTCGCCTCGGATACGCACCGAAAACTTCAGGGCGCGTGGTGCTTCCTGTTCGTTGAGGTTCAGGCACAGGATGTTGTGCCTCTGGAAAAACGCCACCGAGCGTGGATCCCGCAAGTAGCCGATCACAGACATCCGCGGTATAACTTCCGCGCCGTATAGCTCAATCAGCTCGGTGGAGGATAGTTGCACAAACGATGCGCTCCTTTGACCCCCGCTAAAATAGCGTCGGATTCCCGACCGCACGTAAGCCAGGTGGTATGCGCTGAAGTCGGCCTCAAAAACCACAATGCGCCCGTGCTCTCCAGCAGGCAACCGCTGGTCGTCCGCCAAATTGAGTCGAAATGAGCTGTCCGTCATTCTCCTGTCAGTTGTAATATAAACGCTCACAGACTATTGCAAAGCGTTTCTCCGCGATCTGGATTTTGCGTTCCTGGATTCCGTGTCTTCTGCGCCTTTGCGGTTAACCTCTTCTGGACCCTCTGCGCTCTCCGCGTTCTCTGCGGTTAATCCGAATATCGCGTCCGCCACGCCAGAAATCCAACCGCAGAGCCCGCCGAGCTCCGCCGAGATTAAAACAATTTCCCTCTGGCTGCTGGATCTGGATTTTGCGTTCCTGGATTCCGTGCCTTCTGCGCCTTTTGCGGTTAACCTCTTCTGGACCCTCTGCGCTCTCCGCGTTCTCTGCGGTTAATCCGAATATCGCCCACGCCACGCCAGAAATCCAACCGCAGAGCCCGCCGAGCTCCGCCGAGTTTAAAACAAATCCCCTCTGGGTAATCCTTCGGCGCCACTGTTAGCAGCGAGCCCTTGAGTAACGTTTCAAAAATGGTGGCTCACGGTCGGAAAATTTGTCAGAAACAAGGCGCAATGTGTGATAAAACTATGGCCAATCTTACCCACTATGTTACACAAATTGCCTCCTTGCTTGCGTAAGGTCCTGTTACTTTCAGGAGTCCTTGCGACAGCCTACCCCATAACCAACCACGCCCAGGAAATTTCGGTCGTGGTTCCCGCCCTTTATCGGGCTGAGTCTCGCCCCGCTCATTTCAACTGGTCGTTTGAGTCGGCTTCTGGGGCCGATGTTCGCATCGGCCAGTTTGCATGCGGCAGTTACTGGATTGCTCCAGCCGAGGGCGACGCCAGCGTAAGGCTCCTTTCCCTTACGGGTAATCCCCAATGGACGGACTATCTGAGCGTCGACGCCGACCCGTTGACCGAGCGCCACGGCCTGCTCGACGGCAGCAGGAACTACGGAAGCTACGACGCTTCCGAGAATCTTTTGGCAAGCTTGCCGGCCACGATCACTCCTCCAGTGGATTCTTGTGTTTCGCTTGTCGCAGCAATGCAGCGCAATGAGGCCGAGACCAGTAAGGGCGGAACGTCTGCAATCGTAGGAGAAGTTGCCGACGCCTACTGCGTCGTTACCGTTATGGCGGAACCGCCCGCAAATGGGGGTTTAGACATGATCCGCCCAAACATCACCGGGGCCACAAAGGAATTTCTTACATGGGACGACTTCGATCTCTCCAGAATCCCCACTTACTCCTTCATCGCGGGACACTCCTCCAGCGAGTGGGAGAACGCACGGATCAAGTGGAGCCACTCCATCGAAATCTTTGGAGGTCTGGCGGCGGAAATATCTCCTGGAACGTTCAAGTTTTTCTCTGAAGGCGGCCGCGCTTTCCGCGCCCATATCCTCACGCATGACTATGCCTCGGGAATGGCAAGCAGCTTCAACAATGACCTGTTGGCCCTGTTCTCGGAGGATCCTTTGGAGGACAAGCGAGCGGCGCTGGCGGCGATGCTCTCATTCGGGCTCGACCTCTACCATGCCCGCTACAGTTACGGAACAGCCGCCCGCAAACAGTGGACCTCCGGCGCGGGACAGCATGCTGGCAAGATCCTGCCGGTAACGTTTCTTGCGGCGCTACAAATCGACCAGGCCAAGGCTCACGAACTCCGGAAAGTCGCCATTCACAACCACGGATCGGACCCTGCCTTGCTTGGCCCGCAGGAACTTCGGCAGATTCCGCGCGGCATGACCGGAGTGCACCTCTGGGGCGATGGGTATCCGATCTATCGCTCCGGGAACGAAGTGGCTGAAGCCGATCGGCGCTACTGGGCGAACTTCAAGGATTCCCGCTGCTTTGATGGCGCTCTCGGCAGCTGCAATACCTCGGTGGGCACGAAGACAGCAATCGACCCCTACCTCTACCATGATGGGCCTGCCAATCAGCCGGGCTCGAGCTACATGGTCATCGCCGTGGGCACGATTCGCGGCGTTGCCGCTGCGATGATTCTCATGCCCGAGATTCGCTCCATCATCAACACCGATGCGCCCATCCAGTTCATCGACAGAGTTGAGCGCCACGGCTTGTGGGCCTACCCCGACCCTGTCGCAGCGGTCTCTGAAACCGATCAGCAGAATGCGGACTGTGACGCATGGCGTTGGGGACGGGGATGCAACGAGTATAGCGTAACCTGGGGTCCTGACCCTGCGGATGTGCGCTTTGCGATTGAAGATGGCGTGGGCCGCTTCACAAGTCGTCATGGAGCGCCGGCCAGCTCCAGCTATGAAGCTTCGCGCGCGGTGCAAAACTGGGACAAGATCATCGCCTACTACGACGGCCCCACCTACGAGGATACCTTTGTCCCTCTCGGGGTCGCTGTTGCGCCAGACATTTATTTTGAAACCGGCGACGCTCCAAGGCTCCACCTGAAGACCCCCAATCTTGACGCCCAGATCCGCTACACGCTCGACGGGTCCGAGCCGACCTCGAGCAGCACGCTTTACGAGGGTCCCGTTCCCGTTGAACTTGGCAAGCTCGTGCGCGCCCGCACCTATGTCGACGGCATGACCGAAAGCCCGGTCTCGGAGAAAGCCTTCTCCCTGCTTGTCGAGGACCCCGATAGCGAGGCGCCCACAGTCCCGGCCGACCTGACTGCCTCAAACATCACCGAGAATTCCGTCCGCTTGGAATGGACGGAGTCGACCGATAACATCAAGGTTTCTGGCTACACTGTCTATCAGGACGGAACAGCCCTGAAGAATGTGGTCGCGCAACGCGCCCTTACGGTTACCAACCTGTCTCCCGGCGCTACCTATTCCTTCACGGTCACCGCTTACGACGCGGCTGGAAACGAATCTGCCCACAGCCAGGCCGTCGAGGTCACCACCACCAGCCAAAAGCGCACCTCTTGGGCTGGTTTCCCCGTGGTCGACGACATCCACGTAGACACAGCAGGGCTCCTAGGCTGGATCCTGCTCGATGCAGACTCCGGTTGGGTATGGTCCTGGAATCTTGGCGCCTGGGTCTACCTTCCAGAAGACGCTGTCACCCCGGAAGGCGCTTGGTCATTCTTTAGCCGTTAGGGTTTTCTGGTCCGTTGGAGGGCTCGGCCCCCTTGCAAACGCCCGGGAGCGCCTTGCTCCCGGGCGTGCTTGGCGCCGTCCAACGTTGCTTTCAAAAATGGTCCTTCACGCTTGTCAAATTTGTCAGGAACAAGGCGCAATGTGTGATAAAACTATGGCCAACCCTACCCACGATGTTACACAAATTGCTTCCTTGCTTACGTAAGGCCCTGCTACTTTCAGGAGTCCTTGCGACAGCCTACCCCATAACCAATTACGCCCAGAACCTGTCGGTCGTAGTTCCTGCATTGGCCGGCAACAAGTCCCGTCCCGCTCATTTCAACTGGACCTTTGAATCCGCCGGTGGCGGCGACGTTCGCATTGGCCAGTTCGCCTGTGGCAGTTACTGGATTGCGCCTGCCGAAGGCGACTCCAGCGTGAAGCTGCTCTCACTCACCGGAAACCCGGAGTGGACGGATTATCTAAGCGTCGACACCGATCCGCTGACCGAGCGTCATGGATTACTCAGTGGCGCCAAGAATTACGGGAACTACGATGCCTCCGAGAATCTGTTGGCGAATCTTCCGGCTACTATTACCCCGCAAGCCGGCTCGTGCGTGTCGCTCGTGGCGGCAATGCAGCGAAATGAAGCCGAGACCAGTCCGGGCGGAACTGCCTCTATTGTGGGAGAAGTTGCGGACGCCTATTGTGTCATCACCGTACTCCCTGAGCCGCCACCCAATGGCGGGGCGGATATGATTCGTCCAAATATTACTGGACAGACAAAAGAATTTCTCACTTGGGATGATTTCGATCTGAGTATCCTGCGCAGCTACGACTTCATTGAGCCTAACAGTAGCGCCACATGGGACAATGTCCGTATCCGCTGGAGCCACTCTATCGAGATTTTTGGCGGCTTTTCCGTGGAGGTCAGCCCTGGTAAGTTTACCGGTTTCTCTGAAGGCGGCCGTGCCTTTCGCGCCCATATCTTGCACCATGATTACGCCTCTGGAATGGCCAGGACGTTTAACAATGATGTAATGGCGCTCTTGGCCCCCGGCGACATGGAGGAACGCAAGCCTGCCCTGGCGGCTATGCTGGCCTTCGCGAATGATCTTTACCACGCCCGCTATGACTATGGAGATGGTCCACGTCGTGCGTACACATCCGGCGCCGGCCAGCATTCCGGCAAGTTTCTCCCGATGGTTCTACTGGCGGCTCTCCAGAAAGATGACGCCAAAGATCACCAATTGCGCAAGGTTGCGATCTACAACCATGGCGCCGACCGGGGCGAGCTAGGGCCACAGGAAATCCGCCAGATTATTCGCGGCATGACAGGCGTGCACATCTGGGGTGACGGATTTCCCATCTTCCGCAATGGGAATGAAGTAGCTGAAGCAGATCGCCGCTACTGGGCGGATTTTCGCGCCTCAAGGTGCTACGATTCTGCTTTAGGAGAGTGCAACGCCAGCGTGGGAAATAAGGCGGCAGGAGACCCATACCTCTATCATGACGGTCCCGCGAACAAGCCGGGTAGCAGCTATTTCGGGACGTCTGCTGGGGCGACGCGTGCGCTCGCTGCCTTGATGATCCTTGTTCCAGAGGTGCGGTCCATCGTCAACACAGACGCCCCGATCGAATACACCGACCGGAAGACCCGTCACGGTCTCTGGACATATCCGGATCCGATTGCGGCCATTAGCGATGTCGACCAGACCGCGCCGTGCGATCCATGGCGCTGGGGCCGGGATTGCATGGACTATGGGGAACTGTGGGGACCAGATCCCTTTGATGTGCGTCGCGGAATCGAAGACGGTGTAGGACGTTTTGTAAGCATGCATGGGAACCCCGCCCCTACGAATCAGGGCTATGAGTCAGAACGTGTATATAAACATTGGAACGAGATCATCGCCTATTACGACGGTCCAACCTATGAGGACACTTTTGTGCCTCTCGGCGTTGCTGTTGCGCCAGATATTTTCTTCGAGACTGGTGACGCGCCCCGACTTCACCTGTGGACTCCAAACCTCGACGCCGAAATCCGTTATACCCTGGACGGTAGCGAGCCTACTTCAAGCAGTGCGCTTTACGAGGGTCCGGTTCCGGTTGAGCTGGGCGTGCTCGCCCGCGCCCGCACCTATGTTGAAGGTATGGTGGAAAGCCCGGTTTCGGAAAAGGCTTTCGTGCTGACAGTGTCTCAGCCTGATGCGGAGGCGCCATCCATTCCTACGAACCTGTCTGCCTCGAACATCACCGAAACTTCAGTCCGCCTGGAATGGAGTGAGTCGACGGATAACATTGGTGTGTCCGGCTATGCTGTCTACCGTGATGGAGACTTCCTTCAGAACGTGGTGGGGCAGCGTGCCGTAACGGTCGGCAACCTCTCACCAGGCTCTACTTATTTGTTCACGGTCGCCGCATACGATGCAGTTGGAAATCAGTCTGCTCAGAGCACGGCAGTGGCGGTGACAACCTTGGGCGGGTCCCAAACCACAACTTGGGCCGGCTTCCCCATAGTGGACGGCATCCATGTCGACACCCAGGAGCTGCTGGGGTGGATCATGCTAGGGAATTCAAACTGGGTATGGTCGTGGGACCTTGGAATCTGGATTTATCTTCCAGAAGATGCAGTCACCCCGGATGGCGCATGGTCATTCTTTGGACGATGAGCTTTCTGAGTCACACATCACGTAGCTCCGCCATCTCTACAACCTGACGTACTTATACCAGAAATTGTCCCCAGTAGAAGCCCTCGCCGTCAGGTCGGGGGCTTCCTTTTTTCTGGCCTATCATATACGAGAATCCAAGGACCTACGCTTACGGGATTTCACCACAGATCAGGCAGGAACCAAATCCAATTGCTTAACTGCATCCGGGTCGAAGAGTGATTCGACTGCCGTAGGCTCAGTGCAATTATGATCGATCGTCGTTCTGACGCTTTGGCGATACTGCCGACCACACTTCTCGTACCAGGTAAAGTGGTCGCCGTTTCATTTCGTCATACATACGGCTCAGATACTCTCCGATGACTCCAAGGCTGATGAGCTGGATTCCTCCAAGGAAGAGAATTGCAACCATCGTGGATGCATATCCGGGGACATCGATTCCATGGATGATCGTTCGAACTACCAGATAGAATCCGTAAAGGATCGAACCCAGTGACACTGCCGCACCCAAATAACTCCATACTCGCAGGGGCATGCTACTGAAGGCCACGATCCCATCTATAGCAAAGTTCCAAAGTTTCCAGTAGTTGAACTTGCTCTTGCCTGCCTCCCGGGCCTCTCGGTCGTAAACTATCTCTGTTTGCCGGTAGCCCACCCACGCGAACAGTCCCTTCATGAACCGGTTCGACTCCGGGAAACGCCGCAAGGCCTCGACTACGCGCCGGTCCAGGAGCCGGAAATCTCCCGCATTAGCGGGAATAGGCGCCGTAGATACCCGATTGAAGAACCTATAAAATAATTCGGCGGAATGTTGCTTCATGGGTGTATCGCTCTCGCGCGAACCTCGCCGCGCGATAACCATGTCGTACCCCTCTCGCCATTTCTCCACCATCTCGGGGATTACTTCGGGCGGATCCTGCAGGTCTGCATCCATTGGCACCACGGCGTCTCCATCGCAGTGATCCAGCGCCGCCGTCAGCGCGATGTCTTTACCAAAGTTGCGTGACAGGTCCACGATTACAATCCTGCCGTTGCGCTCCCGGTGTTGTAGCAGTCCCTCGAGGGTTGCATCGTTGCTCCCGTCATTGACGCACACAATCTCGTAGTCCATCCCCAACGAGCACAGTACCTGTTCCAGCCGCGCAAACAGCGCATCCAGGCCAGCCGCCTCATTGTACATCGGAATGGCTATCGAAATCTTCTGGGGCATAGCACCAACAGCTCACACAACGCGCTGAGCTGCAACATCTCCTACCTTAGCCTGCCTGTCGTCATTCGACAATACATTCTGCAGCATGCCGCCAAGCGCTCTATGACTTCATTCGCATTTCCCCGCCAATAGTCACTTCACGCTAATCCGAACCAATCACTGCTTATGCAGATCTTCTAGAATGATGCAGACGGCGCGTTGACCGTCTTCTCTACAACGCCAGAGTTGGCCGTCGGCAGGAGCCCAGCGTCGGCTTATCTCCACCAGGAATCAAATCTCCAGCCGACGTAACGGGCCTAGATCATCGTCCCTTCCTTGCGCACCTTGCGGTGGAAGATCTCAAGGAAGCGCCCCGTGAGCTCACCGGGCTTTCCGTCACCGATTGTGCGAGAGTCAACTTCGACCACAGGGACAAGCTCAGCTGCTGTGCCGGTAAGAAATACTTCATCCGAAGTCCAGACGTCATAGCGGGTCATTTCCACTTCCTTCAGTTGCACGCCCAGCTCTTCCGCAATCTCAAAGACCGCCATTCGCGTCACCCCAACAAGGGATCCCGCAGTCACTGGAGGCGTATAAACGACTCCCTTTGAAACGATAAAAATGTTGTCCCCTGTGCACTCTGCTACGTAGCCCTGCTCATTGAGCATGATGGCCTCCATGTAGCCTAGGTTCTGGGCATCGATCTTTGCCAGGATGTTGTTTAGGTAGTTCAGGCTCTTAACCATCGGCGGCAGCGCCGTATGATTGGTTCTGCGCGTCGCTGACGTGATGATGCTCAGACCCTTGGTGTAAAACTCCTCCGGGTAGAGTGCGATCTTGTCGGCGATGATGATCAGTTGCGGTTCCTTGCAGGTGCGTGGGCTAAGACCCAAGCTTCCAACACCGCGCGTGACAATTAGCCGAATGTAGCCGTCGCGAAGTTGATTTTGTCGACAGCTCTCACACACAGCGTCAGAGATCTCGGCGCGGCTCCAAGGCATTTGCAGCATGATCGCCTTAGCGGATTTCTCCAGACGCTCCAGGTGTTCGTCCAACTTGAATACGCATCCATCATAAATGCGGATGCCCTCAAAGATCCCATCGCCATAAAGCAATCCATGGTCAAAGACAGAAATCTTTGCGTCCTTCTCGTCGACGAAACTACCGTTCAAATACACTTTCATACGCCGAATTGACGAGCTTTGATCAAACGCAGCCGTTTGTCTAGCTCCGAGAATTGGCTTCTCGAGTTGTCGGCTTCCTCATCCTTTGGGGTATCCGCCACTTCAATCATTTCTCCCGCAGGCCCACGCTTGCAAATCCAGCCGCTTGCCGCCTACCTTTCTGCCGCCGATGGATACCAATAACTTCAATCGGGAGAACTCTCATGCGTTCTTCCAACCCCTGAGCCAGTGGCTGCTGGCAAACGCCGGGATCAGCGAACTGAAGTGGCAGATGACGCTTCCCGAGCGTTGCGCCATGGTGCAGGTTCTTGCAGCTATCCGTCCGCGCGTGAGCATCGAGGTCGGCACTTCCCATGGCGGATCCCTGGCTGTGATTCACCATCACACAACCGAACACGTTTACAGTCTGGACATCGACTCAACCTGTGCGATGCGCCTGGGGGCGCACTATCCACGGGCTCATTTTCTCACCGGCGACAGCCGGGGCCTCCTACCGGCATTGCTCGAAGAACTACGCGTCCGTGGCGAACACCCCCAGTTCGTTCTGTTGGACGGGGAGCATACTCCTCAAGGACTTGCCAGCGACCTCGGAGCGATCCTCGAGCGTCCAGTCATGGAGAAACTTCATGTCCTCATTCACGACAGCTTCAATCCCCTCTGCCGCCAGGCGCTTCTCAACGCCAACTGGAAGAGTAACCCTGCGGTCGACTACGTGGAGATTGATTTTGTGCCCGGCGTGCTTCACGAGCGGCCAGAGATTCAGGACCAATTGTGGGGCGGCCTGTGCCTCGTTATTCTCGATCCACACCGAGATCCAGCCAAGCCTCCTGTCCTGAATGCGGCCTGCGCTCGGCTTCACGAGGTCACCGCTCGCCACGCCCAGATCCAGGAAGGCCAATATTAGCACTCCCATCGGCCTTTGCCTCACGACTATCCACGTTTGGAGTGCGGCGGCTCGTCGCCGTTTTCAGAACGACACGTCGAGCCTCTCACAACCCGAGCATAGTCCCACGTCCGCCCTTGCCCCGCGACTCTCCAGTGCAACGGGCAGGGTCTGCTGCTGAATTTTGGCGTCTGTTGCGACTTCCAAATTTCCAGAGCCTCCAGCAGCTCCTGAAGCGCCCGACTATCAGAGAAGCAAGCCGATGCCAAAATTGCAGAAGCTGACGCCAGCAATGCCCCCCAACCATCGCCGGCTTCTCATCACCACGGCCATCCCGACGCACGACCGCCCTGTCGCAACGTTCGCACGACCGCATAGTATCCGCTGCCCCTCGCTCCGCTCGATTTCAAAACGGCAGCAAGCAGCCGCACTCCGAAACGTCCTCAGGTGCTTTTCATTATCCCCCTCAGGGCAGACGGCCTCTCCTCAGCCTTCTCCCAGACGGCCCTTTGTCGAGGGCAACCTGCCTCCCAGACGAGGATCGATCTGAGATGCGGCGTCGAGTGCGCGAGCGAAGCCCTTGAATATAGCCTCGGCGACGTGGTGTGGCTCTTCGCCGTACTCCAGCTGCACGTGCACGTTTGCCCCGGCAGTATTGGCCAGTCCTTGGAAAAACTCGCGAAACAACCCTATGTTAAAGTCACGCACAAAACAGACGTTCGTCCGGGCGTTGTAAACCAGCATGGGCCGGCCGCCAAGATCCACGACTGCGCGGACCAGTGTCTCATCCATTGGCTGGTAAAAGAAGCCGTAACGGCGGATGCCGAGTTTTTCACCCAAGGCGTCCTTGATCGCCTGTCCCAGGGCAATTCCTACATCCTCCACAAGGTGATGGTAATCCACCTCTATGTCGCCGGTGGCATCTATGCTCAGATCAAACAGACCGTGAGCCGCAAAGAGCGTCAGCATGTGGTCCAGAAACGGAACACCTGTCTTGATGTCGGCCGAGCCTGTCCCATCAAGGTTTAGTCTCAGCCGGATCTGGGTCTCGCGCGTATTGCGCGTAACCTCGCCTATGCGTTCTTCAGCCATTGGTCAATGCTTTCAAGTAACCGCGCCATTTGGCCCGGCGTTCCAACAGTGATCCGCAGGAAGCTCTCTGTCAAGGGGTTGCCCTTTAGGTAACGAACGAGAATCCTGTCCCCTCGCAGGTGCTCGAAAAACCGCACTGCGATATCTGGTCCGTGGCGGCCCTGCGCATCCAACGGTCTCGCAAAGACAAAGTTCGCCTCCGAATCGTAAACGAACCATCCAAGATCCCGCAGATCTTCGATCAACTTGTCCCGCGAACGCTTCACCTTCTCGATCACCGGGGTGTAGTAAGCTTGGTCCTGCAGCGCGGCCAGTGCTCCTGCCTGGCTCAGCCGATTGACGTTGTAGCTGTCGCGCACGCGGTCCAGCAGTCCAATCACCTCTGGGGAACCCACCGCATACCCGACGCGAAGCCCTGCCAGACCATATGACTTTGAGAATGTGCGCGTGATCACAACATTTGGGTGATCCGCCAGTAGCTCTATAGCGTCCCGGCCGGCGAAGTCAGCGTATGCTTCGTCGATGACGAATATGCCACGAAATCCCTCCACGGCGCGCCGGATATCGCTGAGTGGGAAACTCACCCCCGTCGGCGCGTTTGGGGATGTGAAGTAAAACAGGTTCGCACGGCAGTTTAAGATGGCGTCTACAGGTAGCGACATCTCTTCCCCAAAGGGAATCTGCTCCATGGGCGCGTCTTGTATGGCGCTCAAGACAGGGTAGAGTGAATAACTTGGTAAAGTCATTCCAGCGGCATGCCCACTGTCGCAGAAGCAACGCGCCAGCAGATTCAGCACATCGTCTGAACCATTGCCCACGATCACTTGCGATACGTGGAGCCCATGGTGCTTCGCGATCGCCTCCCGCAGCGCGAGGCTCTGCGGATTTGGATACAGCGGTAGCCTGTCAATCTCCCGCGCGATCGCCTCCCCAACCTTCGGACTGCAAGGGTAGGGCAGCTCGTTGGTGTTGAGCTTAACCCAGCCCTCGCCCTCAGGTTGCGTTCCCGGTACGTACGCGTGCAACGCTGGCGTGTGTGGCAGCGCAAAGGTCTCTATCATGGCTTCACTCTCCGTCATCGGAAGAAGCCAACTACTTATACGTACTGGAGAAAAATCCCACCCCAATCTTCGGCTTCACCATTTTCACCCCCGATCGGTTCCAGGGAAATATAAACGATTTATTGACCTCAGGATTATAAATCGTCTATAACGACCTCCAGGTTCATACAACCTTACCCTTTTTTCAACTGCTAACGTTATGAAACTACCCCGTACTCTAATTGCTGGCGTCCTCGGTTTGTCAGCTTCCATTGCCTCCGCATCCACGACAGCGATTGTCAGTCATTATCAGGATCTCGGCATCTCCGTCGATGGCACAAACAATCATGTGTCTGACAAGCTGACCCGTGTTGGGAACCGATCCAATCTGGCTCAAATCACCGCTGCCGTCTATGTGTTCGAACTTCCTGAGCTACAGGTTGGGCAATCGATAATAGATGCCGTTTTCGCCGTGGGGCTTGATCGCACGCGAAATGGTCCACAGTTTGATGTCGATCTCTATGGCTTGGGCTATCGCAGCGCAGCCACTGTGAATGTCACTGACGACTACTACGCCGGCGCCTTTGATGAAGATCCTAATGCCGTAGGCCTGCAAAGTGGGTTCTTGACTCCAGATATAGCCGTAGGTGGAGAGATCTATGAGTCCGTTAATCTGGCAAGCTACCTGAACGAGTTGTATCAGGCAGGCGCGCAGGCTGGCGACTATGTCTTTCTGCGTTTGAACCCGAATGTCACCAGTGCTGGCAACTATGTGTCTTACGAAGTGGCCATGTCCACTTATGAGACAGTTGAAATGCGCCCGACGCTCTATGTAACAGTGCCCGAGCCATCTACGACCGCAGGCTTGTTTGGTGTTGCTGCTCTTGGCCTCGTCGTGGTGCGACGCCGCTTCATGAAGCGCTAGTAGATTAGGGTTTCAGGAGTTGTTCTTTGAGAGCGTCCGGATGTCCGGGCGCTCTCTTCTTTTACCGGATCAGTGCTCGGCGTGCGACTAAATCGGGATTTCCACCTTCCCTCCGCATCGAAGCTGCGACATGTTTCGTTTCGATGCCTGCCTCGCTAGAGATCATTGCCAGTCTACAGACCACGAGCATCACCTGGGCGTGGGTGATCTTCATTGCGTTTGTCTTGCTGATGCTCGCCTTGGATTTGGGGGTCTTCCACCGCAAGTCACATGCTGTCGGATTCAGAGAGGCATTAGGCTGGTCCGCATTCTGGATTACCCTTGGGCTACTATTCTCCGTCCTCGTCTATTATTCCTATGACCGGCACTGGTTTGGTCTTGGGTTGGGCCTGGACGCCGTCGACCAATTAGTAAACGATGGAAAACTTGCAGCGACAAAATATCTGACAGGCTACATCGTCGAGAAGTCGCTCAGCGTCGATAATATCTTTGTGATGGCGCTTATCTTTTCAGCGCTTGCTGTTCCGGCGCGTTATCAACACCGCGTTCTCTTCTGGGGAATTTTAGGCGCCCTGGTCATGCGCGGCGTCATGATCGGGGCAGGCGCCGTGCTCGTGCACAACTTCAACTGGATTCTCTATGCCTTTGGAGCGTTCCTGCTATTTACGGGCCTCAAGATGCTGTTTTCGAAAGACCAGGAAGAGCGCCCCGAAGAGAGTCCAGTTGTTCGGTGGATACGTAAGTTCGTGCCCGTTACGAGGGATTTCCATGGGCAGCACTTTTTCGTGCGAGCGGGAAGCAAGAGTTCCCACGTTGCAGCGGAGCCGGGGGTCGCCCAGAGGCCGGATCCAGTCGTGGACGCTGCTTCTCCGGGCAAGGTTTTGTTCACTCCGCTAGCAGTCGCGCTGATTATGGTGGAGATCACCGATCTTATCTTTGCGGTCGACTCCATTCCTGCTGTTTTTGCAATTACGGCCGACCCATTTCTGGTTTTCACCAGCAATGTCTTTGCAATTCTCGGGCTTCGCTCTCTATACTTCGCCCTGGCGGGGCTCATTCAGAAGTTTCGTTACCTTCGACCAGCCTTGTCTCTTATACTTGTTCTCGTGGGCGTAAAGATGCTCGCGGTCAAGTGGCTCAAATTGTGGCTCGGGGAGGCATTCAATCTCACCATTCTGGGGCTTGTTCTCGCTATACTTGCTGTGGGGGTCATTGCCTCTGTGATGGCTGGGGATAAGAATCCGGAAGATATAACGAGCTAACGCAGCAGGCCAAGCAGCGGCTGGTCGCCAGCGTTCCTGCTATTCCAAAGCGTTTCCGAGCCCGGTGGGTTCGGCTCTAGCGAACGTCGATTTTCAGGGCGCGCCGAAGCATCCGGTTTTGAGTAAGCAACGTATTACTTCCTGAATGACAGCGTCCAAAGTGAACGGTCTCCCTGCCCAAATTGACCTCCACGCTTCAGGCTTAATCCCACTTGACGGAGATCCGACACTGTTATAGCTACTTTATAAAGAAGACCCTAAGGATGCGTTTGCTCCTTCGGGGCTATCCGAACCCCTTAACCCAAACTTTAGATGGAGAAGATTTCTACTGCTCTAGCAGTGGCTCTTGCGTTTGCGCCCTCCCTAGGCCTTGGCTACACAAATGGATTCGAAAGCGCTGAGGACCTGAATGGGATTACCATCACCGGAACTGCAGAAGTTGATACGACTCGATCCCAGTCCGGTAGTAGCTCGCTACGTGTGAATGGAGGCGCCGTAGTCACCATCCCGCTCGCAGATGTTGATCATACTGCTCGCGTTGAGATGTGGGTATATGACGATATGAGCATCCCCGCGGACCCTCTGGAACGTCGCAACGGCGCCAGATGGGGAGTCTTGCAGAAGGACGACCGTTTTCTCGGCGTTTCCTTGACCTACGCTCCGTACGTCGCCACGGCGACAAACTATGTTACGCAGGAGCGTGCCCCCAGTGGCGGGTGGTTCGACAATATCCAGTTCCTTACCCAGGGCGTTCGAAAGGAAGGTTGGCGCAAGTGGGTCTTCGACATTAACCCCGAGAACGATATCAAGCTCTTTATCGACGACACTCAGGTTGTGGCTTTCAATGCAACCAAGAGTTCAATCGTCGGCATTTCAGCGATCAGGATCTATGGCGACGTTGTTGACGACTATACCCAGACAATCTGGATCGATGATATCAATGTTGAGCTTCGCGATCCGACCGGTGAACTTCCAGAGGAAGATCCGATTGTTCCCTCCGCGGATCCAGATTACGAGGGCGAGCCGATCACCCTCCTGTCGCATGCACAGGGACATCCCCGGCTCATGCTAAACGAGGAGAAGATCGCCGCGCTTCGTGCATTCTATAATAGTGAGGAAGGGACTCTTTACGCAAATTCGCTGAATAGTTATGCCACGACGCAGCAGAATGTAGCCATTACGGATGCTTTCCTCACGGATGACACAGAAGGACAGCGCGTGGGGATTTGGCAGCTCCCATCCCTCGCTCTACATTACCTGCTCACCGACGACACTGCGTCGCGCGACAAGGCGATTGAGTTCCTGGAGTATCTCTTGGCGCAGGAGCACTGGCAGCTAGGCGATGAGGAAGATGCCGGCATGGGCGCCGGAAACGTGATGTTTGGCGCAGCGGCAGGTTTTGACTGGCTTTACGATGAGCTCGATCCCGACTTCCGTGAGGCCTTTCGCGAGAAGTTGTGGGATCACGCCCGCCGGATGTATTACCGTGGCCACCTGATGCGCGTCGACAACACTCACTACTGGCAGAACGACCCGCAGAACAACCACCGTTTCCACCGCAATCTTGGTTTGGTTGGCGCAGCAATTGCCGCTTTTGAAGGTGAAGATGACCAGATGTGGCTAATGAACGAGATCCTCAATGAGCTCGACTACATCGCCCGCTGGTTGCCGGAAGATGGTTCCAGCCACGAGTCTCCAAGCTACTTTGTCTTTGGACTCGTCCATATTGTTTATTCCATGGGAATGGCTGACTACGCATTGGGCACGAACCATTGGAATCACCCATACTTCCGCAACGCTACGACGTACCGCATTCAGACCATTGCGCCCGGGATGAGAACCGACCTGCCATATGGCGACGGGAGCGGCTTGGCATACTACAATCCCGCTATCTATCCATTGGCTTGGAATCATGGTAGGGTAAATGAGATTGCCCGTCTGGATGAAGTCTGGAAGGCTAGCGGCAGTGCCTTTCCTTATGCATGGATGGCATTGTTGGGGTATGATCCATCGGTGGACCTGTCTGCAGGAGACCCGGACATGGTCCCCAAGAAGGTGCGCTTCCCGGACCTGGACCTGGTTTATATGCGCCAGGGGTGGGCGAGTAACCATGTTGCAGCGTTGTTTAAGAGCGGACCATTTGGCGGCTATTCGCTCAATGACTACCGCGATTCCAACAACTTCTCCTACATTAACGTCGCGCACGACGATCCAGACGCCAACTCCTTCATCATTTGGCGTGGGCGCCAGTTTGTGAAAACGGACGGCTACTCGTATAGCAAGAAGTCAGCAAATCACAACACCATCCTTGTCAATGGCAAGGGCCAGCGTGTGCCCGGCCGTGCGGAAGGCGGCCAGTGGAGTCAGCCCACAAATGAGAATCAGTCTATGCGCGATATGGCGTACATGACGCTGTGGGTGGATTCAGGAGACATTGCAATTGCCGAAGGCGAAGCTGCAAATTCCTATATCGATTCTACCCTGAACCGCTTCCGTCGCGGCTTTATCTGGAGTGAAGGTAAATATATACTTCTGGTCGATGATATCCGTGCGGGGCAGCCAGAGAACATTACCTGGCTTGTTCAAGGAAAGGAAGTGCGCACTGTTGATGAAGCAGAGGGCAAGTACTCCATGTATGAAATGGCCCGCACTGAGATGCCCTTCCAGATTGTTGCATCCGATTCGTACACTGCCGCTGTAGCCATATCCACCGCGGATAACAGGGGCACTATTCTCGGTTACGAACAGCTACAGGTCTCCTTCAACACCGATGATGTGAAGATTGCCACTGTTTTCGATGCGTGGAGCAAGGGTGTCTCCGTCCAGATTGAAACAACCGATGTTGATTCTGCGACAATCACCGTCACGGGCGCCGACTTTGTAGATGTCTGGACCTGGACTGCTGGCGATGATGCTCGTGATCCGGGAACATACGTTCTCGCTTCCGGTGATCAGGAGGTATTCAACTCTGCCGAGCAACCAGATCTTTCCTACTTCGATGGCCTTGCCTTCAGGATTGGTGAGTGGATCGAGTCAGACTGGCTGGGGTACTTCTATCAGGATGAGTTCCCCTGGGTATATCACGCCAATCATGGCTGGATCTACTGCCCGGAGAAGGAGGATGTCCACGGGGCCATTTACTACGACCTCGATCTTGGCTGGGTCTATTCCAGCAAGGAATATTATCCATGGATTTGGCAATTCAATCAGGATCGGTGGATTGCGTTCTTCGGCGGAGCCGAGAAGGGACGCTGGTTCGGCGCTTTCAATGGCGACAACTTTGATTACTTCCAACCCTAAGAATTCGCTATTGACCTGTTTGAGTCCGGGAGGTTCATCATGAGCCTCCCGGGCAAAAAAACGGGTTGCATTTCAAATCCCAAAAGTTAATAAACGATGCGTTATAAGTCACTGAATGCTGGGACCACCCATCCCCATCAGACCCCCGTGAAGACCCTCCAGAGAGACCCCTCACCCCCTCGCCGATACTCGCGGTATGCCTTG
>CAYSHY010000066.1:0-2617 GCA_964430955.1 uncultured Puniceicoccaceae bacterium | reverse complement strand
CTGCAATGCCCATGGGCATTTTCAAGCAGCATCAGTGGACGATGCGTCGGTCTTGCGTATCCTTTATCAGGATTTGCGATGTTTCTGTGTGCCCGGGTTCACAATTTCCCTTCAGATAGAAATCAATTTTTTAGTCCTAACTCATCTCGTTAACCCTAACCAAATCCAAAACACCAACATGAGATTCGACAAGATCACTAAGATTGCAGGACTCACCGCCTGCGCGGCTGCCCTGCCGCTTTCCGCTGTCGCACAGGAATGGCAGCTCATTGATGACTTCGAGAGCTATACCCAGAACCACTACGAAGCTGGCGGCTCACCAGATCTCCCTTATCCTTATGCTTCCAACGGCGGCCGCGGCTATATGGATATCTGGGGCACTGCCGACGGCATTGACGGTGTCGGCGGCGCTCAGGCGGCTCACTTCTGGTTCGGCGTTGTGGATGCCGACCTCGGTGACATCTGGCACCAGCTCCCACTGCCACAGGAAATTGCACTTGGCGAAACCGGCACCGTTTACTGGCGCATGTGGCAGGATGGTTATCTGATGAACTATCACTTCATGCTCTCCAGAGTTCCTGCCGGCGAAGAACCACAACGCACCGCCCTGTGGTCGCATATGGCGGCCGTCATGCGTATTAACGGCGCCGATCCCGTCGATCTGGAGGTGCGCGACGGCAGTTCCTATATTCACTCTAATCCTCCGGTTGTGCCAGCTCTGGAAACATGGTACGAATTCTGGATGGTCGCTCATAACACCTCGAATGGCGCCGGGACATATGAAATTTACCGGCGTGCTCCAGGTGAAACCGAGCCTCAGTTGCTCACGTGGGGCGATAACAGAACTAGCCTGGACTTCCGCAACACGGATCCGGATTCGATCAAGACCCTTGTGTTGAATCGCAACACCGACGATAACACCGATGTTGGTCAGATCTACCTCGTTGATGACATCTGGTTCAGTGCAGGCGAGAATCTGACAACACCGGGAGACGAAGTCCCCGATTGCGATAACCCATGGGCCGACTGGTGCGATGAAGACGGCGATGGCTGGGTCGATACTGGCGCTGAGTTCCTCCACTGGATTTACTTCGACGGCACGGGCTGGGTATTCGTTGAGGAGATGGATCAGTGGGTGTTTCTCCCTGCCGAGAATGTGACCAGCAGTGGCGCATGGACCTACCTGCCGCGCCTCTAAGCTTCCAATTGACGCTTCTGCGGTTCCCTCCGCAAAGCGCATTCTGATTGCAACCGGCAGCGCGTCCCGTAGCCTCAAGAGCCATGGGGCGCGCTGCTCCCTTTTAACACCCTCCGACCATACTCTGTTACCCATTGCATCTCCTTCCTCTTGTGGTGATCTCACCCTCAAAATATGATCCCCCCAAGGATTCTTTCTTTACCAAACTAATTACTGACTGAAGATGAACCACTCATCGAAAATGCCCTCCTGGCTCGCCCTCCCAGGTCTCTGCTTCCGGGCAATCGTCCTCTCTCTGGCTCTGGCTGCAACGACTGCAGTCGCACAACGAGCAGACGACGATCCGGATGACGACGATGTCCTTGTCCTGAACCCGTTCATTATCTCTGAAAGCGAGGACGTTGGCTATATGGCAACCAACTCCACCGCCGGCACGAGCTTGAACATGCTCATCCGAGACATCCCCTTGTCGCTCGAGGTCATCAACCGAGAGATGATTGATGACATGCAGGCTACCACGCTCGAAGAGTCCCTCATCTACTCGGCGGGTGTTTTTACCGATAACTACCAGGCGAATAACACAGCCACCCCGGGATTCGTGGACCGCTCGCCATCCAATGTTGGAAACTATAACGATCCATTCCAGAACACCATCTCGATACGTGGCTACACCGTCCCCAGCCAACAGCGTGCTGGCTTCCGCGTGGGCTTTTTGCACCCCACTGGCAACGTTGTCCTCGGTGGGTCCACTGATACAATCACCACCGAACGACAGGAGGTCGTTCGTGGCCCACAGTCACTCCTTTACGGGATCAACGTCATGTCAGGCGTTACCAATATCGAGCCAAAGCGTCCTTTAGGTGATTTCACCGCCAGCACTTCAGTCATGGTCGGCGCCGACAATGAGTTCCGTGCAACGATCGATGTTTCCGATGCAGCAATCCAGGGCAAGTTGAACTATCGCGTCCTGGGCGCGACCCACCGCTTTGATGATCACGATCAGATCGATTTCCGGGAGCACTCACGCGACACAATCGGCGTCCAGTTTGATTGGATTATCTCCCCGCGTACGACACTTTTCCTGGAATACATCTACGCCGAGCGTGAAACGCGCGGTAACGGTCCACAGCGCTTTTCCACATCCACCAACCTCAGGGACCGCTATGGTGAAGCGTTTGACTTTGGCGAAGACGATCCGACATTCCCCATCTGGCGCCGAAGTGTCACCGAGGAGGATCTCTACGATTTCTATGAGCAGAACGATGACCTGTCCTTTCTTGGCTTCGAGGGAGCAACCAGCGGTCCTGGGCCCTTGGTTCAGAACCCGCTTCACTCAGAATACTATAACTTCGAGGATCAGGGCCGTGGTTTCAATATCTCAGGGCCAGACACTTTTAAGAACCAGACTGAGAGCAACTT
>CAYSHY010000065.1:0-21388 GCA_964430955.1 uncultured Puniceicoccaceae bacterium | reverse complement strand
GTGGCAGAAGCTGTCTCAGGATGCTATATTGCTCCTGCTCTCGTAGCAGTAGAGCCAGCTCCTTGAGTTCCTCAGGAGTGCGATCGCGATGATCGATGGCTTCTCGGTACCACCGCCATGTTTCGGCATCCCGCTTCTTTAGGGCAACGCGCGCCACCTGAAGCTTAAGGTCTTCATTCAAAGGTGCGAGATAATGTGCGCTCAGCGCCTTCTGAAAGGCCTGTTCCAGCTCGCCCGAAGCGACCAGTTCCTGAGACTGGCTGGATAGCATTTGAGCGCGAACAGACTTTGCCCACCGATATCCAGGACGAGCGAGAAGAACAGCAAATACAAGTACAGCGACAGTCAGCAGAGCAGCGATAATCCAAAAGCGCTTCTTCATCGTCTCCAAGCGTAGTGATGAATCTAAATCATGCCAGCCCAGAGATGCGCGGGCCAAAAATTTTCGCAAGCCACGGGCAAGACTTATACCACTGCTTTGGAAGGAGCTTGCAAAAGCCAGATTTTCAGGAGCGGCTTAATTGAAAAGTATGCGCTAATCGCTATTATCACTGCCCATGGCTCCGTGACGCTCGCCAAGATCGCGGCGGGATAAACCGCTGAAGCAACAAGAAGAGAGCCAATGCACGCCAAGACGGAAACAGAGATGCGCATATCCTCCTACAACGGAAGTTTCACCCATTTCCTTAATAGTCGTTTTAGTTCGCGAACCGGGGGCCGATTTTCCTACATTATCTATTGTCGCCGATCCCGCGTTCATGCTTGTAAGGGCAGAATCGGGGAACATGCTTTTTCTCTGAACATCTGACACTCGCAAATGAAACACATTGTCGCAAATATCTTAGCCTTGATTAGCTTCGTGCTGTGCGTTGCCAATGCTGCTGGGTCGGATGAATCTTACATCATCAGGCCGGGAGACACCATAACTGTTAGCGTTTACAACGAACCGGATTTGGGAGTCACTTCCGCCGTCGACTCCTCGGGCACGATCTCCATCCCGTTGCTCCGTACTGTGGAGATTGCTGGTCTTTCCGTGCGAAACGCAGAGGATATGCTTGAGAAGCTCTTCGTGGAGCAGGAGATTCTTGTTCGCCCTCAGGTCACCGTCTCGATTTCTGGCTATGCTTTGAAACAGGTGCACATCTCTGGAGAAGTGCGTAACCCCGGACCGAAGGTATTTCCCAATAATGTCACAAGTATGGACATACTGGAAGTGATTTCACTTGCAGGTGACTTTACGGATTTGGCGCGGACTAACGCTGTCAGAGTTACCCGGCCGTCCGACGACGGTTCTGAGAACACGTTCATCCTGGATGTATCCAAAATTCGGGGCGGCGGCAAGCGATCCGAATCAGAGCTGGAACGCTACCGTATTTACCCGGGTGATCGCATTCACGTGCCCGAGCGTTGGATGTAGAGACTCGATTCTTAAACCGATTCAACGACTCGCCGATAAAACTTTCCAATGGACGACTCGCAACTCGACGACGGCCCACAGTCAAGGCACGCCAAGACTTGGCGTGATCATCTTTCCACGATTTTCGATTGGTGGCTACTGGCAGCTTTTTTGGGCGTTCTGGTCGCAGCACTGTTCGTCTACCTGAAGCTTCAGGAGGTACCGCTCTACAAGTCTTCAAGCGTTCTGTTGTTTGAGCCGCCTACTGGCGGCGGAGCGCTGACCGGTATTGGATATGGCGGCGGCGGAGCTAATGCTTGGGAAGCTACACTCGCCAATAAGATGACAGACCTCCACAGTGGCGAGTTTTTCGCCCTGGTGCTGGACTCTTTCTCCAAGGCCGAGAAAGACATCCTGCTTCGCGGCTATGAGAATGAGGATGTGAAGCCAGATATTCCGGCCGTCATCCGCAGTGGAAACAACATTCATAGACGTGGCGCGAACATCTTCGTCCTTGAGTTTCACCATCGCGATCCTGCCGCGGCCGCACTTTTGGCAAATCGCTATGCGGAACTATATGGTGATTTTGAGCTGAGGCGGAAACAGGAGCAAAGTGATGCCGCGGTACGCTTCCTTCGGCGGCAATCCGAGGAACTCCGCCTACGCGTGGAGCGCGGCGAGTTGGCCTTGCAGAAGTTTCGTCAGGACCGCGATCTGGTTTCGCTTGAAGAAAACCAGAATCTGATTCTGGAACGAATGAAGACCGTTAGTGCCTCGCTCAACAGCGAGAAGCTGGCTCTTCTGGATCTGGAATCGAACCTGAACAAGGTGCTCGAAATGCAAAAGGCGGGTGAGGAAATCTGGAATCACCCAGCGATACGCGGATATGGAGGAGTCAGTGAGAAGCTCGAGCAGCTGAACCAGCTTCGCTTGGAACGCAAGCTGTTGTCCGAGCGATATGGCCGGCGCCACCCCAAGATGCAGCAGAATGAAGCATCTGTTCAGGCCGTGCAGCAGGAACTCGGTGTTAGCGCCAACCAGGCGTTGGTTTATCTTCAGACCCAGGTAAACAACCGCAGAAACTCAGTTGCCAATCTTGAGGAGACGCTAAAGAAAGCAGAGCAAGACTCCCTGGCTTTAGGCGAAGTTTCGATCGAATACAATATTCTGAGGCGCAAGTTGGCGAGCGATGAAGCTCTCTTCCAAGAGATGTTGGCCCGTCTGAATGACGCCCAGATTGCCGGAGAACTGGTTAATACCAATGTTCGTGTAATCGACAGGGGATCAACGCCCTTTATGCCGTTTACACCGGACCGCAAAAAGATTTTCACTACGGCTGCGGTCCTCTTCCTTGGTATCTTTATTGGCCTTCCCTTTGTGATGGACTTCCTGATTGGCAAGCTGAAGGCGCGTTGGCAGGTCGAGTATGCGTTGCAGCTGCGCTATTTGGGAAGCGTTCGGCGTATTCGGTTTGCAACAAGGCATCGGCTTCATGAGCTGGTCAGAACGAATAAGATCCCCCAAGTCACAGAGCAGTTTCGTTCGATATTCAGTCACATTTCACTGCGGTTGATGAGCGACCAACCTCTGACGCTAGCCGTAGCGAGTCTCGGCCCACGTGAGGGAAAGACAATGGTGACCGCTAACCTTGGCGCTACTTATACAAAGCATAGACATAAGGTAATCTTGATCGATTGCGACTTACGTAGACCAGGTCTTAGCGGCGCCTTCGAGAAGCAATCAAATCCTGGGGTCATCCAGTTTGTCGAAGCCGTGGAGAAAGGGAGACAGGTTTCTCCAGATGAAGTTATCCTATCTGTAGGGGAAAACCTGGACATGATCCCGACTGGAGGCGCAACCGAAGAAGCCACAGAGATTCTCCACTCAGAAGCGTTTTCATCCCTCATAAGGCAGATGCAAGAGCGCTATGATTTGGTGTTGATCGATACACCGCCTTTGTCGCTTTTTCCTGATTCCCTTAGCCTCGCGCCCCTCGTGGATGGCTACATTCTTCTGTCCCGGCATAAGGGGCACAGGGTGCCTGAGGTAAAGGAGGCGATAAAACGCATTTACGAAGCGAAAGCCGAAATCGTTGGTTTTATCTTCACGATGGCAAAGCAGTCCCGGCGCAACCGTTACTATACGGGCGAGTATCGATATAACTATGGGCCTTACGCAAAGGGCAAGAAGTCGGCCCAGCCTGCAGTGAATGCTCCTGCCTTGGGAGTGCCCAAGGATGAGCAGCAGCCTGTAGAGTCGGCGAGATAGGAATGTCTCCCAGCACAGTCGGCGAAGCGACGATCCCGGAAGAGTAGGGGAGATTGACCGACCAGCTGTATTGCTCCCGATCCGCAGATCTGCGTTTTACCAGTTCCAGGACAATCTGGCTGAAGCCACCAGCTTGTCATAGTCGAAATTCGATTGATCCGACTGCTTGTCTTGGCGCCTAAGGTCAAAAATGAGGCTTCCCCACGCGGCGACCTTGTAGTTGACCGAGGCTCCAATGGCGAAAATTTCGTCCTCACGTGTTGACGCAGGAATGAAGACGCCGGGCGCCGGTTCGAAAGCAGGACTATCTAGTTCCTGCACAGTGTAACTGGCATAGACTGAGGCGCTCAGGTCGCGCCGCATCTGTCTGGTGGCGCCGATGGTGATGCTCGTAGCTTCGGTGCTCAAATCGGTACTGGTGTCCACAATAGAGCGTGAAACTGACACCGAAAAAGCTGTTGTGCTGTCGTAGGCATAGGAAAGCGACACACTGGCATACGGTGTCCAGTCCTCATTCGTGACGCTACCTGAAGTGTACTGCGCGCCAACAGATGCGCTACCGGTCAGCTTTGGCAAAAGTCTGCCACTCAGACCAGTGGATACGGTATAGATCCAGTAATCATCCTGATCAAGGCCCGTATTCAATCTGCTGCGATTGGCAGTCGCGTGCTCGGCATTGACTGATGTGACAATCGAGAGGCGGGGCGAGTAGTGGTAGTAGAAGGATGAACCACCTCCATAGCGTTCACGGTCCAGCAAGCCCGCTCCGTCGCTGTCTGTGTTTCTGTAGGACGTTTGTCCACTTAAAGACCAGCGTCGGTTGGGGTTATAGCGAACGCTGCCACTGGCGCCATAAGTAAAGGTGTTCACCCGGCGACCGGCTGCTTCGTCATCAACGTTCTCCTGCCTGAGAATGATATCCAGATCATACGTGAAGTCCGCGTCCTGACGATCGATTGATGGATCGAACACAATGCCAAAGCCAAAATTCGTATCAGAGTGCTCCGACAGTTCCGCATACTCTTCATGCTGGACATGCGCGTCCACCCCCAGTCGATGTCCACCGACGCGTCTCCAGTAATTGGCGCCTACCCGAGCAAGGGCATAGAAGTCATCCTCACCGTCTGGGCGAAGATCTACGTTCGAGTCGTATACAACCCCGGTCGAAAAGTCGAAGCCCAGGTTGGACATCTTCTCCTGTGCCGACAGCGCCGTGAAACACAGGAACGCAACGGGTGCGGCAGGCCACGCTTTAATGAGACGGTTTGGCAGAGATGAGTGATTCTTCATTGACAGAGGGTAGTGCTAGGAGACGTTCCCAATCAGCAAGCCGTTGCTGAAAGGTGTACGCAGTTTCGTGCCGATTGCGTGCGTTACGGGCCATACTTTCTCTTAGGGTTGCATGGTCGCGCAATCGCAAAATCTCTTGTGCGAGGGCAGCGCCGTCGCCTTCCTGAACACAGGTTCCAATCCCTTGTTCGACAATTTCCTGCGCCATGGCGCTTTGTGGGTCTCCCACCATGAGGACCGGCTTTCCCACCGCAAGGATTCCGTAGAATTTGCTGGGGTAAACAAAGCGACTCTGTGACGGACGTAGCGATACCAGGTGAACATCTGGCGTAGAGAGACTCTGCGCCAAGTGGCTCAGTGGCTGATAGGGTTTGAAGACTGCCAGCCGTCGTACTTCTTCTGGCAGTTCGCGCTGCATCTCTTCCTGCCTGCCCGATCCTATGAACAGGAAACGAATATCCTGTTCAAACTTCAGGTGTTGCATCGCTGAGACGAAGGTTCCGTAATCATGGACTCGTCCAAGATTGCCGGAATAGCCGATTACAAACTTGCCTTGTAAGCCCCATTGTTCGCGGAGATTGTCTGCTCCCTCTGGGGCAGCCTCCATGTCTGGGGGAACGCACCAGTTGGGAATGATGGGTAACGCCTCCGGTCGAAGGCCCCGATTCGCCAAATAGTTCCGCATATCAGAACTAATGGTTATAACGGCTTGGGCCGACTTATATGCCAAGTCCCGGTCCTTCATGAGATAATGAACGAACGCCGGTGGTCTCTCTGCTTGGCTTGTAATGGGGGCGGCAACTTCTGGAAAAAGATCCTGACACCAGACAAGGAGCTTTGCGCCTCGCTTCTTCACGACGCCATCCAGCGCCGAGGCAAGATTTGGAGGATCTGTCTTGGCAACGACCCAATCGCCCGGTTGCGCAAGTGTCTTAATTGTCCTCTGCGCAGACAGCCCGAATGTTAGGTAGTCAAAGAGTCTGCCCCCCAAGTTCTTACGCCCAAAACGCGTGCTCTTTACCCGAATTACATCAACCCCTGAGAGGGTCTCTCGATGAGGAAGCTTTGCTAAGGCGTCGCCGTACAATTGACGGGATGTCACCACCACGACTCTGTGACCCCTCGCAGCAAGGCCCTCTGTTAGCGTCGTGAGAATCTGCGCTGTAGCAGAGAGGTCTGGCTTGTAGTAGCGATTTACAAAAATGATGGTGGGAGCATTGCTCATACGGTTGACGTCCTCGAGTACGCTTCTTGACGGGATTTGATCACACGGGCCGGATTACCTGCTGCTATCGACAGTGCTGGCAGATTCTTTACGATTACCGACCGAGCCCCGACAATGCATCCGTATCCAATGCAAACTCCAGGGCCTACGAAAGCTTCAGCACAAATCCACGATTGAGGGCCAATTTCGATCGGTGGCGTGAGTAGAGGCAGATTAGGGTGGCTGTAGTCATGGCTTCCGGCACACAGGTGTGCCCCCTGCGAAATGATGCAGTTATCGCCGATGCGTACCTTACCCAGGCAGTAGATTGTGCAGTTCCAGCCGATGATGCTATCGTCGCCGATCTCCAGATTCCACGGGAAGGCGATCTTTGCCGATGGGTATATCTTCACCCGTCGGCCTATTTTTGCTCCCATCAGTCGCAAGACTGCATTCCGTAGCCCGGACAGCTGTCTAGGGATGACTCTCAAGAGTGGCTGTGCAACAGCCCATGCGATGCGCGCAAACAACACGCTCCGGGTGTAGTTCCCGTTGCAAAGGTGAGCGCGGACATCCAGAAATGCCCGACCTTCGATAGGCCCCTCTTCCATCAGCGACGACCTAAAACATATCCGTTACTGATGTCATTTCAAGCTTCATAACTTGCACGGCGGCTAAATGGCGGCCGGTCTTTGGCTTCCATAATTCCTTGCTCCCTCCCGTCTTGTGATGCTGACTATTGTAATTAATCAAAGGTCGCCTATGCAGCATTCCAATAATCCTTTCGATACTTCAGAGATCTTCGATACGTGGCGTAGGCTAAAGGGTCCTATCATAGCCATCGCTATCGTCGCCCTTCTTGCATTGGGCGCATTGACAAGCTTCTTTACGGTTCAACCTGAAGAGGAGGCCGTGGTTAAGCGGTTTGGTAAGGTCGTGGCAGTGCGCCCTCCTGGGCTGCACTTCAAGTTACCATACGGAATCGATAAAGTTGTGGCGGTTCCAACTGCTCGTATCCTTAAAGAAGAGTTCGGTTTTCGCACGGCTCACTCAGAGTCTGGGCGCACGGGATATCGGAAGGATCCTTCGTTGCGAAATGAATCTCTGATGCTCACTGGCGACCTAAAGGTGATCGATGTGGAGTGGGTAGTGCAGTTTCTCATTAGCGATCCGGACAAGTTCCTCCACCGCGCTCGCGATCCGGTTAAAACGCTTCGTGATACTTCGGAGGCTGTTATGAGACGTATCGTAGGCAATAGTCTCGGGAGTGACGTGTTGACGGAGAAACGTGTCGAGGTTTCCACAGCCTGCAAGGAGGAGATGCAGACGATTCTTGATCATTTCGATCTCGGCATCCATATCAGCACTGTGGAACTGCAGGATGTCACGCCCCCGGATTCGGTGAAGCCTGCGTTTAATGAGGTAAACCAGGCGGAACAGGAACGAGAGCGTTTCGTCAACGAGGCCGAAAAGCGACGGAACCAAGTCATTCCCAGGGCAGAAGGGCAGGCCAAGCAGGTGATTGCGGAAGCCGAAGCTTACGCCTTGGAGCGGGTAAACCGCGCCCGAGGTGAAGCTGCACGTTTTGAGGCAATTCTGGCTGAATACCAGAATGCCCCGGAAGTTACCCGCCGTCGCATGTATCTCGAGATGGTCGATCAGGTCATTCCGTTGGCGTCACAGGTCTATATTATGGAAAGCGCTCAACACGCGCCCCTCCCGCTTCTGAACTTGGGAGATCCCTTAATTCAGGGCGTAAACACAAACACACAGGAGCCTGCTCGATAATGAACGCATCAACCCGATTTCTTCTGTTTCTTGGCATTCTCGCATGTGTCGCCGTCGTCGTTATCTCCTCTTCGGTTTATACGATAGATGAAGCCGAGCAGGCTGTCGTTGTTCAGTTTGGCGCTCCCGTGGGAGACGCCATTGACAAACCTGGCCTCCATTTCAAGGCGCCATTTATACAGGAGGTCATTAAGTTTGATAAGCGTCTACTTTCCTGGGATGGCGATCCAAATCAGGTGCCCACACGCGGAGAGCAGTTTATCTACGTAGATACCACCGCGCGTTGGCGAATCGTGGATCCCCTTAAGTTTCTGCAGCGTGTAAAGAATGAGCGTGGGGCGACACTCCGCCTCAATGACATTCTGGACTCAGTGGTTCGCGACTACATTTCTGCAACCGACTTGGTGGAGATTGTTCGATCAAAGGATTGGGCGGTTACAGAGGAAGATTTGGAGCGGGCACAACTGGCAGACCAGGAAGACGAAGAGATCTTGCTGCAGCGAGTTCAGACTGGTCGCGAAGAGTTGGTCCGGGCCATCTACAAGCAGGCTGCTTCGCAGATGCCCGAGTATGGTATAGAGCTGGTCGATATACGGCTTAAGCGAGTCGACTATGTGGAGGAAGTCGAGCAGCGGGTGTTCGAACGGATGATTGCCGAACGCCAGCGGATTGCTGAGCAATTTCGTTCAGAAGGTCAGGGCCTGGCGGCAGAAATCGATGGAGAAACGCGTCGGTTACTTGCTGAAATTAACTCCGAAGCCAGGCGGACTGCAGAAGTCATACGCGGAAAGGCTGATGCTGAAGCGACCCGCATTTACAGCGAGGCCTTTGGCGCTGATCCTGAGTTCTACGCTTTCTTTCGGACCTTGGAAAGTTATTCCCGCAATTTGGGTAATCAGTCGACGTTCCTCCTTGGGACCAACTCTGAGTACTTGAAGTATCTTTGGAGCAGTTCACGGAGCGCGTCCCAAACGCCGCAACCGTCTCAAGGGCAGTAAAGGCTGCAAACGCCACTCGCGGACAAACTCAACAAGGATCACCGATTCAGGTTACAGAAGGAACGGACCTGTTGAATTCGACAGCTGATCCTGCATTTTACTGTAATGAATAAGTCGGACTCATCTTCGACTGGGCCTGACGAATCTCCGCAGAGATTTGCCAGTTCCCCCTGCTATCTTCATGAGTTTGCAGACTTTGAATCGTGCGATGGTCCGATAGTCGTCCAACGCATCTACGATTCCCATATGGTTGAGGAAGGGAAGCGATTTCTGATCGATCGGTTATGGCCAAGAGGGATTCGTAAGGAAGATGCTGCACTGGATGCGTGGCTAAAGGATGTTGCACCTTCTACAGAACTTCGACGCCGGTTTCACAAGAATCCCGATGAATGGGAATCGTTCAGTAGAGAGTACGTTCGGGAACTCTGGCAGCTCAAAATGAATGGAAATGAGCAGCTGAAGCTGTTGGAACAAGCAGCTCATTCAGGTCATACAGTTTTCCTCTTGTATGCATCCCGTAACGAAAAGGAAAACCACGCCCTGCTACTGAAGGACTTTCTGCTTCACAACGCTGGATAGGGTATTGAGGACTACAACATCCAGTTTAGGTTGAATGGCTTGATTTGAATCAAGGCGGCTTTTCCGGACGATGCTATTCTATATGGGAAATGAGCCACTTTCTGCCAGGAGCATCCAAGGAAAACATCTCAGTGTCCGATTGCAGGGTCGGCGAACTTGTCGCCGAGCACCCGTCCCTCAGTAGAGTATTCCAGTCCTATGGCTTGGATTTCTGCTGTCAGGGGAGCCGTACGCTTCGCCAGGTATGTGTACGAGAAGGTTTGGATTTAGACGAAGTGGTTGCTGCGATTGAAGTGGCCCTGCAAGACCCTGCGCCGACCGCGTTTAATGCAACGGAGTTAGAGCCTGCAAATCTGGTGAAGTATATTGTGGAAACCCACCATGCATACTTGAAGCAGGAACTTCCTAGGCTTTACGCAATGAGTGAACGAGTGGCCAGGGTGCACGGAGGGCACTCTCCCACGCTGATCGAGCTCTTCCAGACTTTCTCAGTGTTCGCAGAGCAAATTTCACATTATACTGAGAATGAGGAAACGGTTGTTTTTCCAATAGTGCTGAAGGCTCTGGACGAGACAGACAAAGTGGGGGAGGCCAAGAACGCCATCGACTCTATTCGATCCAATTACACGTTCGCCGGCGAGGCGTTGAAACAGTTTCGCAGCTTAACAGGGAACTATCAACCGCCACCCGAAGCCTGTAACACCTATCGTGCGCTGTTTGCTGGATTGGCTGAGTTGGATGAAGACTTGCAACGTCACATTCATCTTGAAACCAGCGTCCTTTTTTCGGCTGTGGTCTAGATCGCGCCTAAACTTTCAATTCTCTCCAATGCATTCCAGCCCGAGTCCACTAATAGGTGGCTCGGGCTTCTTCGCGCTCATCATCTAGATGTCGGATGGGTTTCAATCTTGCCCAAACTTGCATTTGGGGCAGATGCGAATTGAGTCCTCCCATGTTGCAGCTTCTTAACTGGCAACGTGCGCCTGTTTTCTTACTAACGCTACTTTGCTTAATGTCTTTGACTAATGGAGGAATCCGTTCTCCTAATCGATCGTATGGGCTCTGACTGTGTTTTCTTTCATGGGGTGAAGCATGATCCCCCTCCAGTCCCGTCCCAGGTTCGAGCTCGTCCGCGCCGTGTGGTCGCATCTTCTTCCGACGTCGATGCCCATGAGTTCTTCTGGTTCTTGTTTTCGAAGGCAGGCCTTAACCTCGATGCCTATCGGGGAAAGGCTCTGAACCGTAGAATTCCGGCATGCATGCGCTTTCTAAAGGTGAGGAGTCTGGAGGAGGCGCACGAGAGACTTTCTGATAAGCCTGAGCTCCTTGCGCCAACATTGACAGTAGCTCTCTTGGGAGTAACTGATTTCTGTCGCGACCCGTCGGTCTTTGCTCACCTGCGTGATCTCGTCCTTCCTCAGTTCAGAAATGCTGAGATTCCTTTACGCGTATGGAGCGCTGCCTGTTCTGACGGACGAGAGCTTTACTCGGTAGCAATCCTGTTGAAGCAGGCTGGCTTGCTGAGTCCATCTTACCTTCTTGGAACTGACTGTCGCGCAGACGCAATTCGCCTCGCAAGAATCGGACGCTACCCGGCAGACTCGGTGAGCGGATTACACGGAAGCTGGCTTGACCATTTTGCGAGAGGGCACACAAGCGTTCATATTTCTAGAGAGATCAGGGATCAGGTTTGCTGGATGAAAGCTGATCTTTTGCAGCGAGTTGAGCCCGGCCCTTGGGATTTGATCCTCTGGCGAAACATGGCCATTTACTTGCAAACCGATAGCGCTCGTAAAATTTGGCGACGTTTGGTTGCACAGTTAGCTCCCGGCGGTTTCATCATTACTGGAAGGGCGGATTATGCTCCGTCTGAGTTGGACCTGCATAAAGTCGCACCCTGCATTTATCAGAAGAGATGCCCCATCCCGAATCTATAAAGCGCCCACCTTTACTTCTGTCTACGACGGTTATTGTGCTGCTGCTGGTCGCGTGGATGGGCATTCGACTGTTTCTGTTTCCGAGCTTGGTCACCCCGGTGACCTACGTGCTGCCTCTTATTGTTTGCGTCTGGTCGATGCGTCGGTGGCAGGTATGGTTCATGGCTCTGGTCTTTGCCGCAAAGACTGTTGCCAAAGCATGGTGGCTACTTCCCGGCGAGGGTGTCGCAGATCTAAGCCAGGAGGTTTTTGTTTGGAGCACACTTTTCAATATACTGGTTGGAGCAGTCGTTGTGCACTTGATGATCCTGTTCCGCGAGGCGCTGGAGCTAAGAAACAACCGGATTGCTGCTCAGAATGCCGAGCTGGAAGCTCAGTCAGAGGAGCTGGCTCAGCAAAATGAAGAACTCAAGGCTCAAGCTGAAGAGTTGGCGGAGCAGAACGAGGAAATTGAGGCGCAGAATGAAGAAGTAGCACGCCAAAATGAAGAGCTGGTCGATTTGAACGCACGTCTCGCCAGTCGTGAAGAAATTTTGGAAGGCCTCCTTCATTCCTTCAGACACGGACAGTCTATCAGACAGATGCTACAAGCGCTGAGTGAACGCGCATTGGAGATCGTTGGTGATCCGGCGTGCAGGATTGTCTTCCTTCAGCGACACGAGGATCATTTTGTTGTACAGGCACAGGCGACATCGCTGGAAGGAGTCGACTTTCCGATGACTTGGCCAATAGCGGGGTCCATTGCAGAAATTGTTCTTCGTGAGAGCAGAACTACTTATGTTTCCGATCTTTCACGGAGGCCTGATCTTGCCGCGCCCTTTGGTCCAAACGGTTCTGTGCGTTCCATCTTGGCAACGCCCATAGACCGGAAAGCGGGCCCGGATGGACTGCTGGTGGCTTGTAGTTCAGACCCTGCCCACTGGACGGAGGATCAGTTCAGAATTCTTGAATGGATCGCAGCCCAAGGTGGACTGATGATCCAGACTCTACTGAGCCAGCTTGCTGTTGAGGAACACGCCACCGCATTGACCGAGGCAAATCAGGCGAAGGATAGATTCCTCGCCATGCTGTCTCACGAGTTGCGTACGCCCTTAACGCCTGTGCTTGCCATCGCAGGGACGCTCGAGTCTGACCCAAGGTTGCCGGACGATGTACGCGAGGATCTGCGGATGATTCGCCACAATGCAGGTATCCAGAGTCGATTGATAGATGACCTATTGGACCTTACTCGAATCAACCGCGGGATCGTTGACCTCGATCAGACCAGTTTGTCCGTCGTTCAGTTGATCCAGGATTCTGCACGTATTGTCTCTGGAGAAATCGACGCTAAGTCGCAGGAACTTCGGCTCGATATTGCCGCGGCGGATGGATGCTTCATTCGCGGGGACGGACCGCGCCTGCAACAGGTCTTTTGGAACCTGCTCAAGAATGCCTCTAAGTTCAGCCCAGGAGGTGGAATAATATGCGTGGACGCAATACGAGAGGGAGCTCGACTGACTATCCGCATTCGCGACGAGGGATGCGGTGTAGAGTCACAGGATCTCGATCGAATATTTTTACCATTCGAACAGTCGAGTCATAGCAATCCGCAGGGACGAAACGGCGGCTTGGGCTTGGGCCTCGCAATTGCCAAGGCGATTGTAGATCTGCACGGTGGTTCTATTTGCGCAGCGTCTGCGGGAAAGGGGAGAGGAGCCACATTTTCGGTAACGCTACCGGTCGAGTTGGCCGAGGATAAGAGCGAGGATTCGAGGATCGGTTCTGACGACGCGCCTAATCAGTCAGATGAGAAGAGTGTTGTTCGTATCTTACTTGTGGAAGACCACGAGGATACGGGAAGAATCTTCAGCCGACTACTCACTGCAGCAGGTTATGAAACCTATCACGCATCCACCGCCTCGGAAGCACTAAGCCACTTCAATCGTTACGACTTTGATCTGGTGGTGTCGGATATTGGCCTGCCGGATGACTCAGGCATCAATTTAATGCGCAAGCTTTGCGAGATAAAACCCGATATAAAGGGGATCGCGCTTAGTGGCTATGGAATGGAAGATGACGTGAAGGAGTGTTACAAGGCTGGATTCATTGACCATATTACCAAGCCGATTGAGTTTCCGCGTTTAAGAATGGCTATCCAGAAAATCGTCTCCGACGCGATTATAGCCCGATAGTTGTCCGTGTGGAACCGACTTTGATGCTCCGCACTTCATTTTTTATAGCATGTGTTGCGGCGGTCTTGCATTCCATCGGCTTATGCGAGAGTGATCGATGCCACGCTATGTTGAACACCCCTCTGCCCACAATCCGAATCCCAAGACTAGCCGGGGATGTCGCCATCGATGGATGGCTTGACGAACCGGTCTGGAGACAGGCAATCCTGATCGATAACTTTGCGCGCATGGACGGTAGTCGTCCACCAACGGATGAGCCCGTTAGCCTGCGTCTTTGGTATGATGATCAAGCGTTGTATTTGGGCTGGGAATGCATCGATTTCGATATACGCGCAACGTTGCTTGAGCGTGATAGCCGCCTTTGGGAGGAAGACGTTGTTGAGATGTTTCTGACAGTAGGGGACCTTAGCCGCTATTTCGAGCTGCAGTGGAGCCCCAGAGGCGTCATTTTTGATGCTATCATTGAGAACAAGCTCGGCGCGGATGGGTGGTCGGAGAAGTTTGAGGGAGACTGGAGCTGGACAGCCAAGAATATGACGATTGCCGCGAGGATGGACGGCGTCCCAAATACTGAACAGAAGGATTCCGGTTGGTGGGTGGAAGTGCGCCTCCCGTTCTCAGATCTTGGAGTTCCTGCACCCCAACCGGGCGATACGTGGAGAGGCAATTTCTATAGGATCAACTATTGGGGCGATGGTCGGGAACCCCAATTGTGGGCATGGTCTCCGACATTGAAAAAATCCTTCCATCAGCCAAACCGCTTCGGCTACATCGTGTTTGACGGTCCAGGCCAGGAGTAGCTCACTGACGAGCCTTTTCGGTGGGGCTCAATCGTTAATTGCTTCCGTTCGGTGTGACAGAGGCTTAGGGTAAGCGCTGCTACAACCAAACGACCTTTGCGATTACCCCTATGAAGCTAGCTCTCATTGACTGGATAATTCTCGTCGCATTTCTGCTTCTCTCCCTGCTCATCGGGCTCTACGCGTCACGGACTGCGGGCCGCAATATCAAAGAGTTTTTTCTTTCCAATCGGAACATGCCTTGGTGGCTGCTCGGTGTTTCGATGGTTGCGACAACGTTCTCTTGCGATACGCCCAATCTCGTAGCTGACCTGGTCCGCCAGCGCGGTGTCTACGGAAACTGGGCATGGTGGGCGTTTCTTCTCACCGGAATGCTGACTGTGTTTATCTACTCCAGACTGTGGCGCCGATTAGAGGCAGTAACCGATCTGGAGTTCTATGAAATGCGCTATGGCGGTAAGTCTGCTGCTTTTCTGAGAGGGTTCAGGGCCGTTTACCTGGGGTTTTTCTTCAACATAATGGTCATTGCGACTGTATCGCTGGCGCTCATCAAGATCAGCGCGATCATGCTGCATTGGCCTGCTGGACAGACGCTGATCATCATCTCTCTAATCACGCTGATCTACAGCACACTCGGTGGTCTCAAAGGGATACTTCTCACTGATTTTGTTCAATTTGGGGTAGCAATGATCGGCGCCGTCGCTGCGGCCATTTATGTTGTCTCCATGCCGGAAGTGGGCGGCCTCACACAGTTGATGGGGCATCCGAACCTTGAAGGTAAGCTTAATCTGCTGCCCCCGCTTTCCGACACAAGCACCCTTGTAACGCTGCTGGTACTGCCACTGGCTGTTCAGTGGTGGAGCGTCTGGTACCCAGGTTCAGAGCCCGGCGGCGGCGGCTATATTGCCCAGCGAATGCTGTCTGCACGAGACGAGAATGGAGCCTTGAAAGCAACTTTGTTCTTCAATTTTGCCCACTACGCTCTCCGTCCATGGCCCTGGATTATCGTCGCCTTGGCGTCCTTGATTGTATTCCCGGATGTAGACGATCTTCGTAAGGCGTTTCCTCATGTTGATCCACAGTTTGTAAGGGACGATTTGGCCTATCCTGCCATGCTCTCTTTTCTGCCCGTAGGGCTCCTGGGGCTAGTTGTGGCTTCGCTCCTTGCAGCGTACATGTCTACCGTCTCTACTCAGCTTAACTGGGGCGCCTCCTATCTGGTAAACGACTTCTACAGTCGCTTTATTCGCCCGGACGCTGGGGAAAAGGAGCTCGTTTTCGCGAGTCGTGTGGCGACGGTGTTGCTCATGATCTTCGCTGGGCTGTTTTCGCTGTTGATGAGCAATGCGCTCCAAGTCTTTCAAATTCTCCTGCAGATCGGCGCCGGCACCGGCCTCATCTTTATTCTCCGTTGGTTTTGGTGGCGGATCAATGCTTGGACCGAAATCACAGGAATGGTCGTTTCCTTCATCGTCGCAGTATATTTTCAAATCGTGCATCAGCTATTGGGCTTTGAACCCATTCTGCCAGAGTTACAGATGCTACTTGGGGTCGCGATCACCACTGTTGCATGGGTAACGGTAACCTTGATGACGTCCCCTGACCCTGCGCCGATCCTTCGTGCATTCTATCGGAAGGTGCGTCCCGGGGGACCCGGATGGAGGAAAGTCTTGATGGATGCTGCGGATGAGGGGGATCAGATCGAAATAACCGGGAGGAGTTGGTCGGCGCCCACTGGAATTCTTTGCATGGTGCTGGGATCGGTGGGCGTTTACTCGTGCCTTTTTGCAATCGGATACTGGATCTATGGCTGGATAGGGAGAGCCTCGATGATGACGGGACTGACGATTTTGATGATGTATCTGCTGCACAAGTGCTGGCGAAGGATGCGCGTAATTGAAGAGGGAGTAGAATCCGCATGATTGCATGGACTTGCCCCTGATTCCTTCCCAACTACCATTTAGGCGTTTTGCCCCCCGAACATAATTCTGATAAGTAACATGACTATCCGCACTCTGCTTTCCCTCTCATTTCTTCTGGTATTTCCATCGTTCGGCTCCCAATTGCGGGCGGAACCCTGGGATTTTGTGGGCGCCTACCTGACTTGGAACGATGATCCAGCCACGTCAATAACAGTGAACTGGGTTAATCTCTATGAAGATACTCCAACTCAAGTCATCTACCGTCACGTTGGCGAAGAGGAATGGAAGCTCGGAACTGGGCGGCAGAGTCAGCTCGCTCCCTCGGTGCTTCAAGTGAGGCGAGTGAAACTTGAAGGACTTCAGCCTGATTCGGAGTACGAGTTCTTTCCAGCGGCAGAAATACCGACGTGGATGAAACCACTTCGCTTCAGAACAATGCCTGCGGAATTGTCGCGACCGATCCGTTTTGTGACGGGTGGAGACATGATGCATTCCCGGCAGATGGCGGACGCTATGAATAAGATGGCCGGCCAGCTAGATCCAGACTTTGCACTTCTTGGTGGTGATCTAGCATATGCCAACGGTGTTGAGGCGACCCGTTGGATAGACTGGATCCAGTCATGGTATCGCAACGCTCGAACATCCGATGATCGATTGATTCCCTTGATCGCCGTGATTGGGAATCACGAGGTGCGCCGCGGAGGCCGGAAGCCCGAAGATGCGCCATACTATTATGGACTCTTTGAGCTGCCGGAAGGGAAGTCTTTCTATGCTTTGGACTTCCGTGACTACCTTAGCATCATCGCGCTGGACTCGGAGCATACTACGCCAGTGATTGGTCCTCAAACCGATTGGTTGGAGCAGGCGCTTGATGCCCGAAAAGATCAGAGATTTGTCTTCCCGATTTACCATTTCCCTGCATACGGAACAGCGAAGGCTTCCGAAGGACAGTTGCCCAGTGATTCCCCTCGCGCTGTACGGATCCAGCAGAACTGGCTGCCTGTTTTCGAAAAGTATGGCGTTACTGCCGTTTTTGAGAATGACCATCACAACTACAAGCGAACCCACCCAATCCGCAAGAACCAGCGGGATGATGAAAACGGCATCGTCTTCCTTGGCGATGGAGCGTGGGGCGTACGTACGCGTGGTGTTCCTGCGCCGGGGGAGGCCTGGTATCTTGCACATGCCGAAGCGACCAGGCATCTTTTCCAAGTGACCTTGTTTCCAGATGGACGCTCGCTCTATGAAGCTTTTACAGCGGAGGGAGGACTCTTCGACACCGTCGTTCTGGATCGTCCTCGCACGATTCCAGAGGAGTAATTTCCAGAGGGGGCTCCACTGATGATAATATTCAGCGATAGCCCCATCTAATCCTGCAGTTCAAGCCGAAGTCCTGACTCTTGCATTGTCAATATGCCTCGCACTGTAGTTTACACTCTCGAGACGGAAAGCGGAGAGGAATGGGTATTCGACCTCTCTTTCGACGAGGCTACGCACTACCACATTCGCAAGGATACAACAGAGCTACCCAAATGGACGGAGCTGGCCTTTAACAAGTGTTTAAACTGTCCTCTCTCTGAGGCTGACGTTAGTCACTGTCCTGCTGCTGTCAGCATGCATGAAGTAGTCAGCCAAACATCCGGGCATTTGAGTTTTCAACGGGTAAAGGCACGCGTCGTCACTGAATCACGCACATTCGAGAAAGAAACAGATCTGCAGAGCGCCTTGTTTTCCCTGCTTGGTCTCGTGATCTCGAGCAGCCAATGTCCGCGGTTTGAGTTCCTGCGTCCAATGGCTGCATTCCACCTTCCTTTTTCTAGCGCCAGTGAAACAGCGGTGCGCGTAGCCGGATTCCACCTTGTTGCTCAATACATCCGGAAACTTAACGGGCAGCCTGCAGAACTGGATCTCTCTGAACTAGAGGAAAGTTATTTGAATGTTGAAACGGTCAACAACGGATTAGCAAGGCGGTTGACAGAGGCAACAAAAGGGGACGCAAGTCCCAATGCACTTGCGATCCTGAACACCTTTAGTCAGATGTTCGCTTTGGATGCGAGTAGTAACTATACCATGCTTCGCGAGGTTATGGAACCCCTGCTGAAAGCGGCAGCGCCAACTGAGGATCAAGGATTATAACCAATTGGATAGTCCTTTTCCTTCCGTTAGGATTGAAACCAGCCACGTCCACAGCATGATTAAGTAAATTAAATACGTTCAAGTGCTATCGCTCATAACGTCTCGCATCCTCCGCCGTTCTCCGCACGCACCGTCTCTATACAAAGGAACGGGAGTGCGCAGATCTAGACCCGGGAGAAATGATTTTAAATTCGCCTTGCTTTGCGGCGCATCTTGCTTGATCGCGGCCAAAGCGGGTGCGCAGGATCCGGATACTTCGATCGAGCAGCTGAAGCTGCTTAGCATTGAAGAGTTGTTTGAACTTCCTGTGACGTCGGTTTCACGCTCGTCGCAACCACTCGGACACGCTGCAAGCGCGGTTTATGTGATTAGGGGAGACGTCATTGCCAATTCCGCTTATACAAGCTTGCCCGATCTATTGCGATTGGCCCCTAACCTCCATGTTGCGCAGCGTTCCGCAAACGCATACTCAATCACCGCTCGTGGCTTCAGGCCGGACGCTAATACCTCTAACAAGCTCCTGGTGCTGGTCGATGGACGGACTATTTATTCGCCGGTTTTTTCCGGCGTTTTTTGGGACAGCCAACAGGTCTTTCTTGCCGATCTGGATAGAATCGAAGTGATTAGCGGACCGGGTGGGGCCACTTGGGGCGCTAATGCAGTGAACGGCGTTATTAATGTAATCTCGAAGACCGCTGCCGAAACACAGGGCGTGCATGCGTATGCTGGAGTGGGAGAGACCCAGGAGGCATTGGTTGGCGCCCGTTATGGAGGGAAGATTGGAGACGGGCTTCACTATAGGGTTTACGGGATGTACAACAGCTGGGAGAACTCCCTTGCCGCACTCGGAGGCCGTACGACTGATGGTCTTTACCTGTGGCAGGGAGGTTTTCGCGCTGATTGGACTGCCTTGGATGATAATGTGATCACGATCCAGGGGGATGTATACGAAGGCAAGTACCCCGAACTGCCATATGGTCAACCAACCCTTGAAGGCGGCAATCTGGTGGGACGGTGGACACATACAATCTCGGAGGATTCAGAGTTCTACATCCAGGCCTATATAGATCATGCGGATAGAGATAGCCCAATGCAGTTCGCGGATAGAGTAACGACTCAGGATCTTGAGGTTCAGCATCGGTTCCATCTGCAGGATCACGAAATCACCTGGGGAGGGAACTATCGATATATCGATGAGAACATCAGGAATCATCCTGGGGCAGCAATCTTGCCGGCAAATGCCTCATTCTCCATTGGAGCACTGTTTATTCAGGATACGATACAGTTACGTGATGACCTGAGGATGACTCTTGGAATCAAGACTGAGCATCACCATCAGTCGGGCTTTGACTACCAGCCCACGATTCGTCTTTCGCACCAAGTTAAGCCAAACCACACACTGTGGGCTGCCGTCTCTCGTGCGGCTCGAACCCCAGCTCGAATTGATACCGATTTTCATATCCCCGGAACGGCGCCTTACCTTGTCGAGGGGGGTCCTGATTTTGATTCGGAAATTCTCCAGGCATTTGAACTGGGCTGGCGCGGAAACCCGAACTCAAATTTGGCCGGCGCAATAACGGTGTTCTATCACGATTATTCAGATCTTCGCAGCATTGATAGTAGCGCCGTTCCTTGGCGCTTTTCTAACGACGTCGAGGCAGAATCTTATGGGGTTGAAGCTTCGGCAGACTGGAACGTCCTGGATAATCTGCGTCTCTCGCTTGGGTACGCTTACTTCCAACAGGATACGAAGGTCAAGGAAGGCGCCGTAGATTTCGCGCAGGCGCTCTCCGAAAGCAGCGACCCAAATCATCAGTTTTCTCTTCGCGCCAACTGGACGGTTTCACCCCGATTCAACGTATGGGCCGCCTTACGGTTCGTCGACGAGCTTCCGATATATTCTGGCGAAGGTGGGCGCGTTCCCGAGTATTTTGAGTTGGATGCAAAGATTTCTTGGCAGCTTTCAAGTAACGTGGAACTGTCGCTTATCGGACGCAATTTGCTGGACGAGGCTCACGCCGAGTCGGATCCAGTTACCAGCCGAGTTCTCGTTGAGCGTAATGTCACGGCGGTTGTTGTATGGCGACACTAGTAAGATTCTTAGTCGTACGCTTCCTGGTCGTTTTAATTGCGTGTCCGCTGCTAACGCCCGCGCAAGTTCATGCCGACGAGGTACACGAGGTCGACATGAAGGCCGTCTTCCTCTACCATTTCTCGGCGTTTGTGGAATGGCCACCCAAGGCCTTCATTGATCCTTATGCCCCGTTCGTTATCGGCGTTTTGGGAGACGATCCCTTCGGCGAAGTCCTTGACCAGGTGATTCAGGGCGAGTTCAAGAACCAGCATCCCATTATTGTTCGGAGGTTTTCGCGCCGTGACGATTTTACGAAATGCCATATCCTCTATGTCAGCGATAGTGAACGACGGCGTTTGAATGAGATAATGAACCAACTCAAGGGGAGGCCGATCCTGACTGTGTCGGATATTGACGGATTTAATAGGGCTGGAGGGATCGTCCAGTTCAAGCGTCATAGCAATCGGATTGGACTTGCCATTGACAAAGCCTCATCGGATAAGGCGGGACTTCAGATTTCCTCGAAGCTGCTTCGTTTGGCGGAGCGAACATGAGGCAAAGAGCGGTTCGGAGGTAATTTCAAGGGATTGAGGGCTTGATTCCGACACGCGAAATCGCAGAGTAGGGCTGCAATTCAAAGGTGAGATGGCAGAGTGGCCGATTGCGGCGGTCTTGAAAACCGTTAGGCCCGCAAGGGTCTCGGGGGTTCGAATCCCTCTCTCACCGCCACTTTGCGCAGCAAAGTGTGCAGGGTCTACACCAAAGTTTGGGGGATGGGCCATTGTTGATGATGATGTTGTTGTTGTTGGTTTACCCGCACTGAGC
>CAYSHY010000064.1:0-21458 GCA_964430955.1 uncultured Puniceicoccaceae bacterium | reverse complement strand
GCTGATTATCAGCATCTTGAGCCTGACCGCGATGTTTTTTTATGAAATTTCCGGGTTAGTCAGCGAAACATTCCTCCTATCCTCCAAACGTATCGACCTGCAGTCCTGGTGGCAACTTCGCAGCAATGACCTTTGGATCCCACCGCCAGTGAAGGAATAAAGGGCTACGCCAGTCCTGAAACATAAGATGCATCCTCTTTCTGGGCGCATCCCGTTGCGCAATACGCGCGTTCCAGTCTGGCTTTGGTGAACCTGTGTCCATTCCCGATAGCCGAAATAGGAAAATCAATCGTTGCAGTCACCCATCTCAGACTCTGCACAACAAGAGCCAGCCCCCTGATAGCAATTCATGCATATCGGTTCACCTGCAACGAGGAATGCGCCGGGCGCACCACATCGTTCACAAACCAGAACCTCTTCTTCCTGTGCGTTCATATGTTCAGTTTATGCCAGTCAAACGGAAAAGCGAGTGATACATCGATTGGATGCCCCCAAGGTCTTCGCCCAACTTGTGTAAGAGCTGTGCCTGAATAGGCTCAAGTATGGCGTAGTTTCCAAACGAACAATCTGCTGAGGGATCCTTTACCAGGCAACAGGACGCTTTCCGGGGCTGGGTGACAAAAGTTGGTGAAAATGGCAGTCCGGCAGAACCGGGGCGATATCATCTCTATGTGTCATTGGCGTGTCCATGGGCACATCGGATCATAATACTACGGAAGCTCAAGAAGCTGGAATCCATTATCGGTATGACTGTTGTTGATCCGATTCGCACCGACGACGAAGGATGGCGATTCACTGAAGGCCAGGATCACGGACTCGATCCGGTAAACTGCTTCAAATTCCTCAAAGAGGCTTACCTGGCGACCGATCCAGATTTCACCGGAAGAGTAACGGTTCCTGTGCTTTGGGATACCGCCACCAAGCAAATTGTCAGTAATTCAGATGATGACTTGATGCGTATACTTGATCGTGCGTTCGACGCCTTCACGAACGTCCGTCTAAATCTGACTCCTCCTGCCCTACTGCCAGAAATCGACAAGCTGAATGAAGAGATTTACGAGCGCGTAAACGATGGGGTGTACAAGGCGGGCTTCGCAACCAGTCAAACGGCCTATGAACAGGCGGTAAACGAGTTGTTCATGACCTTGGATCAACTGGAAGAGCGTCTCGCGCGGAGCAGATATCTGTTTGGCGATGATCCTGTCGAAACCGATTGGAGACTATTTGTGACGCTGGTTCGATTTGACCCGGTTTATCACGGCCACTTCAAGTGCAATTACCGGAAGATCTCGGAGTATCCAAATCTCTACGGCTACCTGCGTGATATGTATCAAATTCCGGGTGTCGCCGAAACGGTTAACTTCGACCATATTAAGAGGCACTACTACGTCACGCACCACGAGATCAATCCCACCGGGATCGTGCCGGTTGGACCAAAGCAGGATCTATTCAGTCCCCACGGACGCAACATCCAATAGAGCGTCCAGGCAGTCGGCCTGAGAATCGCTCCCAGCGGTTCTTGCATCGCGTGATGGCTTTGATCATATTCGGCCGATTAATGGCTGACCGCAGCCTATCTAATCAGAATAAGCTATCGACTCGATGAATTGGCAAAAACTGAATCCTCCCGCCGAAGCCGCGGATATCCTATCAAACTGTAAGAAGGTCCATACATTTGGAAGCGTCAGCGACCTCTTCCAAGTCGCCTGCGGCGGGAATGGCAGCGACTATTATGAGGTCGCCTATGATGTGCCGGGCAAGGGCCGAGTTGTCGAGGCAACCGTAGCAAGAGTGAGGAATGGCGTCGCTGCCAATTACCTTGAGCCATACATGCGACGCAGAGATCCCGACTGCATGCTGATCGGAGATGACAGGCCAACCAACAAAGAAACCTACAAGCAGCGCTTCGGCAAAGATTTTGAATCCGTCCGGCAGGAAACTTTCGAATGGTTGAAGGGGCAGGAACTCGCAACCTTCGGCTTTGTAGCCGGCTCACCTGGGATGGGTGAAGACGCGATTGTCATTGCTCCCGCCAATGCCGGCTTCTTCTCGCTCGGCCTGGCCATGTTGCAAGGGATCCTCAGTGAGCAAGAAATCACAGAGTCCTTCCATCCAAGAGCGGTGATTTATGTAGCTCCTACTTTTCGTCATACGCACTTCGAGGGGCAACAGGTGGTCGTGCACAACCGCTGCAACGATACGCACGAACTGTTTTCCTATAACCTGTATCCGGGCCCGAGCGCAAAGAAGGGTGTCTATGGATTCCTGATTGGCCTGGGAGAGGAAGAGGGATGGGTTACCGCACACTGCTCCACCGTCCAGGTCATCACACCATATGATAACGTAGTCACAATCATGCATGAAGGCGCAAGCGGTGGCGGGAAGAGCGAAATGCTGGAACAGGCACACCGGGAACCGGATGCTCGGATGCTCCTCGGCGAAAACATTGTCACGGGAGAGCGCCGAATGCTGGAGATTCCCCGAAGCTGTAAACTACGGCCTGTTACCGATGATATGGCGCTCTGTCACCCTTCCCTTCAGGGCTCAGACGGAAAGCTAACAGTTGTAGACGCTGAGTCCGCCTGGTTTGTCCGCGTCAATCACATCACACGCTACGGAATCGATATTCACCTGGAAGGCCTAACTGCACAGCCGCCAGAACCATTGTTGTTCCTGAGCATAGACGCTGTTCCGGGAAGTCGGGCGATGATCTGGGAACACATTGAGGACGCTCCCGGAAAACCTTGCCCGAATCCCCGGGTTGTTATCCCACGCTCCATTATACCGGACGTCGTTGAGAACCCCGTCACGGTAGACATCCGTAGTTTCGGCGTACGCACGCCTCCCTGCACAAAGGAAAAGCCCTCCTACGGAATACTCGGAGTATTTCATGTATTGCCGCCGGCCCTTGCCTGGCTATGGCGATTGGCCTCGCCCAGAGGATTCGCGAATCCGAGCATTGTCGACACAGGCGGGATGACCAGCGAAGGCGTCGGTTCCTACTGGCCCTTCGCTACGGGACGGATGGTGGATCAGGCCAATTTGCTGCTTAACCAGTTCCGCAGAGGTACGCGGATACGCAACATATTGACTCCCAATCAACACATTGGCGCTTGGGAGGTGGGCTTTATGCCGCAGTGGATAGCCCGCGAATATCTGGCGCGGCGTGGTCCCGCTCCGTTTCGCAAGGACCAGCTGAGGCCTGCGCGTTGTCCATTGCTGGGTTACACTTTACATCAACTCCAGGTTGAGGGACGCGCAGTGGCGCGTTGGTTTCTTCAAGTCGATACGCAACCAGAGGTTGGTGAAGAAGCCTATGATAAGGGAGCTGAGATACTGACGAATTTCTTTAAAGATTGCGTAAGGCAGTATCTGGATGCGGATCTGGATCCATTGGGTCGACAGATCATTGAGTGCTGTCTCGATAACGGGACAGTAGAAGACTATGAAAGCTTCCTTCCTCGAGAAGAAGCGAAGTAGTTTGATTCGTGAGGCCCCGGAAGGTTCAACTCCCAAGGGGGCCTGATTCATTTCTCCGTAGCTCCAAACGGCCAGGGCGTATAAGCGTCCTCAGTCGGACGTTCACCCGGAAGGATCAGATCCGTCCAGGCCCAGGCGAACTGATCCTCGTCACCAAGTTCTTTTCGCAGACGTGTGATTTCCTGTCTTAGTTCCGCAATGGTTGAACCAAACTCCGGATCATCGTAAGCATTCGTTCGTTCATCGGGATCGCGTTCAAGATCATAGAACTCGAACTCTCCTGTCTCTGGGAAATAGATGAGTTTCGACTTCTCGGTGCGAACACCGATTTGAGCCGGATATTGGATTCTCCTGTAGGGTTCTTGCCCATAAAAGCGGTAGTAAAAGCTATCCCGCCATTTCTGCAGGGAATCGCCCTTCAGGAGCGCCGCAAAGGACCGTCCCTGCATCTGCTCAGGTATCTTGGCGCCAGCCACCTCAAGCAGCGTCGGAGCAAGATCGATGTTAAGAATCAGATGATTATCCCTTGCTCCCTCCGACACGGCTCCAGGCCAACGAATGATCACGGGAATGCGAATTGAGTCCTCATACATCATTCGCTTATCAATCAAACCATGTTGGCCGGTCATCATGCCGTGATCGGAAGTATAGATCACAAGAGTATTCTCGGATAGTCCCAATCGATCCAGTTCGGCGAGGATGGCGCCCACACTGCCATCGAGTCCACTCACGCACGCAAAATAGTCCCGGAGCTGTTGCTTCAAGGTTTCTTCAGCGACAGGGGATGTCTCGGAGGGATCCAGCTTCTTCTTGTAAAGCGGACCAGGCGTACGATTGTGCACCCGTTGGGCGGCCGAGCTTCGTCTTGACCAGTTGTCGTGCGCGCTGGCCGGCAACGTTACTGGGCGATCCTCCCAGACTTCCTTATCTTCAGGTCGTGGGGTAAACGGGTCGTGCGGGGCCTTGTGGTGAATGCACAGGAAGAAAGGCTCCCGGCCATTGTAATCCCTCAAGTAATCCAACGCCAAAGAAGTAATCACATCTGTAGCGTGCCCCGGATGCCGACGGTATCCTTCGGGAGTCCGGAACTCAGGATCGAAGTAATCTCCCTGGATCTCAATCACTTCCCACTGGTCGAAACCGACATCTCCCGGATTGCCCCCAAGGTGCCATTTGCCGATGACCGCGCTTCGGTAGCCTACTTTGCCAAGCTCGCGCGGTAGCATGGTCTGATCTGCAAGAAGCGTATTGAAGCGAACCACGCCGTTGCGGTGAGAATACTTTCCAGTAAGTAGTGAGGCTCGTGCCGGCGAGCAAACTGCGTTTGTACAGAAAGCTCTTTCCAAAAGTAACCCCTGACTCGCCAGCTTGTCTATGTTTGGGGTCTCTACTTGTGACGGTCCGTATGCGCCAACGGCTCCGACACCATGGTCATCTGCCAGGATTAAGAGGATATTTGGTCGCTGATCTCTTAGCTTTCCCGCGGAGGCCGGGGATAGCGAAACACACAGGATCAGGAACAATAGGGAGAGGAAACGCATGGCGGGGTCGAAATGGATTCGCGACCTTTTAGTGACAGCATAATCCAGACACTGTCAAATGAGGAGCGTACGCTATCGAAGAAGAACGAAGCGCTTACCGAACTCCATGTGCTTCTCCATCCACTCGACAGCTACTGCAGAATTGCCCGAAGTAAGAGCATCCAGAATCCGGCTGTGTTCTTCGACGCTTACTGCCGTTCGCTCAGGCTGCAAGCGGACGCTTCTTACAATAATTCGATAAACCTTGTCCCGCAGCCTCTGCATTACGCGCTGTATCTCCGAGTTCCCGGAGTACTTACATAGCAGGTAATGAAATTCCATGTCCAGAGCCACGGTGTTTTCCACTTCGTTCCGCTCACACGCTTTCCTCTGCTCTTCAAGATTCTGCTTCAGACGATCGAGTTCCGCACGTGAGAGCCTCCCAGATATCTTGCTCACCACAAAGGATTCTAACACTTTGCGAATCTCGTAAATGTCGAGAACTTCATCGACCGACATGTCCGTCACGTAAGCGCCCTGGCGAGGGGAAATTTTGAGAAAACCCTCGTCTGCCAGTCGCTGGAGTGCGTGACGGACCGGGGTCAAACCTATCTGTAATGCTTGAGCAAGCTTTCGCTCAGAGAGAAATGCGCCGGGCGCCAGTTCCTCTCTTAGAATCTGTTCCTTGATGGATTCGTATGCGGCATCCTTCAAGAGCGGTTTTCGCTGAAGGGTTGGGCTTTTTTCAAAATAGTCGGACATCAAGCGTTTGTGTTTAAAACCCGAGCTTGGACATCAAAATGCCTACGTAAAGAATCAAGGCCAACAGCTAGGAATATGATCGCTGCGTAGACAATAGGATAAAGATATGGATCAACATTGACCGCAACCAATCCGCTCTCAGTTGCCTGCAAAAGCAGCGCGCCGACGATTGCTCCTGGAAACACCTTTCCGATACCGCCGAACAAACTTGCCCCGCCAATCACCGCAGCAGCAATTGCCATGAATTCCCGTTCAAAGCCAAAGTTCGGCGCCACCGTACCCAGTTGCGCCAATGACACAATGCCCGCTACCCCGGCACAGACGCCAGACACCAGGTAACAAAACGCGATAATCCACTGCGGGCGATAGCCGGCCTTTCTAGCCATCTCTTGGTCGAATCCTACCGCGTATATGCCTTTCCCGAGGTTCGTATACCCAAGGGTTATCTGCGCTGTGGCAACCACACCAAGGGCAACGAGAACCGGTATGGGAAGTCCAAGAACGGTTCTGGATCCAATGTTGAGAAAACTCTCAGGCAGATTCATTGCCCTCGTGTTTGTGATCAAGTGCCCAACGCCTCGCCCAATGAAGAGCATGGCCAGTGTGACGATGAACGGCATGATCGCCAGTCTCGCGACAAATAGCGCATTCAATGCGCCAAATAACGCTCCCGCGACAAGAAATGCTGGTAAGGCGATCCAAGCTGGAACGCCATTTAGAATCAACGTCGCGGCAATTGCAGCGCCAACATACATTATACTCCCTACAGAAAGATCCACGCCCGCCACGAGGAGGGCAAAGGTCATACCTGTGGCAAGGATTATCAAGGAAGACGACTGCGTGATAATCTCCAGTAAGTTTCGGAGCTCAAGAAATTCGGGCGCCCCCAAGCCAAACGTGATTACAGCAAGGACCAGTAGAATAATTGCGGAGTGACGCAGTATGAAATCAATCGTACGGATACTCATCCCATTATTGCAGCTTCGAGGATGGCCTCGTTGTTGAAATCGGGCTGTTGGAATTCCTTCACAACTGCGCCCTTACGCATTACCAGGATTCTCGAGCAAATCCCCATCAGTTCGTCGATCTCCGATGACGCCACCAATACAGCGGCGCCACTCGCCGCCAGTTGGTCAATCAAGGTATAGATCTCGAACTTGGCGCCCACATCCACTCCACGTGTCGGTTCATCCATCAGGAAAACTCGCGGGCGCCGCAGAAGCCAACGCCCCATAATGACCTTTTGTTGATTTCCACCGCTGAGCTGTTCTACAGGCTGCTCTAATCTTGCTGACCGATCCAGCGTTATCTGCTTGCTTGTATCTTCCGCCAAACGATTGAGAGCACCTCGCCGCAGAAACTGTAGAGGCGTCCGTGAAACCTGCTTCAGTGAAGGCATAAGCATGTTTGCTGAGATGCTCGCTGGAAGGAAGAGCCCGTCGTCCCGTCGCGACTCGGTAAGCATCGCCATACCGCTCTTGATTCTGGAACGTGGCGGCGCCTTGGTGACATCTTCTCCGTCACAGATCAGACTACCCTGAAGAGGCTTATCCAATCCGAAAAGCGCGCGCAAAAGCTCACTACGGCCGGCCCCCATCAATCCAGCTAGTCCGACAACCTCCCCTTGCCTGAGCACCAGTGACAAAGGAAATGGCATGCGCGCACTCCGGAAGTCACGAGCCGATAGAATTACACGCGTAGTGGCCTTTGCAGATCGATTCGGAAACGCCTGCGACTGGTCCCGGCCGATCATCATCGAAACCAGCTTCCTTTGGGATAATTCAGCAACACTACCCTCTCCCACCAAGGCGCCGTCTCGAAGCACAGCAATTCGGTCGCACAATTGGAAGAGATCTCCCAAAGCATGAGATATGTAAATCATTGCAATTCCCCTCGATCTAAGCTCGCCGATCAATGTGAACAGACAGTCCTTCTCTCGGTGAGACAGCGATGTTGTAGGCTCATCAAAGAGAATCAGCTTTGCTTCCTGACGAATCGCCTTTGCTATTTCCACCATCTGTCGTTCCCCCGCTGACAGTTGCGCGACGGGAGTGGACGGATGCCGTTTTAAACCTACCTGCTCAAGCGCCTCGTTTGCGTCATGGTATGCACGCTGCTTGTCGATGATGCGCAAGCCCCCGATCGATCGCACTGGCATTCGAGGAGCAAGAATGTTCTCGGCGATCGTAAGATTGGGAAATAGATTGAGTTCTTGATGAATGAACGCGAGTCCCGCTTTGTCAGCCTCGCGTGGCGAGCTTGGCTGATAGAGACGCCCCTCCCAACGAATCGAACCAAATGTTGGTTCATGCACCCCACCCAAAATATTCAAGAGGGTTGATTTTCCAGCTCCGTTTTCACCTGCCAGGCCAAGCGCCTCGCCACAGTGAATCTTCAGTGAAACTCCCTTGAGGGCATGCGTTCCACCAAAGGACTTCTGCACCTGGTCCAGTTCCAATAGCGGAGCCCCCTGTTTGTTAGGCTCTGGCATTCTTCTCCCTCCTCTTGAGCGCATCAACCACAGCGGCAACAAGTATAACGCCCCCCTTGGCTACTGTGGATATAGCGAATGAGGCGCCCAGCAGATTCAAGCTGTTGTCGACAAGAGACAAAAACAGAACACCAAAGACAGACCATGAGATCTTCCCTGAGCCCCCATAAAGACTGGTCCCACCAATAACGGTAGCACCAACCACATCCAGGAGCATACGCTTTCCCAGCACGGGCGATGCTGACTCAAGCCGGCCCGTCAGCAGAACCGCGGCGCACACCGCGCATAATCCGCTAACGACGTACACGCTGACAAGAAGGCGTCTTACCGGCACTCCAGAAACGCGAGCAGCCTCAGGATTTTGGCCAATGGCGTAGATCCACACCCCGAAGGCGCTCCTAGAGAGGATCACGTGGGCGAAGCACACGATAATCAGTGTCAATATAGAGGCTATCGGAAGGCTCTTCCCAATCTGTAAATAGAGATCAGGCAGCATGTAATAGGTCTTTGACTGCGTGATCCAAACGGCAAGGCCACCTGCCAACATCATCGTCACGAGTGTCACGATGAATGCTGGCATCCTGAACAAGGCGACGCAGACGCCATTGAACGCGCCGCTGAACCCTCCAACGACCAACATCCCCAGCAACCCGATAGGCAGCGCCACGCTGGATCCTGCCAGGTAGCCTCCGTCGCTGCTCATTATCATTGCTCCAAGGACTCCACTGAGCGCGACCACAGACATAATCGAAAGGTCTATGCCCGCAGTGATAACAACCAATGTTTGACCTGTCGCCAGTAGAAGCAAAGGCAACATCACAGAGAGGATCTCCAAGAGATTTCTTCCTGATGCAAAACCGGGTATCGATACTGCAGCGATAAAGAAATAGACCGCACAAAGCCAGAGAACAAGGTATTCTGAAAACAGAATGCGCCGAAATAAGGAAGGCATGTAGTCGCGATGGGTTACAAAGGAGCCTGAACTTTAGCGTTGAGCATTCTCGTAAACGGTCGCTCCCCACATTCGGCTCTTCATCTCATCCAGATTATTCTGATGGATAACGAACCCCGGATCCAGAATTGTCGACGGAACATCCCGACCCGCCTTTAAGTCGACGATCGCTTTCACAGCTGAACGTGCCTCAAAATATAGATCCTGGACTCCTGTCGCGTCCATGTAGCCGTCCCGAAGAAGACCGTAGGCAGTGGGGTCTCCGTCAAATCCACCGAGAATTACATGATCGGGATGACCGACTGGATGATACTTATCCCGGGATTTAAGGGCAGCGACAATGGAAGGGAGCAAGAAGTCAGAGGAAGTGAAGATAAAGCTTATGTCCGGATTGATCTGCAGCGCATTGATTATCCCGGACCTTGCCTTTTCCTGATTCCACTCTGTCGGAACGCGAGCAACAACCTCAATGATATCCTCATTGCCCTCCAGCGCTGTGTCGAATCCCCTCAAGCGCTCGATAGAGTTCTGATCTCCCAAGTCTCCAACGAGGATCAATGCCTTGTGACGCCCGCCCCGCTCGCGCGCAATTTCAACTAAATGGGACACCGTATCACGTGCGATTTGGAAATTGTCGGCAACTACCGTAATTGCATTTATACCCTCCACCTGAGCGGGAGGCCGATTATAAATAACAATTGGAATGTTCTCTTCATTAGCCAACCGAATTGCCGGCACGATCGCCTGATCGTTCTTTGGCGCAACGATTATCCCATCCACTCCACGCACAACAAAATTCCGAATCTGCTGGAGCTGCCGGTTTTCATCGTTGTCGGCAACCGCAGTGTGAGGGTTGAAGCCATCATCCTTGAGCGCTGACTGGAGAATCTCGAATGATTCGACCCAAAATTCTGCCTGCAAGGTATCAAAGCTGACTCCAATCGTAGGTTCATTGCTTCGGGAGCATCCCCCGAAGAGCCCAAGAACCAGCAGGATGGGTAAGAAGATGCGTGTCTTAGTGGGTATTTTTCCAAGGAGCATTGTACTCTGAGTAGTGTTTATTTGATTTTGATCGTTTGTCGGTTAGCAGCAGATGCATAGGCGGCATGAACAAGCTGCACCGTGCGTAAATTGTCGCCCCCCGTTGTTTCGGCCTCGCCCGCTCCCCTTAGTCCCTTGAGTATATCGGCGTTGCATGGAACTATACTTGAATGGACTACGGCATAGCGAGGATCGGCCCAATCAAAGTACGGAGGAGGCGCTTTCCAAATATGTGTTCCACGTTCCGTTGTCAGGCGCAGTTGATAATCGGGAGCTACCTCAACCGTCCCCTTTGAGCCTTCAATAAAGAATAGTGTCTGTGGAAAGCACTCACGCTCCAGGTAGTTCTCCGCATACGCCATGCGGATAATTACCGGGATCTCTGTAGCCCCCATGCGCATGACGATTGTTGCGTGATCCTCCCCCTTGATGTCCTCGTGAATGCTGCCCGTCCAACAAGTGATGTCTGACGCCTCTCCAAACAGAAACCGAGCAACGTCTATCGTATGACTTCCGAGATCCGTTATAATGAACTGCTCCAACTCCCGCAGGAAGGGCTGATTTTCGAATACGGGAAATCCGGAAATCATGTCGATGCCAGCACGGAAAACTTTCCCGATGGAGCCGTCTTCAAGAACGCGGCGCAGCTCGCGAATGGTGCTCTGCCAACGAAAGTTCTCGTGAATAAAGAGTTTCACCCCCGCGGCATTACAACGATGAAGCATGCCGACCGCATCTTCATAAGTCTCCGCCATGGGCTTCTGGCAAATCACGTCGCGACCAAAGTCCGCTGCCAGGCTCGTTAGCATGCTATGAGTCGAAACGTCCGTAATGATATCCACGAAGTCCACATCGACCTCCTCCAACAGCTTACGTGGATCATCGTAGACATATTCGATTCCAAATCGTCTGGCAAAACTCTCGGCTTTAGAACGGGTCCGATTGTAAACGGCGACGCATTTAACACCCTCCAGCTCCCTCCAGGCAGCCAGTTGAAACTGCGCCCAAAAGCCGGCGCCAAAAATAGCAAATCGCAGATTCTTCATGACCTAAACTCAATGCGGGTGACCGACCATGGAGGAAGCAACTCCCCGAGAGCTCTGCCATCATCGTCGCCAACGAGGGTCTTTCGCTCGACCGGCCTACCGAAACTGCCCGGAATCTCCACGCTTCTCTCCCTATCTGAGAGATTGCCAATGAATGCAATGCCCCGGTCTTCTCCATGGATTGCTATTCCACAAGGAACGGTTTCACCCGAGTCATACAAAACGCTCCACTCGCGGGAAGGATATAATGCGAGTTCCTGAAAGAGCCTGAAAAGAGGACTACCCGTCGGGTTATCTGAAGCAACAACGCCATGCGGACCCGTGGCGGCATGCATTGTGACCACACTTGCGCCTCCCTCAGTAAAGGCGGCTAAGGATCCTAGGGTCCAGGCTGCTCCAAACTTTGTATGTAACCTTGGGTCCGGATGTGGTTCGCCAGTTTCCGCAGTCGCTACGGGATTGAAAAGCTGAACAAACGATACCACCGATGCATAGACGGGAACAGTCGCCAGTTTCTGCATCTGCCGAACAACCAATGGCTGTATACTTAGTGTCTCAACGATCGATAGAGGATCAAATGCGTGAACCTGCGGGCAAATTGAGCACACAACGAAATCGACGCCTTCGAAAACGGGCCTAATACGATTGAACTCAGCAAAGTTACCACGAACGCCCGCCCCGATTTTGCCATTGAGCCGATGCGTTTCCCACGCTGCCGAGACAGCCCTGAACACGTCTTCGTGTGTAGCCGAAGAGTCTGCATCCAGCGGAAGCCAATCTATTAGGTCGTCCAGGTCCAAAGCGCTAAAAGCGCTCGCAAGCTCTTCTGCTTGAGATCGGTCCGACAGTTCCACCGTTGCTAGTATCCGGCATCCCAGCTGCCTGACATCATCCAAGGCCTGCTCAAGCCTCTTCATTTGATCATCAACGGAGCCGGCAAGATCCACTCGAATGTGGTCCGGGGTAAGCATGTCAAGGCACGCGAGCTCGCTGAATGAAAGCCGCTTGTCTCCCATTGCGAGGAAGCCCAACCCCGGACGCCGATAACCAGATCGTAGCTCAAGACACAGGGAATCTTCGCTGCGGGGGACTGCACTGTCCACGACTGTGGCGCCATGGAGCTTAACTGAAACCACAATCTCCTGAGTGAACGACGTTCCTTTCCTCAAAGTATAAGGGAAAGGCCTTGAGAGAGGTCGGCAGTAAGTTTTAAAAGACGCATCTGTCCAGTTTCTTTGGTCCTCGGTTTCGAAAACCTCATCTGACATTCTAACAGATACTTCCAGATCTGCCGTCGGCTCATAAACGATAGAGGAAACGTCGAAGAAAGGCTGCGAGGGCATTATCTCGTCTGGAAAGGAAGTCTTCTCCAGCGAGCCATTAGAGTGCTCGATAATGCAAGGTAATCCAGTGGCCGATGCAGGATGGAGAATGCAAAATCCAGCACGATTTGTCTGAAGCTCCTTAAGCGCCGTTCCTGTTGCCACGTACCGAATCTCCCCATCCGGAGTGCCGGTTACATATGCTTTCCACTCGAAAACCGGTTCTGGCTCTCCCACTGTGGCTACAAACTCAAGTCTAAAGGAATCTCCGCCGTTTTCGACAGACGTAACTTGAACGTTAGGTGTCAGTGTTCCCCAGTTCTGATCTCTTACCGCCAGATATACTCCTCGAAGCACCTCTGTGGAGCCGATCACAAATTTTCGAAGAAACAGCGAAGTAACGTCAAAAAACAGCGAAACAGATCCAGCTTGCAGGCGCATTCTGGTCGTGTCGCTGTTCACTGAATTCATGACTTTCAACTTTGCTGTCGGAGCGTTCTCACTGCGCTTCACTTGCTTCCACAATGGCAGCTACGCTTGCCCGGACTCGATTCAGATCGGTGATTTCCTTTTTCCAATCCTCCTTCAGGAGCTTTGTCTGTGCGTTTTTGATTGCGAGCTTGGCGCCATCCGAGAACGGGAAATCTGCATAACCAAAAATGACAGCCAGCTGTATCTGGATATGGCCGAGCACAAAATCCTTTGCGGCTTGTTCAGGAATCCCAAGGCTAATGGCCAAGTCCATTGCTTCCTTGCACGCCAGGATGAAACTGGACGTCGTCGTTTCGACTACAGCGGGTTCAAGGATCGCCATCTGTTCGACAGTAATGCGATGCATCCGTAGGATCGGCTTGAACATCGCCGCGGCCAAGTGCTCTCCCTCAGCGTATGCCTCTTCAGCGCCATGATGAAGCGCACAGACCACACTCTGTCGGGCTGCTTTGCCACCAAACCAATCAGTCTGTGCTTCATCCGATAGCTCGCCATGAAAGATTGGAGGATGGCAGGGATGACACACGAAATAATTCAGGTCGCCCCGCACTGGTATCACGTTCGCATATGCGGCAGCCGGATCCAAGCTCACGACAGTTGTTCCCGGTCGCATTCGGGGAATCAGTTGCTTGGTGACCTTCCCAATCAGCCGGTCAGGAATCGCAAGAACGATGAAGTCTGCCTCCTGAAGCATATCATCAAGTGAAATCTGACGAAATCCGCGATCCGCTATGACAGGCCATCGATCTGAATCTACCTCTACGGGAAGAACCTGATAGGTCGCATTTCCTTTGAGGTTGTCCATGATACGGCAACCCATTTTTCCACCGGCGCCTAGTATTCCGACTTTCTTAGCCATTTAAAATAATCCTCTATTCCCAATGTTTTGAGTTGTTGGCGCTACAGACCAGCGCCTTTCGCAGGTACTGTGAGCTGATCTCAGCCCACTGGCGTTCTTTCAATATTGTCGCTTCTATGGATCCTTCCCATGTGGGCCAGGTTTCCAGAACAGCGGTTTGGCAGCGTCCCAAATTGTCCATCACTTCCAGCAGTTGGCCAATCGGCAGCATTCCCACTCCAGCTGGGGCGCCACTAACTATAAAGCCCATTTGGTGAGGGACCCGATTGATCACAAAGTCCTTCACGTGCAAATTTATCGTATACGGAGCCAAAGCCCCCAGAACCGTTTCATAGTCCTGACCTGCTCCAAAGCTATTCACGGTATCCAGGCAGATCCCCACATGATCTGAGCCAAGTGATTCGAGCAGACTCACATACACCGAGACTGGAAAGCGATCATGATTCTCTATTGCCAGCCGAATGCCCACGTCGGATAGCCGCGACAAGACTCGACGGATCTCCGATTCCACCTCGTCCATGCTTGGCTCATATCCATTTTGGTCGATGACGAACCGTAGGATCGGTGAGCCCATCTCTTCAGCGATCTGGATATATGTTTCGAGATTCTGCGCCGTAAGGCCCCGGGCGCCCACTTCGATCGAAAGCCCAAGCTCCTGCGCATGTTCCCTTACCTTGCGACGCTCATCCGTGCTCAACCGGTGAAGGGGCAGGTTGTCCCCAAATTGAACTGTCTCTGCACCGAGACGAGCAATTTCCGACAGCAGATCATGAACCCCCATCGGATTCGAAAGCGGATACCCCGGCACGCCTATCGACCAGGCAAAGGCGAAGCTGGAAATTCCAAAACGCATTATGGCTGAAGAATACTAGAAACGCCCTGATGGCAAACTGAAATGTCAGCGCGAGGCAACGATCTGGAAAGAACACGTTCTCGACAGTCCAGCAAATATGCGTCATTTTAAGGCTGACCAGCAGTTCATCTTGCCCCCCATTACCCCTGCAAGAAATGACTCCACGTATATTGCCCCTTGCTCTGCTATTCCTTCCACTTGCCCTGACGGCCGATACAAATTTCGAGAGCGAAGTTATCTCTTCCGATCTCGGCGGTCGCGCAACCATTGCCGATGTAGATGGAGACGGGTTTAGTGATGTCGTCATACATGTGTGGGGCTCCCAGCGCGGGAAGATCGCCGATGGAAAAATCATCTGGTATCGTTACCCGGATTGGGCGCCTACAGTTGTAGTGGATAAGCGCGCCTTCTTCGGCGACATGATTCTTGCTCACGATATGGACTCAGACGGCGACCCGGACCTCCTCGCGGCCGTAGGTAACGATTTTGTAGCCGACCTCTGGTGGTATGAGAACGATGGTGACGGAAGTAACTGGAAAGAGCATCATTTCGGACTCTCCGGTGAGAATAGTGAGATCAAGGATCTCGACATCCATGACATGGATGGAGACGGTCGCTTTGATGTCGTATCGCGGCTAAAGAAAGAACTGGTAATTTGGTACCAGGAAGAGGATGGCGCATACACTCGAGCGACACAGCCAATTGCTGAGCGCGAGGGAATGGGTGTTGCAGATGTAGACGATGACGGAGATCCCGATGTGGTTCTTAATGGGTTCTGGTTGGAGAACACCGGCGAGCGCATTGGCAAATGGCCCCGCTATGACATTGATCCAAGATTCTTTCAGCGTGAACTTCAACCTGAGGACAGTGAACGCTGGCGGGATTTTTCCGTACGGGTTCAGTTCGCAGACGTGGATGGAGACGGCAAGAACAACCTCATCCTATGCCATGCAGAGCATCAAGGATTTCCCGTTGTCTGGTACACAACACAGAACCCTCGCGGAGGTCCAGGAGCATGGGCAGCTCACGAGTTGGGCATTGTAGATTTCTCGCACACGCTGATTGCCGAGGACCTGGACCACAACGGCCACATTGACATTCTTGCAGCAGGCACGCGCCATGATCCAGAGTCCCGCATCACCGTCTTCTACAACTTCGGAGGTGGTAGATTTAACCAAACCACCCTTGCTGAAAGTGGTCCTGTATACGCAGCTGCTATCGGAGATATCGATAACGACGGTGATTTGGATCTGGTGAGCTCCTATGATTGGGAAACCGCGCCGACCACTTTGTATAGAAACACGTTAGTCGATCACCGGGCCGTGGATGGCTGGAAACGTCACCTTGTTGATGACGAACTCCCGTATCGCGCGGTCTTCATCAATTCCGCAGATCTTAACGGAGACTCCCAGCCAGACCTGATTGCCGGTGGCTTCTGGTACGAAGCCACTGGACGCCTACAGTATCGAAGGCGCGAAATCGCAGAAGGCTTCGGAAACTACTACTGGCATAGCGACTTTGATCGAGACGGCGACACCGACCTTTTCGGACTTGATGGAAAGCCATGGGGGACAAAACCCATGTGGGCGGAGAATGATGGCGAAGGGAACTTCACACTACACTGGAATCTGGATCAGGCGGAAGGAGATTTCCTACAAGGAGTAACTGAACTACTTGATGCAAAAGGCCGACGCCTCCTCGTTCTATCGTGGCATGGGAAAAACGACAAGACCGAGGCATATGTAATCCCTCAGAATCCAGCAGAAGAACATTGGGAACTGATAGAATTGGCTCCCTTTACACTCAATGAAGCAATCGCGGCTACAGACGTAGATCAGGATGGGGATCAGGATATCGTCTTGGGAAACCGCTGGCTGGAACAACGGGATGGGGTATGGGTCGCCCGCGCTTTCGGACGTGCTGATCCTCTGGACTTTGAACCTCACTACACCCCTGATCGCATCTCTTTGGACGATTTCGATGGAGATGGCGTTTTGGACGTAGCCATAGGCTTGGAGCTGGGGGTTGATGTTCTTGTGTATAGGAACCCCTACCCGATCGATGCATTCCGCTGGCCACGGCAAGTCATCGGCAATGTGCCAGGTATGGGGTTCAGCCTGGGGAGCGGAGACTTTGACGGTGATGGCGATCCAGACATCGTCGTTGGAGAGCACAGGGGACCGAAAAAGGTCAATAATATGTATCTCTTTGAAAACGCTGATGGGACTGGAGAGCGATGGCGCCGCCACCTGATTGATCGTGGCTACGGGGAGCGAATCGACCATCACGATGGAACAGTCCCTGTCGATCTCGATGGCGATGGTGATTTGGATCTCATATCCGTGGGTTGGTATAATCCGAGAGTGTGGGTATTTGAAAACCTAGGGAAGACACTCCCATCCAAATCGGTAGTAGAGGCAATCGAGATCATTATAAAGACCCCAACATCCCATCGGCGTGTGTATGAAACCATCATTGAGAATTGTTGGCTGGAAGCCATAGCCGGTGCTGGAGAATCAGGTTTCGCACCGTATGAAGCCATCGCTGTCCAAGAAGTCTCCCCTGAAGGTGAGATCCTAAAACATAATGTGCCATTCCAGCTGTTCGGCTCTACTCCCGCCTTCCCTTTGAGTGCGAACGTTACCGGGATAGCAATTCTCGTTGATGGTGATGCAGGCCGGAAAGAAAGAACTTACCGGGTGGTTCGTGGAAACATAGCGACGACTCATGACGAGTATGTGCAACTAATGCACCCGGCGTTTGATGCAGGCGTTCCTGCCGCCAGGATACGGAATACGACAGCCACTTGGTGGTATGATCTGTCAGGCGCAGGGTTCTCCAGCCTTGTAGACGAAGACGGCAACGACTGGATTGGCTTTGCCTATGGTAATGGCGCCGCAGGCGAGTTCCGTGGGATTCCAAATTCGGGGTATCCGGAAGGTTATATGCACCCGGGAAAGACTCTGTCTCGAACAGAGGTTGTACGGGAAGGTCCGCTCGTAACGTCCCTTTACTCGGAGTCGAAGGATGGCGCATGGGCTGGTCAGTGGGACTTTTACCCTGACCGCGCGCAGTTCACCCTGCTGAAAGCCTCTCATCCATTCTGGTTTCTCTACGAAGGGACGCCTGGAGGCAGTATTGAGCCGGATGAGGATAAATGGCTTCGATCAGATGGCAGTAAGGGAACACTACGAGAATCTTTTGAGAGCGGTGAGGGAAACCAATCGCGGGATTGGATTGCCTTTCTTGATGGATCTTCAGAGCGATCGCTCTTGCTGGTAAATCACCGTTCAAGCTGGAAGCAGAACAGTTATCGACTCATGGATGAGTCAATGACCGTGTTTGGGTTTGGCCGCACCGGAATGCAAAGTCATATGATAACGACGCCACGGACTTTTAGTGTGGCCCTCGTGAACGATCGCAGCGAAAAAACGCTTCGAGCTCAGGCTGAAACCATTCTTTCCCCATCCATTATTGAGGTCAAAGCGATACGGCGAGCTCAGGACTGATTTACCAGGCGCGCAAAACCCATTGTCCCTGGAAATACGATTGCCTCCACGCGAAAACATCGGTTGCTTCGGGGAGTCTCTCTTTTTATTGCTCTAAAATTCTTCTAAAGGAGTAGCGAGAAAGGAGCTTGCATTCCTTGCGTAGCTTTCTTTACTTGGCCGTTTTTCCTGATGAAAGCCACGATCAAGACCCAAGGACGCCAGTTTACCGTCCAAGAGGGAGATATCCTTTTTGTAAACCGCTACCCTAACAGCAGCGCTGGAGACACCATTACGGTAAGTGAAGTTGTCCGCGTTGGCGAGGGCGAGAACGCCAAGTTCGGCGTTCCGTTTGTCGATGGCGCTTCTGTAAGCGTTACGATCCTGGAGAACAAGCGGGGAAAGAAGATCCGCGTCTTCAAGAAGAAGCGCCGCAAGGGCTATCGTCGCACACGTGGTCATCGCCAAGAGCTTTCCGTAATTCGGGTTGAGGAAATCAAGGCCTAATCAAAGGAGATTTAGACAATGGCACATAAGAAAGGACAAGGCACCAGTAAGAACGGTCGCGACAGTCACTCCAAGCGATTGGGCGTGAAGCGCTACGATCTTGAGCAAGTTCTGGCCGGTAACATTTTGATTCGTCAGCGCGGAACACGCTTCCACCCAGGTCGTAATGTCGGAATCGGCCGGGATCATACACTTTTTGCTCTGGTAGATGGCAGAGTAAAGTGGGACGCAAAGCATCGCTCGGTTCAGATCATTCCCGAGGAAGTTCCTTACGTCTAAGACACACCTGAGTTTTTGACAAACGCCCGGGCATCCCACGTCCGGGCGTTTTCTTTTATCCTACTCGTTGACGTGCAGAGCATACAACTCATGATCGAGGCCTGTGGATCTTGGTGAGATACATAAGCTGCGGGAACTTGTTGCGAAACATCTCGCATGGCTGGATGCGCAAATTGCTGAAGCTCATTCAGTGCGGACGGAAAATCCCGTCCCCTCAACTAAAGATGACAGGCTCCAACAGGAGCAAGAAGTCGAACATAGAAGCTCCCCCAGTACAATCACACTTGGCCAGAAGGCCGGCTGTATCGCATTCCTGGCATTTGTGCTGGTTGTCTTTTTAGCACTCTTGTTTGTCCTTCCACTCTTTATTTACAAGTAAGGCCCATGCTTCATTGGCTGTACCACCCCTGGGATGGTTCCTCCAGGTAGACAAGCCACCGGCGGTGCGTAAAGGAATAGACCCACGGATAAGCTGCGGCAGAAGTCCATATCCATCCCATTTCCGCGCCCACCAGATAAAGGTACGCGCCTCCTCCTCCATCTCCCATAGCGAACATCCACCCCAATTCCGGCCGGAAAATCCAGGAATCTCCGCTCTGGAAGAAAGTTCCCAACCAATTTGAATAGCGCCAACCATCGTCACTCAAGGAGTAGCTCCCATTAATCGGAGACAAGGGAGTTAATGGAACGTAATTCGCCCAATGAACCCTCGCCAGGTCCTCCCCTTCCTGAACGTAGAGATCCTTCGCATACTGGAACAAAATCTCGTGCACACCTTCGGGAATGGCTACTTCCCTAACCAAGGGGCCTTGCTCCCCATCCATAAAAAGCACTCGTTTACCATCCAGGTATACTGAGAAGGAATCATAAATATCTCCTTTCTCACCAGGCTCACATGAGACAGAGCAGCTAAACGAGAAGACTCCTGGTCCTTCGATTGTGGTCGATATCCAACTACGTTCTTCTGAACCGAGGATCGCGCTCCGGACGCCACTTTCATCAATAAAGAAGGGCGCGTGACCTCCACTCCTCCAATGGAGCTCAGGCGCGCCTATCGCTCCCCCAATCTCAGCTGCCCCTCCGGATTCCAGAACACTTACTGAACGGCTCCAAGGGCCATAATTTGCCCCGTCATTGAATCGAATGCGATACCGTGCAGAAACGCCCGGTCTCGCACTCCAGTCAATAAACGAAGCTTCGCTTGCAGCAACAGTAGCAACCAGTATCCAACCATCGCCCTCTCGTCGAGAGATCTGCCATTGTCCGGTTTCGGCCCGCATATCCCAATCAATCCGGATTCCTCCAATCACCGACTCCGCCCTCAATTCACGAATCCAAGCTGGTCTGGAATCTCCGGAGGATTCCAAGGCCTTCTCGATAAACTCATATGAGCTCTCGTCTATCGCGCGCACCACGCCAAAAGCCTCGCCATCTCTCTCGCTTCCAGTAATGACAACACCAGTCTGAACCCAGCGCCCATCGAGTGGATCCTGCACATATATCGGGCCACCGCTCGCGCCGGGATAACTTCTCCAACCTTGAGCTGCAAATGTCGAATGGGGTCTCCCGTCGGGATCTGTCGCTCTGTACTGAGCGTCAGCATGCTTAAGCCAATAAGAGAACTCAAAGCTACCTTGAAGCTTATGCAACAGGAACATGTTTTCTGGAGGGATATGCTCACTCTCCAATGGATACCCAAGCACGAGCTTCTTCCCTAATCCAAGTATCAGTGGCGCCTCATCGGATGTCATAACCTCAAAAGAGCCATAATGCTCAGAAATGTCGTGTGTGGTGAATACCGCTCCGATGTCCTGATTGAAGTGCCATGGGATCAACCCCGGCTTACTCTGCTGAACAGCAGAGCTATAACTCGTAAACGTAAAGCTCCCAGCCGCCAGAACCGGATTATCCTGTAGCTTGTTGTTGTTCTGGCGCAGACGAAAAGTGACCTCCTCGAACCAGCTGAGATTATTCGCATTGTACAGCACATGGGCAGCGGTCAAGAAGACGCGAGGTTGGATCAATGATCCGCTGGCGTTCCCTCCGAAAATAAACGTTCTCACACTCACTGCGCCGTTATAGGAATAAGGCGGTTTATCTATTAGATCCGGAGCGATTGGCGTGGGAACAACAAACTGCGCAAATGCAAAGCCGGGCCAAAGGCAAGCGGCAGTGATGACTACCGTTGCAGCACGATGGACAAATGAGACAAAGCGGCCGGGGCGGTAGGAGTACATTGAAGGTTAACCGTAGCTTATCCTAAACCACAAGTTGAACAGCTTCAAAATCGGACAAAAGAATGGCGGAGAGAGCGGGATTCGAACCCGCGGTAGCGGTATAACCACTACGACGGTTTAGCAAACCGT